>NZ_CP031310.1:2400000-3000000 GCF_004799665.1 Halapricum salinum
CAGATCATCGAGACGGTCGAGGAGTTGCTGGACCAGGCGTCGAAAGCACGCGAGATCGAGTCCCTGGCCAGTGAGAACCGCAAGACGGGTCCGGTCGATCTGGTCCCGTTTGTCGAGCGAGCGATCGCGGAGGCCACCGGGGCGGCGACCGTCGAACGCTCGACCCCCGAGGAGGCGTACGTCCGGGGACATCCCGCCCTCGAGACGGCCGTCCTGAATCTCGTCGAGAACGCGATCGAGCACACCGACGCCGAGACGCCGACGGTCGCGATCTCGATCACGGTCGGTGCGGATCGGACGACGCTTTCGATCGCCGACGACGGACCGGGGATCCCGGAGGCGGAGGCGAGCGTCATCGAGGAGGCGGCCGTCGAGGGGCCACTGGAACACTCCTCCGGGCTCGGACTGTGGACGACGAACTGGATCGTCGAGCACGTCGGTGGGACGCTCACGTTCGAGGAGAGTCGGCTCGGCGGGACCGAGGCACTGCTGGCGTTCGAACGTGTCCCGTCCCCCTCCGAGACGGACGAGTCGGACTCGACGGACAGTTAGATCTCGATCCTCTCGATAAAGGAACGAGCGACGGTCTGGGGATCCTCGCCGTCGATGGCGACCCGTCCGTTGAGTCGCTGGATCGTGTCGAACCCACCGATCTGCGATCCCAGGCGTTCGAGCACAGTAGCGACGGGACCGTCCGCCGGGACCGCATCCGCGTTGGCCATCGGAGTCGGATTGTACGTCGGAAACACGTCCCGGTCGTCGTCCAGCAGCGTCAATCCGAGCCTCGACCGCTGTGGGTCGGTCGCGTAGCCCATCACGACGGTGGCCCGATCGTCGCGGTACAGCTGGTAGGTCAGTCCGAGCGGGACCTCCAGGATGGACGACTCCAGCGCCGCCAGCGAGTCCGCGCGAACCTCGTAGGTGTCGACGATCCGTGGCCAGCCGTCCGGCCGTCGTGCGAAGTCGGTCCCGAGCGCGATCCTGACGTCGGTGTTCCCAGCGTTGATGCGTCGGGCGAACTCGCTCAGCGTCTCCACTCCGGTCTGGGCGGCCCACTCCGGATCGGCGAGCAGGACGAACGAATTGTCGAACGGTGCGGGTGGATAGGCGCGGATCCCGGCGTCAGCGGCATCGGCTCGAACCGCCTCGAAGAGCCGCTGGGGATCCGTCGGGTGGTCCGTCCGCTGTGGCGGTAACACCGCGAAATGCGTGCCCGTGTACTCCCAGTAGAGGTCCAGATCGCCGGCGACCAGGGCGTCCCAGTTGTCGCGACTCCCGCCGAAGCCGATCTCGTCGATCGGATCGACGTCGGTCGCTTTCCCGATCGCCTCGTATGCGAGATAGCCCAGCAGCCGGCTCTCGGGAAGCCCCTTCGAGCCGATCGTGAGTGTCTCCCCTGGCGTCCGGTCCGTCGAGCTCGAACACCCGCCGACGAGACCGCCGACAGAAACTGCGCCGGCAGTGACCAGATACTGCCGTCTCCCCAGACGCGTCATCCTCTAAACGTGTGGTGGCCGTCAACAAATAACATCTGGATGAACTAGACGACTGCCGAGAGTCATCCCCGCGGACCACGAGTCACTGAAACTCGTCCAGCGTGGCGTGGACGCCCGTCCGCACGTCGCTCACGAGGGTGTCCTCGACGTCTAGCCCGAGCACGCGGACGGCGGCGTCTCCGACCCGGTCGCTGACGTCCTCGGGGGCGTAGACGCCCAGCCGCCACTGGTCGTACTGGGCGGCTCGCAGCGCCTGGACGAGCGTCGACTGCTCTTCGAGCCGGCGGACCTCCCCGGCGACGATCACGCGACTGGAGGTCTCTTTCATCTCGGGTTCCTCTGGCACGTCGAGGATCACTAGCTCGGGGTCGACGCCCGACGCGGTGGCGATTTCCTCTTCGAACGCCCGTACCTCGTCGTGGTCGGCCGCCAGCAGGTCCTCGGGGACCGCTTCCATCTCCGCCCAGACCGCCCGTTTGAACAGGTCGCGGTAGCTCAGCCGCCTGCCGTACCCCGCGGTGGCCTCGTGTGAGCGGAGCGCGACCAGCAGATCCTTATCGTCCATCCGTCGGAGTTCATTGGGCGTCACGTCGGTCTCGGCGAGCAGTCGCTCGGTCCCGCGCCGGAGCATCCCCTTGGCGATCCGGGCGACGTGGTGGGAGTAGACGACCGGATTCATCAGCGCCCGCGCCAGCAGCAGTGACTCGGCGGTCTGGACGTTGCCCTCGTCGAGCACGAGGTCGCCGTCGACGAATCGCAACTCCCGGACGAGCCGGCCGTGATCGATCGTGCCGTAGGGGACGCCGGTGTGGTGGGCGTCCCGGACGAGATAGTCCATCCGGTCGACGTCGAGTTCGCCCGAGACGAGTTGCCCGAGCTCGCCGTCGCCAGCGACCAGATCCGCGACGCGGTCGGGGTTGAGGCCGTGCTCGGAGAGGATTCCAGCCACCTCGCCCTCGCCGATCAGGTCGTGGACCTCGTCGTGGTATTTGCCTGTATGGCGGTAGATCAGGTCCTCGACGTTGTGGCTGTAGGGGCCGTGGCCGACGTCGTGCAGGAGCGCGGCCGCGCGGACGCGTTCGGCCTGCTGGCCCTCGATTCCGAGGTGGCCGAGCGCACGGTTGGCGAGGTGGTAGACCCCCAGCGAGTGCTCGAAGCGGGTGTGGTTCGCGGAGGGGTAGACCAGCGTCACGGTTCCGAGCTGTGAGATGTGCCGGAGGCGCTGGAGGGGCGCGGTGTCCAGCAGGTCCAGCGCGACGCCCTCGACTTCGATGTAGTCGTGGACGCTGTCCTTGATCGTCTTCATTGGACGGGGATTGGGCGGCTTGTGACATGAAGGGTCGGACTGGTCGGGTTTCTGGCCGAGTGTCGCCAGTGGCAGGAACGACATCGCAGTCCGGAATCCCGAATATGAGCGACGGATTCAGCGCAAACGATAGCGAACGGCCGTAGCGACGGAGATCGCGGCGTTGCCGATCCAGGACTCCACTGAGAACTCAACGTATAACTGTGTGTTCGGGTTCAGGCAGGATATAAATGATCCGGGTAGTGTTCCGGAATCTGATCTGTACCAGTGGATGTACATCGGCGGCCTCGACTACGGAGAATGGAACACAAGCAAAAGCGACCTGCAATCCGCCTCCAACTTGATGATCTATGAAGGAACCGACAACCAATTCACCGGGATAGAAGTAGAGACAACGGATATTTCAGAACCAGTCGACAACCTCCAACCCGATTCCCGGCAGGAAACCATCAACGGACCACTCTTCACAGACTACCCCAACGGCAGCGAAGAAGGAGAGTTTGGTAGTGGACAAGCGGTAGTAAGTCGTAATCCGCTAAGCGAGTGATTATTCTTCCAAGTACTCGCTGAAGAGTCTGTGTTCTAACTCTTCTTTTCTATCTTTGTGTACGATATTGTAGGTGAAGTCTTCGCCATCGTGTCCGATTGCTAGGAAGTCACCGTTCTCTCTGTCAACATTATTGTGATACTGCTTGGAAGCGTTGACGACAAGATCCCATGCCTGAACTCCTACTGTTTGCGGATTAGCATTGATGTTTGTCGGATCAAGAACTTCTCCAACCTGCTCAAACGCTGATTCAGTGTAGACGACTTCACCACCCTTCTCAGGGTCAGCATGATTTTCAGATTCATATCCTATTACCAAGTCATCGTTTAATCGGCTGAGAGTATTCTGACCGCCTTCCGTAATATAACCGTCTCCAATGTGAGCAATCAAACCATCATGATCAAGCCAACTTCTTATGCCCGTTTCTTCTGAGTTCCAGATGTCTTTGAGGCTTTGTTCTCTGGGTGAGAGGTTGGTGTTTTCGTCGTGTCTTTTGTAGCCGGGGTTTCCTTCTTCGAGTGGGTCGCTGTCGATGGGTAGGTCTGTGTCTTTGACGACGCCGCCGTCGCTTTGTTTGATTAGTATTGAGGTCATGTGGCCTTGTGTTCCGTCGTTGGCAGTCCTTGCGTCGACGATGACCTGGTCTGTTCCGACGTCGAATTCTTCGTAGAGGCCGTATGCAAGTGCTTCAGCTGCTACGTAGTCGTCTTTGTAGTTGTTTACCCAGGAGGCGAGGTCTTCGATGAATCTGCTGTCGACTTCTAGGTTATCTAGGTCGTGGCCGTTTTCGTTTTCTAGTTTTCTTTTAATCTGATCCCAGTTAGTGTTTTCTCCGGCACCCCTAGCGTATACCATGTTCTCTTCGTATATTTCTTCAAAATCTTTCTCAGGATCAGGTT
Source organism: Halapricum salinum (assembly GCF_004799665.1). Lineage (NCBI taxonomy): Archaea > Methanobacteriati > Methanobacteriota > Halobacteria > Halobacteriales > Haloarculaceae > Halapricum > Halapricum salinum. The sequence continues at coordinate 2,404,249 of NZ_CP031310.1, forward strand.
CAGGTGTTGGTTCGGGAGTGTCGGTTGGTGTATCCTCCGGAGGTGTTTCTGTCGGAGTATCTGTTTCTGTTGGTGTGTCTGTAGGCGTGTCTGTGGGTGTTTCTGTTGTCGGCGTGTCGTCCGTGGTCGACGTGGCAGGCCCGTCGGTGGTCCCGTTTTCGCCGTCGTCGTCCGTACAGCCAGCCAGTGCGATCGCAGCACTCAGCCCAGCGAGCAGTTCCCGGCGCGTTCGCATTACCCGAGAGTTGTCGAGGAATCGTATAGTTCTACTGGACGGTTTTCGTGCCGTGGAACCACTGGCTTCCTACGCTGGACACGCTACCCGGGCCCCGACAATTGGTCTCCTGACCAATAGAACTATGCTATTGGCCGCACAACCAATAGACGAGGATGAGTCCCCTGCCGGAGGACCAACTGGACGGGATCAGTCGGACCATGAAGTACGAGGACGGGACGCTCGTCCGCGTCTTCGTGATTCGGACGGACCGCGATGTATACCCCTCCGGGTGGGCGTACAACCTCCACTACGGGGCGACCGAACCGAACCCGCCGGCGACGCTCGAAGACGGGACGATCCGGCGGTAGGACAACGCACACGAAGACACGAAAGGCCACGAACTCCACGCAGCCCCAGATCCCGAACCGGTCCAGGTCGAGTTTCCCGGCATGGTCGATCTCTGGGATCGGTTCTGGCGCGAGATCCCCAAAGCAGCGTTCGAGATCGCCGACGACCCCCAGCGAGGTGACCCCCATGACTGACACGCCACCGTTGCATCCGATGGAACGCGAACAGCTCCAGCACGAATCGACGCTCGTCGTTACCGTCGGCCCCTCGTCGGCGTTTCACGACGACGTCCGAGCGGCGATTCGAGGTCTTCAGGCGGACGAAGACATCGACTCACCGCCGACGATCTGCTTCGAGAGCTACGACGACTTGCTGTCGACGTTCACGCCGCGGACGCTCGATCTGATCGAGGCAGTTCGGCGCGACCGACCGGCGAGCATCAACGAGACAGCCCGTGTCGTCGATCGAGACGTCAAGAACGTCCACGAGGAACTCACGCGACTCGCGCGACTCGGTATCGTCTACTTCGTCGATGAAGCACAACGAAAGCGACCGGTCGTGTGGTTCGACGAACTCCGGATCGATCTACCCTTCGAACGTGACGGTAGTGACACCGCCGCGGCGCCGTCGTGAGGGCTTTTCCAGCTCTGACAGGAAGCGATGAGTGCCCGCGAGCGCGTCCGTGCAGTCGCGGACACGCTCTCGGAACCGCGCTCCACGAACTGGATCAGCGAGCAGGCAGACGCCGCCTGGAGTACGACGGACGAGGAACTCCAGGCCATGGTCGAGCAGCCTACCGGTACGTTTCGACCGTGACGCCGGGGATCTGCTCGTAGTGTCGGTCCGCGGCGAGTACAGGTTCGTCACGCTCCAGTGCCGTCGCGGCGATCGCCGCGTCCCCCTTTCCGATTCCGGGGCCCTCATCGTCCGGTCCATCGGCCATCCGTTCGCCCAGCAGCCGGCCGGCACGCCGCGCGATACTCGGCGTCAGATTCGCCACCGGATACGAGTCCAGCACGGCCTCGACCCGCCGACGCTCTGCCTGTGTCTGCGCGACGTTTCCGATGCCGATGTACAGTTCCAGCACTGTCATCGACGGGATCACCAGCGGGACGCCCTCTGATTCCAGCGCTCGTTCTTTCTCGACGGCTGCCTCGACGCCGTCGATGACGTCGAGGACGAAACTCGTGTCGACGATCATTCGAAGCGCTCCGCAACCTCGCGGACCGCCTGCCGATCCTCACGATCCGCGTCCTCGATGGCCTCCCGCATCGCTGTCACCTGGTCGTCGTCGAACACGTCGCGGAGGTCCCGGAGAGATCTTCCCCCGATCAGGCGATCGACGGCCTCCGAAAACGTCTCGTCTTCTCGCTTGTGGCTCTTGATCCGCTCGTAGACGTCGTCGCTCAACCGGACCTGGTGGCTCATGCGAATACGTCGTTGACAGAGATAGATAGGTGTATCGCCGCTCGGGAAATCCGTGGTGTTGCGATAGCACGGCGTCCCGAAGTAGCGTTCGAGGCCACCGACCTTTTCAATCTGGACGAACATCCGCCGGATATGGACGAGGTACTCGACGTGTTCGAACTCGATCTGGGCGAACTCGTAGAGGGCGGCTTCCAGCTGCTGGTCGCGGGCCTGTTGCTCGTGGTCGGCGTCGTGCTGATGGTGGCCGAACTGCTCGTCGACGGGACGTTCATCTGGGGAGTCGCGCTGTTCGTCCTCGGCATCGTCGCGGGGCTGTTCGCCGTCGTGAGCTTCCTCGACATCTTCTTCTAGCGACGTGGTCGGTCAAATTCCCCATCGCGATCAATCGTCGTCGGCCGTGTACGCGCCGCCACGCCGTTTGATCCGGGCGACGACCAGCCGCGTTTCGTCCTGCCGGAACGTCACCGAGAGGCGAAACTCCCCGACGCGAATCTTCCGGTAGGGACTGTTCTGCAGTGGCTCTCCGTACTCGGGCGGGTCGCGCCACGGCGAGTCGACGATCTCGTCGAGCTTTTCGAGAATACGGTCCTGCACTGTCGGATCAAGTTTGTCGAGATCGTCCCGCGCTTTTCGGGCGAGTTCCCACTCCCACCCCTCGCTATTCATCGTCCGTTCCGAACCGTTCGCGTGCCCTCTCGGCGCTCATCGTCTGGTCGTTTCGCACGTCTTCCTCGGCCGCGAGGAGAGCGAGCAGTTCGTCGCGGTCGAACGTCGGGAACTCGACCGCGTCCCGGAGCGTGTACCGGATGAACTCGCTCCGGCTGTTGAAGCCACGCCCCTGCCACGTGTCGTCGATCTCTTCGAGGAACGACTCGGTGAGCTTGAAGTTCACCGTGACGATGTCGTCCTCGCCGTCACCGTTCGTAGCTGCTTCGGACATACTATAGTAACACGCACGTACTACCAAAAGTCGTTTCGGCGGGTCAGATCTCACGAATGCGGTGTCTCATCATACCGTCGCCACTGTCGAAAGCGTTTATCCAGTCCCCTGCGTGCACTCGAACATGGTGACGTTTCTCTCGGGCGGGACGGGCACGCCCAAACTCCTCGCGGGAGCCGACGCGGTCTTCGACCCCGCGGAGACGACCGTCGTCGCGAACACTGGCGACGATATCGAGTTAGGGGGCCATCTCGTCTGTCCGGACGTCGACACCGTTCTCTTTCTCGACGGTGACGTCCTCGACCGCGAGACCTGGTGGGGCATCGACGGCGACACCGCCGCGACCCACGACGAACTTCGTCGACTCGCGGACGCCGCGGGACTCGCTTCGGGTCCGCGATATCTCTCCAAAAGCGAGCAGACTACGGGTCGTGACATCTCGCGCTGGCGGCGCTTCTCTGCGGTCGGGGAGTTCATGCACATCGGCGACAGGGATCGGGCGATCCACCTCACCCGCACGGGGTTGCTCGACGAAGGTCGCTCTCTCACCGAGGCCACCCGGACGCTCGCCGACGCGCTCGGTGTCGACCGGCCGATCCTGCCGATGAGCGACGATCCCGTGGCGAGTCTGATCCACACGCCCGACGGCGTCCAGCACTTTCAGGAGTGGTGGGTCGCCCGTCAGGGCGAACCCAGCGTCGAGCGCGTCGAGTTTCGCGGTGCCGAGGACGCCCGGCCGACGGACGCAGTGCTGAAAGCGCTCGACGACCCGGTGGTGATCGGGCCGTCGAACCCGGTGACGAGTATCGGTCCCATGCTTGCGCTGGACGACTTCCGAGAGGCGCTCGAATCGACGCCCGTGGTCGCCGTCTCGCCGTTCGTCGAGGATCGGGTCTTCTCTGGTCCCGCCGCCAAACTCATGGCCGCCGAGGGGATGGATCCCTCGACGGCCGGCGTCGCGGCGGCATACCCCTTCGCGGACGCGTTCGTCCTCGACGAGGCTGACGGGACCGAACTGAGCCGGCCGGTCGTCCGGACCGACACCGAACTGGACACCGAAGCAGACGCCGAGCGGGTCGCGAGCGCGGTGGCGGACGCGCTCGCGGAGGTGACAGCGTGAGTTTCGACGTCCAGCCACGCCTCGCGCTGGCGAGTCTCTCCGGGCAGTCCGATGTCGCCTGGGCCGCTGCCGGCAGCGAGTACGCTGGCGCGGCGTTTCTCGGGGGAATCGCGCTCGACGGGCCGACCCGCGAGGCCGCCCGCGAGCTGGTCGAGCGCGACCGAACCGAGTTCCTGCCGTCGGATCCGTTCGTCTTCGTCGACGTCCAGTTGGCTGCGCTGGACCCGATAGCGGTGCGCCCGGGCTTCAACGTCCGGGCCAGTTCGGCCCCGCCGATCCGGGAGGCCGCACGGATCTGTGCCAGTCACGATGCGATCATCGAGATCAACGCCCACTGCCGACAGGACGAGATGTGCCGTGCGGGTGCGGGCGAGTCACTCCTTCACGACCCCGCACGACTCGCTGCACAGGTCCGGGCCGCCAGTGAGACGGGCGCGACGGTGAGCGTCAAGGTCCGGACTGAAGTGGACGGTGTCGACTTGCCAGCGGTCGCGGGCCGCGCGGTCGAGGCCGGCGCGGACGTCCTCCACGTCGACGCGATGGACAGCGAGGGCGTCGTTGCTGACGTGGTCGAGGCCGCTGACGACGGAACGTTCGTGATCGCCAACAACGGCGTCCGGGATCGCGAGACGGTCCGGGAGTATCTCGACTACGGCGCTGATGCCGTGAGCGTCGGCCGGCCGAGCGACGATCCGACTGTTCTCGATCGAGTTCGACGGGCCATCGACGAGTACCTCGCGGCGGTGGAGGGGTCGGTATGAGAACGACAGGTGAAAACGCCGAACTGGCACTCCTGCTGGAAGTCGCGGGGACGCCCAAACCCGGCAACGTCGACCGCCACCGCGAGTACGACGACCTCCGATTCGAGCACTTTCTGGCGGGTGCAGTTGGATCGCAGCGCGGTCTCCGGGCGGCCGCGAAGGCTGATGGACCGCCCGTCGGTGAGGCCTTCGAGCGCGCCGTCGCGGGGATGAGCGAGCAGTCCGGCGGCAACACCCAGTTCGGCGCGCTCCTGTTGGTCGTGCCGCTCGCTCGCGCTGCCGGTCGCGGAACACTGGCCCCTGAGGGTGTCTCCGCGGTCGTCGACTCGACGACCGTCACCGACGCGGCCGGCTTCTACAGGGCGTTCGAGCACGTCGACGTCTCCGTCGACGACCCCCCCGAGGATATGGACGCGCTGGACGTCCGTCGGGGGAGCGACGCCGTCCCGGAACTCCACGCCCGCGACCTGACGCTCGAAGCGATCATGGAACGGTCGGCCGCCCACGACGGCGTCGCCCGCGAGTGGGTCGGCGGCTTCGAGCGTAGCTTCTGGACCGCTGATCGACTCTCGGATCTCGACGGGCCGGTGGCCGACCGCGCGTCGCGGGTCTTCCTCGAAGCGCTGGCCGAGGAACCTGACACGTTCGTCGCCATCAACCACGACGAGACGACCGCAGAACGCGTCAGCGAGCGGGCGGCGGCCGTGCTGGAGGGCGACGAGGACGCCGAAACGATGGCCGACGACCTCGTCGAGCGGGGGGTCAACCCCGGGACGACCGCCGACATCGTGGCGGCGGGCCTGTTCATCGCGCTCGAACGGGGGCTGGACGTGTGACCGGCGAGGACACCACGAGCGGCGACGGATGGCTGGTCGCCCTGCGCGGGGTCACCGAGTCGGTCGTGACGACGCTCGGCCCCAACGGCCGGTGGAACGTCGCTGCGCTGGGCCTGCACGCTGGCGAGCCCGTCACGGCGACGACGTGGGGCCGGACCCGGACCTGGCGGAATTTCCGCGAGCGCGGCCACGGCTACGTCCAGTTCACGCCCGATCCTGTGGACTTCGCCGAGGCCGCGATGACGATTCGCGAGGAAGACGAGCCGATCCTCGCGAGTGCCGACGCCTGGGTCGAAGTCGAGACTGAACGCCGCGACGCTGGCGAGGAGGGCGGTACGCAGTGGGTCGAGTGGGCGCTGGAACCCGTGGACGGGGCGGTCGCGAATCGCAGCGTCCGGACGACCAATCGCGGCTACTACGCCGTGATCGAGGCGACCGTCGCGGCCTCGCGACTCGGTGTGGAAGCCTACGACCAGGAGCGTCTCCGGGAGCGTCTGTCCTACTTCGAGGACGTCGTCGAGACGTGTGGCGGGGAGCGCGAGCAGGCCGCGTTCGATGTGGTCCGTGAGAACGCCGAGTGGTGAGTCGCGCTTCGAATCCTTTTTGAGCACTGTCCGGTTACGTGGGGCCACATGGCGATCAAACCGGCCTACGTCAAGAAGACAGGAACGATCCTGATGGAAAAGTACCCCGACGCCTTCAGCAGCGACTTCGAGCAGAACAAGGAACTCGTGACCGAACTCACGAACATCGAGTCCAAGGGCGTCCGCAACCGGATCGCGGGCTACGTCACGCGCAAGCAGAACCGACCCGTCGAAGCCTAATCTCTCCTCTCTGCGATCGCTCGTCGGTAGACGCGCTCGATCTGCTTTGGGCCGACGCCGTCGATAGCCTCGCGCCGTTCGTCGTAGACGACGCGCCCGCCGTCCATCACGGTCAGTCGATCGAGCGTGGCCGCGAACTCTGCGATCCGGTGGCTCGACACCAGCACGGCGTTGCCCGCGTCGGCGTACGATTCCAGAAACGACAGTAGCGACTCGGTCGTCACGTCGTCGAGGTCGGTCAGTGGTTCGTCCAGCAGCAGGTACTCCGGTTCGTTCAGCAGGCCGAGCGCCAGGTCGAGTTGCTTGCTGTATCCCCCCGAGAGGTCGCCGGCCTGGCGTTCGAGCACCTTCGGGAGGTTGAACACGCGGACGACCCGCCTGACCCACTCCAGGTCGGGATTGCCGGCCAGTCCACGAAAGACCTCGATGTTCTCGCCGACCGTGAGCGAGGGGTAGAAGGCCGGTTCCTGAAAGCTCGTTCCGAGTTGCCCACTCGGCGGTCGCGCGACCTCGCCGCTGGTCGGACTCGTCAGCCCGAGGAAAACGCGAAAGAGCGTCGACTTCCCGGAGCCGTTCGGGCCGGCCAGACAGTGCAGTTCGCCGGGGTCGACCGACAGCGAGACGTCGTCCAGCGCGAGGACGGTCCCGTAGTCTTTACTCACGCGCTCGACAGCGAGGTCCGACATGGTCAGTCACCCCTCCGGTAGGCGACGATGCCGAGTTTCAGCGCGCCCAGTGCGGCCAGCGCTGTGCCCCCGATGATGAGCAGGAAGTCCGAGTAGACCGACAGCGGGACGTCCCGAAGCATCTCCCCGCGGGTGACGATCGTCGCGTAGTGCAGCGGGACCGAGCGGACGATCGACCGCCGCAGCGGCGAGAAGAACCCTGCGGGGTAGATGATCCCGCCAAACGAGAGCAATCCGAACATGACGATCACGCAAATAAACCGGCCGGCCGTCCCGAAGCGCGTCAGGAGCATGATCGTCATGGCGACGGCAGTCATCGCGACGAACGACAACAGAAGGATGGCCACGAGGCCGATCGACGCCGGCGTGATCGCATAGCCCAGCGCCCTCGTCACGAGCCCGAAGACGGCGATGGGGACCAGCATGAGTGCGGTGAAGTAGACGAGTTTCGCGGTGACGAGCGCCTCCAGAGAGGACTCGGTACGGACGCGCTCGATGGCGCGTGATTCCGCGGCGAGGTTGTAGGGAACGTAGGTAAAGGCGAACAGCATCAGCGTCCCGATCAGCAAGATCGGGATGAGATACTCCGCCAGGGTGTGGCTGTCGCCGACGACGCGGTGCTGGACCGAGACGTCCCCGATCGGAACCGAACCCAACCGGTAGTTGAGGACGTTCACCATCGCCCGGGAGGGCTCTTCGAACAGGACCATACTCCCGTCGACGGAAAGCTGTATCTCGGTCGCTTTCGATCCATTGGCCAGTCCCGGCGGGACCGTGATCATGGCGTAGACCTCCTCGCGGTGGAGTCCACGAGTCGCTGCCGCCTCGGAGTCGTAGCGTCGGGGCGCTCCGAAACTCGACACCGCCGTCTCGACGACGGTGAGGCTGGCGTCGTCGACACTCTCGTCGCCGGCGACGACTGCCACGGGGGCGTCCTGCGGGATCACCGTCTGAAAGGCGACGCTCGCGTAGCCGAATGTCGCCGGCAACACGAGCACTAACACCAGCAGGGCAGCGGCGTTGTGCTTGCTCCAGCGAACCTCCTTGCCCAGCAGCGCACGCAGACTCACGGTTGTTCACCTGCAGGTGCCGGGTCACCGGGCAAAAGCGTTGTCAGTCCGGTCGCTGATTGGGCCTGCTCTCCCCCGGCGAGCCGGTCGACGAGCGCGAGCAACGTCTCGGGATCGGTCCGTGCCGTCACCGTGACGACGCGCCCGTCCTGGCTCACCGTCGCCGATTCGAGCAACTGGCGAACCTGCTCGTCGTCGATCGCACCGCCACCGAGGGTCAACACCGCCCCGAGGACGTCTGCGGCCTCGTCGGCCCGCGACTCGGTGCGGAAGTGCAGGTCGATCCGGCCGACGACTCGGTCGTCGACGGACTCGTAGCTCGCGCCGAGCACGTCGACGTCCCCGACGACTTCCGAGAACGGGCCAGCAGCGTCGGTCGCTGCCTCGGGCACCACCGAGGCGGCCCGGAGGTAGCTCGCCCGATTGCGTATCGCCACTGCCAGCGGGCCGGACAGCGCCTCCTGATCGCCCCGGGAGACTGCGATCACGTCCTGTACGGCCTCGTCTGTCCCGATCACCTGCCTGTTGGCCCTCACCGAGGCGATCCACACCGACTGTGTGTTTTCGGTCGCGATCAGCACCTGCTGACCGCGGTAGGATTCTTCGCGATAGGTGGCGTTCGCGGCGTCGAGCGCTGCTCGTGCGTCGGCGTGGCTCCACCTCGCCTGGAGGATCGCTGCCGCCTCGGTCTCGTTGCGCTCGACGCCCTGCGCGAAGACGGTCGCCGAGCGAACCGACGTCAGGTTCTCGACCGAGACGGTTTCGAGTCCGCGGAAGAGCCGGTCGACCGTGGTCTCGTTCGCGGGATCGCCGACAGTCAGCAGCCGTTCGAACAGTGCCTGTGCCGTCGGGTCGGCGACCAACCCGGCGTCGGCGTACCCGACGGCGTCGACGTCGTCCGGGACGAGTTCCAGAGACGGCTCGCCGACCGGTGTGCCGGTGAGCAGATTGAGCAGGCCGGTGTCGATGACCGCCCGGTAGCCGCCGAGGAAGCTCTCGACTGGCCCGGATATCGAGATGGTGACGCCGTCTGAAGTCCGATCGACGCGTGCACCTGCCAGTAGCGCGCGCGTCTCCGCGGGGACGTGCGACCGGGTCGCTTCGATTCCGTCTCGGAGCATCGGCGCGACGGCTGTCGCGTTCGCGGCATCGGCGGTCCCGACCGTGAGCGAGACGGTCGCGTCTCCACCGTCGGGATAGTAGCTTCCGCCGACCGTCTCGATGCCCCGAATCGATCGTGCGACGTCCGCGGGGACGATCGGCTCGCCCGGAACTCCCTCGGGCATAGCGGCGACGAACCGGACGGGGCCACGATCGAGGTCGTCGAAGCGCGACTGGAGCGTGTCGTTCAGGCCCCTGTCACGGCCGGTGTGGGCGTCGATGGCGTCTCTGACGGCCGGTTCGGTCCCGACGACGAACCGATCGCGTTCGAGTTGTGCGACTGCGGGGAGCGTGGCGCTACTCGACGGTTGGACGAAGACGGCCGTCCCGTGGTGGTCGCGTCGCTCGTAGGCGTCGCGGCCACCCCCGAACCCCGACATGATATCGCTCCGGCTCCAGGTCGTCTTCAGGACGAGCCCCTGGTAGGGGCCGACGCGTCCGGTCTGGTCGTAGCTGCCGAACGCTGTCACCGAGCGGAGCCGGAACGGTTCCAGTGAGGTATCGCCGAGACTTCGGAAGGCTTCGCTGAGCGAGGCCGGGCCGGTGTAGCCCGGCAGCGATTCGTTGGAGACGGTGAGGAATCCATCGACGACGTTCCGGGAAGTGTCACTGGAGAACGTCCAGGCGTCGGTGTAGACGACGACGTCCGCTTCGCTGGGGACCGAATCGAGCGCCGGACCGCCCGAGGCGACGAACGGTAACGGTCCCCCAAAAACGGTGTACAGCGTGACGAGCCCGAGGACGATCACGACGCCGACGGCGGCTTTCGCGCCGCGGCTGCTCGCGCGCTCGTCGGACTGGAACCCGTCTCCTCGCGGGCGATCACCGTTCACGGACGCTCACTCGCGGTCCCCCACGACCCGCTGGCCGACTTCGCCGGCGGACGTCGACCTCCTTCGACATAGACGTACCATACGCCATGGGAGTGATATAGCTTTTCGACCGACGGAGGACAATCCTTTTGGCTCGACCGCCGTAGCTACTGGTATGGACTGGCCACACGATCCTGACGGCGAGGAAGGAAGCGAGGGCCGACGCAAGTACGGCCACGCCGTCCTCGCGAAGAAGATCGACGAGGGGGAGGACTTCCCGCTGACCGCCGAGGAGTACGTCGAGAACTACGGCGACCATCCGGTGCGGATCGACTACGAGACGGTCGTCAGCGTCGAGGAGATCTTCGAGTACGTCGACCAGGACGAGTACGAGGACTTCCCGGACTTCCACAAGGCGATGGGTCGCGCACTGCGTGACGCGGGCTACTGGCCGTACGAACTCGAACACGCATAAGACCGCCTCTCGGCGGTTGCTGTGGCATATTGTGGGTGAGAGAGCACTGTCAGAGGCATGCTCTCTCTCCACGTCGAATGGTATCGTCCCCGAAATTAAAAACCTGTGTCACTTTTGGTAAACTTGCAACGTGTGTCTCTGGACTCCTCGTACAGTGGCGTAGACACAGCATATCGACACACCAATACACGCGCGGATTCTACGCCGGGCCAACAGTGACGAACACGCAGCTTACCCACGTCCAGATCGACAACTACGGTCCGTGGACGGTCACGCCTGAACCACGTCGGGAAGTCGATCTCCAGACGCTGCAGTCGCGGCTGTACGCCGATCTCTCACAGCTGTTCGGCAACCGCGGCGGGTACGTCTTCTTCACCCGCTTCGACAACATGATCGCGGTGTCGAACGGCCTCACCATCGAGGATCACGCCATGATCCAGGAGTCGGTGGGCAACCGCTATCCGGTGACGATGAGCCTCTCCGTCGCGACCGGAACCACGCCCGCGGCCGCGCTCGAAACCGCGACCGAGCAACTGCAGGAAGCCGGTAGCGCACAGGACAAATCCCGGCGGGAAGTGCTGGAGGGCCGGCACATCGACACGGAGTTCCGGACCGACGAGGACGTTCAAATTGCGCACTTCGACGTTGTCGACGCCACGGGCAAGTACACCGACAAACTCAGCGAGTTCGACACGTTCATCCAGATCGAACAGGGCTACGCCGCCCTGATGAAGTACATGCGCGAGGCCCACGAGGGACTCTCGTTTTTCGTCGGCGGCGACAACGTCATCGCGGTCTGTCCCGACATGGACGCCGCGGACTATCAGGACGTCGTCGAGCACGTCCACGACGACGTCGGCGTCGAACTGCAGGTCGGCGTCGGCCGCGGTTCGCTGGCCGAAGAGGCCGGGATGGCCGCGAAACATGCCCTCGAATCGAGTCGAGCGAACGGGACCGACGTGGAAGTCGACTTCTGAAACGCCGGGCTCGTTTCGGCTGCAGAATGTGAACAATTCGCATGGCGAGACAATAAGCCTACTGCAGGTACCTTTTAGACGCCACCTGAAGAAATAGCGGGTATGAACGGCGACGTCACAGTCCGCGAGGCGATGACCCGTGACTACGTCGGGGTGAGCGAATCCGATAGCGTCGTCGAGACGGCGGCGCTGTTGCTCGACGAGGATCTCGCGGGGGCAATCGTCCTCCGTGGCCAGGACCCCATCGGGATGGTGACCGCGCGCGACGTCCTCTCGTGGCTCGTCCACGACGGCGACGACGAGGGAACGGTCGGCGAGTGCATGACAGAGAACGTGCCGACGATCGCACCCGAGAAGTCGATCGAGGCGGCCGTCGACGAACTGTTCGCGCGCTCGGCGACGCAGTTGCTCGTCGTCGACGCCACGGGCGAGCCGGTCGGTGTCCTCACCCAGCGCGACGTCGTCGCGGCGACGACGCTCTCCCCGGGCGAGGAAGCGACCGATCGCGAAGTGGACTCGGCTCGCATGGAGCGCATGGAGGCCGACGGCGAGGGCGGCGGTGGATTCTCCGAGCAGGGGATCTGCGAGCGCTGCGGCGCGCTCGCGTCGGATCTGACCTCGTTCAACGGTCAGTTGCTCTGTGCGGATTGTCGGGACGTGTGAGCCGGCAGTGGGCAATTGGGGGATGACAGCATGAGCGAGGACTGGGCCGCCATCGAAGCGCCGACGATGACCGATCTCGACACGCTCGTGGACCGATGGGTCGATCTCGCGGCCGGCCAGCGCCAACACGGGTCGCACCTCGAAGCCGACGGAAACCGGGATCGGATTCGAGAGACCTTGGCCCGTCAGATCGCACTTTCGGAGGTTCGGGTCGCTCGACAGGACGGCCGGATCGTCGGGTTCGTCTCCTACACGATCGAGGGCAGCACGTTCGCGCGCTCGACGACGAAGGGGTTGATCCAGAACATCTACGTCGTGCCCGAACTCCGGGGACTCGGGATCGGTTCGCAGTTGCTCGACGTCGCCGAGGACGCGCTCGTGGCGGAGGGGGCGGACGTCGTCGCGTTGGAGGTGATGGCCGCGAACGAGGCTGCGCGGCGGTTTTATATGCGTCACGGGTACGACGCCCATCGGGTGACCCTGGAGAAGCCGGTCGAAAGCGATACGCCTTAAAGCACGTCCCTGCTATCCCCATCTGCGCCAGGGGAGCTTGGGTGGTCCAAGCACCCGACTTGTAATCGGGAGTTCGTGGGTTCAAATCCCACCCCTGGCTTCGCGCGGTCGAGCGAAGCGAGGCCGCGGTAGTGCCGAGCGGAGAGCGAACGCGAACCGCGAGGCTTGCTGCTGCGAACAATCCGTGAGCAGCGCAAGCAGTCTGGGATTTGAACGAGAGACGACGCAGCCTACGAGCCTCGCGAGCAGGATCGTCTTCGCGTTGTTCAAACCCCCAACCTCTGGTCGCGTCGGCCAGGCACCGAACACCTATAGGAGCCGCCGGCATACCACTCAATGTGGCGACTCCGTTGCGATTTCGCGTGTCGACCGAACACTGGACCGAAGGGCGCGTCCGCGCAGAAATCTACCGGGCGCTGGACGCGAACCTCGGGGCGACGATGGCTAGCCCGTGGTACAAACCGCCTGCGGGCTACCAGGCCAAGCGGTTCGAGATGGACAACGGCGACGTGGCGCTGTTTTGCTGGAACGACGACGCCTACTGGATGGGCAACACCGAGACGCCCAAGACCTTGTGGGGGACCAACAAGGTCACCTTCGACGAAGCGCCCGATCCCGTTTCGGAGTGGGCCCAGCGGGAGTTGCTGGCCCAGCTCTACGAGGAAGACCCGTGGCTCGAAGAGACGCCCAAACTGGCGTGGTTTTTCCTCCCTGTCTTCCTCTCGAAAGACGGCCGGGAGACCACGCGGGAGTTCTTCCGCGAACACGCCGCCGGCTTCCCGGACGCGAGTCGCGAGACTGCGCTCGAATTCTACGACGACTTTCTGGAGACGGGCGTCCTCGACGAGTACCGCTACGTGATGGCCTCGAAACTCGGCACTTCCGAGTACCTCAATCTGAGTCGGATGTCCGCGACGATGAGCGAGTTCACCGTGGCGAAGCTCCTGTCCGAACAAGGGTACGACGTCACTCCCGAGATCGAGATCTCGACCGGGCACTCGATCGACTTCCGGGTCGACCGCGCCGACGCCGAGACGGCGCTGGTCGAGGTCACACGGCCCGTGCCGCCGGGCGACCGCGCGGCCAACTCGGCGGTCACGGCGATCCGCCAGACAGCCGCCAACAAGACCTCCGGACAGTTAGAGGAACACGGCGGCGGCGTCACGCTGTTCGTGGACTGCTCGTCGTTCACGGATCAGCAGTGGAACGAGATCAAAACTGCGACGCCGGACGTGGGCCACCGCCCGGCCGTCATCTTCCGGGTGCGACCCGACGGCTGGCTCGACGGCTACACGAAGGGATCAGTTCCGGTCGAGCTACCTGACGAGATCGATTGATGCCATGACTCACGATACACCTGGTGAGGACGAGAGTGAGCGCCGCTGGTGTGCGCACTGTCAGCTGGCGGTCGAGCCAGCCGAGGGCGACACCGGGCCGGAGTGCCCGGCCTGCGGTCGAGCACTGTCGTGAGCTGCGCGTTCGGCGCGGCGCTCAGCAGACGTCTTTGGGGTTGACGCCCATGCCTTCGAGCGTCTCGACGTACTCCTCGTAGGCGACCTCGATGCTCTCGATTGCCGCTTGTTCGGCGGACTCCCAGTCGCTGTCGTCCTCGCACTGGCCGGCGAGCAGGTCCGCGGCCTGTTCGATCTGGGCGTCGACGTCGTCGGCGAACCCGCGGAAGAGCCGGGAAGTCTGGGGGTCGGCCTGCCCGACGAAGAAGCCGGTCCGCTGATCGGCCTTCTTCTTGGTCACGAGCGAGCGCCCGACGAACCCGCCGAGTCGCTCGATCGTCCCCTCCAACTGTGTGAGCGAGTCGTACAGCGTCGAGGCCTCGAGAATCTCGGCGTCGGTCTCGCTTTCGAGTTTCGCTGCGTGCTCGCGGGCGAGCGCGGCGGCGTCCTCGAAGGCGCCTCCGAGCGGTCCCTCCGTATCGTCGGCCCACGTCTCGAAGGTCTCGGCCGCGGCGCGCTCGTCGGCGATAGCGGCAGCGATCACGGCGTCGGGTTCCATCTCGCCGGCGGTGTCGGCGTAGAGCGATTTCGAGGAGCCGAGTCGCGAGAGCGGCGTCTGGGTTTCGTCACGAACTGTGTCGAGGAAGTCCTCGGGAGTCATGGGCGTCGATTCGCCGAGGAGCGATTTGTATGTACCGAAGCACCCTATTCGAGGTCTCGAATCACTTCCGCGGGGTTGCCCCCGACGACCACGTTGTCCGGGACGTCGTCGACGACGACCGAGCCGGCGGCCACGACGACGTCGTCGCCGATCGTGACGCCCGGGTTGATCACCGCACGGCCGCCGATCCAGACCCGGTCGCCGACCTCGACCGACTCGCCCCACTCCGGCCCGTCGGCCCGGGTTTCGGCGTCGATCGGGTGGGCCGCCGTGTAGACGTGGACGCCCGGCCCGAGCAGGCACTGGTCGCCGAAGCGAATCTCGCTGACGTCCAGAAACACGCAGCCGAAGTTGGCGTAGAAGTGCTCGCCGACGTGGATATTCCACCCGTAATCACAGTACAGGGGTGGTTCGATCCAGGCCGTTTCACCGCCAGAACCCAGCAGTTCTTCGAGGAGGAGTCGCCGCCGGTCTTCCTCGTGGGGCCCGGTGTCGTTGTAGAGGCCCGTCAGTTGACGGGCGGCGTCGCGGGCGGCGGTCAGTTCGGGATCGAGTGGATCGTAGTTTTTGCCGGCGATCATCTTCTCTTTCTCGGTGGCTGGCTCCGTCTCGCGCTCGGTATCGTCCTCGCTCATGGGAGATACTCCCGGGCCGTCTCGGCCGCCCGCTGGCCACTCTCCAGAGCGCCCTGGATCGAACACCACCGCGTGTAATCGCCAGCCAGCACGACGGGTTCGTCGGGCGCGTCGGGATCGGGCAGGTCTTCGAGAAAGCCCGGCGGCTGGGCGAACTGCGCGAACTCGATTCGGTCTGTGTGCCGGAGTTCGAGTCCGCCGACGTCTCGCTCTGGATACCACGACGCGAGGGCGTCTCGAACCTCGGCGGCCAGTTCCTCGTCGCTCTGTTCCTGTGCTCCGAGGAAGGTCGCGCTCAACAGTTGTGTGCCTTCGGGTGCGTACTCGGGCGCGACCGTCGACAGTGGCGCGATCTGGTTCGGTCGGTCGTTCTCGGCGTTCAGCAGGAGTTTCGTGCCCGTATCGAGTTTCGAGTAGGTGTCGAGCGTGAAATACTGCGTGACACAGCCCTTCGCGTCGGTGGGGATCGAGTCGACGCCGGTCAGTTCCCGGGCGCGTTTGGGGTCGGTCGCGACCACGACCGCGTCGGTCTCGACCGTCTCGCTGGCGGTCGTCCCGCCCTCGACCGTCACCTCGCTGTCCGCGACCGCGGTGACCTCGTGGCCGGTCTCGATCGTCGCGCCAGCGTTCTCGGCCCGGGATCGGAGTTGTTCGGGAATCGCGCCCATTCCCTCGGCCGGGACGGCCGTGCGTCCTGCTTCGAGCATCTTGAACGTGTACTCGAACACCCGGGAGTCCGTCGACAGTGAGCGATCGAGCGTGATCCCGCCGTAGAAGGGCGCGGCGAAACGTTCGACGAAGGCTCTCGAGAAGCCGCGGTCCGCGAGGTACTGCTGGATCGTCGTCGCCTCGCGTCCGGGATCGAGGATGTCTTCGGCGGGTGTCTGGGCGAGTTCACGCTGGAGGCGAAACAGCCCGAGTTTGTCGCCCAGTCTGACCTCGCGGTTGAACAGCGTCTCGACGGCGTCGCCCGGGCTGTCGAACGGATCGGCGAGCACCGATCGCTGGCCGTCCCGTGCGATGGTCGCGCCCGCGGTGAAGTATCGTAATCCCAGGTCGTCGAGATCGAGTTCGCGCCGGACGGCGGGATAGGCCGTAAAGAGCACCTGGAACCCGCGGTCGAACGTGAATCCCTCGTCGTGGACTGTTCGGACGCGCCCGCCGACGGTGTCGTTGCGCTCGAACAGCGTCACGTCGTATCCGTCCTCGGCGAGGTGGCGTGCGGCGACCAGTCCCGCGAGGCCACCGCCCGCGACAGCAACGTCAGTCATGGCCGGACCTGCGGGTGGCGGGCACAAAACGACTGCGTCCGTCGGATCGAAATTCGACTTCGACCGGTTGCGGTGGACAGCGCTTTGACCCTGGGGAACCCAGGCCGGCACATGGAGACGACGGCGGCCCTCACTGGATTGCGGTGTACGGACTGCGGCGAGGACTTCGATCCCGAGGCTGCGACGCATCAGTGCCCCGACTGCGGAGGGATTCTCGATCCGACCTACGACCTCGACGCGGTCGCGACCGACCGCGAGACACTCGAATCGCGATCGTTCTCGGGGATCGCTCGCTACGCCGACTTGCTGCCCTTCCCGGCCGAGACGCTCGTGACGATGGACGAGGGGGCGACGCCGCTCGTCTCTGCGCCCGACTTTGCCGAGCGACTGGGTGTCGACCAGGTCTTGCTCAAAGACGAGGGGCGCAATCCGACGGGCTCGTTCAAGGACCGCGGGGCGGCTCTCGCTGTGACGGCCGCGAGCGAGCACGGCGCGGAGACGGTCGCGCTCCCCTCTGCGGGCAACGCCGGGCAGGCAGCCAGTGCTTACGCTGCCCGGGCGGGCCTCGACGCGGAGGTGTTTGTTCCCTCGCGGGC
Source organism: Halapricum salinum (assembly GCF_004799665.1). Taxonomy (NCBI): domain Archaea; kingdom Methanobacteriati; phylum Methanobacteriota; class Halobacteria; order Halobacteriales; family Haloarculaceae; genus Halapricum; species Halapricum salinum. Next base: position 2,421,694 of record NZ_CP031310.1, read on the forward strand.
CGTCTTCGATACCAAGGCGATGATCAACGTCCACGGCGGCGAGATGACCGTCGTCGGTGGCCGCCTCGACGACGCCGTGGCCGCGTTTCGGGACGCTATTACCGAGGAAGACTGGTATTCGGTTGCGACCTTCGAGACACCGTATCGCCACGAGGGCAAGAAGACGATGTTCTACGAGATCGCCGAGCAGTGCGAGTGGGAGAGTCCCGACCACGTCGTCTACCCGACCGGCGGTGGCGTCGGTCTCGTCGGCATGGCCAAGGCCGCCCGCGAGTTGCAAGAACTGGGCTGGATCGACGACGGTCCAGCCTTTCACGCCGCCCAGGCCACGGGCTGTGCGCCGATCGTCGAGGCCTTCGAGGCCGGCCGCGCCGAGCACGAGCCCGTCGAACACCCGGACACCATCTGCGGCGGGATCGAGGTCGCTGATCCAGGCGCGAGCCGACTCGTCCTCGACGCCGTCCGGGAGAGCGGCGGGACCGCGGTGGCGACGCCCGACGACGAGATCCTGGGCGCGGCGGTCGATATCGCCCAGACTGCCGGGATCGAGATGGGTGCGACCTGCGGAGCCGCGGCGAGCGGCGCGCTCGAACTCGCTGATAGCGGTGCGTTCGACGGCGACGAGACGGTGGTGCTCGTCAATACGGCCACCGGAAACAAGGAGTCGGATATCCTTCGGAGCCACCTGATGAGTCAGGGGATCTGACTACGATTTCTCGAGGTAGATTGCGTGAGTAAGTGTGTCAGCGGCCCCGACAGCCTCGCCGTAGTCCTCGACTGAATCGTCGAACAGGGTCGCGATCTCGTCTCGGGTCCAGATGTTCTCGCCGGCCGCCACAAGTTCGAAGAACGCCTGGGTGTGTTCGTCCTGTTCGGCGACCCACTCCCCCAGGGCTTCGCTCGGGTAGTCGGCCACGAGGTAGCCCCCGAGTTCGACGTGCTCGTAGAGGGTGGCGAAGGCGGCGTCGACGTCCCGGACGAAGTACGTCGTCGCCATGCAGTAGACGAGGTCGAACTGCCGTTCGAGGTCGAGGGCGGGGAGTGCGCCGACGACGAACTCGACGTTTTCGAGTCCCTGCTCGCTTGCCCGTTCGCGTCCGTCTTCGATCACTCGGTCGGCGACGTCGACGCAGGTGAATTCGGTATTGGGGAAGCGCTCGGCCAGCTCGAGTTCCAGAACTGCGGGGCCGCAGCCGACCGAGAGCACTGTCTCGGGGATACCGATCTGTTCGCAGAACGTCGCGAGGTACTCGATCATGGTCTCGCCCTCGCGGTAGATGCAGTGGTCGTAGTCGCGTTCTTCGTAGAATCGTCGCCACCGGTCGCTGACCATAGGTGGACATCTTGGGTCGGAACGATAGTGGTTTTCCCGATGTGGCTGGACAGGGCGGACGCTTGGACTCTCTTCTGACCCAGGTAGTGGCGCGCACTGGCTCGAGCTTGTGTCGAGCCGACCCTGTGCGGGGGATGAGGAGCGCAGCGAAGCGAGCACCGCAATCGGTTGGGGAGGGTGTGGTTACGGGATGGGAATGAAAGGGGCGACAGGGTCGGCGAGCGAGACGACGCAAGCAGGGAGGGACCGGAGGTCCCTCTGGCCGTGCGGGCGACTCACGGGTCGCCCGCACGACACTGGACTGAGCGGAGCGAAGGAAGCGCGCAGCGAGTCGCAGCCGTCGACCCTGTCGGGGCTTTCTGGGTCATAGTCACGGTGTTGTCCCAGAAAGCCCCCGTCCTCTCGACTCGGGGGGCTCGCCAGCGCACGCCAAGATATTCTATCCGGAACCGAAAACAGCAGCCACGGACCAATCGCGAACCCCGACGAATCCTAGTTCGTCGTGGTGATCTCGATGACGTCCCGGTGGTCCAGTTCCCGATCAGCCCCGACCTGCCGACCCGAGCGGATATCGTGGGCGTGCAAGAACCCGTCCCCGATATCGGAGTGCAGGAAGTACGCGAAGTCTTCGGCGGTCGACCCGTCCGGCAGGACGAAACAGTCCTGCAGGAAGGTGCCGTCGTCCTGGGGCTGTTCGGCACCCGGGAACACCGCGATAGCGTCCAGCACGTCGAACAGCGCCGTCTCCAGTGCCGTCTGCACGCCGGTCCCGCCGTAGGCACCGACGAATTGGCGAATCTCCTCCAGCCCTGCCTCTTTCTCGTCGGGCAGGTCGGCGACGATCTCGAAGTCGTCGTCGCCGGGCACGTACTCCAGCGCGCCCTGTTCGTCGCCGTGTTTGAGCGCCTTCTCGGCGTGGGCCGAAACGGGCACGAACGTCAGGTGGTCGTACTCGGGGTCGGTCGTGATCTCGCTCCAGTTGTCCTGGGCTGCGGGGGTGTCCATCTTGTTCGCAGCGATGACCATCGGCTTGGTTTCCATGCGGATCTCCCGGGCCAGGTCCTCGCGATCGTCCTCGTCCCAGGTGTCGGGGTCGAGTTCGAGATCCAGTCGCAGGACGAGCCGTTTGATCTCCTCTTCGATGATGCCGAAGGCGCTCATCTGCTCTGCCAGATCGGCCTCGATATCGCGCTCCTCGCCGTGATAGCCCGAGTGATAGCGCTCGATGCCCTTCTCCAGGATGTCGAGATACCACATGTCCAGCTCGTTCTCCAGGAAGTCGATGTCCTCGCGGGGGTCGTGCTCGTCGGTCGGCTCGCCTTCCAGATCCGTCTGCCCGGAGAAGTCGACGACGTGGACGAGCACGTCCGTCTCGTTGAGGTCCGAGAGGAACTGGTTGCCCAGCCCACGCCCCTCGTGAGCCCCTGGCACCAGTCCTGCCACGTCGACGAGTTTGACAGGGACGAAACGGGTCCCCTCGCGGCAGACGCCGTGATTGGGGGTGCAGGAGTGTTCGAACTCCGGGGCGGCACAGTCGACGCGGACGTAGGCTTCCCCGACTGTGGGGTCGATGGTGGTGAAGGGGTAGGCCCCCTCGGGAACGTCGTTCATCGTCGCGGCGTTGAACAGCGTCGACTTGCCCACCGAGGGCTTGCCGACGAGACCGATCCGGTAACTCATTGCTCTCGTTTGGACAATCGCGGGCTAAAGCGTTGCTGACCGACCCCTGCATGGCGTGAGAGTGACACACGCAGTGCCTGTCGCAGCGACTGGCGATATAAATTAGTACGAATAGTACATACGATACAATTGATACAGCATGCCGATCAGCGCAGAACGATTCGAAGACATCCCTGAAGACGAAGATGGACGGTCACCCGGAACGAACGCCCACGAGATCCTGTCCTTCCTCGAAGCGAACCCGGAACAGGCGTTCACGCGGAGCGAAATAGCCAGTGAAACGTCCGTCACCGAGGGATCAGTCGGCCCGACGCTCGTCCGGCTTCGAGAGCGTGGCCGAGTTGACCACCGCGGCCGCTACTGGCGGATCAGTGATCACGTCAGGAGTATCGAGGCGGCGTCGAACCACGCCGGCCAGGTCGCCGCGAGTCACGAAGACGAGTCGATGGCCTACGACGAGTGGCACGAATATGCGGTGGACCCGCGTGACGAACGTGAGTGAGCCGTACCGTCGCGGTGACGTCTTCTGGGCCCCCGACCCATTTCGTGAGGGGACGAATCCTCGCCTCTGGCTCGTCCTGGCTGGTGAATTGCTACCGTTCCCAGATCAGGAGTACATCTGCGTGGCTCTGACGACGAGTGATCTCCCAGGGAACGACGAGATTGGGAGTGCGTGGCTCTCGGGCAAGCACCCCGACAAGACATCCTACTGCTCACCGTGGGTACTCGCGACGATCAAAGACCGCACAGTAGTCGATCCCCAGGGTACTGTTGCCCCGGATTTCGCCGACAGAATGGCCGCCAAAGCGATCGAATACCTCGAATCGTGATCGTTGATCTCCGAGACTCGATCACAGCCCGGTCGGCTCGTGGATAAACGTCGTCTTCAGGCCCCACCCTTCGAGCAGGTCCTGCAGCGACTTTACGCCGAAGGTCTCGGTCGCGTAGTGGCCGGCCAGAAAGACGTGAATGCCGTGTTCTTTCGCGAGGTGGTAGGCCTTCTGCTTGCCTTCGCCGGTGACGAACGCGTCCGCGCCGCTCTCGGCGGCCTCCTCCAGCCAATCGACGCCGCTGCCGGTGACGATGGCGATGTCTTCGATCTTGTTCGGTCCGAAGTCGAGCACCTGTACGCCTTCGCCGCCATGAGGGAGTTCGCCCGCAAGGAGGTTGTGCAGCGCGTCGACGCTGTAGGCGTCGGGGGCGTGCCCGCGTTGGCCGACGTGGACGGGGCCGAGTTCGCCGAAGGGCTCGGTGTTCTGGAGTTCGAGCAGTTCGGCGAGGCCCGCGGCGTTGCCCAGCCGCTGGTGACCATCGAGGGGGAGGTGCGAGACGTACAGCGCCATCCCGTCGTCGATCAGCGGTGCGAGTCGACGGTAGGCCGTCCCGGTCACGCGATCGATCCCGCCCCAGGAGATCCCGTGATGGGCCACCAACAGGTCGGCCTGAGCGCTCTCGGCCTGCTCGATCGTCGAGACGGCCGTGTCGACGGCGACGGCGACACGAGCGATATCCCGGTCGGCGGGCCCGACCTGCAGTCCGTTGGCACTGGCGTCGACGTCGGCGTACTCGTCGGTCCGGAGGCGCTCGTCCAGCCGTTCGGCGATCTCACCACAGCGCATTGGACTACTCTTTCGAGTCGACCAGTGTAGTGGTTGTGGTCCGGGTGTCACGGCCACTATCACGATTCGCCGGTTCCATCGCCGAAAATAATGCCCAGGTCGAGCACGTAGTCCAGTCCGACGGCCCAGAACGCGACGAAAAACACGACGCTGACACCGCCGGCAGCGTACTGTGGCGGTACGCCGACCAGCGAAAGTATCGGCGCCGTGACGGTCAACATGACCACCCACACGAGGAACAGAACGGGCGCCAGCAGTCTGTATCGGCGGATTCCACGCAACGCACGGACGATGTCTCTTATGTATTGAATACCGAACAGGTTCTACGCCCGGACGAGCCGATCACCGCGGTCCTCGACGACACCACGCTCGATCAGCGCCTCCAGGATCGCGTGAGTCGTGTCCCGGTCGATCCCGTAGGCGCTCCGGGCCACGACGGTGATCTCCTCGATCTCGACGGGGAACTCCCGGTTCTGCAATAGTTTGACCACCTTGTTGTGCTCCGCGCGCGTGTACCCCTGCTCTCCGACGGTCTGTTCCTGCTCCTGAGACGGCTGATGATCCTGGCTGGTCTCCTCTTCGGTTCGAGCGCCTCCGTCGTCTCTCTCCGCCGTGGTCGACTCGTCTTCGTCGTCGATATCCCGCTCGTCGGCGTCGGAGGCGCTTTCTTGGGGACCGTCGCCTGCTCCCGTCTCCTCGTCGTTCGAGGATAGATCGCTCGCAGCCGTCGAACTCGCGTAGGTTCGCTCGTTCTCGTCGCCGACCCGCTCGACGCTGGTCGCGGTCATCTCCTCGCCGTTGTCGGCCTGTTCGAGCGACTCGTCCAGGTCGACCAGTTCCGAGTCGTCTCCTAAATCTGCCACTCCGCCTGCCTCGACGTCTGGCGTCTCGCCATTCAGCGCGGCTTCTAACACCTGCTCGACCACGGCTGTCAGTTTCCGCCGACAGGTCGGACACAGGACGATCCGCTGGTCCGTCTCGACGTCGGGATGGCGGTCGTGATCGACGAGGGGATACTCTTCGAGTGCGGCGTCGACCGCGTCGCCGCAGAAATAACACGACGAGAGTCGGTCCATACGACGTGTATCGGCCTCCCGTGGCAAAAGTAATATGTTCGAAATATGGCAGCTGTACGTCAGCGGTCGTCGCCATCAGCCACGGCGTCCGCGTGCGCGAAGACGAACTCCCGGAGGAGTTTCGATCCGAGGACTGCGGCTTGGCCGTCGTCCCGATCGTTGACTTCGACGATGTCACACCCCACTGCCTTGGGTGCGACCGCCCGGACCACTCGCTGCATCTCTCGGGGGGCGAGTCCGAACGGTTCGAGCGTCCCGGTCCCGGGTGCGTAGCCCGGATCCGCGGCGTCGATGTCGACGCTCAGGTATACCTCCCGATCGCCGACGTCCGGTTCCCACTCTTCGACCGCGTCCGGCGGGACGACCGTTACGTCCTCACGCTCGGCGCGCTCCCACTCGGCTTCGCTCCCGGCACGGCCGCCCAGGATCACGACTTCCTCGGCGACGTCGAGGGCGTGTCTGCTCACCGTTGCGTGGCTGTAGGGGTCGCCGCCGAACGACTCACGGAGGTCGAGGTGGGCGTCCAGACAGACCACGACGTCGGGTTCGAGCGCCCGGACCGCCGCGACCGTCACGGTGTGTTCGCCACCCAGGACGAGTGGCGTCGCTCCGTCGTCTCGCACGTCGGCGACCGTCCCCGAGAGAAAGGTCAGGTACTCCTCGACGTCACCACCCGGCCGGACGTCGCCGTGATCGTGGACGGCGAGATCGGTAAAACGGCTCTCGGTGTAGTGGTCATAGTCCTCGAAGGAGTCCGCGACAGCGCGCATCCGTCGCGGCCCGAAGCGCGTCCCCGGTTGGTAAGTCGTCGACCGATCCAGCGGCGCGCCGACGAGGACGTACTCGGCAACGTCACGGTCGGCGTTCGCGCCCGGGAATCCTGCAACCACAGTCAGACGATCTTGCGCTGACCCTCGTACTCGAGGAACTCGATCTCGTCGTCGGGGCTGACGTCCGCGTCGTCGGGCGTGACCATCACGAAGGTCTCGTAGGTTTCGAGGTCCATGACCTGCAGTTCGTCGCCGTCGACGTTGACGACCTGGCCCTGCTTGCGCTCGATGATCGGGACCCACACCTTCGCGTCCACGGGCTGGCTGAGCGAGCGCTTCTTGCCGTCGAAGACGCCCTTGCCTTCGATCCGAGCTTTCGCGCTGCCGTGTTTGCCGGGCTTGGCCGTGCTGTAGGCAGTGATCTTACACGGCGTGTCGTCCATCATCACGTAGCTTCCTTCGTCGAGTTCGCGAACCTCAGTCTGCTCTTTCGCCATGTCGCGTCGTTGCCTCCCGGCCAGTATAAACGGTTTGGAACGCTACCGCGCGTGAAATCGATCGTACTTACTGCCCGAGCTGCCGTTCGGCCGCCTGAACCGTCGCGGCCGTCTTCCCCTCGTAGCCCGCCTTTCGTGACCGTCGCTGGAAGGCGTTCTGCACGACGGCGCTGGTATCGTCACCGACGACTCGGACTACGTCACCGACGTCCATCGTTTTGAGTTGTTGCTGGGCGTCCTGAATCGGTTTGGCCGCCTCGGGTGAAGGTGGTCGGAACGTCGAGATGTCGTTGATGATCGCGAAGCCCGAGTCCAGCTCTCCGGCCGCAGCGAGCGTCTCGTCGGCTGCGACCTTCATTTGCTGTTCTTCCAGCGCGCCACTAAACGACAAGTACAGCGTGTTGGTCCGCTCGTCCGCCCGAATCTCGTAGGAACCGTCGCCGTCGAACGTGGTCTCTTCGATTGCCATATCCCACTGTTCGTCCACGTGCATATGCCAGTGCACCCAAACGAGTTAGGAAACGGCTGAAATTCAGTCGTCGGTCGGGACTTCGGTCGTCTGGCTGGCCGTCGATTCGACGTCGAGTTTCTCACTCGGGCCGACGAAGCGCGTCCAGACGATGAGCAGGCTCGGCAGGACGAGCACGCTGGCGAGGAACGCGTAGATGATCGTCAGGCCGGTGATGATCCCGAACTGCTGGAGCGCCGGTAGCAGCGCGAACGCCAGCGTCCCGAAGCCGCCGACGGTCGTCGCGGCACTTCCCAGCAGCGCGCCACCCGTACCGGTCACGGAGCGGTCGAGCGCCTCCCAGGCCGACTCGTGGCGGTCCAGCTCCTGGTTGTAGCGTTCCGAGATGTGGATACTGTAGGCGACGCCCAGCCCGACGGTGAGGCTGGTGATCATCCCCGTCAGGACGTTGAACGGGATCCCGACGAGGTACATCGTTCCCAGGATCCAGGCGACGCTCAACACCACAGGCAAGAGCGTGACGAATCCGAGCGTCGCGCTGCCGTCAGTCACCCGATAGACGATCATCAGGAACGCGATGATCGCGACGAGGGTGATCAGCAGGCTCTCGATGACGGTGTCGAGCAACTGGTCCTGGACGATCTCGAAGAGGATCGTCTGGCCCGTCGCGACCGCTCGCAACTCGCTCCCGTCTTCGATCGACGTGGCGACGGCTCGCATCTCGGACGTCGTTTCCGACCCACTGGCAGTCCCCTTGATCCCGACGTTGATCCGTGCGGCCTCGTATGCGCCGCTTTCGGTCCGGTAGAGAACGTTGCCAGCACTCTGCGGGTTGACCTCGAACAGCGCGTCGTAGACGCGCGTGAGGTTCTCCTCGGGGATCCCGTCGCCGTCGGTGTCGGCTGCGGTGACGACCTCCCTGAACTCGCTATTCCCGTTCGTGCCAGCCAGCGTCTCGTTGATGACCGTCAGCGGCGTCTGGACCGAGGCCTGTCCGCCCGAGAGCTTCAGGGTCACGTTCGAGGTCGCCGCTTCGGTCTGTGCCGCTTTGATCCGATCGAGCGATCCGTCTGCGGCCACGTCCCCTCGTATCAGGATGTCCGCCTGTGAGTCCTCGCGCTGGAATCGCTCGTTGACGAACTCCAGGTTCTGTTTGGTCCGGTAGTCGCCCGGCGCGAACGGTTCGGGGAGGTCTTTCAGCCAGTCGGGCGGATCGTCGGCCAGGAAGTCCTCGTTCGAGAAGGACGTATCGACCTGCGTGGCCCCGTACGCGCCCAGTGCGCTGACGACGAGCGCGATCGCGATCACGACGTAGGCCGACCGCTTGGCCCCGATCGACCCGATCTTCAGGCCGTCGCTCAGTCGCCCCCCGCCGGTCCCGATGGCGCGTTTCTTCCGGTCGAATCCTCGATTCTCGAGGAAGCCGTCGATCTCGATCTTCAGCGCGGGCGTCAGCACACCGAAGATCAGGAAGGCGGCCAGGATCCCGAACGAGGAGACGACGCCGAAGTCCTGGATCGGCGGCAGCGGGCTGATGAGATTCGACATGAAGCCGATGACCGTCGTCGCGGTTACCAGCGCTAGCGCGATGCCGACGCCGGAGAGCGCGACCTTCATCGACCCGCGGAGGTCGCCGTTGCCCATCTCGAAGCGCTCCTCGCGGTGGCGCATGAAGATGTGGATCGCGTAGTCGATCGACAGCCCGATCAGGAGGACGGGCACGGCGATGAAGATCTGGTTGAAGTCGATCCCCAGCCAGCCCATGAAGCCGAACGTCCAGATCAACACCGCGAAGATTCCGACGACGCCCAGGATGATGTCCAGCAGGTCACGGTAGCCGACCGCCAGCGCGATCAGCACGAATAACAGCGCCAGCGGGCCGACGATCGTCATGCTGTCGGTCATCGACTGGTTGATCTCGTCGGTGATGATCCCGCTGCCGAAGATGACCATCGAGAGTTCGCCCTCGGTATCGTCGGCGACCTCCTGCATCGCTAGCTGGGCGTCGGTGATCTCCTGGGTCGCCGTACCACCGCCGACTGCCGGCGAATCGGTCTGCTGGGTCACCAGGATGACCGTCGCGTCGGCTGTGTTCGACCCCGGCTCGTAGTAGCCACCGGTCGGCATGAATCCGAGCGCCTGGTCGGCCCTCGGATTCTGTTCAGGATCGAGTGTTCGACCGATGAGTCCGTCGATCTGCGTGGCGTTCAGTCGCTCCAGTGCCTGTATCTGCCGATCGAGGGATACCTCGCCGCTGCCACTCCCGCTCCTGAGTGCTTGCCACTCCTCGGCCAGCATCTCGTCTGCCGCGTCCGCGGCGATCTGGGCTCGCTCCTGTTGGCTCGTCGCGTTGCGGAACGCCTGGACTGCGGCTTCGAACTGCCCGTAGTCAGTGTCGCCCAGCCTGATCGGCGTACTCGAATTCAACTGATCGAAGACAGCTCTGGTCGGTGTCTCCGTGTCTGTGGCGGCCGTCTGAATCCCCCGCTGGATCGCACTGTCCGTTCGGGTCAGTGTCCGGTTGGTCTGCTCGAATATCGCACGCTGAGCCAGCACGTTCGGAACGCCGACCGTCGGTGGTTGCTCCGCGGACTCGTTGATCAGTGATCCACTCACTCTGGAGTCGGCGCGCAGGCGCTGTTGGTATTCCAGCATCTCGATCAGCGACGACTTCGAGAGGACGTTGTCGCCTCTGACGATGACCTGTACCGATGTCGCGTTCTCCGAGCCAGTCGTGAAGTTGCCATCGATGTAGTTCGACGCCTTCAATTCCGGCGTATCTGACTGGAACTGCCCAAGAGAGGACTCCTGTTCGACTGCCCCCGCCCCCGCGCCGATCGCGAGCGTCAGGAGGACCATCACGGCGATCGCGATCCGCGTGTGGCTCGTCACTGCGCCGACGACTCGATCGACCGCGCTCACCGTCTCACCTCGCGTTCTAACGTTGTTGTTACTCGCATACTAACTATCTTGGAATGTGACGGAGACAGTTATATGTCTGGCGGTCTCGGTCGACACGATATCGAAAGGAACGGAAGGAGAGACCGAGTGCCTCTGACATATCCGTTACCGCTGTCATACGACCGGTGGGGAAAGCCCCGCCAGCGTATTGACTAACCAGTCAGTCAATATAATTCTTTTGGGGTGTCGTCTGTAACAACTACCGTTGTCGTGTGTCGTTCCGGATTGGCCCGTCCCTCGTGGGTTATCGGTGGCGATAATTCGTAGCAAATAGTTTAGTGATACTCTTCGAGCATACTCGTATGAACGACGATCCTGTTGACGAGATCCGCCGGAACGCAGTTCGAATTCTCGAAGAGATGTGCGTCGATGGTGCGAGCGATTCGTTTCACTGGTCGATTTCGTTTCATCATCCGCACACAGGTCACGGTGACGGGCCGTTCAGTGGCCTTCGAGTTGGGCTGAAGAGTGGACTTCTATCGAGCACGTATCACGTTGATCAACTCCACGTACGAAGTGTCCAAGGCCACGAATACTCGGTAGAACACCAGCATACAGAGACGTTTGACTCACTCGAAGCAGCGATTCAGAATCTTAACTATCGGGCAGAACGCATGCATTAGCGCGGAAGGAGACCCGCTCACTGCCAAAACCTCTGCCAACTTAATCCGGAACCACACACTCTGTCCTCTGAGCGTCGTGCCCGCGAAAACAGATCTCGGACTGCCGCGTATACTCGTCGTGTCAGGGCTGCTCGCCGGTCTCCAGCGTGAAGTCCGTCGTCGGGTAGGCCGTACACGTCAGGCAGTAGCCTTTCTCCATCTCGTCGTCGGAGAGGGTCTCGTTGTTGCTGTGTTGGATGAAATCACTCGCAGGGCCGCCATCGATGTGGCCCGCACAGGAGAGACATTGCCCCTGTCTGCAGGCGTAGGGCATGTCGTAGCCCTCGTCTTCGCCGGCTTCCAGTAGCGTCTCGTTGTTCGCGACTTCGATCGTCTCGCCTTCCTTGGCGAACTCGATCTCGAAGTACTCGACCTCGTCCTCGCTGATCGCGTCGGGGTCGAAGCCCGCCTCTTCTTCCTCGCCCTCTGCGAGTTCGCCCTCGGACTCACCCGTCGCGATCGCGCCGGCCGGTGCACCGCCGCCGATACCGCGGTTGTACGGCTCGGGAAAGTCCGTCTCCGGGACGGACGCGGCCCGTTTTTCGAGCACGTCCTGGGAGATGTCCTCGGTCGCCTCCCAGCCCGTGCCCTTCGCGAAGTGGAGCACGACCGCACCGAGGGTCATCGCGAGCCCGAGCGCGACACCCAGTGTCTGAACCATGTGGCCGGCTACGGAACAGGGGTTTAACTAACTGTTGTTTCCACAGCAGGGTCGCGGTCCCGCGGTCGTCTCAATCCTGGCGCGCGACCTCGTGCCGACCGAACCCGTACCGCAGCCGATTGGCCAGCCGCCGGGCAAATCGCCCCTCACCATCACCGCTCGCCCGGGAGTCGAAGCGCTCGGCCAGCGCCTGGTAGATCAGCGGTACCGGCACTTCCTGTTCGAGCGCCTCCTGGACGGTCCAGGTCCCGGTCGAACCACCGGCCACGTGGTCGGCGACGTCGCCGAGGTCGTTGCCCTCCTCGCGGAACGCCTCCTCGCAGAGTTCGAGCAGCCACGAGCGGATCACCGCACCGTTGTTCCACGTGCGCGCGACCGCCTCCAGGTCCAGATCGTACCGGCCGTTCGCGAGCAACTCGAAGCCCTCGCCGTAGGCCTGCATCAGTGCGTATTCGACGCCGTTGTGGACCATCTTCACGTAGTGGCCCGACCCGACCGGTCCCATCCGGTCGTGGCCCGCCGGCCCGGTCGCGACCGCGTCGAACGCCGGCACCAACCCTTCGTAGGCCCACTCCGGGCCGCCGACCATCATCGAAAAGCCCGCCTCGGCGCTGGCAGGCCCGCCACTGGTCCCGCAGTCGAGATACGCCGCGTCGATCGACTCCGCGCGCCGGATCGAGTGCTCGAAGTAGGAGTTGCCGCCGTCGATCACGATGTCCTCCTCGTCGAGGTGCGGGTCGAGTTCGTCCAGCGCGGCGTCGACCGGGTCGCCCGAGGGCACGACCAGCCAGATGCGCTTGGGAGCCGACAGCTGCTGTGCCAGATCCGGGATCGATTCCGCGGGCGTGATACCATCTTCGGCCGCCGCGGCGACTGTGTCGGGGTCGACGTCGTAGCCGACGACCTCGTGACCGCCCTCGCGCAGTCGGTCGGCGACGATTCGCCCCATCCGTCCGAGTCCGAGTACACCGATTTCCATGCCTGGACCTCGCCTGCCCCCGATAGTAGGGTTTGTGATTCGCTACGCACGAGTAACTCCTGCCCTTAAAAATCATTAACAATAATGAGGATACGCCGACTCAGCGGGTCGTTTTCCCGACTGAGAATACGGTTTGGGTCTTTTCACCCTCAGAAAAACGCCAGAGGGCGGCAGTTTCAGCAGAACGATGGCAAATCTTTATGTACGACCCCGATACAGGATGTGCCAGGCACGCCGAGCGGGCACAGTCGGGCAAGCCGACGTGGATCGGTCGTTCGATCCACCGGAGCGCGCTGGCGTGTGCAAGAACACAAACCAACCATGAAACTGAAACAGTTCTTTACAGACGACGACGCAGTCAGTCCGGTCATCGGCGTAATTCTGATGGTCGCGATCACGGTCATTCTCGCGGCCGTCATCGCGTCGTTCGTCCTCGGACTCGGGCAGAGTACAGGTAACACCGCACCGTCGATCACGTTCAGTGAGGATTATGACTCGGATACGCCGTCGCTCACAATCTCGGTGACTAACGTCGGCGACACCGTTGAGGCAGGCGATGTTTACCTGCGTGGCACCGGTGATGGCGCTACGCTGGATCAGAGCTTGAATAACTACGACGGCAGCACGAATGCCGAGAGCGAACTGACGGCTGGAATGAACTTCGTAGTCGACAGCCCAGGTCCGGGCTCCGCATATGACATCGACGTCATCTACGACCCTGGCGACGGTGACTCCTCGACGCTGACGACGTTCACCGGCCCCGACGCGTAATCGACCCACCACTTTTCCGTTTTATTCGACCCGGTAGCCGCAGCACTCTCGGCCCCCGCAGAACAAACCCGGAACACGCTGTCGACCGTTGACACGCGACGGAATGATAGGCCTTTTAGGCGGCCTGGGCGTCCGTGTAGACGATAATGAGCTACGACTACGACAAGGTCGAAGTGCCCGAGGACGGGCACGCGATCGAAGTCATTGACGAGGACAACGACGAACTCGACATCCCCGAGAACCCGATCATCCCCATCATCCACGGGGACGGGATCGGCAAGGACGTCGGCCCCGCCGCTCAGAAGGTCCTGAGCGCCGCCGCCGAAGCCACCGGCCACGACATCGCCTGGATGCGCGTCTACGCCGGCGAGTCCGGCCGCGAGAAATACGACGAGAACCTCCCCGAGGACACCGTCAACGCCATCGACGAGTTCCGCGTCGCCATCAAGGGCCCGCTCACGACGCCCGTCGGTGCCGGCTTCCGGAGCCTGAACGTCGCGCTCCGCCAGACGCTGGACTTCTACGCCAACGTCCGCCCCACCTACTACCTCGACGGCGTCCCCTCGCCGATGAAGGCCCCCGAGGAGATGGACATGGTGACCTTCCGGGAGAACACCGAGGACGTCTACGCCGGCATCGAGTGGGAAGAGGGCACCGACGAGGTCGAGCAGGTCCGCGAGTTCGTCGAAGACGAGATGGGCTTCGACGAAGTCATGCACGACGGTCCGATCGGCATCGGGATCAAACCGATCACGGAGAAAGGCTCGAAACGGCTGGTTCGGAAGGCTATCGACTACGCGCTCGAACACGACCGCGACAAGGTCACGCTGGTCCACAAGGGGAACATCATGAAGTTCACCGAAGGGCAGTTCTCCGAGTGGGGCATGGAAGTCGCCGAGGAGGAGTACCCCGACGACGAAGTCTTCGCCGCGCCCGACTCGCTGTGGGAGACCCAGGAGGACATCGACATCCCCGAGGGCGCCGTCATGGTTGAGGAGCGCCTCGCCGACGCGATGCTCCAGTGGATGCAGCTGCGCACCGACGAGTTCGACATCATGGCGATGCCGAACCTCAACGGCGACTACCTCTCCGACGCCGCCGGTGCACAGATCGGCGGCCTCGGCATCGCACCCGGTGCGAACTTCGGTGACGCCCGCGTGCTCGCAGAGCCGGTCCACGGCAGCGCGCCGAAACGCGCCGGTCAGGACCAGGCCAACCCGACCGCGCTCATGCTCTCGGGCTGCCTGATGTTCGACTACATGGGCTGGAAGGACGCCGGCGACCTCGTGAAAGACGCCGTCGAGGAGACCATCTCCTCCGGTACCGTGACCTACGATCTCGAGCGCAACCTCGACGACGCCGAGAAGGTCTCGACGACGGAGTTTGCCGAGGCCGTTATCGAGAACATCGAAAAACTCTCGTAGAACGTTTTTCGTCCTCTGGCGGCACAGCCGCCAGAACCTCGAGAAGCTCTCGTCACGTGGACCCCTTTCTCTTGCTGGCTAGGAGTTGACGCAGCAGCCCCCAAGCAGGGAAAGCCCTCGCCTCGCTGGCTAGGAATCGGAGACTGCAACGTCAACAAGCAGGGAAAGCCCTCGCCTCGCTGGCGGCCGCTGAGCGACATATCCTCACTGCGTTCGGATAGTGGTCGCTCACCGACGCTCTTTCAGCGCCAGCGAGTCTCGCCCTTTCAATCCACCAGGGACAACAGCAGCACCGCACAGCAGGCCTGCCCTTCCCCGGGTCGCGCGCTGAAACGCGCTTCCCGGCCACGGCGGGGCGGTCAGGAAGCGTGTTCCGGCGTCCTGCGGAGCGAAGCGACGCAGGGCTCGCGAGAGCTTGCTCTCGCGGCGCCAACGCGCCGGAACTGGGGAGGTGTGGGGCCACAATATTGCGGTTGCAGCCCCCTGGAGGATTGAAAGGGCGAACCACGCTCGCGTCGAACGAAATGAGTGGAGTCGCTGTGGAGCCCCTATTCGAGTGAGCGAAGCGAACGAGAATATGCTCCACAGCGACCGCGACCGTGGTGAGGGCTTTCGAGGAAGCGTTGTTTCCAGTAGCTGTAATTGCTAGCGAGCAAGATGAGGGGCCGTCGGTTCCTGTGATCTAAAATCGCGTGACGTGCTCGACTTCGCTCGGATCGACAGCCGCGAACGCCTCGCGTGCGACCGAGCGCCGGTGGACCTCGTCGGCGCCGTCGACGATTCGGAACGCGCGAACTGCCTGATAGAAGTCCGCCAGCGGGAGGTCTTTGCCGATGCCGTTTGCCCCGCAGGCCTGGACGGCGAAGTCGATCACGTCCTGGGCGGTGTTGGCGGCGTACACCTTCGCCATCGCCACTTCGGTTCTGGCCTGTTCGCCCCGGGCGAGTTTCTCGGCGGCGTGGCGAACCATCGACCGGGCGGCGTGTAACTCGATCTCTGCGTCGGCGACCTCGAATCGGAGGGCTTGCTTCTCGTCGAGCGACTCACCGAAGGCCTCGCGCTCGCTCGTGTACGCCGTCGCGATGTCGAGCGCGCGTTCGGCCATCCCCGAGAAGCGCATGCAGTGGGTGAGCCGGGCCGGGCCGAGGCGCTGCTGGGCGATGGCGAAGCCCGCTCCCGGTGCGCCGAGGAGATTTTCGGCGGGGACGCGAACGCCGTCGAAGCGGATCTCGGCGTGGTTTTCGGGGACGAGGTCCTGGCCCATGTGCGGGATGTCGCGGACGATCTCGACGCCGTCGGTGTCGGCGGGCACCAGCAGGATCGAACTCCCTTCGTAGGGATGAGCGTCCAGATCAGTGCGGGCCATCACCAGATAGAGGTCGGCGTCGACGCCGCCCGTGGTCCACCACTTGTGGCCGTCGAGCACCCAGTCGTCGCCGTCTCTCTCGGCCGTGGTCTGCAACATCTTCGGGTCCGACCCCGCACCCTGCATCGGTTCGGTCATGGCGAACCCTGAGTCGATCTCACCCGCCACGAGCGGTTCGAGCCACCGTTCTTTCTGCTCGTCCGTCCCCACCAGTTCCAGGGTATGCATGTTCCCTTCGTCGGGTGCGGCCACGCGCATCACTGTCGGCCCGAGCAGGCTGCGCCCAGCCGCCTCGAACAGGGGGAGCACGTCACGCAAATCCTCGCCCATCCCGCCGTATTCCTCGGGAATCTGGGGGCAGTAGACCCCGTAGTCGCGGGCGGTCTGCTGGAGGTCGTCGATGACCGACTCCGATACCGGCCCCTCGCCGAGGTGATCGCGCTCGACCGGGATCACCTGTTCGTCGACGAACTGTCGCGCCCGCTCACCGAGTTCCTGGGCTCGATCCGAATCCGCATAGGAGACCACCATAGCCGGGATTCGGCTGGCGACATTGTAAATCGTGGGCCCGACCAGAGATGCCGATCCATCTGTGAACCACTCACAGCGCCAATCGTTTTGTCCGTGGCGTCGGTAGCGAGTGCTATCCATGCTCGACAGTACACAGACGGCCAAGATCCGGGGTGAGCAGCGTGCCCGACGATAGCTACCTCGACCGGATCGTCGACGAAGACGCGCTAGCGACCTACCTCGAATCCGAACTCGGGCCGGCCGACACCTACGCTGTCGAGCGCCACGAACAGGGTCACTCCAACGAGACGCTGTTCGTGACCTGGGGCGACGCCGAACTCGTGATTCGACGCCCGCCGCCCGGCGAGACCGCCGCGACCGCCCACGACGTCCTCCGGGAGTACCGGGTCATCGACGCCCTGCAGGAGACTCCTGTGCGGGTCCCGCCGACGGTCGCCGCTTGCGAGGATCACGACGTCATCGGCAGCGATTTCTACATCATGGAGCGCCTCGACGGTGACGTCATCCGCGAGCGCGAGCCCGGACGATTCGCCACCCCCACCCACCGCCAGCGCGTCGGCCAGGAGCTCGTCGACGGCCTCGCCGAGATCCACCAGGTGGACATCGAAGCTGTGGGTCTCGACGATTTCGGCCATCCGGAGGGGTTCACCCAGCGCCAGGTGAAACGCTGGAGCGAACAGCTCACCTGGGCCTTCGCCCGCACGTCCGAGGAACGCGAAATTCCGGTGCTCTACGAGGTGATGGAATGGCTCCAGAACAACGCCCCCGAATCACACCCACACACGCTGGTCCACGGCGACTACAAACTCGACAACGTCATGTTCGGTCCGGGGACGCCTCCCGAGATCGTCGGCGTGTTCGACTGGGAGCTCAGCGCGCTCGGGGATCCCCTGACCGATCTGGGGTGGCTGCTCTCCTTCTGGTGGGACGAGAAGGATCCCGAACCTCCCACGGATCTCGTCTCGACGTTCGTCAGCCACGCGGACTACCCCACCCGGCAAGAGCTGGTCGAGCGTTACGAGTCCCAGACCGGAATCGAGTACGAACACGACCGTTTCTACCGGACGCTCGCGGTCTACAAGCTCGCCGGCCTCGGCGAGATGTTCTTCCGGCGCTATCTGGAGGGCAACAGCGACGACCCCCTCTACGAGAAGATGGACGATGGCGTGCCTGCGCTGGCCGCCCGCGCCAAGCGGATCATCGACGGTGAGGAACCGCTCTGACAGACGGGGCAGGTGTCAATTAGGCTTCCGCAGCGACGTACAGCACCGCCAGCGAGTGGAGTGCCGGGTGCGGCGTCGCACACGGCCTGGCCTCGCGGACGAGATCTAATGCCGCTTCGAGCGCCAACCCCTCCTCGACGGCGAGTAACGTCCCGAGTATCGAGCTGCTCCGGGAGACGCCGGCCGTACAGTGGACGAGCAGCGATCCCTCGGCTCGGTAGCACGATCGAGCGTCGTCGACGGCGGCCGCGAACGTCTCCCAGTCGGTCTCCGGGCCGTCGGCCATGGGGTGGTGGTGGGTCGTTCGCGGATACTCGCGGAAGGTCGCCGACACCACGTGATCGAACGCCTGGTCGGAGCGTTCCGGGTCGGCGGCCTGCCAGTTGCCCAGGTAGAGGTCGCGTTCACCGATCCGACGGACGACTGGCTTGTCCTCGCCGAACCAGAACGGCAGGCCCGTCGACCGTCGCTCTCCCCCGGCGCTGTCCTCGTCCATACAATCTCTCCGGCCCTGGGCGTTGTATAGCCTTCCGGTAAACTAGTGTCACTCAGTGCCCGCGTCGGTCGGCTCCCCTTCGCCCGTGAAGGCACCCGAGGAATGGACATGGCGACCCTCCGGGAGAACACCGAGGACGTCTACGCCGGCCTCGAGTGGGAAGAAGACACCGACGCGGTCGAGCAGGTCCGTGAGTTCGTCGAGGACGAGATGGGCTTCGACGACGCCGCGCACGAGGGCCCGATCGGTCTCGGCAGGCCGATTCCCAAGCAGGTGATCAGGCGTTCTCGACGCGGTCGATCGCGTCGTCGAATCGCTCGATCGGCTGGGCTCCGACGAGCCTGCCGCCCGTCTCCGCTGCCGGGTCGTAGACGATGAACGTCGGGGTCGCCCTGACTCTGATCGATCGGGCGAATTCCACGTCTGCGCTGACCTGCGATTCGAGCGTCGACCGTCGGTCCGCGAGACACTGCGAGAGACGGTCAGCGTCGACGCCAGAGACCGATCGCGTGTACGCGAGGAGTCGATCCGCCGACGCCCAGCCCGAGTTCTTCCGGCCCTGCTTCTCGAAGATCCTCGTGTGCCAGTTCCAGTAGGTCCCGGGGTCGTCGTCACGGACCTGTCGCCACGCGCACTTCGACGCCACTGCGGCTGTCAGCGAGTCCGCTCCGAAGTACGGCACTGCCACGAAGACGATCCGGACTCGACCCGAACTGACGTACTCTCGGACGAGGTCGGGCAGCGTCTCGCGCTCGAATCGCTCGCAGAACGGACACTGGAAGTCCGTCCAGTAGTAGATCGTAATCGGTGCGTCGGCTGCGCCCATGATCGGTTTCCCCGCCAGATCGAGTCCGATCGCCGACTCCTCGTCACTCGCGTGAAATCTGGGTGACAGTCCGTGGGCGGTACTTCCGTCTGATTGCCCGAAATAGTAGATCGCACCGCCGCCGACCGCGACGGCCGAACCGGCGAGAAACGCACGCCGAGAGGGGGAATCGAAAGCCATACTCGTCGTTTCCGCTCGGCCCCGTAAACGGGTTCGACGGTTTGCTGGCTCAGCAAAGAGGAGTCGGAGCTTTCAGTCCCCGCCCCGTGCTTCCACCAGATGGACGCGCGAAACCGATTCAGTACCTCTCTGCGAAACCTCGGTGCAGCGGTCGCCTATCCGTTCGAGACGTGGCGCGGCACGGTCGGCGTGACGATCACGGCTTCACTGACGTACGTCCTCCTGATCCTGAGTACGATGCCCGAGTTCTCCATGCAGATGCTCGGCGACGGACTGCACTGGATCGATTTCGTCGTCGTCTCGCTCACGGAAACAGTGTACCGGAGCGACGGCCTGGTGGGACTGGCGATCATCGCCGCGTATGCTACGTTCACTGGTGTCGCTGTCGTCAACACTGCTGCTCGACTCCGGACGGTCGGCCGTTCGAGTCTGACCGATCTCTCCGGCGTGCTGCCGGCCTTTCTCGCGTCGGGCTGTGCCAGCTGTGGCGCCGGTCTGCTGGGCACGCTGGGCTTCGTCGGCGGCGTCGCGGTCCTCCCCTATGACGGGATGCTCGTCCGCGTCGGTGGTCTCGCCTTGCTGGCGTTCTTCCTGGGGCGGGCCGGCCGCCCGGATCGGTGTCTCGCCGGGGAGGTGGTCGAATGATCGGTGCGGGGTTCGTCCGGACGATCGGATCGAGCCGCCGAGCGATCGCGTGGGGGACGGCCACCGCGATCGGCGTGTTCTCGCTGTTCGGCGTCGTCACCGGGCTGATCCCGAACCCGCTGTACGTTCGGATGGTCCCCAGAACGGCCGTCGATTACCTGTTTCTCGTCTCGACGGCGCTGCTCGCGGGCGTCTATGCCGCCCAGCGCGTGGCGACGACGGTTCCCGGCGGCGACCGGACCTCGCCCTCGAAGAACGAAGACCGCGTGATGATGGGTGGACTGGTCGGCGGATTTCTCGCGGTCGGCTGTCCGATCTGTAACGTCTTCCTCCTCGCGCTGTTTAGCTCGTCAGCACTGATGACCTACTTCGATCCGCTGCGACCGCTTCTCGGTGTCTTCTCGGTCGCACTGCTGGCCGGCCTCATTCACCTTCGCCACCGACGGACGTGTTCGGTGTGCGAGCCGTGACTCTCGTTCGGTCCTCGACAGGTGAAGGGGTTCGGGAAACCGTGGCCTATTTCTTCATACGTAGTCTTGAAACGGCTATGCGAGACGAAAGAGCGTCCGACTTGCCGGACCTCTTTCAGGTACTGGCAGACGAGTACGCTCGGCGGATTCTGATGGCGGCCGATCGACAACCGATGACGGCCAAGGCGCTCAGTGACGCCTGTGACGCGTCGCTGGCGACAGTGTACCGTCGGGCGTCGACGCTGAAGGCACACGACCTCTTGGAGGAACGCGAATCGATCGGGCCGGATGGAGCCCATCGACGTGAGTTCGAGACGACGCTCGAGGAGATCCACGTCGATCTCACCGACGGTGAGTTGGATCTCTCGCTACAGACGCGGGACGAACTCGCGGACAACTTCACGGCCCTGTGGGACGGGATGCGGGGTGAGCAGTGATCGAGACGCCGTTCATTCTCGCGAAGCTCGTCACGCTCGGACTCTCCCTGGCCGTCTCGTACCTCGCATACCACGGCTACCGGCGTAACGAGAGCCAGCCGATGCTCTACGTCGCCGTGGGATTCGTATTCATCGGCGCGGGCGCGATCTGTGAGGGTCTCATCCACCTCGTGTTTGGAACCTCGCTCGTCTCGGCCGGGCTCATCCAGGCCGCGATCGTCTCGAGTGGCATGGTGTTCGTCCTGGTCTCGCTAACGAAGTGATCTCCGAGACGCCGACCGCTAGTCGCAGGACTCGCAGTCTCTACGACGACCGATCACGACAGCGGCGAGCGCGAGCGCCAGTGCCGTCGCACTCATTTCGACGAGCCCGCCACCGAGCGTGCCCGTCGTCGCTCCGCCCGCGCCGCCGACCATCGCCGCCGTCCCGGGGCCGATACAGCAGAGGCTCGCGACACCGGCGACCGCCAGGATCGACCGTCGATTCGCCGTCTCCTCGTCCATCGGGTCCGACGACGGACGGGTTCCGGATAGCTCTTTCCACGACGCGGTCAGTCTTTTTGTTTCCCGCCCGCGAACCCGACCTATGATCGACCTCCGCAGCGATACCGTCACGAAACCGAGCGAGGCGATGCGCGAAGCCGCCGCCAGCGCCGAGGTCGGCGACGACGTCTACGGCGAGGACCCGACCGTCAACGAACTCGAGGCTCGTACGGCCGAGATTCTGGACAAAGAGGCGGCGCTGTACGTGCCCTCGGGGACGATGGGAAACCAGATCGCCGTCCGAGCTCATACCGAACGCGGACAGGAAGTCCTCCTCGAAACGGAGTGTCACACGTACAAGTGGGAACTCGGTGGGATCGCCCAGCACAGCGGGGTCCAGGCCCGAACCATCGACGGCGGGCCAAGGGGTGTCGTCGACCCCGAACAGGTCCACGCGGGCCACGTCGAGGCCGACGGCCATCGTGCGGGAACCGGACTGCTCGTCCTCGAAAACACCCACAACGCCAGAGGCGGGACTGCGATCGCGCCCGAGCAAATCGACGCCGCCGCCGAGGCCGCTCACGACTCCGACGTCCCGGTCCACCTCGACGGTGCCCGACTGTTCAACGCCGCCACGGCACTGGACGTCCCGGCGAGTCGGATCGCCCGCGAGGTCGACTCTGTCATGTGCTGTCTCTCGAAGGGACTGGGCGCACCCGTCGGGTCGATGCTCGCCGGCAGCACCGAATTCGTCGAGCGCGCACGCCGTGTCAGAAAACTCATGGGCGGTGGAATGCGGCAGGCCGGGATCGTCGCCGCACCCGGCCTGCTCGCGCTCGACAATCGCGAGCGACTTCACGAGGACCACCGCCGCGCACGTGAGCTTGCAGCTGGAATCGACGATATCGATGGCTTCGGTGCTCGCGAGCCGGAGACGAACATCGTGCTGGTCGAGACCGACGAGCCGGCCGCGACCGTCCTCGACGCGCTCGAGGAACAGGGCGTCGCTGGCGTCGCGTTCGGCGAGAAGACGATCCGGTTCTGTACGCACTGGGACGTCGACGACGCGGCTATCGAGACTGCGATCGAACGGGTGAGTCGCGTCTGAAGTCGTACGATTATTTCCGACCGCGACTCTCTTGCATCCCTTCCTGGAAGCCGGTGACTGTCCGGCGCAGCATGAGATAGAGGGCGAAGACGAACCCGAGCATGATCGCGACGATGCCGACGAGGACGGGGTCGACCTCGACGCCAAGGAGTTCGACGAGGACTGTGTACATAGATGTCGGTATCCAGCCCCAGAAAAAAGACCTTTCGGGCCGCCGTCGCGACGGACAAGATTCTTACACCGGCATGGTGTAGCCTCTCACGATGTCGCTGCTGCCCTCCGAACCGGATACGTCGGCTGCCGACTCCGACGCCGAGCCGCGGGTGATCGGCGTCGACAGCGACGACGCCGACGACGTAATCTCCGCGCTCTCCTCCGAGACCGCCCGAAAGCTCCTGGCCGAACTTCACGAAGAGCCGGCTCCGCCCTCGAAGCTTGCCGACCGCGTCGACACGTCCCTCCAGAACGCACAGTACCACCTCGAAAAGCTCCAGAGCGCCGGCGCGGTGTCGGTCGTCGACACCGCCTACTCGGCGAAAGGCCGCGAGATGGACGTCTACGCACCCGCGGACGAACCGCTGGTCATCTTCGCCGGCGACGAGGACAAGAGCAGCGGTCTGAAGGCCGCACTCTCGCGATTCCTCGGCGGGTTCGGCGCGCTCGCGGTCGGTAGTCTCGCGATCCAACAGCTCTACGGCAGCAGTGGTGGCCAAGCCACTGACCCCGCAGCGACTGGCGGTGCGGACGCACCTGCCGGTGGTCCTCCCGCCGCCGGGACCGCGACGCCGACCGGTGCGCGTGAGACGGCAGCCCCACAGACGACTCCTGGTGCCACGGAGACGCACCAGCTCACCGATTCTGTCGTCACGTTCTCCGAACAAAACGTCACTGTCGTGAACGAGAGCGGGTACGAGTTCGTCTTCGAGGACAACGTCACCTCGATCACGACCGGAAACGGGACAGAGTACCAGATCGGAGACAACGTCACGGCCTTTGCCGACGAGATCGTCATCCAGACCGGAGGCAACGCGTCCCAGGCAGCCGACACCGCCGCGGCCACCGGACTCGAACCCGGCCTGGCCTTCTTCCTCGGTGGGCTGGTCGTCCTCTCACTGTGGCTGGGCGTCTGGTACGCCAGGAATCGCTAGCTCAAAGCGCTGTTTGAGCTTCCGCCACGACCTTTATGATGGCCTCGGTAGGACAGGATGCGCTGACCCGTTTCGGCCCTCCCACCCGACACGGCCTGCCCGCTGTGATCGTGAGTGCTGTAGCGACGGCCCGCTGTGATCGCACGCCACCGTGCGATCGAGTCGGAACGGACCTACAGCAGTGACGATAGATCACGTCTGGATCGTCTCTTCGGCCACGAGGGACCCGTCGCGCGCCCGAAGCTCGATCATCGCCCCGTGCTCCCCCTGTGTCACTTCTGCGTGCGTGGGCGCGGTTCCTCGCGGGTCAGCGTGACTTCCCGGATTGACCACCAGACAGTGGTCCGTCCGCTCTATCATCGGCCTGTGCGTGTGTCCGACGACGACCACGTCGGCGTCTTCCTGGCGTGCGAGTAAGCCGAGGCCAGTCGCTGTGTGCTCGTGGCCGTGGACGACGACCAGTCGCACCCCCTCGTGGTCGACGACGAGCGTCGACGGCAGTCGTTCTGCCAGCGTTGGCTCGTCGCTGTTCCCGTGGACGGCAGACAGCGGTGCACCGCCGTGATCAGCACCCGATTGCTCGGCAAACACCTCGTAGACAGCTGCGGTCGTGAAGTCGCCGGTGTGGACGACGTGGTCGGCCTCGCGGACGGCCTGGTGCGCTCGGCCGGCGAGTCGATGGTCGGTCTGGCCGTGGGTATCCCCGAGACAGACGAGCATATCCGGGGGTCGGCCGCGAATCGTATCAATACTTCTATACCGGTCCCTTGAGCAGGATGGCCTGATGGCCGGAAACAGCAAGGGAGTCGTGATCGCCGCGCTGATCGCCAACGGCGCGATCGCGATCATGAAGTTCGTGGGGTTTCTGTTGACCGGGAGCGCCGCCATGCTCTCGGAGACGTATCACTCGATCTCCGACACGGGCAATCAGGTGTTCCTGCTGATCGGAATCCGTTACAGTAGCCAGGACGCCGATCGACGGCACCCGTTCGGCTACGGGAAAGCCCAGTTCTTCTATAGCTTTCTCGTCTCGGTCCTCCTGTTCGGGATCGCCGGCTGGGAGTCGGCCAAACACGGTTACGAGAAACTGGTCCACGGGGGTCACGGCGGCGGCGTCGAGTCGGTGACGCTGCTCGGCCAGACCTTCCCGCCGATCTACGTCAACTACACCGTCCTGCTCGGCGCCATCGTCTTCGAGCTCTGGGCGCTGTACAAGGCCAACCAGGAACTCACGCGACAGATCGAGACCCACGGCTGGAGCGGCTACCGCGAGGCCTTCCGCAAGACCAGCGACGTCACGACGTTGACGGCCTTTACCGAGGACACGATCGCCCTCGCCGGGGCCGGGATCGCGCTCTTCGGCGTCTATCTCACCGAGGTCACGCACAACCCGGTCTTCGACGCCGCCGCCGCGCTGTTGATCGGGCTCATGCTCATGGGCTTCGCGCTCGCGCTGGCCTGGGAGAACAAACGTCTGATCCTCGGCGAGAGCCTTCCACAGGACGACGAACGAAAGCTCTACGACATCATCGAGAACGCCGAGGGCGTCGCCGAAATCGTCGACTTCCGGACGGTCTTCTTCGGGCCCGGCCGTCTGGTGGTGACTGCCGACGTAGCGTTCGAACCCGGGATCGCGACCGCCGAGATGGACGACCGCATCACCGCCATCGAAGACGAGCTGATGGCAGCCGAGACGTTCGTCAAGAAAGTCTACATCGAACCCGAGGACGGGAGCTAATCAGTCGCTTCGTCTTCTGACGCCGCCACCAGGACGAAGGTGGCGGCGACCAGCGAGAGCGCGATCGCGAGCGTCGCTCGTTCTGCCCCGACCGAGAGCGGCCCGACCACGTACCCGACGCCGCTCGCGACCACGACGCCGACGGCAGCGACGCCGACTGCGGCCGTCACGTGGACCGTCTCGACGCCGTCGCTGACGCCGTCACTCCCGATGACCGTCCCGAGATAGCTCGCCTGCTCGCCGAACTCCCAGACGAGTACGGCCGCGGCCACGCCGACGAACACGACCAGCGCTGACAGTCCCGCTTCGGCCGCGACGACCGAGCCGGTCAGTACCAGCGCCGAACCGACCAGAAAGCCGGCGGAACGATCCGACGAGAGGCCTGTGAGGGTGGCGACGTAGGTGGCCAGACTGAGGACGATCGGCAGACACAGCGCGACCACCGCCATCCAGAGCAGGATGATCGCACCCGGGCCGTAGAACAGTCCGAGTTGCTCGGCCGTCGGTGAGAACACCACGTCGGTGAGCACGTCCGGGACGGCGAGCGAAACTGTACCGATCACGCCGAGCACGAGCAGGCTGCCGGCAGCGTCGGTCGCCAGCGCCGGCGGGTCGATCCACGCTCGCGTCGTCAGAATCTCGTGGACGAACGCCCCGCCGAGGACCAGCGCAGACAGCACGACGACCACCAGTAGCGGCACGTGCAACACTCCCGAGGTGAAGACGGAGACGACCGTGTGCCCGACCGGACCGGCCGCCAGCAGGGTGCGCTCGAGGAACGACCCACCGACGACCACCAGCCCGAGCTGGACAACGACCAGCAGGCGATTATCGTGGATCCACGAACTGACAGCGTCGAGTGACTCTTCGATCGGCTCGTCGCCGACGGTGACCGTCGCGACGCGCCCGTCTCTGTCAGTCCCGACCCGTTCGTCGAGTTCGCGCAACGCCGCTGGCAGGGCGATCACCACCCCGTACAGCACCCCTTCCAGGAGTACGATCGCGGCGGTAAGCCCACTGGCCGGGATCGACGTGAGCACTCGCGTTCCGCCGGCCGCCAGCGCGAGGACGGCGCCGCTCTGTATCGCTCCCAGGACGATCGCCCCGAGCGCGAACACGTCCCGGGTTCGCCAGCAGACGCTGAACATCGAGGCGGCGTGCTCGCCGTCGATCGCGTCCGTACCTGCCAACCCGACGAAGACGGCTCCCGTCAGCGGTAGATAGAGGACTACGAACGCGCGTGGATCGAGCCACGTCACCGGCGCGAGCAGGACGAACAGGCTCGCGACGAACCACACTGCCGTCGCGGCGCGGTCGTTTCGCGCGACCGCCGTCCGGTCGCGCGCGAGTCGCCCGGCCGCCCAGCTGAGACCGACCGCACCGCCCAGGCCGACGACTGCTGCCAGCGGCTCGCCGAGCGCGATTCCGTGGACGAGCACGACGACCGCCGCGAGCACGCCGGCGAGTCTACTGGACAGCCACGTCGGTTTCCGATCGAGCTCCGTCATCGTGACCACCTGTGTTCGGCTCGTTCGAGGGCGACCGACAGTGGCGTGTCGATCTCCCAGTCGATCACGCGACACTGTCGGCGGCGTAACTCGCGGATCTGCTCGTGGCGTTCGATCCGTGTCGCCGTCCCGCCAGGCGACTCTTTGGTCGTGACGTTCGGACTCAGAACGGTCACGTCGACACCGTCGGCTTGCAGTCGTCGGAGGAATTGCCGCGGCGCATCGTCGAGCAGGGGCGAGACGAACACGACCTGCGCACGACCGGGGAGTCGATCCCTGAGCCAGTCGATCGGGATGCCGCCACTGCCGTCGCCCATCGGAATCCCGCTGCCCCTGTGCACTGTCGCGCTCTGGCTCTGGGACTGCTCCTCGGACCGAGCCCACCCGAACCGCTTGGTAGAGAAGAACGTCTTCTCGACGTCTTCGAGCGAGGACGACGACCCACTGTCTGACTCCGCAGACTGCGGCGACTGGTAGAAAAACTCCCGGAGACGTCGTCGCTGGTCGCGGCCACGACCCGGACGCTCGTAGCGCCGCCGATTCAACAGCGCCCCACCGACGGTGTTCGTCTCGTCGAGCAGTGCGTTCGCGATTCGGACCGCCGCGTGCCGGCCGAGCGTGACGGCGTCGGGCGTGAATTCGTCTCTGGCTTGCCTGGAGACCCGTCGGTCGTCGAGGACGACGACGACCGTTCCCGCTCGGGTCTCCCTGAACTCGACCGTCCGTGGGTCGCCGGTCTGGGCCCAGTAGTTCCAGTCGATCCGGTTGAGCGGATCGTTCGACTGGTACTCCCGTGTGGCGTAAAACTCCAGGCCGGCCCCGCTGGCGTCGGTCTCGATGCGCCCCTGGAACGGCGTCGTCTGTGCGGTCGTCGGCATCGTCTCGACGGTGTCCCGACAGCGGACCGTCGTCTCCAGATCGGTCTCGACCGAGCGCTCGACTTCGCCGCTGACGTTGCGCGCCCACAGCGACACCGACTCGAAGGTGTGCTCGCCACGGAGCGCTTCGAACGTATAGGTCGCGCTCGCCGACTCCCCGGGCTTGAGGCTGACGCACAGCCGCGGCGAGCCGGCCACGACCCGCAGCGAGTCCGGGACGCCGTCGATCGCCCGCAACTCTGCGATCGGACGCTCGCCGACGTTCGTGACCGTCAGCGACACCCGAACTGGCTCACCCGGGACGGGCGACTCGTCGGCGACGGTCCGCTCGACGTCGACGGCCAGATCCGGTGGCCGCGTCAGCGAACCGTAGACCGCGAGTGCCGCCGGCACGATCGCCGCGAGTACGAGCGTGACGTTCGTCAGGACGAACCCCAGCCCAGCGAGCAGCATGGCGACGACTGCGCCCGCTTCCCAGTGGCTATCGGCGCTCGTCTCGGCGTCACCGGTCGTGACCGTCGTTTCGACGTGTCTGGACTGGTCGGTCAACGGGGGCTGTCCGCCCTCGACGCCGCCACGAACGGATTCTTCCTCCAGCGCCGCGGCATCCTCGGCTCGCGGCGGGTGTGCCTGCGGGATAGCTGCGATCCGTTCGATCTCGTCGATCGTCGCCTCGACCTGCCGCTGCAGCCCGCGACCGCTGGCCCAGTCGCGCACTCGCATCGACAGCGGCCGTTCGTGCGTTCCAAGGTACGACCGGGCGCGGACGTTGTCGCTCCACGTCCCCTCAACGACCTGTACGCGAGCGGCCGTCCGAGAGATGTCCTCGGCGTCCGCGACTGCTTCGATCGCCGCGGCCTGGAGATCCGACTGGAGTTGATCGAACGCGTACTCGTACACGGGGGGTGAATCGATCTCCCGGTCGATCAGCCGCTCGTATCGGTCGTCGATGTTCCCGCCAGCGAGGCGACCCTCGTGAGCGCTCGCCTCCTCGGGCGGCTGGTCGAACGGCGGCTCGTCGGCGTGTCTTACGACCGTCCGGAGCCCGTAGCGA
Organism: Halapricum salinum; assembly: GCF_004799665.1. NCBI lineage: Archaea > Methanobacteriati > Methanobacteriota > Halobacteria > Halobacteriales > Haloarculaceae > Halapricum > Halapricum salinum. Next base: position 2,450,686 of record NZ_CP031310.1, read on the forward strand.
AGCCCCACTACCGAGAGCACGACTGCGAGCATCCCGAGCAGGACTGACTCAGAGAGGACGTCACCGTAGTGCTCGACGAACCCTGGCGGACTCGGGACCACGACGACCGCGACGGCGGCGGCGAACGTCGCCACCGCCGCCCCACCGAGCAGACGCCGCCTCATTCGTTCTCACCCCAGTGTGGCCGCAGTTGCTCGATCGCTTCTCGTGCCGCTCGCAGTCGTGCGTCGGTCTCGCCGCGCTCACCGTACCGGACTTCCTGAAACGTCTCGGTCAGCGCCTCGACCGGCTCGGCCGGCCAACCCTGTTCGATCGCTCTGTCTCGTAGCTCCGTGGGCGTCCGCGCGTAGAGTCTCCGGACTGGGAGCTCGTCGGTGAACAGATCCCACGCCTCGCGAACCGACGGCGGCTCCTCGTCGTCCTCGGCCGGCTCGGTCGGCGTCTCGGGTTCGACCGCCGACGCCGTTCGGGCGTCGGTGCTCGCCCCGCTCGTTGTCGTTGTCGTACGGGTTGCACTCCCGCTCGCGAGCGCCGACAGCGAGCCGAACAGCGAGCCGAAGCCCACCGAGAAGCCCCGGCCGACTGACGCCGGCATGGCGAGCAGTGCCCCGAGGCCACGCCCCGCCGTTCCGACCACGTCGGCGAGTCCACCGAGCCCCGTCGTGACCGCACCAGCGGTGTCGCCGAGCCCGCGCGCGAACTGTGCGAGCGAGCCCGACAGGCCGATCAGCGCCACCATCGTCGCCTGCGGAAGCGCCTGAATCCGAGCGCCGAACGGTAGTTTCGCGGCCGCCGCCGGGCCGGCGAGCAGTGTGACTACTCCGACACCGCCTGCGTACACTGTCGACAGGAAGACAGCGACGATGAGGAAGGCGATCAGTGGTCCGAAGATCACCGCGAGACCTTCGTCGTCTCCCTGTTGATCGTCCTCGTTCACGTTCGGAGACGGCGTCTCGGTCGGGGTGGGCGTCGGGGTCGTCGTGTCCGTCGGCGTCGGGGTGGGCGTCGGCGTCGTCGTGTCCGTCGGCGTCTCCGGATCGGTCGATCCTGTGTCGGGGATGTCCGGCGCGTCGGGAGCGTCTGCTTCGGCCTCGACACCCGGAAACGACCCGAGGCCGGCGGCCGGCATCAGCGACGCTGCCAGCAGGAGGGCACCCAACGAGAGCGTGAGGAGGGCGGCTCTGCGGGGATCGTATCCCATGTTCGGTGCACCCTCGCGTCCCGGTAATATACTTTGCTGTTCGTCAGCCGAATATTCATTTGACCAGACTGGTCCGCAATTGTTTTGAGGGGATGTAGAGAAAAGAGAGCCGACGTGTCCCCGCAACGATCGACCCGACTCCGGCGACGGCTCGCGGCGACCCTCGTAGCGGTCGTGCTGGCCGATCTGGTGTTCGTCGGCGCGTTGCTCGGGGCGATTGCCCCCCTCGTCGAGACCCTTCGCACCGCCCTCGCACCGGCGATTCCAGCCACGCTCTGGTGGCTCGTGCTCGTGTCGGTCGCACTGCTCGCGCTCGTGGCCGTCCAGCTCCGGACCGCCCGGACGATGACGCTCTCGCGGACCGACGTCCGCCGGCTTTCGGAGTCCGAAGCGCCGGCACTGTTCGAGCGCGTCCGCCGGCTCGCGACGCTCGCGGACTGCCAGCCGCCCGCGATCGGGCTGGTCGACTCGGACGTCCCGAACTGCTTTTCGGTCGGCGGACGCGACCCGATGCTCGTCGTCAGCTCCGGCCTCCGCGACCAACTGAACGACGACGAACTCGACGCCGTGCTGGCCCACGAACTCGCCCACCTCCGCAACCGTGACGCGACAGTGATGACCCTCGCGACGTTCCTGCCGACGCTGGCGACCGACCGACCCGTCGCCGGCCTCCCGCGGTGGCTGCGGGCGAACCTCTTCGGCGGCGCGATCCTGTTCGCGTTCGTCGTCGCGCTGGGCTGGACGCAGTCGGCTTCACCGACTGCAATCGGGCTCGTCGCCGCCCTCTCGCTCGTCCTCGGCGGCATCGCCCTCGGTGTCCTCGCGACGCCGGTGGTCTATCTGAGCCATCGTCTCTCCCAGGACCGCGAGTTCGTCGCCGACCGGGCCGGCGCGACACTCTCCGGAAAGCCCGAAGCGCTCGCGAGTGCCCTCGAAAAACTCGACGATAGCGTCGGATCGACCCCTCAGCAGGACCTTCGGTCGCTCGACGGCGTCGTCGATGAACTGTGTCTCCTGCCTCACGGGTTCGTCCGCGACGCTGCGGAGGGCGACGGCGGCCGATTCACGATCCGCCTGCGGTCGCATCCGCCCACGAGCGAGCGGATCGACCGTCTTCGTGAGTTCGCCGCCGAGATCGAGTCCTAGCCGAGATCGAAGTGCTCGGCGGCGGTCTCCATGTCCTTGTCGCCGCGCCCGCTGAGGTTGACGACGATCGTCTCGTGGTCGGTCTCTGCGGCGACTTTCTTGGCCATCGCCAGCCCGTGGCTGGTCTCCAGCGCGGGGATGATCCCCTCTTCCTCGCTGAGGGCTTTGAACGCCGACAGCGCTTCGTCGTCGGTGATCGCCCGATATTCGGCGCGGCCGACCGCCCGGAACATGGCATGTTCGGGCCCGACGCCGGGGTAGTCCAGCCCGGCCGAGACGGAGTGGACGTCGACGTCGTCGTCGATGACTCTCGTTTTCATGCCGTGGATGACGTCGTCGTGACCATCCTCGAGCGGCGCGGCGTGACGCTCGGAGTCAGCACCTTCACCGCCACCTTCGCCACCGTAGAAGGCGACATCGTCCTCTCGGAAGGCGTGGAAGAGGCCGATCGCGTTCGAGCCGCCGCCGACGCAGGCGACCGCCGCGTCCGGGAGTTCACCCAGTTGGTCGAGACACTGTTCGCGGGCCTCCTCGCCGATGATCGAGTGGAACTCCCGGACCATCCGCGGGAACGGATCGGGACCGACGACGCTGCCGACGAGGTAATGAGTGTCCTCGATATTGTGCGCGAAGTCTTCCAGCGCCGCGTCGACGGCGTCGGCCAGCCCCTTTCCGCCGCGGGTCACTTCGTTGACCTGTGCGCCCATCAGACGCATCCTGAAGACGTTCATCCGCTGGCGCTGCACGTCTTTTTTGCCCATGTAGATCTCGGTGTCCATGTCGAACAGCGCGCCGACCATCGCCGTCGCGGTGCCGTGCTGGCCCGCGCCGGTCTCGGCGATGAGACGTGTCTTGCCGGCCTTCTCGGCCAGCAACGCCTGGCCGACCGCATTGTTGATCTTGTGCGCGCCGCCGTGGAGCAGGTCCTCACGCTTGAGATAGATCTCCGCGCCCCAGCGTTCGGAGAGGTTCTCGGCGTGGTACAGCGGTGTGGGTCGACCGGCGTACTGGCGCAGGATCTCGCGGAATTCGGCCTGGAACTCGTCGGTGTGGACGATGTCGTCGAACGCCGCCGCGAGGTGGTCGAGCGGTTCGTGCATGATCTCGGGGACGTGGCGGCCCCCGTAGCCCTCGAAATCGCCACTCTGATCGGACATCGCCCGGAGTATCGAGGCTCAGGCGCATAACTGTGCCGCCGCGTTGCCGCCATCCCGGCCCATTTAGGGCTGCCCACCGCACGGTCTCTGTGGACACGCTCGAAGTCAGCACCGTCGTCTACTGCTCGAAAGCCGAGGTCTACGAGTTCCTGCTGGACTTTCCCCGCTATACGCGCCTGTCGAAACACCTTCGGGAGGTCACCCAGGACGGCGACGGCTCGCCCGGAACCGAGTACGACCTCACCTTCGCGTGGTGGAAACTCTCGTATACGGCCCACTCGCGAGTTACCGACGTCGACCCGCCGGATCGGATCGACTGGGAACTGACGCAAGATCTCGACGCACACGGGAGCTGGCTGCTCGAAGACGACCCCGACGCCGACGGTCTCGACGACGGCGATCACGAGGTCGCCACGCGCGTCCGGCTCCTCGTCGAGTTCGACCCCCACTCGGCCAAACCAGGGGCGATCGACCTCCCGCGATTCGTCTCACTGAGCTGGGTCATCGAGAAGGTGCGGCCACTGATCCAGGACGAGGCAGAGCGGGTCGTCCGCCGGCTGGTCGCCGATCTGGAAGGCGAGTCGCGGTCGGTCGAGTTAGAGATTCACACGAAACCGGAGTCCGTCTGAGAGACGTACCGCCTCGGACTCGGCTCAGGCGTCGACTTCGTCGTAGTCGCCGCCGTATTTCATGAAGAAGTACGCCAGCCCGAGCGTCGAGACCATCGCGAACCCGGAGGCGATCCCGAGCATCTTCGCGTTCTCCGGGAGGGTCGGGCCGCCACCGCCGCCACCGCCGACGGCTTCGGTTGGGACGTCGCCGCCGACGGCGATCGCGCCTTTCATGCCCTGGCCCTCGTGCGGGCCACAGTAGTAGGTGTAGATGCCGCCGGTCGTGGGCGTGACAGTGTGGGTGCTGCCCGGATCGATGACGTCGAACTCGCCGCCGGACGTCCCCGAGAGGCTGGAGCCGTCGGGCTGACTGTTGAACTTCACGTTGTGGCCCGACTCCTCGAACTCCCAGGTGATCGTCGTCTCGGGTTCGATCCAGATGAACGTCGGCTGGAAGTAGTTGCTATAGACGCCAACACTGACCTCGCTCTGTCCGCGGAGGTCCTCGTAGCCGTTGTCGGCGGCGTCGCTGACGTACGCTGGCCACTGTGGCTGGACGTTGCCACCGCCGCCACCGCCGCCGTCCTCGGCGGCCGCGGCCGTTCCGGTCGCTCCTGTCACTGTCGCCGTGCCGGCCGCCGCGCGCAAGAAGTCCCGGCGTGACGAATCGACGTTCCGTTCGCTCATGCCCGTCGCTTTGGAGTGGTGGGTAGTGAATATGTTGGTTCGAGTCGCGTCACGCTCGGGAGTCTCGCCATCACCTTCAGACGTCGCGCTCGATGACGAACCGGGTGAAATCGGCGAGTTGGTCGGCCGGTTCGGGTTCGAGATCGACCGCCGCGAGACTCTCGCGGGCCTCGCGAGCCAGTCGCTCTGCGCGCTCGCGTGCGAAGTCGATACTCCCAGTGCCCTGCAAGATCTCGATCGCCTCCATGATCTCTGCCTCGGTGTTGTCTGCGGCCCAGAGGATCTCTTCGAGGCGTTCGACCTCGTTCTCGGGAGCGTTCTCGACTGCGTGGATGACCATCAGCGTCTTCTTGCCCTCGCGGATGTCGTTGCCGAACTCCTTGCCGAAGTCGCCCGCCTGATCGAGCGTGTGCTCGACGTCGAGGATGTCGTCGCCGATCTGGAAGGCCACGCTCATGCGTTCGGCGTAGTCGGCAACCAGCCGCTCGGTCTCGGCGGATTGGCTGGTCAGAATCGCCGGCAGGCGGGCGACGATCCGGCCGATACAGCCCGTCTTGCACGCGCACATCTCGAAGTAGGCTTGCTCTGAGACCCGCACTTCCTGCTCGTTGTGCCAGCAGATGTCCATCCCCTGACCGAGATGGGTCCGGTTGAGCTCGTGCATCAGCATCTCGTAGGCCTGCAACCGCGTGTCGGCGTCGAAACCGCCGGGGTTGTGCGTGATGATCTTCAGCGGCAGGAAGTACATCGCGTTGCCGGCGTTCAGCGCGATGTCGGTCCCGTATTCGAGGTGTAGCGCCGGGCCGCCGCGTCGCATCGACGCCCCGTCTTCGACGTCGTCGACGATGATCGTCCCGTTGTGGAGGATCTCGGGAATCGCGGCGTACTGGAGATACTCTTCGGGATCCTCGCCGAATGCCTCGAACAGTTTCACCGCGACGATCGCGCGCCAGCGCTTGCCGCCGCGGTCGAGCAACTCCCAGATCGGATCCGCCAGCGCTCGCTGGATCGCCTGTGGGTCGTATCGATACGACGGCGCACCGAAAAACGACGCGAGGTAGTCCTCGTCGATCTCCCGCGGGAGCACCGTCTCGATCGTCTCGTCGATGACTGGCTGCCACGCCTCCAGAACGTCCCGCATACCTCGTCTCTCCTCCCGGTATGCCTAAAAGCCTCCCGCATCGTCCTCTTTCGCCACCGAGTACTGTCACCCAATTGACCGTGGTTTGGGAGCCCTCCCACGGTTGTCGCAGTTATTTTCAGTGTAGTTGCGGATAGATGATGAAAGATATAAATCCCCCTGGGTACGTAAGGTTTTCACATACCGTGGGAGACAGACACGGGACGCCGTCGCGTGGTGGCTGGGCGATCGAGACGGCATGTGCTGGACGCGACTGATTGACCATGAGCAGAGATCTCTTCGACACGGCAGTGTCAGACGACGTGATCGACGGGAATCGTGCAGGAACTGAGACGGTGGCCGGTCCGACTGGAGCGACCCTCGCGGCGTCGGGCGAGACGAACGGTGGCGAACCAGTCGCACTGCAGTACTTCGATTACGACGATACGGTCGGCCCCGACGGCGATCACTGGGAACGGATCACCCGCGAGACGGAGTTGATCGCGCGTTCGGGCTACGACGCGGTCTGGGTCCAACCCCCGATGGAGCCGAACACGCCCGACAGCAACGGCTACAACCCCCGGGACCACCTGACGTGGGACTCGCCGCTGGGCAGCGAGGCCGAGTTCGAGCGGATGGTCGACGCGCTGGGCAACGCCCGCCACGGCGAGGTCGGCGTCTACATCGACGCCATCGTCAACCACACGGCGACCGACGACCCCGGTGGTGGGACCTACGCCCATCTGGACGACCCCGAGTACTACCACCACCCCCACGATGGTGGCCGGACGAAGATGCAGTTGTTCGATCTCTGGGATCTCGATCAAACCCACGAGATGGTGAGTCGGCACCTCCGGGCGTACGTCGAGAAGATCGCCCAGATGGGCTGTGCGGGCGTGCGCTGGGACGCCGCCAAGCACGTCCCGATGTGGTTCTTCGACGAGTACCTCAACGAGTGGGTCGACCAGCACGACCTCTTCCGCGTGGGCGAGGTCTTCGACGGCGACGTCGACTTCCTGGAAGCGTACGTCGACACGGGGATGAACTGCTTCGACTATCCCCTCTTCTTTACCATGCACGACGCCCTTCGGGAGGGCGGCGATATGCGCTGGCTGCAAGGCGTCATCGAGCACGGTGACTGCCTGCTCGGCCGGGACTCCTATCACGCCTCGACGTTCGTCGCGAATCACGACGAGGGGCCGCCGCAGTTGCAGCGGCTGGCCTACGCGTTCATCCTCACGGCCCCGGGCTATCCGATCGTCTACAGCAACCACGCCAACGAGGAAGGCGTCGATTACGCCGCGCCGTGGCTACAGAACCTCGTCTGGATCAAGCGCACGCTGGCGAGCGGCGAGTACTACATTCGCCACGCCGACCGGGATCTGTTCGTCCACGAGCGCCACGGGAACCTCCTGACCGGGATCAACAAGGCCGACGCACCACGGACCGAATGGGTCTACACTGGCTTCGAGGACGAGACGCTCGTCGACTACACGGGCCAGCTCGACGACATCACGACGGCCGAAGACGGCTGGGTCGAACTCACGGTCCCGAAGAACGGCTGGGTCTGCTACGCGCCGGAGTAGTCGATCGGTACTATTCGACCGTTTCGTCGACGATTGCTTCCAGTTCGCTCTGCAGGTGACCGTTCGAGGCGATCACTTCGATCGAGTCGTCTTCGACCCGAGCAGGCCGCTTGCGGACCCTCCCGCCGGCTTCCTCGACGAGCAGGGTCCCGGCGGCGACGTCCCACTCCTGTAGCGAGAGCACGACGTAGCCGTCGGCGTGACCCGACGCGACCTGACAGAGATTGAGGGCCGCGCTCCCGACCCGGCGGAACTTCGAGTCGCGGTCGAGCAACGCGCTGGCGACGTCCCAGTCGATCTGTCGCCGGTCGGCGTGGCGCTCGCTGAGCCGCCCGAAGACGAACGCGCCAGGCAGTTCGTCCTGTTCCGTCACCGACAGCGACAGTCCGTCGAGATCTTCGACACCGCCGATTCCTGCCACGCCGTCGTGGACGAATGCCCCCTCCCCACGGACGCCGTACCACAGACGATCGAGTGCGGCCGGCGGCGAGACGACGACACCCACTTGCGAAGCGCCGTCGACCGCCAGCGCGATCGAGACGCAGTAGTAGGGAAACCCGGTTGCGAAGTTGGCCGTCCCGTCGATCGGGTCGACGATCCATTCACGGCCCTCGCGCGCGAGCGTCTCGCCAGTGCCTTCCTCGCCGACGATGGTGTCGTCGGGGAACCGTTCGCCCAGAACGTCCAGGATCGCGTCCTGACTGGCGTGGTCGGCCGCCGTCACCAGATCGTTGATGTTCTCCTTGGATTCGGTGCCGTCGGCGACCCGGTGGTCGCCGCGGTAGTCGGCCATCGCCTCGATTCCAGCTGCCCCGGCCTCTATCGCGGCGTCGAGTTCGGCCTCGTAGTCCATGCAGGCGCCAGGTGCGCCGTGGGCGAAAGTCCACCGCTTCGGCTCCAGCGTGGACTGTCTAGCGAACGTGTTCGGGGAAATCCTTGGCCAGGAAGCGATCCTACGCCCGCTCGATGAGCCAGCACGTCGACTACCCGGCACTCGCGGCGACCGACGCACCGACGGACCGACCGGTCGAGACGCTCGACGTCCGGTCGCTCGGGCCGCCCCATCCGCTTCGACGGACCCTGGAAACGCTGGCGGAGTTGCCCGAGGAAACTGTTCTGGTCCAGCGTAACGACCGCGCTCCACAGCACCTCTACCCGAAACTCGACGACCGGGGCTACGCCTACGAGACCGTCGAGGGCGAAGAGGCGACGTCGACCGTGATCTGGGACCGATGACGCCTGCGGAGGCCGTTCGGGCGCTGGCGGCGATCCACGACCACGGCGAGCAAATCCGCCAGCAGGAACTCGAAATCGCCCTGCAGAAAATCGACGACCTCGACGACGACCAGCGGGCCACCGTCGAAGCGCTCGCCGACCGAATGGTCGAGCAGGTTCTCGAAGCCCCGACCCGCTCGCTGCTGACCGCGGCCGTTGAGAACGACGAGGAGACTGTCGCGACGGCACTGTCGCTGTTCGTCGACGGCGAGTCGGTCGAACGAGAGGCGGACTGTTCGTCACCCGGTAAATCGATCCCCGAGTTCGCCCGCGCCCAGGATTGACTTCCTGTGCACATCCCGAGCCGGCGGCAGACGGCCGGTCCAACATGTTGGTCAAAGGCTGACTGTCACGGCGCTCGATCTCTCGGGTATGGAAGTAGACGATAGCACTCCCGAGAGGGGTCCGACCGAGGAGCGAACGATAACGCCGGTCGTGTACGTGCTCGCTCTCGCTGCGACCACGCTGGGACTCACTCATCACATCGACCACGTCGTTCGAGGCAACCACGTCGGTTGGCCGCTGACGCCCGAAGTCAACCCGTTCACGTACAGTCTCGCGATCTATCCGCTGATCGCGATCAGTCTCTACCTGACAGTTACCGAGCGCGTCGAGGCGGGCTACTGGGCGCTCTTCTTCGCGTTCAGTGCGGGGATGCTCGCCTTCTTTCACGTCAGCCCGTGGGCCGTCGAACCGCCCCAGGACGTCATCGATCCCTACGCGAATCCGCTGGTCGGCTACCTCGCGTTTGCCGTCCTGCTCGTGCTCATCGGGAGCGTGGTGTTCGGCTCGCTGTACATGGCTTCCCTGTGGTATCGGGAGGACGCATGAGTCGACATCCGTCTGTGTCGCCAGCCGACGAGCCACGACGCCTTTTTCGACCTGGAGGCCGAGATGACAGCACATGGCTCGCGCTCTCGACGCGGGGGACCGTCGGTGATCCGCGCTCGCTTTCGGATCGTCCTGCCTCCGGAGGTCTGGGTCGCCGAGGTCTCGACGACATACCCCGAGGCGACGTTTCGCCTGTTGACGGGCGTTCCGATAGACGACAGCGCGCTGGAACTGGGCGAGGTCCGCACCGACGATCCCGGCCCGATCGCCGACGACATCCGATCGCACCCCGACGTCGACGCCTACGATCTCGTCTACGCCGACGAGCAGCGCTCGATCGCCCAGTACGAGGTCGACGAACAGGCGCTGTACGACTTTCTGCTGAACTCCTCACTCCCGCCGGAGTTTCCCGTGATCGTCGAGGACGGCGAGATGACCTTCGACGTGACCGCCACTCGCGAACAGTTCGAGGCCTTCGGCGACGCGCTGGACGCGAGTGCCCGCTCCTACGAACTCCTGTCGGTCGTCCACACCGACAGCGACGAACGCCTGCTCACCGACCGCCAGCGCGAGTGTCTGACTCTCGCCCAGCGTCGCGGCTACTTCGCGGTCCCCCGGGAGTGTACGCTCGCCGAGGTGGCCGACGAACTCGACGTCGACAAGTCGACGGCCAGCGAGACGATCCGCCGCGGCACTGCCCGCGTGCTCGAACAGTTCCTGATCGACCGGGTTTGATCGGGAGTGTCGCCAGATGAGTCAGCTGTGGCGACGCTCGACGCACCGACTGTTGCACCTCCTGCCTGCGGTCGCACTCGGCGTGTTCCTGTACTCGCCGCTCCGGACACTCTCCGAGGCGGTGCTCGTCGCACAGCTGCTCCTGTTCCCATCGCTGGCGCTCTCGGGAGTCCTGTTGTGGAAGGGGCCGCGGATCCGCCAGTGGTTCGGGGAGTGACTCCTCAGAAGTCGTAGAGATCCGTCGAGAGATAGCGTTCGGCGGGATCACAGACGATCGTCGCGACGAGTTCGTCCGGGCGCTCGCGGGCGACCTGGGCGGCGACGTGGACGTTCGCCCCCGAGGAGACGCCGCCGGCGATCCCCTCCTCCTGAGCCAGTCGGCGCGCCATCGCGACCGAGTCCTCCTTCGAGACCGTCCGGACCTCGTCCAGCAGTTCCCGTTCCATGATCTCCGGGACGAACCCCGCGCCGATCCCCTGGATCTCGTGGCTGCCGGCCTCCTCGCCGGAGAGGACCGCCGAGTCTTCGGGTTCGACGGCGATCAGATCGACGTCGCACCCGGCTTCCCGGAAGTACGTACCCACGCCGGTGATCGTTCCACCTGTGCCGACCCCGGCGACGAAGACGTCCAGCTCGCCGTCGGTCGCCTCATCCAGTTCCGGGCCGGTCGTCCGCCGATGTGCGCTGGGATTGTTCGGGTTCTGGAACTGCTGGGGGACGAAGGTATCCTCGTATTCGGCGGCGAGTTCGTCGGCGCGCTCTATCGCGCCGTTCATCCCGCCGTCGGCGTCGGTGAGTTCCAGTTCCGCGCCGAGCGCTCGGAGTAGCTGGCGACGCTCCTCGCTCATCGACTCGGGCATCGTCAGGATCAGGTCGTGGCCGCGGGCCGCACAGACCGTCGCCAGCCCGATTCCCGTGTTGCCACTCGTGGGCTCGATCACGACCGTCTCGTCGGCGATCTCGCCGGCCTCGGCAGCCGCATCGAGCATCTCTCGCGCGATCCGGTCTTTGACCGAATAGGGATTGAACGACTCCAGTTTCACCAGGAGATTCGGCGCGATAGCGTCGACTCGCACCAGCGGTGTCTCTCCGATCAGTTCCGTCACGTCGGCTGCTACTCGCATCGTCTGTTCGTTCCGGGACTGTTCGGCTTGCCTTCTCTCCCTCAGTATCAGGGGTCGTTTTGTCGGATCGATCGAGCAGGCCCGCACGACAGCGGTCTGCTCAATCGGCGCTCACGCCGGCGACAACAGTTCGTCGAGTAGTTTCGACTGCGCTGCGGCGAGATGCTCAGTAAAGGTCGAGGGTTCGATCCCGAGTTCGGTCGCCACGTCGGTCGCGTTCGCGCCGCGGGGATAGGCGAAGTAGCCCATCTCGTAGGCCGTCTCGAGCACCTCTCGCTGGCGGTCGGTCAGCCGCGAGCGATCGACCGGGACGATGTCTTCGGTCCCCTCCGCATCGCCGTCGATCTGCAGGAGATACCGGATTCGGACTGTCCCGTAGTGCTCGCGGAGTTCGGTCACCAGATCTCGGAGGGCGGTGAGATCCGCCAGGTGCAGTTCGAGGACGAGCAAGCCTTCTTCGGCCCGGACCTCCGCGATCGGCGTGTTCCGACGCTCGACGTACTCACAGATACAGTCGCTGACGCGCTGATCGAACTGATAGACCGTCGCCGAGTCGTACTCGAACAGCGGTTCCAGGTCGCCGTCGAACACGTCGGGGTCGTGCTCCCCGCTGACGGTGAACTGTTCGGTCGCCCCGCCCGCCCCGTCGTCGGCCCGCCGAACCGACGAGACCGAGCCCTCGACCCCCTCGGAGAACCCCGCGACGGGACAGGCCTCGGCGGCCGGGAGTTCCAGTTCCGCTCGCATCCCAGTCATTGTATCTCAGTATCGAGCGTCCCGGCCCATAACCGCCGCGCGCGTTCCCAGCGCGTGGGAAGCGGAGCATTTCGCCGGTTGTGTCGAGAGCGGCCTTCCGATCGCAGACGGAACGGATTTTTTGTCGGCCGCGGCCGAACGCTGCGGCATGGACCTGACGCAGTTCGTCGACGGGATCGTCCACGAGCCGACCCAGATCGAGGGCCGCGGACTCGATCTCACAGTCGCCGAAATCTACGAGATCGACGCCCCCGGTCGCGTCGACTTCGGTGGTGGCGAACTCGAGCCCGCCGACCTCGAACCGCACGATCGCACCCTCCGCAACCCCGAGGACGACTACGAGTGGTGGCACCTCGACGCGGGACAGTATCTGCTGGGATACAACGAGTCCCTCGCGCTGCCCGAGGACATGATCGCGACGATTCAGGTGCGCGAGGCCGTCCGCGATCGGGGTGGCTCTCACCCGACGCTGTCGCTCGCGGAACTCGGCCACGTCCCGCTGTCGGTCGGTGGCGCGGGTCTTCGCATCAAGGAGAACGCGCGCGTCTCGACGCTGACGGAGATACGGCGTCGCTGAGGTCCTTCTTCCCCGGGGGCTGGCAGTGCCAGCGTGGTTCGACGGGCTTTTTAAGCGCGACTGGCAGATTACAGGCATGGCAGATTTCACCGTCGCCGTTGCCGACCCCGACAGCGGCGTGACGTACCAGATCGACGTCGACGGACAGGACGCGAACCGATTCATGGGCCGAGAGATCGGCGACGAAGTCGACGGCGGTGCCGTCGGCCTCGACGGCTACACTCTGGAGATCACCGGCGGCTCCGACACCGCGGGCCGACCGCTCCGCGGTGACGTCCGCGGTCCCGACCTCAAGTCCGTTCTCCTCGAAGGCGGCGTCGGCTACGAGCCCTCGCGTGACGGCGAGCGCAAGCGCGTGACCGTCCGCGGTCGCGAGATCAGCGACGAGGTCCGCCAGATCAACGCCAGCGTCGTCGCTCGCGGCAGCACCGACGTCGACGAACTGCTCGGCGAGTCCGAGGACTAGGGATCGATGGCCGACCGAATCGCCAGCGACACCGAGAGCGTCGCGACTCACCGGCTCACGATCGAGACGGTCGGCCGCACCTCCCGCCCGCGACTCGAACTCCCGGCCGAACTCGACCTCGAAGCGGGCGACGTCGTCCGCCTGACTCTCGACGGCGGGGAGTACCACGCCCGCGTCGAGTCGAATCTCGACGGCGCACTCGAACTCCGCGGCGCGTTCGACAACACCAGACTCGCCCGGAGCGACGACGGCGAAGACCGCCTCGCCGCGTGGGTCGACGACAGCGGCGTCGACCCCGGCCGGTCGGTGTTGCTCGACGTCCTGACCGAGGGCTATCACTACGGACTCCGCGAACCCGGCGAGCGCGTCGTCTACACCGCCCGGGATCCACCGGACGACTCGCTGTCGCGCATCGCCGACTCCCTCGAAGAGTAGCGCCGTCCCGATTTTCTCGACTGATAGTGGCGCGAAACGCTCAATATTCGCCCTGTCCAAGACGGGTGTAGAGCGGCGAATGTCGGAATCCATCATCGCGGACTTCGTCGGATCGTTCAACTCCGAACAGTCCGCGCGCGCCGAGCCCGTCAAAGGTCGGATCCTCCTCAGTCAGAAGCGACTGGTTCTGGCTTCGGACAAGGGCAAGACACAGATTCCGCTCTCGTCGATCTTCGACGTCGCCGTGGGGCAGGTCCCCGACGAACTCGGCGACTTCTTCAACGCGACCGTCACGGTCGCGTTCGAGCGCAACGACAACCGATACATCGCGGCGATCGAGGCCGAAGACGGCACCATCGAGAAGTTCAACTCCGTGCTGTTCAAGGCGCTGCTCAACGGGACCGAATCGACGGTCAAACACCCCGCTCGGATCGGCGGCCGGGTCACGGGCGCGGAGTTCACGGCGGCCAAACTGTTCTTACAGCCTCGCGAGATCGAGTTCCGGCGTGGGGAGAACTCCTTCCGGATCACACTCTCGACGGTCACCGGCTTCGAGCGCTTGACCCGGGAGATAGCCGGCTCGAATCGACCGGTCCTGGCGGTCAAACACAACCAGGGCGGGCAGTCGGTCCTCTCGCTGGCGGCGCTGCCGTCCGAACGGAAGATGAACGTCCTCGGGCGGTACCTCCGCCGTGAGTACCGTGAGGTCATGGAGGAGATTCGAGATATCGAACTCTCGAAGGCGGAAAAAGAGATGTTGGTCGCTATCTATTCGTCGGGTGATTTCGATGGGCTGCCACTGGCGTCGATTCTGGGCAAGGAGGGCAGCGAAGTCGAGATGTTGCGCAGTCAGATGGCGAGCAAAGGCCTCGTCGTCGACGGCGAGGATGGTCTCCAGTTGACTCCTGCGGGCCGCGTGGTCGTCAACAACCACATGGAAGACATCAACGCCTAGGCGAGCCGTCGCCGCCCCTTCTTGGCCAGCGAGACGAGACTGGCGAGGACCATCAGTCCACCGACGCCCATCAGTCCGTAGTGGATCGCCTTTCGTTCCAATCGATCACCCTGCAGGTAGTCTGCCAGGTAGGCTGTTTCGGGGTCGTCCGGGTCGACGTCGGCCTCGACGGTGTTGCCTGCGGCCCACTGCTCGGTCGCAAGCAACTCCGCGCGTTCGCGCCTGTCGACAGTGTAGCTTTCAGCACCGGCTTTGACGTTCGAACTGGTGTAGGTTTGCCCGTCGACTGTGTACTCGTAGGTCACCCTGATCACGAACTGTCGGTCCGATCCACTACCACGCTGCGTGTAGTCGGATTCGAGCACCGTCGCGTTCATTTTCACGGTCTCGTCTGCCCCGGGCATCTCCGACTGCAGGTGCAGGCCACCGTAGATCAACCCGCCGCCGATGAGCACGAACACGAGGATTCCCCACAGTGTCGTCTGACTGTCCTCGTCTCCCTTGTCGCCGTCTGACTCTCCTGACTCCGTAGTCCCCCAGTTGTCTCCGTTTGCCTCCTCGTCGTCCGCTGTCCCCCACCTATCGTCGTCTGCGCCGTCCTCGTTCTCGCGGGACATACAACTGTCTATCTGAATGATCTGTCTAAAAACCCAGGGACGGATCGCAGCGAACGCTGGACGAAACGCTGACCCACCTCACCCCTGCATCTCGACGAACCTCACGCCACCGTGATCTTCCTGATCGAGCGTCCCGTCCTCGCGTTTGACGGCCCGAACGAGCGTCTGATGACCGCGGCCCAGTGGCGCGAGCAGAATCCCCCCCGGACGGATCTGTTCGATCACGTCCGCCGGGAACTCCGGCGCGGCACAGGTCAGATACGCCCGGTCGTAGGGGGCGTGTTCGGCCCACCCGTCGTGGCCGTCGCCGGCTCGGACAGAGACCTCGTCGTAGCCCAGGTCGGCCAGCCGTCGGCGGGCCTCCCCGGCGAGGCTGTCGTGATACTCGACGCTGTAGACGTTCTCGGGGCCGACGAGTTCGGCCGTGACGGCGGCGTGATAGCCACACCCGGTCCCGATTTCGAGCACCCGTGTCCCGGGATCGAGTTCGAGCAACTCGGCCATGATCGCGACCATGTGCGGGGCGGAGATGGTCTGGCCCTCCCCGATCGGTAGTGGACGGTCGTCGTAGGCGTATTGCTGCTGATTGTCGGGGACGAACTCGTGTCGCGGGACGGCGGCCATGGCGTCGAGGACGCGCTGGTCGTCGACGCGCGTTCGGAGCCCTTCCAGCAGGCGTTCGCGCCGGTCCTCGCGGCCGTCGTCGCGCCCGACCATCATCACCACGCCGACCAGGCGGTCGACGTCTCGTCTCTGAGCAGCAGTCGCTTGACGTCCTTCGCGAAGGCCATGTCGCCGTCGTGGTCGAGTTTCTCGTGGTTGTAGCCGTGGGCGTCGTCTCGCAGGTGGACCCCCTCGACGGTGAACTCCAGGTCGCCCAGTTCGTCGGTCTCGCCGACGACGAACTCGTAGTCGCCGGGGACGTGGACGGTCTCGCTCCGGGTCCCCTCGCGGTCGCCGCCTTTCGGATGGAGGGTCGCGTTGACGCTGACGTTGCCGACGGCGCGGGTCCAGATCGTTCGGACGTCTTCGGCGGGGGCCTCTTCGACTCTGGCTTCGTCGAGTTCGAGGCTGGTGATCCGGACGGTCATGATCGCCTGCTCGGTGTCGAGCAGGAACTCCTCGCCGACGGCCAGCACTTCTTCGGCCGGCACGTCGGCGCTGGCCTTGAACGAGTCGCCGTCCTGGGAGACGACGACGTCACGCTGGATGGTCGTCTCCTCCGGGAGGGTGGTCTTGTGGACGTGATCGCACTCGGTACAGCGAACGGTGGCCTGGCCGCCGTCGCTCAGTAGCTCGTGGACTGTTTCGCGCTCGGGTGAACAGGCCGGACAGGGAATGCCGACCCGCTCTGTAGACGCAGTCATACCCCGAGATACTCGACCGGCGCATAAAAGCCGTGTGACCGGCGCTGTCCGAGGTTACTGCTCGGCGCCCGGCAGATAGATGGTTACCGTCGTGCCGTCGTCGACGTCGGCCGCGACGCGACCGCCGACGCTGGTGGTGACCCAACTGACCAGCGACAGCCCCAGCCCGCTGCCGTGTTCCAGGGGTGTCTCGGACCCTCGGTTCAGAATTGCTTGTTCGTGCTCGGCCAGGCCGGGGCCGTCGTCGCCGACGGCGATGCGAACGTCGCCCGTCTCGTCGGTGTCGACCCGGACGCTGATCGCCGGATCGCTGCCGGCGTGTTCGAGTGCGTTCTCCAGCAACTCTGTGACGGCCAGGTCGAGCCGTGCAGGGACGAGTGCCCGCGCCGTCGAGGGTGTCTCGACCTGTACTGTCCCGGCTTCGAGACCCTCTCGACACGACTCGATGGCCGATTCGACGACTGGCACGACGTCTCGCTGTTCCGGAGCGGGCTGTTCGTTGACGGCCGTCTCGAGATCGTGGGCTGTCTCACTGAGTGCTGCCAGTTCCGTGGCTGCGGCCTGGATCGTCCCTGCAGCCTCGCTGGCCTGCCCCGACAGCGTCTCCGAGAGGTGACTCGCCTGGCCGAGGATGACGTTGGTCTTGTTCCGGAGGTTGTGCCGCAACACGCGATTGAGGACGCTGATGAGACGCTCGTGACGGGCGCGTTCGGTCACGTCACGCTGAAAGCCGACGAAGTGGGTCACGTCCCCGCGCTCGTCTTCGACTGGCGTGACCGTCACTTCGTTCCAGAACGGCGTCCCGTCGGCGCGGTAGTTCAGCAACTCGGTCGTGATCGGTTCCTGCTCGCTGATCGCCGTCCGTAGCTCTTCGACGGCTTCGGGATCGGTGTTCGGGCCCTGGAGGAACTGACAGTTCTGCCCGAGTGCCGTCTCCGAATCGTACCCCGTGAGATCGGTGAACGCGTCGTTGACGTAGACCAGCGGCAGCCCCTCCTCGGCCGCGGCGATCGAGACGCCGATCGATGCGGTGTCTATCGCCCGGTTCTTGACACGCAGTTCCCGTTCGCGTTCCCGACGCTCACTGATGTCCCGGACGATGGCCTGGACGTACTCCTCGCCGTCGAGCGTGACCATTGTCGCGCTGATCTCGACCGGAACGTGGCTCCCGTCGCGGTGCTCGATTTCGAACGGCGTTCCGTCGTCGAAGCGCGAGCGCGTCTCGACGCCGTCGAAGCCACCTTCGAACAGTTCGCGATATCGGTCGGTCGCTCCGGCGGGCTGGAGGTCTGTGGAGACACGCCCTTGGAGCGCCGATTCGTCGTAGCCTGTGAGCGAGGCCGCGGCCGCGTTTGTCTCGACGATCCGGCCGTCTTCGGTGTCTGTCAGCAAGATCGCGTCGGGCGCGGCAGCCAGCAGCGACTCGTACTTCTGTTCGCCCCGTTCGATCTCTCGGTCGCGTTCGTCGAGACGCCGTTCGTGACGCCTGGATTCGATCTCCCGACCGAGCAGTCGTGCCACGAGTTCGACGAAGGCCCGCTCGGCGGCGTCGAACAACCGCTCACGCGGCGCTTCCGAGACGAAACAGACGGTCCCGTAGGTGTCGCCTTCGACGAAGATCGGTGTCCCGAGATAGCAGGCGATTCCCTGCTCGATATACGCTGGGTCGTCCGCCCAGCCCTCGCTGATCGCGTCCGACACCGCGAGGGGCTCGTGTTGCTCGATCGTCTGCCGACAGAACGTCTTCGACTGGTCGATCTCCATCCCGACCGGGACCAGTTGCTCGCGGCCGACGCTGGCGACGATTTCGTGTGTCTCACCGCCGTCGACGATCCGCTCGACGTGTCCGTTCTCGACGCCGAGGTACTCACGGCCGATCTCCAGGGCCCGATCGCGCTTTTCGGCCAGTGGGAGTGCCTCGTCGTCGAAGGCCTCGTACAGACGACGGCGGCGACGGTCGGCGTCCGTGTTCCGATCTTGCTGGGACATCGTGTGAGAAGTGATGCTGTGTTATTTCGTTCGGTCTCGCACCACTCATAAGGTGGGCCCAATTGATTAGGGACGCCTGTACTCGTCCCGAACATACAGGGTCTGTCGGTCCATTGAGAGAGACGTGTACGCCCAGTTGGTCGTCGCTGGATCGCTCGCTGCTGGGGTCGGGACGCTGTATCTGGTCGCCCGTCTCTGGCAGTACCGCGAACGTCCGGGGGCGCGTCTCTTTCTGGCGGCCCTGAGTATGCAGGCTATCTTCTGTTTCGTCTACGGGGCCGGGCTGCTGGTGTTCGATCCACTGCTTCGGCGGGTCATGGAAGCTGTCGTGTTGCTGGCACTGCCCTGGATGGCGGTGCTGTTTCTGGGCTTTGCCTTCGGGTACACCGGCCGTGGACACTTGCTCCGGAGCGTCTGGTACGGTATCCCGCTGGCGACCGCCGGGATATTCACGGTTGTCGTCGCCACGACGTCGTATCACGGCTTGATCTGGCAGGACTTCGACATCGTCCGGATCGGAGACGCTGCTGGCGCACAGTACACCCACGAGCCGGCGCTGTTCGTGATGACGGCGTTCGCCGTGCTCTGGGTCGTCCTCGGGACGGTCCTGCTGTTCGATACCGTCTTCAGCTACGGGCCGCTGTTCCGCGGGGAGGCCATCGCTGTCGGAGTCAGTCCGCTGTCGCCGGGTGTGGTGGCGCTGCTGTGGCTGTTCGAGGTCGGGCCACAGCCGGTCACCGCGATCAATCTCACGGCGGTCGCGTTCCTGCCACACGTCGCCCTGGACGGCTACGCGTTCGTCAAACGCGACATGTTCGAATTCCTCCCGGGAACGAGGCGTGCGGGCGAGCAGGCGGCGATCGAGGATCTGGCCAATCCAGTTCTTATCGTCGATACCGACGGCCGGATCGTCACGCTGAACCCCGCGGCCGAATCGCTGATCGATCTGGACGAGGAGGCCGCACTCACGCGCCAGCTGGGCGACGTGCTCGACGCCACAGTCGATCCGGCGGCTGACGAGCAACGGATCGCTCTCAGAAGTGACGGCAAGCGCCGGGAGTACCTGGTCGTCCCCGCGGAGTTGACAGATACTGCCGGCGGACAGGTCGGATATACGCTGCTCTTTCAGGACGTCACCGAGGCCATCGAGCGCGAGCAGCGACTGACGGTGATGAACCGCATTCTTCGACACAACCTCCGCAACGACCTGAACGTCGTTCACGGCTTTCTGGAGGCGGGTCGCGAACGCGTCGACGACACCGAGACCAGCCAGATGCTGCGGCGGGCCTCCCGCAAGACCGACGAACTGGTTTCGACCGGTGAGAAGGTCCGGGACATCGAGTCGACGATCGGCGACGCCGGGACGCGATCGTCGTTTGACCTCGGCTCACAACTTCGGGCGATCGCTGACGACGCCGAACGCGATTCCGGTGGTGTGGTCGAGCGCACAGTCCCCGACGCTGTCGAGGTCCGGGCCGATCGTGACGTGTTCGAACTGGTCGTCGCCAACCTGCTGGAGAACGCGCTCGTCCACGCCGCCGAAGATGGGGAACCGATTGCGCTGTCGGCGACAGCCAGCGAAGACGCGGTGACGATCACCGTCGCCGACGACGGACCGGGGATCCCCGAGAACGAACTGGAGACCATCGAACGAGGCACCGAAACCGACCTCGTCCACGGCAGTGGCCTGGGGCTGTGGATCGTCACCTGGGGTGTCCGCCACCTCGGCGGTGACGTCGCGTTCGACAGCGACGACGACGGGACGACGGTGCGGGTGACGATCCCCCGGGAAGCGTAGCCGTCGTCCTTCGAGGTGGTCGAGTAGTCGATACCCCCGCTATTGGGGGTCGCTCGGGCACTGCCGGACAGGCTCGGTCGGGGCCGGCAGACGCGGTCCGAGAGGCCGGAAGCGCCCCAACTGTCGACGAATCGATCGCCGGGGCGTTCCCAGCCGCTGGGAAATCGGCGTTCGTTTACTATTGATAGGTCCCTTCTCCCAGTGAGGAGCATCTCGAACACCCATACATATGGGGGCCACACTATGCCAGACGAATGGAACATAGTCGTTTGCGTCAAGCAGGTACCCGACGCGGACGACGTCTCGATAGATCCCGAGACTGGACGGTTGAATCGATCCGACGCCGCGGCCGTGTTGAACGCGCCCGACTACAACGCGGTCGAGGCGGCACTGGAGCTACGCGAAGCTGTCGGCGGCACCGTGACGGCCCTGTCGATGGGGCCGCCGACCGCCGAGGCCGTGCTGCGGGTCGCCGTCGGGATGGGTGCCGACGATGGCGTCCTGCTCTCGGATCCTGCCTTCGGTGGCAGTGACACGTGGCCGACGAGCCTCGCGCTCGCCCGCGCGGCCGACGAACTGGACGCCGACGTCGTCATCGCCGGCGAGGAGTCGACCGACTCCTCGACGGGACAGGTCCCGCCGGGGATCGCGGCCCACAACGGCTGGGCGCAACTGACCTACGTCGAGGGTCTCGAACCCGCGCCTGGGGAGGATCGACTGATCGCAAAGCGTGACGTCGAGGGCGGCTACGAGCGCGTCGCGGCTGACCTTCCCGTGGTCGTCGCGATGGGATTCGGCGAGAACAAGCCCCGACCCGCGGGCCTGCACCGCAAGATCTACGCCGAGACCGACTTCGAACCCGAGACCTGGACCGCCGAGGATCTGGGCGTCGAAGACGAGGTCGGCCTCTCGGTATCGCCGACGCAGGTCGGCGGCATGGACACGGCCGACCCAGTGCCGCGAGAGCAGGAGGTCGTCGAGGAGACCGACGAGCTGGCCGAACAGATCGCGGAGGTGCTGTAGATGCCCGGTGGAGACAGCGGCGTCGACGTCGAGCAATACGACGACGTCTGGGTCTTCGTCGAACAGCACGACGGCGAGGTCGCAGGCGTCGCCTGGGAACTGCTCACCAAGGGGCGAGACCTGGCCGACCAGCGCGAGGAAGACCTCGTCGCCCTCGTGATGGGCGAGGATCTCGACGAGACGTCGATCCCCGAGGAGTGTATCGCCCGCGGCGCCGACCGCGTGCTCGTCGCCGACGACCCGGTGTTCGAGCCCTACAGATCCGATCCCTACGGCGAGCAATTTCGGTATCTAGTCGAGGAGCGCAAGCCCGCCATCGCGCTGATCGGCGGGACCCACACCGGTCGCGACTTCGCCGGTCGCGTCGCCGTGCCGAACCACGCCGGACTGACCGCCGACTGCACCGAACTGGAGATGGAAAACGGCCGCTACGAGATGCGCCGGCCCGCCTTCGGTGGCGACGCGCTGGCGACGATCATCTGCCCGGACCACCGCCCGCAGATGTCGACCGTCCGACCGGGCGTGTTCCCGACCGCCGAACCCGACGACGACCGAGAGGGCGAGGTGATAGAGGTTGAGGTCGTCGTCCAAGAGGAGGGGACGATGACCGAGGTGCTCGAACGCGAGGTCGGCGACGTCGCCGACATCACCGACGCCGAGGTCGTCGTGGCCGGCGGGATTGGCGTCGAGGGCGACTTCGAGCCGCTGTGGGACCTCGCGGAGGTGCTCGGCGGCACCGTGGCAGGGACTCGCGACGCCGTCGAAGAGGGCTGGATCGAACCCGCGCGGCAGGTCGGCCAGACCGGCAAGACCGTCCGGCCGGATCTGTACATCGCGGCCGGGATCTCGGGTGCGATCCAGCACCTGGAGGGCATGGACGACAGCGAGACGGTGATCGCGATCAACACCGACCCCAACGCCCCGATCTTCGACAACGCCGACTACGGGATCGTCGCCGATCTCCACGAGGTGATCCCCGAACTGATCGCGTACTTCAGTGAGGACAGACAGGAGGTGCCAGCATGAGCGAGAGCGAGATGCAGCGGACGGGCACCGAGGCGCCGAACTACGACGACCGCTACGACGCCATCGTCGTCGGCGCGGGCCTGGCCGGCTCGTCGGCCGCGCTGACGCTCGCCCGGCAGGGCTACGATCCGCTCGTCATCGAGCGCGGCCCCTCGCCCGGGACCAAGAACGTCTTCGGTGGCGTCCTCTACACCCCGCGGATCCGCGAACTGACCGACTTCGAGGACGCGCCGAAGGAACGCTACGTCGCAAAGAAGACCTACAGCATGCTCAGCGAGGAGGGCGACGAGACCTCGATGTCCATCGCCCCGTCCTCCTGGCGCGAGGAACCGCACAACGACTCGTGGATGGTCCTGCGGCGGGACTTCGACGAGTGGTTCGCCGAGCAGGCCGTCGAGGAGGGTGCCACTCTCGTCACGGAGACGACGGTGACGGACCTCATCGAAGAAAATGAGGAGGTCGTCGGCGTCCGGACCGACCGCCCGGACGGTGAGATCCGCGCGCCGATCGTCGTGCTCGCGGAGGGCGCGAACTCCCTCGTGAGTGAAGGCGCGGGTCTCAAACAGCAGGACAGCCGCGACAACGTCGCCGTCTCGGTCAAGGAGGTCCGCAAGTACGACCGCGATACGATCGAAGATCGCTTCCACCTCGACGGGCAGGCCGGACTCGCCGCGCACTACTTCGGCGACGGCGCGGTGGGCGACGCAGTCGGCGGCGGCTTCCTCTACACGAACAAGCGCACCGTCTCGATCGGCGTCGTCTACTCTATCGAGGACGCCGCCCACTCCGACAAGACGCCGGACGAAGTTCTGGAGGAGTTCAAACAGCACCCCGCGGTCGCGCCGCTCGTTCGGGGCGGCCGGATGCTCGAATACTCCGCTCACGCCATCCCGGAGGGCGGGCCGGACTCGATGCCTGAACTCGTCCACGACGGCGCGGTCATCGTCGGCGACGCCGCCGGGCTCGTCCTCAACAGCGGGATCCACCTCGAAGGGACGAACATGGCCGTCGAGAGCGGCTATCACGCCGGGCAGGCTATCTCCGACGCGCTCGAGAACGGCCGGACCGACGCGGCCGCGCTGGCGAGCTACGAGACCGAACTTCGGAATTCCTACGTCGTCCAGAACCTCGATCACTACGGCTGGTTCATGGACACCGCGGCCGCCGAGCAGGAATTCCTGTTCGACGACCTCCCCCGCGCGCTCGGGCAGGCGGGCGAGGAGTACTTCAAGATGGACGACACCCCCAAGGAGGAGCACGTCTCCGAGGCGAAACAGCGAATCCTGACCGCGACCGGCGGCTGGTTCGGCGCGGCCAAGAAGGCCTGGAAGTTCCGCAAGATGCTGTCATAACCATGAGCAAAGCACAAACCACTCCCAAAGTTCCGGACACGCCCGACGTCGAGAACGCATCGATCGAAGACCGCCTGTACACGGTCAAGTACAAGGACAGCGGCGAGAGCCACCTCGGGATCACCATTCCGGGGATCTGCGACGAGAAGTGTACGACCTACGAGTGTACGAACGTCTGCCCCGCCGACGTCTGGCGGGCCGAGGAGGGCGGCGTCCCGACCATCGCCTACGAGAACTGCCTCGAATGTGGGAGCTGTCGGTTCGCCTGCCCGCACGGCAACGTCGAGTGGGAGTATCCCGAGACTGGAAATGGGGTCTCCTACAAGTACGGGTAGCGCGAGATTCGGAGCGACCGCAGGGAGTGAGAATCTCGCTACGGCGAGCGGTGAAACCGCGAGCAGCGAGACCCTGACCGTAGCGAAGGGTCTCGACAAAGCGAGCAGCGAGGGTATCCTTTTAGTCGTCGGCGGTGGTCGGCGCAGCGACTTCCGGGCTCGCTTTCGGTTCTTCGGAGACAGGCGTCCACTCGCGCTGGCCTTCGTAGTGGAACGCGCGGTGGCCCTTCTGGGGATCGACCACTGTCAGCGCGAGCCAGCCGTTATCGAGTAGCGACGCCACCTCCTCGTGATCGGCCAGGATCTCGGTGACGCGCTCGACCGGCGCGTGGATCACCGTCGAGAGACGCAGCGGCTGGTGGTAGGGCTCGTCGTCGGCGCTCATCAGCGACTGCAGCGGGAGGCCGGTCATCAGGTCCCCGCCGTTGCCCTGGTAGACGCCGACGTTGCCGACCGGATTCTGCGTGACCTTCGAGCCGCTGCCGAAGACGGCGTTGTCGACGGTCGCGAAGTAGTACTGGCTGTTGATCCACTGGGTGACGACCATCGGACCAGTGATGATAGCTTCCAGCGCCTCCCCGTCCGAATCGGTCGACCAGTCGTACGAGTGCAGGAACGAGCGCCCGTCGAGATCCAGCCCGCCGGTCAGTTCGCGCGGCCCGATCACGAAGCCGGCGTTGCCGGCCAGCCCCCACTCCGGGCGGGTCTCGGCCCAGTCGGCGGCGCGGCGGTGGGTCTCGCGGACTCCGGAGTCGGCCTCGGCGTCCATGTCGTCGGCGCGCTCGGCGGCAGCCCCGGCGCGTGCGACTTCCAGATCCGCACGGAGCTGTTCGACGTCTGCGTCGTGGGATTCGGGGACGTCGCTGTCGTAGAGGTCGACCTCGTCGGTCGTCGTGTTGTGCTCGGCCGCGAGGAAGACGGTGTCCTCGGGCACGTCGATCCCGCGCTCGCGGAGCTCGCGCTTGACCGCGTCGTCGTTGCAGATGGCCGCGAGCACGCGGGCGTTCGGGCCGCCGGGGTTGCCGGCGCAGGCTCCACAATCGAGGCTCGAGTCGAACGGATTGTTCGTCGTCTCGCTGGCGTGGCCGGTGAACACGACGAGGCGCGCGAACTCCTCCCACCCCATCAGTTCGAAGGCGGTCGCGGCGTACTCGACCTTTTCGTCGAGTGTGAGTCCGGCACGGAGGTCGTGGACGGCGTCGGGATTGTAGTCGATGCGGGGCTGGCAGACCTCCTGGTCGTCGGGGACGCGCTCGTCGGTGGCGTCGAAGACGTCGTGGACGCGGTCCGGGACGAGCGTGCGCGCGGTCAGTGCAGCCCCGTAGCCCGCACCCGCGCTCTCGACGAAGCTGAACGCGGTCGCGCCGTTGGCCTTGAGGCGCTTGACCGCCGACTTCGTGGCGTCGAGCGCCCCGTGCCAGCGGTCGTAGTCGGCCTTGGCGTCCTCGTTTGTCGGATGATCGCTGATACGGTGCTGGGCGTCGAGAATGGGCGGGCAGGCGTCGACGGAGACGTCAGTGTCGTGGCCCTCGTGGCGCATCGGGATCCCGAAGAAGCCGGCGTAGCCGTGGGTCTCGTAGTTGCCGGCCGCTTCGAGATGGCGGCGGATGATCTCCGAGCGCGTGTCGATACAGAAGACTAACTGAGCGTCCGGATGCTGATCGTCTTCCGCGTCTGCGAGCGACTCGCTCGCGTCGGTGAGCGAGTCGACCAGCTCCGTGCAATAGGACTGCTCCCAGGCCGTCAGCCAGACCTCGGCAAGTGGCAGGTCCTCGTCGTT
Source organism: Halapricum salinum (assembly GCF_004799665.1). Classification (NCBI taxonomy): domain Archaea; kingdom Methanobacteriati; phylum Methanobacteriota; class Halobacteria; order Halobacteriales; family Haloarculaceae; genus Halapricum; species Halapricum salinum. The sequence continues at coordinate 2,476,635 of NZ_CP031310.1, forward strand.
CGTGCCGTGGTCGCTCGCGTCGTCGTCTTCGGGCGGTGCCAGCGGCGCGTCGAAGGCGTCGGCGAGGCTCAGTCGAACGGCGAGGTAGCCGGTGAGCGTGATCGGATAGTTCGACTGCCAGTCGCTCTCGTCGGCCGCGCGCTGTTTGAGATAGCCCGTCCAGCCAGGCAGTGCCGCGAGCTGGAACTCGAAGATGTCGCGCCACTGGCCGACCGGATACTCCGCGAGACGCTCTCTGATCGCGCCGACTGGATCCTCGGGCAGGTCGGCGATCGCTTCGGCGTCGGGAATGTCGCCGTCGTGGGGCGCGACGGTCGTGAACGCCCCGTAGAAGCCCTGCTCGCGGTTGGGCATCGACCACTCGGCCGTCCCCTGGTCGAGGAAGGCTGCCAGCCACTTCGTCAGGACTGCGTCGACGTGGTCCGTGGCCGTCGTCGAGCTCTCGACCGTGTCGGACTCGCGCTGGGCGTCGGCCATCTTCTCCAGGGCTGCCTCGGGATCTGAGTCGTAGCCGTGCTCGGATAGTTCCGAGCGCAGGATCTCGGGATCGATCTGGCCGGACTCGAACGCCCGACGGAACACCTCGGGGCTCGGGTAGCCCTCGCCGCCCAGGAGGCGTTCGGCGTCGGCGACGGCCTCGTGGAAGGGGCGGTCCTCGAACCCGGCGAGGGGGTTGGCCGTCACGAACGAGTGGAGTGGCCAGACCGACCCGACCGCGTCTGCTGCCTCGTCGATACTCGATTCGATCGCGTGTTCAGTACTCATTGTAATCCTCCGTACTCGTCAGCAGGGTCTGCGACGGCGGCTGGCTCGCGTTCAAAAGCGCCACGTAGAGGCGCTGACTGTGCTTGTAGACGCCGGTTTCGATGGCGAGATAGACCGCGAGGAACGCGGCGGCGAGCAGGCCGTGGAACGGGGTCAGTTCGGCCTGGTAGCCGACCGCGGGCAGGCCGGCCAGCAGCCCCTCGATCACGTGATAGAACCCGGCGTAGATCGCGATCGCCGGGAGTGCAACCAGCGGGACGCCGCCGTAGCGAATCGTGGCGGGCGCTGAGGTGTGCGTGACGATCTCGCGCGTCGCGTGCAGCACGGTCAGCACGACGACGAACGTCAGCAGGAGCCCGCTCCCGAGTTTCGTCCCCTTGCCGGTGAGGAACGCGAACAGCGCTCCACCTACGAGCCCGGTGGCGGTGATCACTGCGAGACCACCGACGCCAGTCGAGCCGGCTGCCTTCGACTTCGTCGGTGACGTGTGCTCGACCTGCTCGCCCGAGGCGAGGAACTGGTAGGCCTTGTAGAAGCCGTGCAGGATGAGGTGAGTGACCGCGGCCGCGAAAAAGCCCAGGCCGGCCTGCATGAGCATGAACCCCATCTGGCCGACCGTCGAGCAGCCCAGTTTGCCCTTGACGTCCGTCTGGACGAGCTTCAGGAGCTTGCCGCCCAGGGCGCTTGCTGCCCCGGCCAGGACGATCACCAGCATGACGGTGGCGTCGACGGTGACGACTGGCGCGAACCGGACCAGCAGGATGCCGCCGGCGTTGACGAACCCGGCGTGCATCAGCGCCGAGGCCGGCGTGGGCGCAGTCATCGAGGAGAGCAACCACGTGTGAAACGGGAGGAGGGCCGACTGGACCATCGCCGCGAGAACGAGCGCGCTCGCGGCGACCAGCACGATCAACGAGGAGTCTCCGAGGGCAGCAGCGATTCCCGAGACCGTCGTCGCGCCGGTGTGGACCCACAACGCCGCGAGCGCGACCGCGAGGAGCGCGCTACTGGCAAGGAAGTATCTGCGTGCGAGCGCGGCTGCGGCCTGGGCTTGCGGCCAGCCCTCGACCGTTCCGATCAGGCTGGCCATCACCAGCCCCATCGCGAGCCAGGCGGCCCCGAACAGCAGGAGGTTGTCGGCCGCGACCAGAGCCATCACGATCAGTGTGAACGCGAACACGCGGCCGAAGAATCGATCGATGACCTCGCTGCCGGCCATATAGCGACGCGAGTAGCTGTGGACGATCCCGCTGAAGAACGTGACTGTCGTCCACATCACGACTGTCAGCCCGTCGACGGCCAGCAGGCCCGGCAGTTCCCAGGTCTGGTCGGTCCACAGCCGCAGGCCCAGCACGCCGACGCTCACGATCCACAGCGCCCATACGAGCCGAGTCAGCGCTTCCGGCGCGCGTGACCCTTCACTCGATTGGGCTGGAAGCTGTCCCACCGTCGTCGTCTGTTCGTTTCCAGTCATCGTTTTGCTCCGACCGACCGTGTCGTTCGTTCAGGCCGCCACGAGCACGGTCATCGGTCGTCTTCACCCACCTCTACGAACAGACTGGTTATTAAATCTATCTATGTTACCAAACTGTTCATCAAAAGGCGAATTATAGAACATTATGGTTATACCCTATCTTGCTCTGACGCGGATGGATGTCTCTCTGGGTCTGCACCCGGCTCAAAGTGTCGAGAAGCGGGTTTCTGGGAGGGTTGTCGAGTTCTAGCCGTCGTCGGTGACGAATCCGCCGAACGGTGTCGTCTCGTGGCTCCGGACGAGGACCTCGTCGGCGACGGTCAGGTCCATGTCGAGTAGCTTCTGAGCGACAGGAGTGATGTCGCTGTCCGTCTCACCGACCGCGGTCACGAGCAGGTTCTGTTCGCCCGTGACCAGTTCCTGGACCGAGACGACGCCGTCGATTTCCAGAATGTCGGGGACGATCTCCCCGCGTTCGGGAATCGAGGCGGTGCAGAACAGTAACATGCGGAGCGGGTAGCCCGATCGCTGGTAATCGACTTCGGCACTGTACCCCTTGATCATGCCCTCGGACTCCAGGCGCTGGATCCGCTTGCGGACGGTGCTGTCGGAGGTCCCGGTTCGCTCGGCGATGTCTCCCGAGGACATGTTCCGGGCGTCCTCCTGCAAGGCGTACAGGATGGCTTTGTCTACGTCGTCGATGTCTTGCTCGCCCATGCCTGCACGTGCGCGGCACGGCCACTTTATGGTTGCACGTCGCTGCAGATCCACTTCCACCCGGCCAGGTCTGACTCCATGGCACTACAGTCGTTTCTCGAATTCGATCAGTTCGTAGTCCTCGAACGACCGACGGGACTGCTCTTCGAAGCCGTGTGCAGGATAGAATTTCGTCGCCGCTTGCTGTCTGATGGCCGTCTCGGCGACGAGACGTGTGACGCCGCGCTCGCGCGCGACTTCTTCCAGCCGCGCCACCAGCCGCGATCCCAATCCCTCCTGCTGGTGGTCGGGATCGACGCGCATCCGGAGGAGTTCTCCCTGGTCGCCTTCGACCGTCAATCCCCCCATCGCAACGACTTCGCCCTCGGCCACGGCGACGAGAAATTCCCCACCTGAGTCGAGGTACGTCTCCTCGACTCGATGGAGGTCCCCGATGTCTGGGATGTCTGCTGGATCTGTTCCCTCCCCTCGCATCGCCCGTTCGTTGAGCGCCAGCATCGCCTCGGTGTCTCCCGGTTCGAACTGACGGATCGTCGGTCGCGTTCGATCGCGGGTCACGCGAACTCGATCTCGCTCGTCGGTTCGACCTCACCGAACAGGAACGCAGCGTGTTCCAGGGCGTACTCACGGTGGCTCTCCTCGATACAGCCGACGGCGTCTTCGACCAGGACGGGCCGATAGTCACGGACGCCGGCGCTGGAGGCCGTCTCGAGGACACAGACGTTCGCGAGCGTCCCGCAGATCACGAGGTCGTCGATCCCGCGGGCGTTCAGCCACCCCTCCAGCTCGGTCTGGTAGAAGGCGTCGTAGGTGTGTTTCTCCACCACGAGGTCGGCCATCTCGGATTCCAGTGGGTCGGCCAGTTCGGCTTCCCAGGAGCCTTCGATGACGTGTTCGCCCCAGCGGTCGAACTCGTCGTAATAGTGAGCGTCTTCGAACTGTTCCGGTGGGTGGACGTCCCGGGTGAACACGACGGCTGCGCCCGCGTCGGTTGCCTGTTCGACCAGATCGAGACAGGGATCGAGGGCGTCCTCGCTGCCCGGCGCATAGAGGCTACCGTCGGGGTGACAGAAGCCGTTCTGCATGTCGACCACGACGACTGCGGTCGCGTCGGCGTCGAAGTTCATATTCTGGTTTTGGGCTGGCGGCCCGAAGATACTTGTGCCGTATCTGGAGCGTTTTTATATCCCCAGTCCGTCAGCCAAGGTATGCGCACGGCCATAGCCCTCCTCACCGCCCTGGTGATGGTCTGTAGTGTCGCGGTCCCCGCCGGAGTGGCGGCTGCGAACCCGTCGACAGACTCGGTGAATCAGACGACTGAAAACCACCCGCCCGACCCGCCGAGCGACCGCCTCGGCTGGGAAGACGGCTACTGGTACAACGAGAGTCTCTCGGTGACGGCCGAGGACGGTCTCAACGACACCGAACTCGATGCGGTCGTCGCCCGGTCGATGGCCCGCGTCGAGCGCGTCCGCGGGATCGAGTTCAACGGGTCGGTCCCGGTCGAGGTCATCTCTCGCGAGGAGTTCCGCGAGGAACAGGACGGCAGCAGTTCGAATACCTCGACGGCGAACCGTCTCCATCAGAACGTCAAGTGGGAGGCGATGCTTTCGATCGGCGAAGACGAGAACGCTCTCGAAACCTCCGAATCGACACGGTCGGCCACGGTCGGCGGCTACTACAGCCCGAGCGAGGAACGGATCGTGATCGTCTCCGAAAACACGACGACGCCCCAGATGGACGAGATCACTCTCTCCCAGGAACTGTTTCACGCCCTGCAGGATCAGAAACTCAGGGTGTCGTTCAACCGCTCGACACAGGAGGGGATCAACGCCCGCAACGGGATCGTCGAGGGTGACGGCAACCTCGTCGACCGGCTCTACGGCCAGCGCTGTGACGCGGAGTGGGACTGTGTGATCCCCGAATCCGACGGGAGCAACGGCGGTGGCGGCAACACCAGCGACATCAACTACGGGATCTACCTGACGCAGTTCCAGCCCTACAGCGACGGCCCGAAGTTCGTCCAGCAGATCCAGCGCGAAGGCGGCTGGGACGCCGTCGACGACGTCTACGAGAACCCGCCGACAAGTTCCGAACAGATCATCCATCCCGAGAAGTATCCCGACGAAGGACCAGTCAACATCACGTTCGAGGACACGAGCAGCGAAGCGTGGTCCGTTCCGGACATGGGTAACGGCAGCGTCGATTACGCCCGGTTCGGACAGGCGGGCCTGAGCGCGATGTTCATGCGCCCGGTGTTCGCCTCCGGTGGGACGGCTTCGCCCGTCGTCGGTCCGCGGGACTTCTACAACATCTCCAACGGGGGGATCAGCGACTTCGATCCGCTGAACTACAGTCTCGAGGTCACGAACGGCTGGGGCAACGACAAGCTCTACCCCTACGTCACGAACCAGTCTGCCGAGACTAACGAGACGGGCTACGTCTGGCAGACCGAGTGGGACACCGAGGCTGACGCCGAGGAGTTCGCCGACGCCTACGTCGACTTACTGGAGCACTACGGTGCGGAGTCCGTCGCCGGAAACCAGAGCACCTATCGCATCCCGGACAACCGGACGTTCGGTGACGCCTTCTACGTCGACGTCGACGGCTCGACGGTGACGCTGGTCAACGGCCCGAACGTCACCGCGCTCTCGGAGATTCGCGCCGGCGCGGCCCCGGCGGCCGAGCCGGATCCGACGACGACCTCCAGTGACGACACCGGCAGCGGGTTCGGTCCCGGCTTCGGTGCCGTCGCGGCACTGCTGGCGGTGATCGCGGCCGCGCTCGTCTCGATCCACCGCCGCGACTGACTCGTCGGAACCTCTTTTGCCGTCCAGTCCCCGTCTCCGTTCGATGCGACGCCTGCTGGTGATCGCCGTCCTCGGCCTGCTGCTGGCAGTAGCCGGCTGTGTCGCGCCGGCCGACGATCCCGGCGATCTCGGTGCGGAGAACGGCTATCGTTACGACGCCGACCTCTCGATCACGACCGCCGACGGACTCAACGCGAGCGAACGGGAGGCGCTGCTCGGTCGGACGATGGCTCGTGTCGAACGTCTCCGGGGGCTCGAGTTCACCGATTCGGTCGAGATGTCGGTGATCTCGCGGGCGACGTTCCGAAACCGTACGGGGGGCAATTTCGACGGGACGCTCTCGCCGCGCCAGCGCTGGAACGAACAGGTCTGGGAAGCGCTGCATATTATCGACGAGGACGCGACCTATCCCGAGTCCCGCTCGACCAACCGCGGATCCGCCGTCGTCGGCTACTACTCGCCCAGCAACGACTCGATCGTCCTCGTCAGCGACTCGCCGACGCCCCAGGTCGATCGGCGGACGCTGGCCCACGAACTCGTCCACGCCCTGCAGGACCAGCGGCTGAATCTCGGTGAGCGCCGCCAGCGTCAGGACGGCCAGCTTGCAGTGCTCGGCGTCGTCGAAGGCGACGCCAACTACGTCGAGGCACTGTACGAACGCCGCTGCCGCTCGGAGTGGGACTGCATCGACATCCCGCCGAGCGACCGGACGCGCCCGCAGTCGTTCAATCAGGGGCTGTTTCTGGTGAGTTTCCTGCCCTACGCCGAAGGGCCGAACTTCGTGAACGCCCTCCACTCGCGTGGCGGCTGGGACGCCGTCAACGATCGGTACGACAACTTCCCCGAGAGCACCGAACAGCTGATCCACCCCGAGTACTTCCCGACGCAGTCGCCAGTCGACGTCTCGGTTCCCGACCGCGCTCGCGGCGGCTGGGAGCGATTTTCGAACCTCAGCGAGCCCCGGACCGACACGGTCGGCGAGGGCTCGATCTACGCCATGTTCGTCGCCACCGACGTCATCGAGCGCACGGGGGCGGCCCAGTACAATTACGACCACCCGCTCTCGAACGGCTGGGCCGGCGACACGCTCGTCCCCTACCGGAACGACGGCGAGTACGGCTACGTCTGGCGTATCCGCTGGGATTCACGGGCAGACGCCCGGGAGTTCGTCAGGGGCTATCGCGACCTCCTCGATAGTCACGAGGCCGAAGCGGTCGGTGACGGTCGTTACGTCGTCTCTGATGGCGACTTTGCTGACGCCTTCCGACTCTCTCGCGACGGCCGGACGGTCACGATCGTCAACGCGCCGCGCGTGAGCGATCTGGAGCGGATTCACTCGTCGTCGTGAATTGTGGTGGTCTGCTGCGATTTACAGTCTCGCCGATTCGGGAAGGGTCTTGACGTTCACCGCCTCGTTCCGGTTCGTCGGTTCATCGAATGTGACTGTGATCCCGAGATGGCGCATGCGCTACGGAATCCGGTTAGCGTCTGCCGAGCAAATCACTCGGATGCGGGAGGAAAGACTATCACTCCTTCGTGGGTGTCCGAGCTCCGACAGAAAGACGACCCCGAGTACAGCAAACGACTCTGTGCAGGGTCTCTCTGCAAGGTCGGCGTGCTGCCCGGCTTCTACATCGATCGGGATCTGGGGGCCAGATCAGCGCGGGTCGTCTTCGAGTGCGTAGAGTGCGGTCGTATCGTGGATTTTCTTGACGTACTCGGCCGCTTGCAGGATGTTGAGCCGATTGTGGACGTGCTGGCGTGAGTAGTTCGTCTCGTCGGCCAGATACCCCACGGTACAGCGACCCACTGCTAGCATGTCGAGGATCGCGTGATCGGCGTCGGTGAGGTCGACCGTCATCGGTGGCCCCTTCTCTCCGACTCTAGTTTACTCTTCGGTATGTCGATACAAGTGAATATATTTAGTTTACGGACACTATAGTCATATCGTAAATTTCTTTGCCGAGGTTCTTGTACGATATCGACAGAAGCGCGGAATGTGTCACGAGAAAGTGGCCGCCTGCTAAGACAGGCGACCGCGCTTCTCGGGAGAGAAGCATGAGCAACCACGACAGCGACGTTAATACCAGTGGCGAACAGCACGAGAACCAGGATCGGTCGTATCGCGACCCCGAGTACCTGCGGGAGCGATACGTTGAGCAGCGGTGGAGCCAGCAAGATATAGCCGAGGAATGTGGTGTTGTCCAGAGAACGATTCAATATTGGATCGAGAAACACGGAATCGAACGGGAGCTTCTGTATAAGGACGAGGAGTGGTTACACAAGAAGTACGTCGATAACAGGTGGACGAGAGACGAAATTGCTGACGAATGTGGCGTCTCCGAATCGACGATCAGCAGATGGTTGACCATTCACGACATTGAGCGAGAGCCTCTGTATCAGAATGCCGAATGGTTACGGGAACAGTACGTTCACTGTCGGCGTGACCAGTCTGACATCGCTGCCGAGTGCAACGTTGCGAAGACGACCATCTGCCACTGGCTCGCTCGGCACGGCATTACGGAGGGTGAGTCAATGTCAACTTCGGAGTGTCGAGCATGTGGTGACGATCTCCGGTACTATCCGTCGGTGCGTGACGGGAAGTATTGCTCGAACGAATGTTCTAACGAGCAACGGAACAATCGGATTGGAATCGTCTGTGAAGGATGTGGAGAAACCTTCTATCGGCGTGCCTCACTCGGTGTAACGTACTGCTCGCTACCGTGTTGGGGAGAAGATTACCGAGTCGATACTGATTCCTATTACAACATTTACTGGAGGCAGATGCGAAATCAAGCTATCATTCGGGACGACCACCGTTGTGTCGTCTGTGGCATCGAGGACGAGGAGCATCGTCGTCGCTTCGGCCATGGCCTCGATGTTCATCACATCGTCCCCGTACGTCTCTTCGTGCAGTGGGACAAACCACCTGAAGACGCCCATTCTCTTCGGAATTTAGTCACTGTCTGTCGCACACATCATCCCGATTCACCGGGCAAAACCGTCGACTCTGACAAACAGTTCAGCCGATTCAGATGTCGACCACCATACACCGATATGGGTTGTGAGTGACACCCGAAATTTATGTCAGAAATACAAAATATGGGTTTGGGCGGATTTGAACCGCCGGCCTCCTCCATGTCAAGGAGGTGTCATAACCGGTCTAGACCACAAACCCTCGCTGATCGAACGCATTCTGGGATAGTTGGCACGGGTAATTGAAGGTTTCGAAATGGCCGTCGCGTCCGGTGGTTGTGGTCGTATCGCACGATCGGCCCGGCTGGGGCTTCGCACCCGACACGCTTAAATCGATGGACGAATTTGTACACTACAACACGAACTAGTCCACTGGTGTCCACCATGAAGGAATACATCGAACGCGTGACCGACGGCGAGAATCTGACAGTCGAAGAGGCACGGGCGGCGGCGACGGCCGTCTTCGAGGACGCGACGGAGGCCCAGATCGGTGCGTTGCTGGCGGCCCTCAGGTCGAAGGGCGAGACCGAAGCGGAGATCGCGGGCTTCGCACAGGGGATGCGCGAGGCCGCGCGGACGATCGACCCCGATCGCCGCTCGCTCGTGGATACGTGCGGCACGGGCGGGGACGACTACGACACGATCAACGTTTCGACGACCAGCGCTCTCGTCGCTGCCGGCGCGGGCGTCACGATCGCCAAGCACGGTAACTACTCCGTCTCCTCGAACTCGGGGAGTTCTGACGTCCTCGAAGAAACGGGCGTCACGCTCGAAAGCGATCCGGCGGCCGTCGAATCTCACGTCGAACAACTGGGGATCGGCTACATGCACGCGCCGGAGTTCCATCCCGCGATGAAGGCCGTCATCGGCCCGCGAAAGGAACTCGGCGTCGAGACGATATTCAACGTCCTCGGACCACTCACCAACCCCGCAGGTGCGAACGCGCAGGTGCTGGGCGTCTACGATCCCGATCTCGTCTCGACCATCGCGCAGGCACTCGCGCACATGTCCGTCGAACACGCACTGGTCGTCCACGGCGCGGGGATGGACGAGATCACCGTCCACGACGCGACGACCGTCGCCGAGGTCGAAGGCGAATCGATCACCGAGTACACGATCACGCCTGCCGATCTGGGCCTCGAACAGCACGACATCTCCGCGGTCGCTGGCGGGACGCCTGCCGAGAACGCTGCGGATCTGGAGGGGATCGTCGACGGCAGCGTCGACGGTGCGAAACGGGATATCATCCTCGCCAACGCCGGTGCGGCGGCCTACGTGGCTGGCGAGGCGTCCTCGCTCGCAGACGGCGTCGAACTGGCCGATCAGGCCATCGAGTCGGGCGATGCGGCCGCCAAGCTCGAAGACCTCCGCGAGGCCGGTGCATGACGCGGGTGAAGATCTGCGGTCTCACACGCGAGCGCGACCGCGACGTCGCGGTCGCGGCCGACGCGGACGCCATCGGTCTGATTGCCGGCGTCACCGTCGACACGCCCCGCGAGATCGATTTGGAGACGGCCGCTGACCTCGCGGACTCGACCCCACCGCTGGTCACGAGCGTCCTCGTGACGATGCCCGAGAGTGAGAGCGAGGCTCGCGAGCGGATCGCACAGGTGGGACCGGACGCGATTCAGTTGCACGCGGCCGACCCCGCCCTCGTCGCGGCGCTCGACGACGCACCCGCGAAAGTCGTCGTCGCCGTCGATCCGACCGACGAAGACCTCGCCGAATATGCCGAGGCGGCCGACGCGCTGCTCGTGGACTCCGTCGACGCCAAGGGTGGCGGTGGGACCGGCGAAACCCACGACTGGGAGCGTACGCGCCAGCTCGTTGCCGACCTCGACGTTCCCGTGATCCTCGCCGGCGGTCTCACCCCCGAGAACGTCGAGCGAGCGGTCGAGACGGTCGGTCCCTTCGCCGTCGACGTCGCCAGCGGTGTCGAGCGCGAAGGCGGGATCAAGGATCACGACGCTGTTCGAAGCTTCATCGAGCGGGCCACTCGCGCCCGGGTCGCGCCATGACGGGACTGGACACCGCCCGTGAGGCGTTCGTCGACCTCGCCAGCGGTGGCCGGCCCGCGGTCGTCCGGACCGAGGCTGAGCTCGACGTCGACGTCGACCCACTCGATGCGTATGCCGCGTTGACGGGCCGGACGACCGATCTCGCGGACGGCGAGTACACCTTTCTGCTGGAGAGCGCCGAGAAGGTCGCCTCCAGCGATCCCGACGGGGCGTTCGCCCCCGAACCGGACGACCGGCACGCCCGCTACTCGTTCGTCGGCTACGACCCAGTCGGCGTCGTCACCGTCGACGAGGAAGCGACGGTCGAGGTCTTCGACGACCGCTACGCCGACTTTTTCGAACCCAACGGTGGCGACGTTCTGGATTCGCTCCGGGCCTGCCTGCCGGACGCCGATCTGCGAGGCTTCTCGGATCACGACCGCCAGCTGCTGGAGGGCGGGCTCGTCGGCTTTCTCGCCTACGACGCGGTCTACGATCTCTGGCTCGACGAAGTGGGGCTGGACCGCCCCGGTTCGAGATTTCCGGACGCCCAGTTCGTCCTCACGACGAAGACGCTCGTGTTCGACCACGCCGAGGGGACCGTCTCGCTGGTCTGCACACCGCTTCTGGGTCCCGACCACGACGCGGGCGAGCGATACGACGAACTCCAGACGGAGATTGAACGGGTCGCGGATCTGCTCGACTCGGCTGCGGACCCCGCTACTGGCGGCTTCGAGCAGGTCCACGAGACGGCCGGGCCGAAAGCCGACTACGAGGAGGCGGTCCGGTCGGCCAAGGAGTCCGTCCTCGATGGCGACATCTATCAGGGCGTCATCTCCCGGAAGCGCGAACTCTACGGCGAGGTCGACCCGCTCGGGTTCTACGACTCGCTGCGGTCGATCAACCCCTCGCCGTACATGTACCTGCTCGACTACGACGGCCGGACTGTCGTTGGGGCCAGCCCCGAGACGCTCGTCTCCGTGGGCGGCGATCACGTGATGGTCAATCCGATCGCTGGCACGTGCCCGCGCGGAAACAGCCCGGTCGAGGACCGCCGGCTCGCCGGCGAGATGCTCGCCGACGGCAAGGAACGTGCCGAGCACACGATGCTGGTCGACCTCGGGCGGAACGACGTTCGCCGGGTCGCAAAGCCGGGGAGTGTCCGGGTACAGGAGTTCATGAACGTCCTCAAGTACAGCCACGTCCAGCACATCGAGTCGACGGTGACGGGGACGATGGCTCCTGACTGTGACGCCTTCGACGCGGCGCGGGCGACGTTCCCGGCCGGGACGCTCTCGGGTGCGCCGAAGATTCGCGCGATGGAGATCATCGACGACCTCGAACTCTCGCCGCGCGGACTCTACGGCGGTGGCGTCGGCTACTTCTCCTGGGACGGCGACGCCGACTTCGCGATCGTGATCCGCTCGGCGATGATCGAACACGACGCACCGCTGCCCGAGGCGGCTGGCACGGCGGGGTCCAGCACGGCCGATCGGATCACCGTCCAGGCCGGTGCCGGGATCGTCGCCGACTCCGTGCCCGAGAGCGAGTACGAGGAGACCGAGAACAAGATGCGCGGGGTGCTGGACGCGCTCGACGCGATCCGCGACGACATCGAGCGCGAGGAGGTGTCCCCATGAGCGCGAGCGAGACCGACCCCGAAAGTCGGCCCGACGCCGCGGACCTGCAGGTGCTGTTCGTGGACAACTTCGACTCGTTCACCTACAACCTCGTCGAGTACGTCAGCGAGCACGCCGAGACCGAGGTGCTGCGGAACACCGCGTCCCTGGCGGACGTCCGTGCAGTCGACCCCGACGCCATCGTCGTCTCGCCAGGGCCGGGCCATCCCAAGAACGACCGGGACGTCGGCGTGACGATGGACGTTCTCCGGGAGATCAGTCCCGAGGTGCCGACGCTGGGCGTCTGTCTCGGACTGGAGGCCGCCGTCTACGAGTACGGCGGCAGCGTGGGGCGAGCACCCGAACCGATCCACGGTAAAGCGTTCCCGATCGACCACGACGGGCAGGGCGTCTTCGCCGGCCTCGAACAGGGATTCCAGGGCGGGCGCTACCACTCGCTCGTGGCGACCGAGGTACCCGACTGTTTCGAGGTCACGGCGACCACCGACGCCGAGACCGACGGCGTTCCCGCGAGCGAAGCGAGCGGGGGCTCGTCGGACTCCGGAGAGTCCAACGGTGAAACCGTCGAACTCGTGATGGGGATTCGCCACCGCGAGTACCCCATCGAGGCGGTCCAGTTTCACCCCGAATCCGTGCTGACTGCAGTCGGCCACGACGTGATCCGGAACTTCCTCGCGACCGTCTGACTGTTTCGATCGCGGGGATCCACAGAGGTTTGGAGGACCGGTGTGACAGTCCGATAATGGCAGACGATAGCTCCGACCCTCAGCGATTCAGCCGGCGCGCGTATCTCACCGCAGCCGCGCTCGGTACGGGCGGAGTGGCGGGCTGTTCGGGGATCCTGGACGATCGGCCGACGACGGAGTCGCCTGAAGCCGACCGTTCGACGCTCGCCGAGCCGTTTCTCGACGGGCAGCTGTGTGTCGCTCATTACATGACCGGGATGGCTCCGTTTCGCGACGCCGAGCCGTACTGGACCGACCCACGCTACTACGACCCGAACGGCCCGACCAGCAACGTCGGTGGGGCGATGCTCCACGCGGCTGTTCCGGCTCTGCTCAATCGAAGTGACGATCCCGAGCAGCCGGTCGATCTCTCGATCGAGGCGGCCGTCAGGCAGGAACTTCGGGCAGCGAGCCGCTTCGGCATCGACACCTTCGAGTTCTACTATCCCTGGACCGGCGACACTGCGATTCTGGACCGCTACGACGAGATCGTCGAAGCGTTCTTCGGTGTCGCAGCGACCACAGAGATTCCGTTCGAGTTCACGGTCGCGATCAGTCATCCGATCGCTAGCTCCGCCGACCGGAAAGTCGAGGTCCTGGGTGACCGCGTGGCCGGACTGATCGAGCGCGTCGAAACGGATCGGTGGCTCCAGACCCCTGACGGGCGATACGTCGTTGGGACGTGGTTGCCGGACGCGCTCGCGCTCGGGGACGCTCACGCTCGCACGGCGACCGACCCGACACTACTGGCCGAGGTCGCCGCGACGTACGACGCCCTCGCCGACCGGATCGGTACCGACATCGCGTGGTTGTACGATCTCCACTACGCGAACGACGCCGGTGACTATCAGGCGTACGTCGACGCTGTCCTCGATTACTTCCCGGCGATCCACGGCTGGCACACCGGCTGCGGTGACGGTGCGGCCTGGGACTACGCCGCCACGCAGTGCGCCGAGCGCAATCGTGCGTTCGTTCAGGACACGTACGGCGACCTCGCGACGGGGAAGTTCTATCCCACCGACCCGCCGGGAGAAGGGGTCTTCTCGGCCACCGAAGCCGCGTCGTACTGTCCCGACGAGGTCGAACGCTGGAACGTCGAACTCGGGCTCTCCGAACACTTCCGGAATCAACTCGAGGCCGCCGCCGAGCGCGACGCCGACGGCGTCTATCTCTCGACCTGGAACGACTACGGGGAAGGCCACCACGTCGCGCCCGAAATCAATCACAATTTCGCGTTCGCACAGCTCCTCCGGTACGGGCTCGCCAAGTGGCGTGGTGAGTCGGCTGCTGGTCCCGGTGAGGTCGCGCTCGTCTTCTTCGAAAAGTACCCCTCCGACGTGACGCCCTCGCCGTTCGATCTCGGTGCCCGAACAGAGACTTGTCTCGACGCTTCGGACCGTATCGAAGTGGTGACGATCCTCGACGAACCGGCGACGCTTCGGGTCAACGGCGGCGATCCCGAATCGGTCGCCGCGGGGCTGACTGCGACGCGTGTCCCGATGGTCCCGGGCCACGTCACCGTGACCGTGACGCGGAACGAGGAGGAGATCGCGACGCTCAGGACGCCGGAGGCGATCACCGAAGAACCGTTCCGCCACGACCGGCTTACCTTCGCGTACTCCAGCGAGCACGCTCGCATCTACAGCGACCTCTACGGGGACGACGCTCCCGTCTACGTGGCAAACCAGTACGCCAGTGAGAACCTCGTAGACGGGCCGAACTACGGGCCGCCCCGAGGAGGCGACAGCGGCAACTGCTGATCTGGTGCCGCCCGTTCACACGTTCTCGACGCCATCCGGAACTTCCTGTCAGTGGCGCGATAACACTGGATCGTCTCTCCACGACCTCCACCCGAAAACCCCCTCTCGTTTCTCCTGGGAAACCACACGCTAGCGTCGTGATAATGACCCCCGAGTTTCACTTTCACTCCGGTCTGGACACCATTATTAGGGTCCGTTACATTCGTTCGTAGCGTACGCGAGGAGCCTGCGAGGCGTCACTGCGCCCGAGAAAGTTACGGATAGTGACACGTTTCTTGCGGGCGAGAAATTCACGAGCCGACGGGTTCATTAGGGACCCACGAGTAAGCCACTTCCGCTACAAATGATACAAACGAGGACCCACATCACGGCACGTATCGAGGGACGGCGGGCCGACACACTCAGGGGGGCAGACGCGTGAGCCAGCACGACCTCTCTGCGGACGAACTACGCCTGCCGATCAAGCGCACGACCGGCGACACCCTGGAGGACCGACTCACCGCCAACGCCTATCATAATATTCTCCCGGCGCGGTACCTCCGAAAGGACGCAGACGGCGAACTCGTCGAACAGCAGGAGGACCTCTTCGACCGAGTCGCGAAGAACATCGCGCTGGCCGAGGCCGTCTTCGAGTCCGAGAAAGTTGGCGAGGAGATCACCGTCACGCCGGACCAGCTCAAGCCCGACCACCCGCGGCGTGACGAACTCGCCGCCGAAGTCTTCGGGAAAGGGACCACTGCCGACGACGACGTCGAGACGACACTTTCCGTTTACAACGTCAACAAGTTCGCCTACGAGACGGTCGTCCCGGAGCTTCCCGTGGAGATCCGCGAGCACGTCGAGGAGACCGCCGCGGAGTTTCAGGACTCGATGGAGAAACTGGACTTCATGCCGAACTCGCCGACGCTGATGAACGCCGGCGACGAACTCCAGCAGCTCTCGGCGTGTTTCGTCGACTCCCCGGAGGACGACATCGACGACATCCACCAGACAGCGAAGGAAGCCGCACAGGTCTTCCAGAGCGGTGGCGGCATGGGGTATGCCTTCTGGCGGCTCCGACCCTACGGCGACCCCGTTGGATCGACCGGTGGGATCGCCTCCGGGCCGATCACGTTCATGCGGACCTACGACCAGATGTGCGAGACGATCGCGCAGGGCGGGGCCCGTCGCGGGGCCCAGATGGGCGTCATGCGCGTCAGCCACCCGGACGTCATCCAGTTCATCCACGCCAAGAACAAGGACGTCTCCCTGGCGGAGACCCTCCGACTGAACGATCCGGACGACTTCACGCACAACTCCTTCGCCGACGCCCTCGAAGAGGCTCGGGAACTCATCGACGACGACGGCAAAGTACCCAAGCACCTCCGTAACGCCGTCGAGGGCCACCTCTCGAACTTCAACATCTCCGTCGGGATCACCGACGACTTCATGGACGCGGTGAAGAACGGCGAGGAGTTCACGTTCACCAATCCGCGGACGGACGAACCCCACGTCGCCACGCAGGAGACCAAGGAACTGTACGACATGTTCGACCTCGGCGAGCACGTCGAGGTCGGCGAGATCCTCTCTATCCCGGCCGAGAAGATCTTCGAGCGGATCGTCCAGGGCGCTCACGAGAACGGCGAACCCGGCGTCATCTACCTCGAACGCGTCAACAAGGAGCACTCCTTCGACGTCGAGGAGCACCCGGATCACCAGATCCTCGCGACCAATCCGTGTGTCACTGGCGACACGCTCATCAGCACCGAGAACGGACTCGTCGAGGCCGAAGAACTGTACGAGCAGGGCGTCGCTCGTGACGTCGTAGTCGACGGCCGCCTCAGTGAGGAGACGGTCAAAGAAGCCAGTAGCGTCTACAAGACGGGCGAGAAAGACATCTACAAGCTCGAAACCGAGGAAGGCTACGAGCTTCGACTGACGGCCGACCACCGCGTGATGACCGACGAGCGCTGGGTCGAGGCTCAGAACCTCGATGCTGGCGATTCGGTACACATCCAGAATCGGAAAGGAGAGTTCGGCCAGCACGGCTCAGCCGAAGAAGGGCGCGTCCTCGGCTGGATGGTCGGCGACGGCCACCTCAAGGACGGCGAGGAACGTGCTGTTCTGAACTTCTACGACGAGGATGCGGAGGTTTCGGAGCAGTTCGCAGACGACGTCAACGACGTTGTCCGCGAGCCGACTGGAAACGCTGACTACGAGATTGGGGTCAACGAAGTCGCTCGGAGCGACGACTATCGCGGTGCGCAGGCCATAGAACAGCGCATCCGCTCGGCACGTCTCTACGAGTACGCCGACGAAGCCGGGCTCGTCGACGAGAAACTGCAGGTTCCCGACGCAGTCATGCGCGGGAGCGAGGAGATGGCCCGCGGGTTCCTGCAGGCACTGTTCAGTGCCGACGGGAGCGTCCAGGGGAACGTCGAGAAGGGCATCTCGGTTCGTCTCGCTAGCGTCGACACTGACTTCCTGCAGGAAGTCCAGCAACTTCTCCTCAACTTCGGTATCGGTAGCAACATCTACGAGGACCGGAAAGAATCGGGCGTCACCGAACTCCCTGACAGCAACGGCGGAACCGAGGAGTACGAAACACAGGGATTCCACGAACTCGTCGTCTCTAGCTCCCACACTGTCGCGTTCGAGGAAGAGATTGGGTTCCTACTCGATTACAAGAACGAAGCGCTTGCGGAGCGACTCGACGAGTACAGCCGTGGTCCATATTCGCCGAAGTTCGAAGCGACGGTCGAGTCCGTCGAACGCGACGGTCACGAAGCGGTCTACGACTTGACCGAGCCGGATACACACTCGTTTGTCGCCAATGGCCTCGTCGTCCACAACTGCGGAGAGCAGCCGCTCGAAGAGTACGAGGCCTGCAACCTCGGCCACATCAACCTCTCGACGCTCGCCGCCCAGGACGCCCCCGACTGGCGGGTCTGGAGCGAGCAGCATGCAGGAGAGTACGACACTACGGAGGCGGCCGTCGAGGCGTTCCTCGAAGAGGCCGTCGACTGGGCGGAGTTCGACCGACGTATCGAGATGGGGACGCGCTTCCTCGAGAACGTCGTCACGATGTCGGACTTCCCGGTCGAGCAGATCGAGCAGAAGGTCCGGGAGATGCGCAAGATCGGCCTGGGCGTGATGGGGCTGGCCCAGCTGTATATCCAGCTCGGCATGAAGTACGGCGACGACGTCTCCAACGAGGTCGCCGGCCAGCTCATGCAGCACATCAACCACCACTCGAAGTGGACCAGCCACGAACTCGCCGAGGAACGCGGCACCTTCGAGGAGTGGGACAACTCCAAGTACGCCGACCCCACCGAGTACCGCGAGTGGTTCGAACACCAGACCGGCCTCAACGCCGACGACTTCGAGGACGGCTTTACGATCCGCAACCACAACACGACGACGATCGCGCCCACGGGCACCACGTCGATGGTCGGCAACACCACCGGCGGCTGTGAGCCCATCTACAACGTCGCCTACTACAAGAACGTCTCCGACGACGTCCAAGGCGACGAGATGCTCGTCGAGTTCGACGACTACTTCCTGCGCGTGCTGGAAGAGAACGACCTCGACGTCGACGCCGTGAAAGAAGAGGCCCAGGAGCAGATGGCCGGAAACGAGTTCGACGGCGTCGACGGTCTCTCGACCGTGCCGGACGCCGTCGGCGAACTGTTCGTCACGACCGGCGATCTCTCCGCGAAAGAGCACGCCGGCGTGCAGGTCGCCTGCCAGCAGGGCGTCGACTCGGCCATCTCGAAGACGGTCAACGCCCCGAACGACTCGACGATCGAGGACGCCGCGGAAGTGTTCGAGTACATCTACGAGCACGGCGGCAAGGGCGTCACCTACTACCGCGACGGCACCCGCTCCAAGCAGGTGCTGACCACGCGTGCACAGAACACCGAGTTCGCCGACATGGACGAGGGCGAGATCGTCGCCCAGATCGAGGAGGTCTTCGACGGCATCGAGGGCTTCCTCGAGAGTGAGGAAGTCCAGGCCGCGCTCGACGACTCCATCGCGGAGATCCTGGACATCGCTGACGGGCAAGAGCCGGAATACGCCAGCAAGCGCCCGCGTCCGGACGTCCTCCACGGCGTGACCCAGCGGATCGACACCGGCTACGGGAAGCTCTACGTCAACATCAACGAGGACGACAAGGGCCGGCCGTTCGAGCTGTTCGCCAATATCGGCAACAGCGGTGGCTTCACCGCTTCCTTCACCGAGGCGCTCGCGAAGACCATCTCGACGGCGCTCCGTTCGGGTGTCGATCCCGACGAGATCGCCGACGAACTGCAGGGAATCCGGTCGCCGAAGGTCGCCTGGGACAAGGGCGAGCAGATCCAGTCCATCCCGGACGCCATCGGCACCGCGATGCGCCGGTATCTGGACGACGACATCGAGCGCGCCTACCCCCAGCAGCAGAACCTCACCGAACTCGAGAAAGAGGAGGCTGACGAAGAGGAAGCCGAAGCGGCTCCACACTCACCTGACGGTGGGGCCGTGGCAGCCGACGCCAGTGCGCAGGAGACCGAAACGGGAGCCCAGCAGGAACTCATCGACAAGGGCGAGAGCCCCGAGTGTCCCGAGTGTGGCTCGATGACGCTGTACTACTCCGAAGGCTGCAAAACGTGCGAAAGTTGTGGCTGGAGCGAATGTTGAGCTGACGCGATAGGATTTTCTCTTTCTATTTCAACGTGACGTAGGTCAGGAACGCGAACGCGACTGTTTCGAGGGCCCGCATCGCCAGCACGACCTGCTGGGCCAGCGTGTCCCCGGCGTAGAGCATCCGCATACTGCTCTGGAAGAAGTAGAGCGCGACCAGATTCTCCAGCAGCATGACGAGGCTGAACGCGAGCAGGCCGGCGATCAGCGGGGTCTTGAACGTGCGGTAGTTGCGCGCCCAGACGACCGTCAGCGTCCCCAGCAGGAGGACGTTGACGACCGAGAGGGCGCTCGCGATCTGTAGCCACGGTCCGGATAGTCCCATCAGTACTCACTCCATGTTGTCGGTGATTTGGTCGTAGGTGTCGCGGTGGTGCTCGAACTTGTCGGTGAGGAAGTACATCGTCCCGTAGTCCGCACCACTTTTTTCGAGGACGTTGTGCTCGACGAGCATCTCGAGGTGGTGGCGGATCGTGTTGTAGTCGACTTCGAGGTGCTCGGCGAGCTGGTTGGCGTTACGCGGGCGTTCGTCGAGACTCTCGATGATTCGCGCCCGGTTTTCGCCACCTCGCGTCCCCGCGAGCAGGTACCACAGCGCCTTCTCCATCGACGATCCTTGCTGGTGCTCCGAAGGGGTGGGTTGTATGTGTGGTGGTTCGATCGCTGGCATATCATGGACGCACCGTCTGGCGAACCCAGCCCGTCGCGCCGTTGGGATAGGCACCGGCTTCCTGTTCGGTCTGGAGCGTCCCCTCGCCGTCGGTCGCGCGGACGACGACTTCGTGCTCGCTATCGGGCGGATCGTACGTGTGACTCCACTGCCGCCAGACGTCGTTGCCGGGCAGCGGCTCGGTCAACTCGGCGTCCGTCCAGGTGTCGCCGCCGTCTGTCGAGACTTCGACGCGATCGATCCCGCGGGTCCCGGCGTAGGCGTGGCCGGCCAGCTGAATCGTCCCGTCGTCGCGATGGACGATGCCGTCTAGGTCGTCGCCGTCCCACAGTTTCGCGACGGTGTGGACCGGGCCCGTCCCGTGCCAGCCGCGTTTCTCCCAGTAGCCCTCGGCTTCGCGTTCGAGCACCTCGATCTCGGTGACCCACTTGACGTTGACCTCTCCCCAGTGGCCCGGAACGAGCACCCGAACCGGATAGCCGTGGCCCCGCGGGATCGTCTGGCCGTTCATCCCGAACGCCAACAGTCCGCCTTCGAGCGCAGACAACGGAAACTCCTGGTAGAAATCGTCTGCCGCCCGCAGCATGACACAATCGCAGTCGCTGTCCGGACTGGCCTGTTCGAGGACTTCCGAGACGGGAACGCCGGTCCAGATGGCCGTGTCCATCTTCCTGCCGTTGAGGGAATCACCAACACAGCGAAGCGTGGAAAAGCGGTTTTCGGCGGGGATATTTCGGAGATCCTCGTAGTCGAGTTCGACCTCTTCGTCGACCGCACCGGTGACAGACAGCGTCCAGCTGTCCCGGTCGACCGTCGGATCGATCGTGTTGATGTCGACCGTGTAGTGATTCTCCGAGAGCAGCGGTTCGATCGAACCGACGCCGAGCGAGCGCTCGGTCGCGAGTTCCCTGAGCTGTGGAACGGACATCCCCGCTCCCTCCCCGGTTTGCCCGCCGGGATTGGAGGCGGCGTCGACAGGTTCGGTTTCGATCTGCGGTCGGGGACCGATCCCTAACCCGAGTGCGCCGAGACCGAGCGCCGACAGCGAACCGGCGACGACTCGCCGACGATCTGGCGAGATGTCGACGTTGGTGACGTCTCGGCCCGCGGCTTCGGCCAGGCCGACGACCATTCCGCTCGCGAGGCCAGCGCTGGCCGACGCGAGGACGCTTCCGGTGAGTGCCGTCCCGACGGCCCAGGTGCTCGCGACCGTGATCGGAACGGCCAGCGCCGAAACGCCGACGCTGCGGCCGAGAGCGATTGCAAGCGCTGCCAACCCGGCAAATACGATCGTCGCGAGCGTCGTCGCCAGCAGCAGATTCATATCCTGACCCGAGACGCCGAACTGCGCGACGTACTTGCCGATGGCTCGCGCCGGGAGGACGTCCGTCGAGGCCCGGGCGATCGGCTGGGCGACGAACTGCCGGGTGAGGCCGACCGCGGCGTACGACCCTGCGACGCCGCCGAATCCGGCAGCTACCGCGACGACGGCGGTCGAGACTGTCTCTCGGGACGGTTTCATCGTACCTGTACGTGGGCGTAAGCCCCTAAAGAGATTGTTCGAACTCTCACACAATTCGTTCTAGAATTGCCCGTCGGTGGGGCACAAGAGCCAAGGATTCGCGGCTATCAGACAGCACTATGCCCGAGACTGGTGGCCGGCCGTGTCCGCGATGCGAGCGGCCGATGTACCGACGTCACTGCAAGTACGTCTGCCCCGAACACGGTGTCGTCTTCGACTGCGCCGACACGTTTTATTGAGGTCGATCGACTCGAAACCGCTTGCGGATTTATTAGTGTGGAGGAAAACACGGTGGTATGAGCAGTGCCGACGGGCAGCCGATCAGGGTGTTGCACGTCGACGACGAACCCGACTTCGCCGACCTCGTGGCGACCTATCTCCAGCGCAGCCACGACGACATCAGAGTCGAGACGGCGACCGACGCAGCCGAAGGGTTGGACGCGCTCGCGGAGACGCCCGTCGACTGTATCGTCAGTGATCACGACATGCCCGGGATGGACGGGCTTGACTTTCTCCGTGCCGTCCGCGACGAGAATCCTGACCTCCCGTTCATCCTGTTCACCGGCAAGGGAAACGAGGAGATTGCGAGTGATGCGATCTCCGCAGGCGTCACCGAGTACCTCCAGAAAGGGACCGGGACCGACCAGTACGCCGTTCTGGCGAACCGGATCGAGCGGGCGGTCGGTGAATATCGTGCGAAGAACGCCCTCGAGGAGAGCGAGCGAATGCTCTCGACGCTGATCAGCAACCTCCCGGGGATGGCCTATCGCTGTCTGAACGAACCCGGGTGGCCGATGGAGTTCGTCAGCGACGGCTGTCGAGAACTCACCGGCTACGATTCGGCGGCGTTGGTCGACGGATCGATCGTCTGGGGTGAAGACGTCTTGATCGATGACGACCGAGACGAGCTCTGGGAGACCGTCCAGGCGGCACTCGACGCTGGCGATCCGTTCGAGGTCACCTACCGTATCGAGACTGCGGACGGTGAGCGCAAGTGGGTCTGGGAACAGGGTCGCGGCGTCTACGACGACGGGGAACTGACGGCGCTCGAGGGAATCATCCTCGACGTCGATACGAGATTGATCGATCCCGCCGACCGCCAGATAGGACGGACGCTCGCCGAGAACGTGACTGGTCGCGAGCGGATCCTCGAACGGGTCGGCGATGGGTTCCTCGCACTCGACGACGCGTGGACGATCACCTACGCGAACGACCGGGCGGCAGCGCTGGTCGGGCGGGATACCGAGTCGTTGGTCGGACAGCAGATGTGGGACGTCTTTCCCGAAGGGGTCGGCTCGGACTTCGAGGAGCAGTACGTACAAGCGATGGAGACACAGCGACCAGCCGAGTTCGAGGCGTACTACGACCCGCTGGATAGCTGGTTCGAAGTACGCGCGTTCCCGGGCGAACACGGGCTGTCGATCTACTTTCGTGACGTCACCGAGCGACGCGAACGGGAGGACCGTCTCGAACGCTACCGGACGCTCGTCGAGAACGTCGGCGATCCAATGTACGTGCTCGACTACGACGGCACGATCACGATGGCAAACCAGGCGATGGCCGATCATCTCGGCTACGATCGCGACGAGATCGTCGGCACACACGCGACGCGGTTCATGTCCGAAGCCGATATCGAGCGTGGGACCGACCTCCTCCTCGATCTGATGGACAGCGACCGGACCTGGGCGACGTTCGAGATGGAGACCATCCACGCCGACGGTACGCGAACGATCAACGAGGACAAGATCGCCGCGCTCACAGACCAGGGAGAGTTCGTCGGTTCGGTCGGCGTCATCCGTGACATCACCGAGCGCAAGGCCCGCGAGCGCGAACTCGAACGCTACGAGACGATCATCCAGACCGTCGAAGATCCAGTGTACGCACTCGACGCCGAAGGTCGGTTCGCGTTCGTCAACGAGGCCGTCGAGCCGATGACGGGATACACTCCGGCGGAACTCGTCGGCGAGAGCGTCACGACACTGGTCGCGGAGGACGACTACCGCGCCGGCGTCGAGATGGTCCAGACGCTTCTGGAGGAGCCCGAACGGACCTACGTGACCTACGAGATCGACCTGCACACCAAAGACGGTGACACGGTCGCTGCCGAGAACCACATCGCGTTGCTCCCGCCCGACGAAGACGAGTTTACTGGGACTGCCGGCGTCATCCGGGACATCACCGAGCGCAAACAGCGCGAGCGCCGCCTCGAAGAGTTCGCGAGCGTCGTCAGCCACGACCTGCAATCCCCGCTGAACGTCATCACCGGTCGTGCGGAACTGGCGCTCGACACTGGCGACTTGGGACACGTCGAGAACATCCTCGACGCCGCCGACCGCATGGAGGCGCTCATCGAGGGACTACTGACGCTGGCTCGGCAGGGCGAGGTCGTCGGCGACGTCGAGGAGACATCACTGTCGACTCTCACAGAGCAGGCGTGGAAACAGGTCCAGACGGCTGCTGCGTCGATTGACCTCCGTGACGATCGCTCACTGGAAGCCGATCCCGACCGGTTGCGGGAACTCCTCGAAAACCTCTTTTCGAACGCCGTCACCCACGCCGGCGAGGACGTCACCGTCTCGGTCGGGACGACCGACTCGGGATTCTACGTCGCCGACGACGGCGAGGGAATCCCTGCCGACCGACGGTCGAAAGTCTTCGAACACGGCCACTCGACCAGCGAAGAAGGGACGGGACTCGGACTGACGATCGTCGCACGGATCGCCGACGCCCACGGTTGGGACGTGACTGTCACCGACAGCAGTTCGGGCGGCGCTCGCTTCGAGTTCAGCGTCTGAGCCGGGGCCCGTCGACGACGCCACGGTGACGGAGCTGACGATAGAGTGGCCCACTCAGGAGGACGATACCCAGGCAACTCGCGGCGATTACCAGCGGGAGCGCCTGTCCCGCTTCTTCGAGGGCGAACGCCCGCATCGAGGCTCCGGCCACGACGGTCGCGACCACCCACGGCGTCTCGCCCAGGACCGTCCCCAGCACGTAGCGCCCTGGCGGCACGTCAGAGAGTCCGGCCGCGTACGAGACGCCGTCGGCTGGCAGCGGGATCAACCGCGCGGCGACCAGCCCGCGGAAGTCACCGGTCACGTCGACGACTGAACTCCCGACCGCGTGCAAGCGAGCGGTCGGCCCGCGTTCCCGTGGCGCGTATCGGGCCAGCAGATACGGCGGCAAACACGTGTAGACGGCTCCGGCCAGTCCGATCGGTATTCCCAGCACCGGGCCGTAGACGAACCCGACGAGCAGCGAGAGCGCCGAGATTGGCCACAGCACCAGCGATCGCCCGCCGTACAGGACGATCAGGAGCGCACCGAACAGCACGGGCCGATCGGCCAGCGCCGTCAGCGACGCGAGGACCCGCTCGGGCGTGAGCACGAGGACGCCGAGCAGGCCAGTCACGCCGAGGGCAAGCCCGCCTGCAAGCTGAAAGCGCACCTGCCGATCCATCGATCCAACGGTGTGGGTCGAGTGGAATACGCCTTGTGGTCGCCCGGGCAATATTCATGACGGCCCCGTCCTATCGTTCGCCCGTGGACGAGGACACCGACCCCGTCGAACTCGGCGTGACGCTACTGGCGCACCTCGAACACGAGCAACTGTCGCTTGCAGACGCCGTCGACCGCCTGGAGACGATCACGACCGATCCCAACGTCACCAGAGAGATCCTCGACACCGCCGAAGTCCGGGGGATCATCGACCGCGAGGACGGGATCATCAGTCCACAGAGCGGATCGTTCGTCCGCTTCGAGAGTCAGGTCGTCTCCAGGGAGGGTGAGTTCGACTGCCGGCGCTGTGGCTCGTCGCTCTCGACAGGCTACTTTATCCAGTTCGATTTGGGGGAGGTCGGCCCGTTCGGCTCTTCGTGTATTCGGAAAGTCACTGGCCGGGAGTGATCGTCACTATCGACCCTGCCGCAGTTCTTCGACCAACTGCTTGATCGCGCCGTGTTGCTTGCGCAGGAGCTCGTTCTGCTTGTTGACGGCCGTCGTCAGCTCCGAGAGCTGGTCGCTGACCTCCTGTAGATCTTCCTGGGTGAGCGCGTCGGGGTCGGGTCCGTCGGTGGTCTCGATCGACGCCGACTCCGTCTCGCTCAATCCGCTCGCGATCGCCGGCTCTCCGTCTT
This sequence comes from Halapricum salinum, assembly GCF_004799665.1. Classification (NCBI taxonomy): domain Archaea; kingdom Methanobacteriati; phylum Methanobacteriota; class Halobacteria; order Halobacteriales; family Haloarculaceae; genus Halapricum; species Halapricum salinum. The sequence continues at coordinate 2,502,485 of NZ_CP031310.1, forward strand.
CCGTCTCTCCCTTGGTCGGCTCGTCTTCGGCGTCGACGATCGAGCGATTGGTATCGTCTTCTGTGCTCGCGTTGGTCGTCTCGCTATCACCGCCGAGCGGCGTGATCTCGCTGCCGAAGCTGAACTCGTCGCCCGTGCTTGCCGGCTCCTCGTCGACGCTTTCCTCGTCGGCTTCGGTTTGGAAGTGGCTCTGCAACTCCGACATCGAGGTGACGTCGAAGAACTCGAAGACGGCCTTCTGGAGGGTCTTCTCGACGAGTCGAGCTTTGTCGTTCGGAGTCTTGATCCGCTGGGGCCGACCATCGACCTGCAGGACGATCTCGGTGGCGACGCTGGCTTTCTCGAACTCTAATCCTGTGAGATCCTCGTAGGCGAAGGTCTCGAAGTCGCTCTCCCAGACCGAACCGCCGACGTGTTTGACCAGTCGCTGTTCGGCGACGATCAGGGTAAGTTCGCTGAAGCGGAAGGCACCGACGACGCCTTCGTCCTCTTCGAGAACGCGCTCGGTCGAGAGGATTCCCTCGAGGACGAGTTCGAGGACGTCGCCCGCGACGCCGTTGGGGACGGTCAGCGAGCGCGTGTCTTCGACGTACTCGAAGACGAACTTGGTCTTTCGTCGGCCCTCGTTGAGACCGAGTCGTTCGACCTCGTGGGGGTATTCGGTGACGCTCTCGTCGCTGAGCAGCCCCTCGGCGCGATAGCAGAGCAGTCGGGTCGGCGTGAGACAGAGGACGTCCTCGTCGCCGAGCATGATGCCTGTCTGCAGTTCCTCGCCCCCGAGGTGTTCCTGGACGAGCTCCGGAATCTCCATGCTCGGGCTGTGTCCGCCCGACAGCATAAATCCGCGGGGTGGTCACGGGGGGTACGACATCGCCCGACACAGAGGGGGGCAGATGAGAAGCTTAAAGAGTACCACCACGCTATCACCGGGTGCGCCCGGGTGGCTTAGCTGGACATAGCGCCGCACTCATAGGGTTTCACTGTGAACGCGGCACCCATCCCGGCATGCCCGTCGAGGCGCTGTCGAGCCTCGGACCTGGGTCATGCGGAGATCGAGGGTTCGGAGCCCTCCCCGGGCACTTCTATTTCGGCACTCGCTCCGTCGAGTGCCAACTCTCGAAGTGCCGGCGGTGGGCGGAGAACCTGGTTGGATTCACGCGAACGCCAGTGAGCGTGAATGAGGAGAGCGCTTGCGATCTCCGTCGTTCGCGAGCCCTCCCCGGGCCTTTTAATACATGCTTTAATTCTGCAGAGCGTCTGTAAATGGTCTTCAGGGTAGATAGTTGCGATATGACTGTTCTATCGCAACCAATCGCGGCGCTCTTGATAGTCGGCATCTCGGAATGGATCAGGAACCTCGGTTATGTCCGAGGCACTGCCAACCGTGAAAGCCATCCAGTATCCAGCGTGCCATCCGAGTGCATCTGTGTCGATTCCTTGGATCGTGATATTCTGAAGAGTATAATATTCGAAGGCATGGTCCGAGTCTTCGTTCATACCGTAGGCGGTACCGCACGACCCTGGACCGTTCGTGTCCTCACAGAGCTGTATCTGGCCGCCATTGATAATGATCTCTGCTGCCGATCGGTTTCGAGTCATCGTAACGTTGAGCTCTTCGGCTACATGTGGTGACGAACCGGTATCGTAGTAGTCGACGGCTTTCTCGAACTGGAAGCGGACATCTTCCCGTGGTGCGTCGAATGAATTGTAGTCGACGAATACTTCGATCGGATTTTCCCGGAATGGGTTCGTACGCTCCGTCGCGTTGAGTTTGGGTATGCGCGTCGCGTTGACGATTGAGGCGTTCATAATCGGCATTGGTTCCTGGCCGTGTTGACGGCCGTAGACGTGTCCGAACTCGTGTTTGAGAATGTCGACCGTTGTCTCGTTCGTGTACCCGACTTCTATTTGAACGTCTGTCACTGGATCTGCTAGAACACCCCGGCCGTAGAGGTCCGCACATCCGATGAAGTCCCCAGTCTCGAATCCACATGTGTCGATGTCATCGATCATCGAAACCGTGACATCTGCATGTTCGGCGTCGGGGCGAAAGACGAAGTTTTCGGTGTAGTTGCCGTACTCATGCTCCGCGGCGTCCCAGTAGTCGAGTGACTGACGAACCAGTGGTGCCCACTCTCTCGTCCCGTCGACCTCGACTGAGAGATTTACCACTACTGTCGACTTGGTTGGCCAGGGATCGAGATATTGCGGTGATCGATCACTGAGGGTATCGATTTCGAGTTCCTCGGCTGGTGCCTCGTATCCGATGTACTGCCCTGTTGCGATTTGTACGATACGTTTTATATCCGTCTGCCTGTAGATACCCGAGACGATGACGTTCGTGTCTCTATCTGTACTATTGTCCAGTGTGCAGTAGTACCACTCCGTCTCGATCTGGTCTCCGTTACAATCCTGCACTCGTCCACCGAGGATTATGTGGAAGTCTGCAGCATCTGCGTCGGTCGTATATGTGAACTCGAGTTCGGTTCCGTCGGGCTTTCTGTTCCACGACTCAACGGCTTCTCGTATGATGGTGGTGTAGTTGGGCTGTACTATCGCTCTCGCTGTCACTGTATAGCGGACCGTTTCTGGGGTTTCGGCCGTTGGTCTTGCTGCCTCTTCTGGACTATCGTCACTCGTCTGCTGTTCGGCCGTCGATGGTGCTGACGTCGTCTCGTCGGAAATTGTCACTGTCGGCTCTGACTGGTCCTGTAATCCTGTACAGCCGGCCAGAACGAGGAGGAGACAACAGCCAAGAACTACTGCGACTCGCAGCCAGGCGTTCCCACCTCGAAATACCATACGCTCTCTTGTGTTTTTTCAGTGAATAATCTACGGGTGCTTGATGGCACGTTCTCCGTAGACAGGGGCCTCACTACACCTCTTTACAGATTCTATATATCAATATATGGTATATCCGTCGAGAAAGCCTGTCGTTCCTCGGCGGTGTACAGCTACGTTTCGTTCGATTAACTCGCAGAACGACACTGCCACAACCCACGACCGGCAGCCATCGCCTCGCGTTCGGCCTCGGCGTAGCGGTCGCGTTCGGAGAAGTCGGTGTCGTACAGGCGGGCGTGGCCGTCCTCGATCAGGTCGTAGTTCACCGAGTGGTTCTCGTGAACTACGATCCCCAGGAGTCGGCCGTAGCCACCCCGGGTATCGCCGCCGTGGTCGAGGCGGATCGTGACCCGCTCGCCGTCGAGTTGCTGTTCGACCACTGAACTGGCGTTCTTGCCGGCGTCCCGGAGGCACGCTCGACCCGACTTGGTGTCGGGCACGCCTTCGAACTCGTCTGGTTGGGTCTCGACGTGGACTTCGGGAGTGTCGATCCCGAGCAACCGGACGGTCTCGGTCGACCCGTTGGCAAACCGAACGTCGATAGTGTCGCCGTCGACGACGTCTGTGACTGTGGCTTCGAGCGTCTCACCCTGCTGTGGAGATCCGCCGAGCTCCACAGAGACACTGCAACCGGCCAGCCCGACCAGCGTGAGCGTACAGACCGCGAGCACCGCCGTGCGCGTCTGAAACACGGGTCGTGATGGGGCCGCGCTACTCTTGGGCGTTCTGGCCGATAAACGAGTATGCGCGATATCGAACCTTCTGGGCGGTGAAGTTGAGACTATACCTGGTTTAGCGGGGCTGTGATGCGTGAACTTGGCCGGTTCTGTCAACGCAGACCACCTCAAATCACTCCCCAAGCGGTCATTCCTATCACACTTCCAATTGTATGGGCGAATTTTCGCGACTTCCAACAGTGTAGCCACTCAGACGGCGCGCTAACCTAGACTGAGTGTCTCTCTATCCGATTCCAGTCTCCTTCTTCAGCAGCGTCAGCGTGTTGTCGGCTGTTACGATCGGTGAATGTTCGTACTCACCAGTCAACTCAACCTGCACGAGCAGATCGACAGCCCGCCAGATCGAGTACAACAGGCAGGCGAATGCGAAGTAGAAGAACCGTAGCCCGAAATCCTTCGACGTCGTCGCCGCCATGAACCGCTTTATAGATCTATAGCCGCTCTCGATCTCCCACCGATACCCGTACTCCGTGAGGTGACCACTCCCGCAATTCGTCATGAACACCGAATATTGTCGATGGTCGTCGTGCTCTGAGTCTTCTTTTCGACGATAGATGAGCGTCGTCTCGTGCCACTCGTTCTTCCCGAGGTGGAGCTTCCGGTCGGTCTCGTATCGGTCCCGGTCACGCTGGAGCAATCGCTTGGCCTGGGCTTTCTCGCTAGTCTGCATCCGCTTCGGAACGACGTAGGAGAGCCCTCGCTGGCTGATCATCTCCAAGACGTGCTGGCTATCGAACTCCCGGTCCATCAGCACGTTATCGACGTGAACGAGGTCCTCAGCCGAATCGAGCAAGTCTTCGACGATTTCCAGTCGTGTCTCCCCCTTTCGGACGGGGCGCGCGTCCAGCACGATTGGGACGGCATTGCCGACCAGCTGTACTGTCGCCCACTGGTAGGCGTATTGGTCACTCTTCTCTTTCGTTCCGATGATTTCGTCTTCGTAGCCCGTCCTGTCACCGGTGAAAGGGTCGGCTTCGGTAATGTCGATGGCGACGACTCCGGCTCGAAAGAACTGCTCTGTCTCCGCAACTTCGTTTAGGAGCCGAGTGGTGGCCTGCTGGTACATCCCTCGAATCTGTTCAATCGAGAGGTCTCGAATCTGCTCCCGATGAGCGTGCCCCAGCGGTGTCCGATCCCGAGTCGACTCGTAGAGGAAACTACGAGCACCTTCGTTTGCAGCCAGCCGCTCGCGAAGTCCGAGATATGTCTGCAGGCCCCAATAGGCGTTCTCGTGGATCTCACAGCCCTCCCCACGGTCCAGAGAGAACGCGGGAAAGACGACACGGCTGACGTGCTTGGTGACTCTATCGGCGTTGTCCAGAATGGCTCGATCGTCTGGAACCGATTTGTCCACGTCATCGCCACGAGCCGGGAGGACCTGCTCCGGTTCGCGGGGGACGGTGACGTCGGCGTTCTGCGCTTTGATGAGGATCGTTCGAGCCGCTTTCTGGACCGTCTCGCGAAACTCATCAGTGAAGCGTGTGTGCCAACTGCGCCAGAGTGTCGATTGGTCAGGCACTGTCTCCAGCCCAAGCCGCTCGCAAAGTTCCGGATGACTTTCGAGGTACTCGTAGAGTGCTGTTTCGTGCTCCCATCCGTGAAGTTCTTTCAGAACGAACACGCGAAACAGGGTGTCCATCTCGTAGTGTGTCGGACCCTCGTAGCAGTCGTGGGCCTCGAATTGGAAGTAGGCCAGCGGAAGTTCGGAGACGAACTGCTCAACAGAGATGTGCTTATGATGCGTGAACCAAGCTCCTGAGACGATCCGGACATCCGACTCTAATCCGGTAAGTGAGGTGCGGTCGTACAACGGTGTCGAATCGTACGCTGGCCACTCAACGTACGACAGTCGTGCAATTTGTCGAAAGACGGTTCTCCGAGATTCAGTAGTAATGGGCACTACCGGACAATCGTTCTGGCCCCCTCAAGAACACGTCTACATCTAACGAAAAGGCCCGCTTCTTACAGAAGCTGACGTTTTATTCGTGATCTTTTGGTTTAGTCGCTTCCGCGCTCCCCTGTTCAGAAATGTCAACAGCTTCGCTTGCCGAGGCAGCCTGTCTTTTCTCTTTCACTCGTTGTTCAATCGACGCCTGCATCTCACGCATAAACTCGTCCACCGTGTTACCCATGAGGATGACCGGTCGTCCATCGGTGAACAGTTCAGTTAGAACCTGCTCTGGGTCCGCATTTTGACTGTGGCACTTGGTTGGAACATCGACGTTTTCGGCGAATGCGCGTGTGTTAGCCCCACCGATGTGAGCTTCATCGATTAACTCTCGCTCGAATAGCAACTCGATATATTGAGCAAATGACGCTGTACGCCCCCGCCGGTCTCTTCGGAGGTACACGAACGGGGTGATACATTCGTCATCGACGAGCACCCGTCGAACCATCTCAGTACTTTCGACGTCGTTCACCTCGGCAGCGTTGAAGATGAGTCCGTCTTCAAGTTCTATCCACGTTGGTTGGATCGCACTGAGGAACGATTCGATCTCCTCGGCTGGAAGTGGCGGTTCGCCAACAACATCTAACACCGCATTGACTGCGTGGATCGTTTCAGAACCGATTAGCCCTTCGTGTTCGTCGGGAATATCAACCTGCTCGATAGTCCCTCCGCGGCGTTCGATCTCTTTTTGCATATATTCGTGCAACACCGGGTGTTGCTCGCCGCTCACAACGTGTGTTCCCGCTGGGACCGACCGCGCAAACGAACGTGCAAGGTCTGTCCTGGTCTTTCCAAGGGTATCTGTGTGGTCCTGACGGACGTTTGTTAACACGATGATGTCCGGATCGGTCAGACGCTGGTTGAACAGCCGGGTCGTGTATTCTGTGATACCTTGATTCTCGAAGATAGCGACGTCGTCCGGCTCGTACGCATCGAGTTCGGGGACGAACTCAGCGATGAGACTGATATTCTCGTAGAGCGTCGTTCGAGGCCCCCGTCGTTCGATAGGATGGACCTCGCCGTTGTGGATCAGTAGTGGATGGTTGCCGGTGATCTTCGTGAGCGTGTCGTACCCTCGGCGGTTGAAGACGTCGTCGAGCCGTTGGGTGGTTGAGGATTTACCGCGAGTCCCCGAGACGACAATCTGGGTATCGATCTGATCGAGGACCTTACGATGTCGGATACCTCTCGTTGCTTCACTCAATAGCCCTGTCAAACTCGACGAGCCAACTTCGATCGGTTTCGGACCGGTCTTCCATTCGTACTCGGCTCCAACCAAGAACATCGGGAGCGCCCCCGCCGCATAGTCGAGGAACTGGTCCGCCGCGGACTCTGCCGACACTTCTGTCGGGAAGCGATCGGAACTGTGTCCCAGTACTCCGTTTGCACTTTGGAGCCGCCAGACCCAGTTGTTTCGTTCTTCCGGGAGTTCTCCCGACGGTGTGGGTTCTTGTTCGACGATGATGTCGGGCGCGTCGACGTCGGTGTCTGGGAAGGACTTTTCATTCCCCGAGAGTTCTGCAACAGCGGCGCGAACGAGATCAATTGCTTCGCGAGCTGCTCGGGACGTGTCGTAGTGGCGACTGCCGGTTGCTAGTACCCCCGCTGGACCTCTAAGACGCCAGGACCAGCCGAATCCACGGCCGTAGATCTCGAAGGCGGTCCGACTCATGTTTCACCTCCTTCAGAGAGAATCGACGCCGAGAGGACCTCCTCTTCGCTTGGAGGTGACACGGTATACCAGTACGCGATACCCAAGGCAGCCACCCAGAGAACCGCTGCAATCCCCAGGACAGGCAACGTCAGCTCTTGTGGAAACCCACGAGGTTGGGGAGCACTGAACAGTCGAGCGACGATCAAAGCGGGGACGAAGACCACGATCTGAAGCGGGAGGACAAGGCGGCGCTCGAAGGGGGCCGACGCATGCGCGTTGTACGCCCCGACACCTGCCAAAATCGCAGTAAAGAACGCCGACAGTCCTCGCTCAATCGGTAAGACAAACGTCAGCGATACCGTAGCGAAGATCGCGACTGCGACAGTCACTCCGAGAAGGACTCGTCCGTACCGGAGTGTGAGGTAGTTCGACAACTGGATAAAGCCGAACGATAGCGCAAGCAAAAGGACGTACAGGATTACGAGCCAATAGCTCGCTAGCGCATAAATCGCGAGGAGGACCGCACCGATGATCCCGACACGAACACCGAACCGATCCCGGAGCCGTTCAGAGAGAACGAGCCCACCAGCGAACAGCCCGGCCACGATTTCTCGAGGGAGTATGACAGATTCGGGATCGAGTGACACTGCAACACCTTTGAAAATAGCGACGTCTGCCGTCGAAGAGAAGAGGATCGGGGGTGTCAGCGTGCCAAATTGACGCGCAAATCCATTGGAAACCAGTACCCAACCGAGCGTAGTGAGGGCAATGAATAACCCGACGCTTGCCAGAATGTCGTTTCGACGATATTCCGGCTTGATTCGATGGTAATTGTACGCTGCTAGTCCTGGGAGAATACTGCCCAGAAACGCGATTACCCCCACGTCGATGCCTAGCTGGAGAACAAAAAAGAGCGTGATCACTGGTACAATCGTTCCGATAACCATTGCTGCGACGAGTTCGTCACGACCGAAAAGTAACGTTCGGCGACGCAAGATCCACAGGCCGACGAAAGCGGCTGCAGCGCTCGACAGAAAGACCGGGAGCATCACGAAGTTCTTCAGCGTATATACAGCAAGAACGGGAACAGTAATCGATCCACCCATACGATACCCAGTAAGTTGGGTAATAATTCCAACGCTAAGAAGACCGATAACAGCGACTAGGGTGGCTACCCACATTGTGAGTATCTATCGGCTTGTGCATCTTTACTGTTTCAATTCAGGACGGTTGCTTACTCGAGAGTTTGCTGTACCCGTCCGTAAAGCTCGGATTTATTGAATGGCTTGGCAAGGAAGTCGTCCGCGCCCGCCTCGAGTGCTCGAACGATGTCCTCTTCCCGGCTCCGAGACGTCAGCATAATAACCGGCATATCCTGCATCCCGTCGTTCTCTCGGATATGGTCCAGAACCGAAAACCCGTCCATATCTGGCATCATGACGTCGAGAATGACCGCTTTCGGTAGTGAACCTGGGGACTCTTCTAAGCACTCCCATGCCTCCCGACCATCTTTTACAGTCTCGACGTCGAAATCCCCACTGAGACTAACGTCGATCATTTCTCTGATGTCTTCGTCGTCGTCAGCAGCCAGAATTTCCGCAGGCATACTAGTAGCGTATGCGTCCCTTTTGCTTATATTGACCGCCATACGAAAATCTCCCCGATTAGTGCGATTTTTTAGTCGTCAGCGACCTCGATAGCCCACTATGATGTCTCGCAAGACACACTTAAACAGTTAGACAGTCAAATCTCAGTAACTGTGCTCGGTACTACTGACGAACTCGACGATCCTATCCGCGTCCTCTACGTGAACTCCGATCCCGCGTTCGCGGAGTTGGTTCAAACCAAGCTCCAACAAACGAGTACCGAGATCGATTGTATACCTGCCGACGGTCTCGACGAAGCACTGCACAATCTTGCTGCGGACCGGATCGACTGTATCGTAACGGCGTACTCGCTCGACGATTCGGACGGTATCGGGCTTACGGAGTCGATTCGCCAACAGAACGATGATATCCCGATAATCCTCTTTACTGGACAGGGGAGTGAGGAGATCGCGAGCGAAGCGACTCGTGCCGGCGTATCGGACTACATCCCAGTCCGGTCGGAGCGTGACAACTTCACACTGCTCGCGGCCCGCATTCGAACACTCACGAGGGCTGCTCGCAAGCGCACGGAGGCTGAGCAGACGAAACGGCGCTTCCGACGAACGCTCGAACGCGCGACTGACGCGATTTACGCCGTCGACAGCGACTGGCGCATCGAGTATATAAACGAGAAGATGGCCGAGCGAGTCGAACGTGACCCGGACGCGATCGTCGGACAAACCATCTGGGAGGAGTTCCCGTCGATCGTTGGGACGGAACTCGAAGACAAGTATCGAACGGCGATGGAGACTGGTGAACCGGTATCGTTCGAACAGTGGCTGGGAGAGCCGTTCGGCTACTGGGTCGAAGTGCGAGCGTTTCCAGATGACGACGGGCTGACCGTCTTTTCACGCGAAATTACTGCCGAGCGAGAACGGGAACTGGAGCTAGAGCGCAGTGACGCGATTCTGGAGAACATCCACGACGTCGTGTTCGTCCTCGGCGAGCAGGGTGATATCGAGTTCGCGAATACGGCTGCGAAGCGGTTGCTCGCAGGGGATCAGTCGGCCCAGATTATCGGTCAACAGATCGAAACGGTCGTCGGTGACCGCGTTAGCGATTCCGATGCTACCCGTTTCTCCCAGGCAGTCGAGTCGACACTTGACGAGGTCGAGAGCGATGGTGGGTCGACAGGGTTGTACGATACAGACCTACAGCTCGACGTTGTGGCCGGGGCCAGTGAACGAACGCTCGACGTCCGGGTAACGCCGTTCCAGAGTCGAAAGCGGAAGCAGATACTCGTTGTCGCTCGAGACGTTACCGAACAAAGCGAGGTGAACCGGCAACTGGAACGGGAGCGTGACGGACTCCAGGACCTCCAAGCCGTCATGGCAGAAAGCGATGTCTCGGCCGAGTCACGCCTCCAGAATCTACTGGAAGTCGGTTGCCAGACGCTCGGACTGGAAATCGGCATCGTCTCGCGGATTCAGGAGAGCGACTACACGGTCGAAGCAGTTCACGCACCAGAGGCTGATATCGAAGCTGGCGATCAGTTCGATCTCGCATCGACGTACTGTGCTGAAGTCGTCGGCACGGATTCGGTCTGTTCGTTTGCAGACGCCGTTAGCGACGGGAAAGAGACGCATCCTGCCTACCGTGAGTTCGAGTTAGAATCGTACATCGGCGTGCCACTCGTCGTCGACGACACGCGTTACGGAACCGTCAATTTCTCGAGTCCGACAACGCGAGTCGCGCCGTTCGGAGCGCTCGAACGAACGTTCGTCGAGCTGGTCACACAACTCGTGAGTACCGAAATCTCGCGTCGTCGTGACCGTGCCGAACTCGAACGTCAGGAGTTCCTCTTCGACCGCGTTCAGGACATCGCAGATATCGGTATATGGGAATTCATCCCATCGAGCGGCGAACTCGCCTGGTCTGACGGGGTCCGCCAGATCCACGGTGTCGACGAGGACTACGAGCCCCCCCTCGACGACGCGATCGAGTTCTACCACCCCGACGACAGAGAGACGATTACCGCAGCAGTCGACCGAGCAATCGAAGACGGGGAACCGTACGACCTTAACCTCCGAATCGTTCGACCCGACGGAGCGGTGCGTGACGTCCGGGCGTGGGGAGAATACGTCGACGACACACAGCGCGGCGACGCAGTACTTCGGGGTGTTTTTCAGGACATCACGGAGCGAGAAGCGGAACGCCGTGAGCATCGAGAGCTCGCGGAGGAATACGAGGCGTTGCTCGAAACGTCCGGGGACGCGATATTCTTGCTTGATGTCGATACCGCTGGTGAGGACCCATCATTCGAGTTCGCCAGACTCAGTCCCGGATACGAGTCACAGACCGGAATTACGACCGAGGAAGTTCGCGGCAAGACCCCACGAGACGTGTTTGGCGACCAGGAGGGTGCTGAACTCGAGGCCAATTACACTCGCTGCGTCGATCAGGGGGCCCCAATCTCGTATCGCGAAGAACTCGACATCGGTGACGGTGCGCAGTTCTGGGAGACCAGCCTCGCACCGGTCGTCGTCGATGGCGAGACTGTTCGAATTGTGGGTATCGCTCGAAACGTTACCGAGCAAGTCGAACGAGAGCGTGAACTCGAAGCGACGAACCAGCGACTGGAATCGCTCATCGAGGCCACGCCACTCACCGTCATGGAGATCGACACGGATGGGACCGTCATCCGCTGGAACGACGAGGCTGAAACCATGTTCGGCTGGTCGCAGGACGAAGTGCTTGGCGAGTTCAATCCGATGGTCCCGGACGAGCAGCAGGAAGAGTTTGCCTCACACCGGCAGCGCGTCCTGAGCGGCGAGCGAATCCGAGCAAAGGAGATACGGCGAGAGACGAAAGACGGAGACGAACTGGACCTGCTCTTGTCGGTCGCGCCGGTTACAAGCCCCGACGGAGAGACTACGAGCATCCTCGCTGTCTTGGAGGACATAACCGAACAGAAACGGTTGGAAGCTCGCCTCCGCTCGCTTCAGGACACCGCACAATCGCTCAGCGGCGCTGAATCAAGCGAGGAAATCGGAGCGATCGCCGTCGATGCCGCGGCCGAGATACTGGACCTCGATATCACCGGAATTTGGGAGTACGACGACCGAGAGAACGTGCTCGCCCCAATTACGGAAACGTCCGAAGCACGAGACCTGTTTGGCGAGTCTCCCCGGTTCACTCCTGGAGACAGTCTCGCTTGGGACGTGTTTGAGTCCGGAGAAACCCAGGTATATGATGATATCCAAGCTGAGGGGCAACCCCACAACCCGAACACAGAGATACGGAGTGAGATTCTCGTCCCACTAGGTGAGTATGGGCTCATGTCGACGGGGTCAGTTTCCACGCAGGTCTTTTCTGAGACGGACGTCGACCTGTTCCGGATTCTCGGTGCGACTGTCGAGGCAGCACTCGCACGAGCGAGCAGGGAGGAAGAACTACACCGACAGAACGAACGACTCGACCAGTTCGCGAGCGTCGTTGCCCACGACCTTCGAAACCCGCTCTCTGTCGCAATGGGGTTCCTCGAAATCGCGGAGGAGACCGGGAAGGCGGAGCACTTTGAAAAAGTAGAATCCGCACACGACCGAATTGAACGACTCATCGAGGACCTCCTGACGCTGGCACGTGGGGAGACGACGATCGAGGATGCAGAAGAGATCGACCTCGAGAGTATTACGACAGAAGCGTGGGGATACGTCGACACGGAGGAGGCAACGCTTACAGTCGCAGATGGAATTCCGACAGTCACCGGGGATGCAGGGCGGCTGACCCAACTCTTCGAGAATCTCTTCCGAAATGCAATCGAGCACGGTGGTGCCGACGTCACGGTGACCGTGGGTGGACTAGACGGAGACGATGGATTCTACGTTGAGGATACCGGCAGCGGGATTCCCCAGGAGAAGCAAGACGACGTGTTCAAACACGGCGTCACGTCCAGCGAGGGGGGAACCGGGTTCGGGCTCTCGATTGTGGCCGACATCGCGAAGGCGCACGGTTGGACAGTTTCGGTGACAGACGGAAGCAATGGCGGGGCACGGTTCGAGTTCAAGCGGTCGAAATAGTACCCGTTGTCAGTGAGCAAACCGTGCCTGCGGCCTATGCATTGAGAGAGCCAGTCTCAACTTCCATTCTGGGCGAGTCTGCTATCGACGGACCGTGACATATAGAAACGCACTCGCCCTAGCTTCGACAGCGTCGTGCTCGCAACCACGTCCTCGACTGTTTCACGATGACCGACACCAGGGACAAAGTAATCTCGCAGATCCGCCAACGGCCGGGTATTCACTTCAACGAACTCGTCCGGACGCTCGACCTCGCGCCGGGGCAAGTCCAGTACCATCTGAAGAAGCTGCGCCGCGCTGCGGTCGTCGTCGAAGAACCGCTGTACGGGAAGACACACTACTACACCACGGAGTACGGCGCGTGGGAGCGACGGGCGCTGGCCGTCTTGCACCGGGAGACTGCGCGCGAGATTCTCGTGCACCTCCTGACCAACGGCCGGAGTCGTCCGGGAGCGGTCGCGGAGCGACTGGACGTGGCTCGGAGTACGCTCGAATGGCACCTCGACCACCTCGTCGAGCAGGATCTCGTCGAAAAGGAGCGGGGTCAGCGTAACCACGTCACGCTCTCGGTTTCACACCCCGAAGAGACCGCTCGCATGCTTCGGCTGGTGAACCCGTCACTGGCCGACCGACTGCTGGATCGATTTACCCGGCTGGTCGACGGATTGCTCGACGGCGAGTCCGGGTCGACCGACGCAGACCAGTCGTGATCGATGGGCAGATCATCCGAACCGGCGGGAGAGGACTGCTGGCTGCTGTTTCGACGGTCGGACCAGACGCCTCTTGTTGATCCGGCGCTCAGACCCGTCCATGAGACGACGCGCATTTCTCGGTGGCTGTGCCGGAGCACTGTCGAGTGGGCTTGCAGGCTGTGGTGGCTTGTTAGAAGAGCGGTCGACCGGCGGTCAGCCGCCTGTTCTGGATGACAGGCCGGACGCGGTCTACGTGCCGACACATATCGAAGGGATGGAGATGCAGGGGATGCAGACTGTCGGCGACCGCAAAGTCGGGCTGTTCTACTCCTACGCTCACCGGTTCTGGACTGTCACTGGCACGCGGACCAACCTGGCCGAGATTCAGGACGGCCAGGACGTCCACCTGATGGCCTCGACCTGGGATCCCGAGAGCGGGACCGTCATCCCCGTGCTGAGCCAGCCGACGTTCACGATCAGCCAAGACGGCGAGGAGGTCGACAGCAAGCGCGCGTGGCCGATGCTCAGCCAGAACATGGGCTTTCACTTCGGCGAGAACATGGCACTCGATGGCGACGGGACGTATACTGTCGAGGTCGAGGTCGGTGCGGTCGACAGCCAGCGCGTCGGCGACTTCGACGGGACGTTCGGCGAGTCGATTACCGCCGAGTTCGAGATGGAGTACAGCGAGAGCACCAAGAACGAGATCAGATACGAACGCCTTTCAGACGAGGAGGGTACTCGGGGAGCCGTCTCACCGATGTCGATGGAGATGCTGCCACTGGCGTACGCCCCCTCGAAATCCGCGATGCCGGGCTCACCCGTGGAAGTCGGCAGCGTCGGCGACGCCGAGATGGTCGCGACCGTCGACGGGTCGACGCTGCTCGTCTCGCCGCGGACGCCCTACAACCGCTTTGCAGTGCCCGGGTTTGCTCTGTCGGCGACCCTCGACGCCGTCGGATTCGACGATACATTGACCCCGGCGATCGGACCGGAGATTGGATCGCACTATCGCGCGGAGCTATCGAGCGAACCGTCGAGTGGCGACGAACTGACGATCACGGTCGATGGTCCGCCGTCGATCGCCCGCCACGAGGGCTACGAGACTGCCTTCCTCGAACGTGGTTCTGTGACGACGACGCTATGATCGTGACTGCTGGGTGTTTCCGAACGTTGTTTCATATCTCGTTGCCTACAGTGAGACGATGACGGGAGTAATCGTCTCGATGGCGGCAGACTGGATCCCGAGCGGTTACGCACCCCACCTGTTCGTGGGCTTGCTTCTCGCCGGACTCAGTACGGTGGCGCTGTTCGGACTGGGGCTGGCTGCCTATCTGCAGCGCCGCTCGACGGAGTATCTGCTCGTTACGCTGGCGCTGGGTGGACTTGTCGTCCGAACACTCGTCGGCTGGGGGACCGCGATGGGTGTCGTGCCGATGGTCGTCCATCACGTCGCTGCACACCTGCTCGATTTCACGATCGCGGCGCTCGTCCTCTATACGGTCTATCGTCGCGGCCCGTCGCAGTCGACCGACGCCTCTCAGGACGCGTAGTCGAGCGCGACGACGCGGCCGTCACCGTAGCGGACGAGGATCTCTTCTCGCCCGTCGTCGTCGATATCTGCCGTCGTCGCGAACGTCAGTATCGGAACGTTGCGTTCGTATCTGGCCAGTACCGAGCCACCGTCGGCGTCGAGGACGGCGACCCGTCCGTCTTCGCTGACGGCGATCACCTCCGAGGTGTCGTCCCCGTCGACGTCCCCGAGGACAGGCGGTGAGACGATGGTACTGTCGCCGCTCGCTATCGATGTCGACCACTCGGTATCGCCGGTCGCGGCGTCGAGTGCGAGCACGTCGCCGCCGACTTTCCCGACGAAGAGTTCGACCGTTCCGTCGCCATCGGCGTCGGCGGCCTCGCGGATCCGGCCGTTCGTGATCGATCGATTCCACTCCCCTGCCCCCGACTCTCCGTCGTAGGACGTGATCGACAGGGTTCCGGACGTGAACACTTCGAGCGCGTCGTCGCCGTCGGCGTCGGCTGCAGTGAGATACGTCGCCGTGCCGTTGCGGAACCACTCGATGTCGCCCGTGGCCGAGAGTACCACCGGGCCGCTGTCGCTCCCGAGGAGAACCTCCTGCTGGCTATCGCCGTCGACGTCGTCGACGATCGGCGCTTCGCGGATTGTACGCTCTGTCCATCCCGTCCGGTTCAACTCGAATCGCCAGAGTACCGATCCGTTCGCGCGCGTCGCCACGACGTTCCCGGCGACGTCGCTTGCCAGGATCTCCGGCCCGGGAGCGGACGTCAGATTCTCGATCGTCGGTCGGCCGAAGCCGTAGGTTTCGAGTGGGACTCGCCAGCGTTCGCTGCCGTCTTCGGCGTCGTAGGTGACGAGCGCATTCTCGATCGAAGAGATACCGACGACCTCCGGCGTTCCGTCGCCATCGAGATCCGCGATCGCCGGTTCGGTGAGCGCGTGGACGAAACAGTCGTCGGGTGGGATTCCATTTCGCCACAGTACAGCGCCGTCTGTCGGCCGGAGACGCGCGAAGACACACGACGTGTTCGTAATCTGGTCGGTGCTACCCCGGGCCTCCGCGACAGGCGCGACGATCACGTCGCCGTCGGGACCGACACCGACCGCGTGATGGTTGATGTCGGTGTCGCGCGGCGTGTCGCTCACCCACGTCTCGTCGAGCGTCCCGCCGGACGACCAGACAGTGAGACCGAAGACGACGAGTCCGCCGAGGATGGCGACGAACCCGACGACGGCGATAACGGTACGTGGTCGCATAGCGATACGTTCGGCCCGGCTCGCAAAAGCCTGCCCGTGCGCGGTCGGGATTCGAGACGTGAACCACAGGGGATTTTCGACCGTCGTGGATACAGTGAGTCGATGGGCAATCGCTCTCGGTCGAAGAGACTCCTTCGGGCCGGGCTGGTGTTCGGTCTCGTCGCGCTGTTCCCGGGCGTCGCGAGTGCGCACGAGGTCTCCGGATCGCGCTTGCAGACGCCGCTCCCGCTGTCGGTGCTACTCGCAGGTGCGGGCGTGACTGTCGCCTCGACGGCGCTCTGGTTGGCCGTGACCGACCGAACGCCAGCAGCCACCGACGGACGAGCCCGGAGCCTGACCGTTCCAGCGTCGGTCGCTCGGCCGCTCAGCGTCGCGGTCACCGCGCTCTTTCTCGCCGGTGTCGCGTCGGTGCTGGTGTTCGGGTTCGTCGGTCGGCAGGTCGCCGCCGAGAACGTCGCGACGGTCTTCACCTGGCCGCTGTGGTTTCGCGGGCTGGCGTTGCTCGCGCTCGTCTTCGGCACGGCCTGGCAGCTGCTGTCGCCGTGGCGAGCAATCTACCGCGGCCTCGCCTGGCTCGAAGGGGGGCAGTTCGCGGTGCTCGGTACGTACCCGGCCGCGCTCGGAGCGTGGCCAGCAGTCGTCGGTTTCGTCGCGCTCGTCGGGATCACCGAGAACCTGACCGTGATCCCGCGGTCCCCACGTCTCACCGGCGTGGTCGTCGCGGCGTACGGGCTCGCGATGGTCGCCGGGGCGACGCTGTTCGGCACTGCCTGGCTTCGTCACGCCGACCCGCTGGGTGTCTTCTATCGTCTGTTCGGTCGCGTCGCGCCGCTCGCGTTCGACCGAGGCGAGCGCGGAGGGTACACCGTCTCGCTGCGATCTCCCTGGACGGGGTGTCTCGATCCGTTCGCGAGCGTCTCGCTCGTCGTCTTCGCGATCGCCACGGTGTACACGGTGAGCTTCGACGGCTTCACCGAGACGCGGGCCTACCAGACGGTGTTGTTCGATCTCAGGGGGCTGCTCGGGACTGGCCCGGAGACGAGTATCCTCCTGTACGTCTTCGGGCTGGCCGGGTTCGTCCTCACGTTCGCGGCAGCGAGCTGGGCCGTCGAGCGACTGGGTGGCTCGCCAGATCGTAACTGGGTCACAGCCGCGCGCTGGTTCGCGCCAACTGTCCTTCCGATCGCCGGCGCCTACGAGGTCGCTCACAACTACCCCTACGTGATCCGAAACCTCGGGACACTGGTCTCGATGTCCGTACCCGGAGTCGAATCAGTCGACGTGCTCGGCTGGCTCTCCGTCTCGCTGTTCTGGGGTTCGCAGGTCGTCCTCGTCGTTGCGGGCCACGTCGTCGCAGTCGTCGCTGCCCACGCCGTCGCGCGCTCTCGATACGACTCGCCCGCCGCCGCCCGGCGCGGTCACCTGCCGCTGGTCGTCCTGATGATCGGGTATACCGTTCTCTCGCTGTGGATCATCTCACAGCCGGTCGTCGGGTGACCGAGCACAGGCGGGCAGTTTCTCTGTGATTGAACAGACATGGCGAATGATATATACCCCCGTGCAAATACAACTCGTCCATGTCCGATTCTGGTGACGATTTTGTGAACTCCGCCCGGGGTATTCGCTCCGGGAGCTGTGTCCTCGACGGTGAGTATCTCTCTCAGTACCGCGGTGACCTCACGGACGGGCAGGAGAACGTCCGCATCTTTACGACCGCACCGTCGATCACGACGCAGTCGGTCCAAGACGCGTTCTGGCAGGCCACTTCGGGATGGTTCAACCCCAGTTCACACGAGAACGTCGTCACGGTGTACGATCGAGGCAGGAGTCCGCGGCCCTGGGTCGCCGTCGAGACTGTCGACGGGGCGCGTCTCGGCGACGTTCAGTCCGAGTTGTCGATCGCGGACGCACACGCAGTCGCCTCGGATACGGCCGAGGCGCTTCGGGTCGCCGGGCTGTACAACGCGACTCACGGGTCACTGTCGCCGACTGACATCTGGGTGACTGGTCTCTCCGGAAGCGCAGATGCGACTGCCGTCGTCGACGAATGGGGGCTCGAACGAGCCTGTCGCGTCGCCGCCGGCGAACGTCCAGTTTCCCTGTTTACTGCACCCGAGCTGGTCGACGAGCCGACTGCAGTCACGGATCAGACCGACGTGTACGGGCTGGGAGCGATCACCTACTACGCGTTGACGGGTGAACCCCCGTTCACGATTGCCGAGGTCGAAGCCGGTCCGGGTCCCGAGCAGGTGACACCACCGAGCACGCTCGTCCCCGAGCTCCCGTCGGCAGTCGACGATGTGATCCTTACGGCGTTGGCACCGACGCCCGGCGCCCGCCAGTCGTCACCTTCGCAGTTCGGGACCGACTTCTCGTTGGCGTTCCCGGACGGGTTTTTCGACTCCCGGCCCGACTCGAATCAGACTCAGACAGCGTCAACTGGACAGCCTGCTGGCGATGACCGGTCGGCTGCGAACGGCCAGCCAGTGGGCAATTCGAGTACTCACAAGCCGAGTTCTGGGCCCCAGTCCGGCGGTGACAGTACTGATCGGACGGACCCCGGCAGTGATAGTTCGTTCCCGCTCTCGCGCCGCTCCGTCCTGGGATTTCTCGGCCTCGCCGGTGGCGGTTCCGTCGTCGCCACCCAGTTACTCGGCGATTCGGACTCCAGTGGGGAGCCGACCGACGGGTCCGGTGACGAGTCGGGCAACGGTGGTTTCGCCACATCACCCGATCCGGAGACGACAGCGCCACCCCGGGAGACGCCCACCCCCGACGAACCGTCGGCCGAACTAGATCCTTCGATCTACGCGGACAAGGCACAGGAGGCCTGGGAGGTGATCACGGAATACTCCGACTCGGATGCCTCGCTCGTTCGACAGGCTCACGTTGATATCGAAGAGGCAGTTCGGGACAGCGCGATCGTCCTGAACTTCATGCACGACGTGCGCGAGCGGTTCTGGTACGATCACGTCGACGTCCCGAAGTACGGCACGCTGGGCCCGTCTCACCAGCGACACACCGATACGCAGCTGACCGATGGAAGCACGGAACTGAACCTGTTCCTCGACTACCTCGATTCTATCGATCCCATCGAGTCAGACGACGAGGCGTCGTCGACGGTGATCACGCAGCTCTACGAACCGCTGGTGAACTACCCCGACGGCGTTCCGGAGTTGAACAACCTACTGATCGAGGGATTCGAGTTGTCCGAGGACCAGACGACGTATACGTTCACTCTGAAAGAGGGGGTGACGTTCCACGACGGGACGGAGTTGACGGCCCAGGACGTAAAGTACTCCTGGCGGCGGGTCGCCGAGTCCGAGAACAGCATCCGATCGGACTTCCTGCTGGACGAAACCACCGGTGTGGGAGCGGTCCACGAGACAGCCAGCGACGGAAACGTGGTTCCCGACTCGCTGGGCGTGAGGGCCGTCGACGACTACACGCTCAAACTGGAACTCGAGACTCCCAACCCAGATGCGCTGGACATCCTCACATATCCCGTCTTTTCCGTCGTTCCTGAGGGAATCGTTGGCGATATCGATGGCTACACTGGCGACGTGTCTCACGAGGAGTTCCGACAGAACGTGGCGAACGGGACCGGCCCCTTCACGTACGGCGCCTTCACGGTCAACGAAGAGTTCCGTGTGACTCGATTCGAGGAGTACCATGCTGAGGCAGCTGATATCGAATCGATCCACTGGAACATCGTGGGCGGTCAGGAAGAGAGGTACGCACTCGCTATCGAGAAAGAAGCCGACATCTTCCAACTGCCGACACAGTACTACGACCCGGGGAACGTAGACGCGACGGAGGACGACCGTGGGCGTGAGGTCGGGACCTACGGACCGCTCGACAACGGCGAGACGGTGAACTACCTCGCCGTTCCGGAACTTGTCACGCGATACTTCGGGTTCAACGCGCGGAACGTGCCGATCGAGGTCCGGCGAGCGGTCGCGTACGTGCTCGATCAACAGGCGATTGTCGACGAGCTGTTCGCCAGCCGTGGTGTCCCCGCGTACAGTTTCACGCCGCCGGGGATCTGGCCGACCGGTCGGGGCGGGTACGAGCAGTTCGTCGACGAGTATCCGTACAGCCCTGACGAAGTGGACGTCGAGAGTGCCCGAGAAGTACTCGACGAAGGCGGGTTCACTCCGGACGATCCGTTCGACTTGACCGTCACGACGTTCGACATCGAGACGTACGTACAGGCGGCCGAGGATCTCCGTGACCACCTCGCTGGAAACGGCGTCGAGATCGATATTGACTCGGCAGGGTTCGGCATCCTCCAGGAACGCGGATACAACGGCAATCTGGAGATGTACTCGCTGGGCTGGGGCTGGAGTTGGGACAGCCTCCGCTTCGGGCACTACGGGTTCGAGCCGAAGAACACCGACACGTCTCGGATGCCCGAGGAAACCGACGGCTACTACCTCGACTGGCAGACCGAACTGTCCGAAGAGTATCGCTGAGTGGCTGCCCGAATCGGGCGCGCCGACTCCCGCTGGTAGTTCAGGGAGTACTCACGCGCCGGACCTCGACGGCGACTTCGTTGGTTCGAAGAAACGGCGGGACGAGCGGCCCTTCGTAGCGCATGAGAAACGGCTCGCCGACGATCTCGAAGGTCTCGTCTGCCCCAGCCAGCGTCGAGCGCAACTGGTCTGTCTTGCGAGCGACGCGGCCGTCGCTCGTCCACCACGAGAAGCCGAGGACGGCCAGCGTTCGACCGGGCTGTTCGACCAGCCGAACCGACTCGTCGGTCGGCAGCGGAGCGGTGTCGTAGTCGTACTCGGCGGGGAGGTAGAACGCCATCCGAACGCCGTCCTCGTCGCGGTCGCTCTCGACGGGCGCTGTCATCGCGACCGATTCCGACTCGACGGGCGCTGTCATCGTCACTGACTGTCCGGTCGTCCTCCCGCCGCCCTCGACCGGGGCGGTCATGGACACGTCTGTCGCGCTGCGGTTCTCGCCCGAGATGTATCGGAAGAGCCGACGAAACGCGGCGTTTTCCGAGGGGGCGACCGTCTCGACGAGGACTGTCGGTGGATAGTGCCTGATCTCCACGTCGTCGACGTGCCCGACCGTCTCGTAGTCGACCTGCGGTGTGGATCGGTCCTGGAGATAGCGCCGTCCGGCGACGCCGACTGCGAGTACGCCGATCGCTCCCGCCAGGAGTGTCGTTCGTTTGACCATACTGGGACGTACGACGCGAGCGAACGTGAACTATCCGGCGGCCTCGGCAGGTCGGTCACTCGATCGGAACGCGTCGGCCCCGAAGCGAGTCGGCCTCGGCACGGTCGAGCAGTCGCTCGATTCGATCGTCCATCGGCGGATGCGTCGATAGCAGACGCGTCAGCACCCCTTCGTCGTCACCCTGGACGTACAGTGTCGAGAGCAGGCCGCGCTGGCGTTCGGTCGCGCGATCGATCTTCCGGAGCGCGCGGGCCAGTGCGAGTGGCCGACCCGTGATTTCGACGGCGCGGTCGTCTGCGGCGTATTCACGGCGCCGGGAGTGAGCGCGGATCAGCACGGTGAGTCCGATCGCCAGCAGCGTCACGCTGAGGGTCGCCCAGTAGTAGACGACCATGACGGGGTTGCGCGTCCACTCACCTGGCCGACCGCGGATCCAGGCCAGGCCGCGAGCGATCCCGGTGACCAGAAACAGTAGGGGGAGCAGGGGGAGCAACAGCAGCCCGACGATCGTCCGGAGGACGCTGTAGGAGAGCGTCTGGACGAAGGCGTCGTAGCTTTCGAGATGAGCCAGTTCGTGGGCGAGGATCGCCTCGCGCTCGTCAGGCGAGAGGACGCGCAAGAGTGAGCGGTCGAAGACGAGCACGCCCGAGCGGACGCCGCCGAGCGCGAACGCGTTGGGGACGCCCAGGTCCGCGACGACGACGCGCGGTCGTTCGACGGTCATCCGCTGTTCGAGTCTGTCGAGTTGGTCGAACAGCGCCGGGGCGTTTCGAGGGCGGATCTCGATCCCGCCCAGTCCCGCGAGTAGCTGGCGGGTCCCGAAGCGGTAGCTCAGGTAGCTCGCGACGAGCACGACGAGACCGATCGTGAGCAGGGCGGTCAGCGGGTCCGGCGGGCGTTCCAGCAGGTAGACGAAGAGCTCGTAGGTCAGGAGCGCTGCCAGCAGGTAGACGACGAGTAGCGCAGTCCCGACCAGCCACATGAGCGCCCGTCGAGAGAGCCGCGACATGTATCTCCTGTAAGTGTTGCTGTCGGTTTAGCTCCCCCGCTTCTCAGTCGACCATAATTATATTATGCGAGCGGCGTAACGTACCGAAGTGTATCTGGCGGGGGTCAGGTACGTGGGGGTTCCATGCGCAGGCTCTTCGACACACCAGTGGCTGACACCGGTATCGACAGCGATCACATCGTCTCCGGCGTCGCGTTCTGGTCGGCGGTCTGTCTGCCGTTCGTCCAGCTCTCGCTGCTCGCTGGCGGACTCGACTCCAGGCGAGGTCTCACCGTGCTCGCACTCTTGTTCGTCCTCAACGTGTTGGCGCTCGTCGCCGGCCACCAGTATCGGCGTGAGTAGGCCGACGTTCCCGACTCACGCGAACCGCGAGAGTTCGCTGGCGAGTGCCCGACGCTTCAGGAGCGCGAACCCGCTCGCGATACAGACGAATCCGATAGCCGTCGAGATGTCGATCACTTCGCCCAGTAGCGCGACGCCGACGACGGCGGCGACGACCGGCGCGAGATAGGAGACGAGGTTGATCTCGATCGGCCCGAGTCGCTCCAGCAGGTCGAAGTAGATGAGAAAGCCGATCGCACTGGCGACTACGGAGAGATAGCCCAGCGCAAACAGAGCTTGAGGCGACCACGTGATTGCAGCCAGTCGCTCTCCGGGGAGGGTGAGCGCGAGTCCGTGCATGAGTATCGCACCGCCGACCATCGACCAGGCCTCCATCGTCTCGATCGGGAGATCGGCGTCGAGCCACCGCGTGAGGACGCTCCCGAGCGCAAAGGAGACGGCAGCGCCGAACACGAGCAGGCTGGAGACGACGTCCTCGGTCAGGAGATTCGATGGATCGGGACTGACAAGCACGCCCACGCCGACCACTCCGAGGATCATCCCGGCGATTCCAGCGACGGTGAGGCGCTCTTCGGGGAGGAACAGGCGGGCGAACCCCGTGGTGAGCACAGGAGAGAGACTCACGATGACGGCCGCTGCGGCGCTGGTCGTCCCCTGTTCGCCGACGAACAGGAAGACGTGATAGCCGGCGATGAGAAAGATCGCGCCGACCGCGATCGCGGCCCAGTCCCGTCGATTGCGGGGCCGCCACTGATCGACAGCGACGGCCGCGTAGGCGAACATGAGCACGCCCGCGATGTCGTAGCGGATCGCCGCGAACAGCACTGGTGGGATGTCGGCCAGTCCGGCCTTGATGGCGACGAAGGCGCTGCCCCAGACCACCGA
The DNA here is from genome assembly GCF_004799665.1 of Halapricum salinum. Classification (NCBI taxonomy): domain Archaea; kingdom Methanobacteriati; phylum Methanobacteriota; class Halobacteria; order Halobacteriales; family Haloarculaceae; genus Halapricum; species Halapricum salinum. Next base: position 2,526,248 of record NZ_CP031310.1, read on the forward strand.
GAGGACGAGAAACAACAGGAGGTTGCGATAGCGCACCGTTTCGGCTCCCCGTCAGGGTCAGATGGACTGCTCGCGTTCGCTGAGCGTCCGCAGGACGTCCTCACGGGTGATGATCCCGACGAGGTCGCCGCCCTCGACTACTGGTAGGCGGTTGATGTCCCGCTCTGAATCGGCCAGGAAGTCGATCACGGTGTCGACGCTGTCCTCGGGCGAGACGGTGACGACGTCGGTGATCATGACGTCGCTGATCGGCTTGCCGGAGTTTTTCACGAGATCGATCCCGACGTCGAGGTCGTTCCAGGAGAGATCGACGCCGTAGGTCAGCGTCTCGATAAAGGGCGGGAAGCCGATGGGGATCCACAGCGTCCGATCCGAGGGCTGGAAGAGATCCACGAGATCCGTCTCGGTGACGACACCGACTACGGCCCCGCCCTCGACGACGGGGAAGCCGCTGAAGTCGGCTTTCGCCAGGCGGGTCAGCACCTCGCTGACGTCGTCGTCGGGCGTGATCGTCTCGACCGGACTCGTCATGATGTCGCGAGCAGTGACCATGTGCGGGCCAACGACCGGCCCGGCCGTAGGCGTTCCGGTCGCCGGCAACTGGGCCGGGGCTGTCGTTTCTGCCCGTGCCCACACTTTTAAATCAGTGGATCACGAATCGAGGGTATGGCCGCATATGGCCGGCCGTCGTTGCGGGATCTGTTCGACGAATCGCCAACCCCCCACATCGCGCATCCGCCGCGCACACATCACCGAGACTTCTACGTCGCTACCGACGGCTCGTTCAGAGAGTCGGGTGGCGGTCTCGGCGTCGTCATCGAGACGCGAGACGGCGAGCGCGTCGGACGGCTCTCGGTCGGGGATCGATCGCCGGACAACAACGTCGCCGAGTACCGGGCGCTGCACCTCGGGCTGGACCTGCTCGCCGCACGAGCGCCGTCGAGTGCGCGCGTCGGCGTCCTGCTCGACCACGACGATCTGGCGGCGAACGTCAACGCCGCCGTCCTGGCGTCACGAGCACCCACAGCCGAGCCACCGCACCAGCTGGCGGTTCCCGCGGAGACGCGGTACCACTGGCGAGGCGTGATGGCTCGGATCAACGGCTTCGAGGAGATCCGCGCCGCACGGATCTCCAGCGACCGTAATCCCGCTCATCCGCTGGCGAACGCGCCCGACCAGTACGGGCACGTCAACAACGAGCCCGATCGGTGCGTCCTGCCCGAACCGATCGAGCCCACCGACGAACGGGTCCCACCGCCGTCGCGATCCAATCGCGGCAGCGCCAACGCGAGCGACTAGACGGCCACCAGCCCCCGGCTCTCTCCGGGTCCAGACTCCTCCCTCGCGTTCTCGTTGCGTTGCCTGACACCGATTTCCGTGGGCGGACGAAACGATTACATCGACACGCATACAACGCATACATATGAGTACCTCAATTCGCGTTTCGGACGATACCAAGTCTATGCTCGCCGTTCTGAAAGAGGACGACGAGAGCTGGGACGAATTTTTAGCCCGGCTTGCCCGGCGAGAACGCGATGTCGACGAACTCGGCGGGTTTGCTGCCGAGGGCATCGAGAAGAGTATGGAACAGACACACGAGGACCTGAACGAATCGCTCGCCGATAACGTCGAAACAGAATGATCTGTCTCGATAATAGCGTCCTTCGGCGCTTCGCCAGTCCAAATCCGTCCCCCGGTGTCGATGAATATCTCAAAGAGAACGCCTCGGTCCCGTGGGTAATTCCTGCAACAGTCGCCTTCGAGTACTACGTCTTCTACGATACGCAAGCAGAGATACGTACGCAGCAACGACTGCTCAACTCACGGCTGGACGGGATTTTACCGCTCACTGACGAGGTGGCTTCCGAGGCAGCCCAACTACAGACGCTCCTCGCTGAACACGATATCGCTCTCGATCTCGTTGATCTTCTTCACGTCGCGACTGCACGAGATTCCGGCGCGACGTTCGTCACGCGGGACGCCGGTGACTTCGACAAACAACCCCTCAAAGATCTACTTTCGATCGATATTATCGACAGCTAGTTTCACTCCTCCTGTGCGTCCACCACCGCGACCCCTGCAAGGTTTACGATATCCTTCACTTCGTCACCGCGCTGGATGACGTGGACGGGTTTGTCCATGCCGACGAGCATCGGGCCGATGGCTTCGGCGCCACCGAGTCGCTGCAGGAGTTTGTAGCCGATGTTGCCGGCTTCGAGATTCGGGAAGACGAGCACGTTCGCGGGGTCGTCGAGGTCGGAGAACTCGTAGGTATCGGTGAGGATCTCCTCGACGACGGCGGTGTCGGCCTGCATCTCGCCGTCGACCGGGAAGTCCACAGCCGGATCGTCCCGGAGCATCTCGGCTGCGCGCCGGGGCTTTTCGGTCCCCTCGGTGTCGACACTGCCGAAGTTCGAGTAGGAGAGGATCGCCGCCCGCGGGTCGACGTTGAACTCGCGTGCGAGGTCGGCGGTGTGGCGCGTGACTTCGGCCATCACTTCGGCGCTGGGATCGGTATTGACGGTCGTATCGGCACAGAAGATCACCTGATTCTTGAACGTCAACATGTAGACGCCGGCGACGTAGTCGGCGTCCGGCGCGGTCCCGACGACCCGCAACGGTGGTCTGAGCGCGGAGGGATAGTGATGAGTCAGCCCCGTGAGCATGGCGTCGGCTTCGTCCATCTCGACGAGGACGCTGCCGAGGTAGTTGCCGTCCCGGATCAACTCGCCGGCTTCCCGGCGCGTGACTCCCTTGCGCTGGCGGAGTTCGTACAGCCGGTCGGCGTATCGTTCGAGGTCGGATTCGTCGGGGTCGAGGATGTCAGGATCGAAACTGAGACCGAGCGTCTCGACGATGGCGGTGATCCGGTCGCGATCGCCCAGCAGGAGCGGGCGAGCGATCCCCTGGTCGACCAGCTGGTATGCCGCCCGGATCATCTTCTCGTCGTCGCCCTCCGCGAGCACGACGCGTTTGGGGTCGCTCTTTGCCTTGTTCAACACCACGCGCATCATCTCCCGACTCTTGCCGAGGCGGGCTTCGAGCTTCTCGACGTAGTCGTCGAGGTCGAGACTCGCCCGGGCCGAGCCCGACTCCATGGCTGCCTCGGCGACGGCGGGCGTCACCTCGAAGAGGACACGCGGGTCCAGTGGTTTGGGGATGATGTACTCGGGGCCGAACTGTAGCGGCTCGTCACCGTAGGCCTTGACGACGGCGTCGGGGACGTCTTGTCTCGCGAGCGAGGCCAACGCCCTGGCGGCCGCGACTTTCATCTCCTCGTTGATCTCGGTCGCCCGGACGTCCAGTGCTCCGCGGAAGATGAAGGGGAACCCGAGCACGTTGTTGACCTGGTTCGGGTAATCAGAGCGCCCGGTGGCCATGATGACCGTGTCGTCGCGGGCGTGCTTGGCGTCCTCGTAGGCGATCTCCGGATCGGGATTGGCCATCGCGAAGATGATCGGATTTTCCGCCATCGAGCGGACCATCTCCTGGTCGACGATCCCGCCGACCGAGAGACCGACGAAGACGTCCGCGCCCGCTATCGCGTCGGCGAGATCACCCTCGGGGCGGTCGCTGGCGAACTCCCGTTTGAACTCGTTGACCTCGTCAGCTTCCGCCCGAGCGTCGGTGATGATCCCCGAGGAGTCACACATCGTGACGTTCTCACGATCGACGCCGAGCGAGACGTAGAAGCGGGCGGTTGCGATGGCGCTGGCACCCGCACCGGAGAAGACGATGTCGAGCTCTGCGAGATCCTTGCCGGCGATTTCGGCCGCGTTGAGCAGTGCAGCGCCCGAGATGATCGCGGTCCCGTGCTGGTCGTCGTGGAAGACCGGGACGTCCATCTGCTCGCGCAGGCGACGCTCGACCTCGAAACACTCCGGCGCTTTGATGTCTTCGAGGTTGATCCCCCCGAAGGTCGGCTCCATCGCCGAGACGGCCCCGACCATCGCGTCGGGGTCGTCTGCGTCGAGTTCCAGGTCGAAGACGTCGATGTCGGCGAAGCGCTTGAACAGGACGCCCTTGCCCTCCATGACCGGCTTGCAGGCTTCGGGGCCGATGTCGCCCAGGCCGAGAGTGGCACTGCCGTCCGAGACGACGGCCACGAGGTTGCCCTTGGCCGTGTATTTGAAGACGTCGCTCGGGTTGTCACGGATGTTCCGGCAGGGTGCGGCGACGCCCGGGGAGTACGCCAGCGAGAGGTCACGTTGCGTGTTGGTCGGTTTGGTGGTCGCGATCTCGATCTTGCCAGGTGGATCCTGACTGTGGTAGTCGAGTGCGTCCTCGTCGAGTCCCATGGCCAATGGCGGTCGGGCGCGGACAAAAAGCTAGGCCGGCGTGCCAATATTGACCGATGATACTCGGGCCCACAGGTATTTATTGTCACGACCGTGGGTACTACCCGAGTAACGCGTGAGTGTGGGTCCCGTTCAGTCGCCCGACCGAGGAGGTGAGTACCGATGGTAGTCGACGTGAGCGGCTTGCCGTGGCTGACGGTGCTGTGTCTCGTGACCGGTATCGCCCCGTTCGTGCTGGTGGGCGTCCTCGCACGCTATCGCGGCAAGCCTGGAGTGGACTGGTTCATCGTGTCGCTGCTGTTCTACGGCGGCTGGTGTCTCACCTACGGTCTCAGCCTGTTCGTCGCCGACTACGAGTTGCGAGTCGCCTTCGAGACTGTTTCGTGGATGGCGTTTCTCTGTATCGGCTACCCGTTTCTCGGGTTCGCGCTGGATTACACTGGCCGGAGCGACCTCCGCAAGTCGTGGCTGTTCGCTGCCCTCGGGGTCGGACCGGCCGTCGGGGTGGCGCTGGTCGCGACCAACGCCTGGCACGGCCTCGTCTGGCAGGACCCGACGATCGTCCGGGCCTACGATGCGGTCCTCCTCGACTACGCGATCCAGCCGCTGGGGTTCGCGGCCGCGTCGGTCGGGTTGACGTACTCCGGTATCGCGGTCTTGCTCCTGCTCGATACGGTCCTCAACTACGGTCCGTTGTATCGTCGGGAAGCGATCGCCGTCGCGCTCAGCCCGCTTCCGCCGTCGGTCGGGCTGATCGTCTGGTGGTTCGGGCTCGGGCCGGTCGACGCCGTCAACTGGGGCGTCGTCGCGTCGCTGCCGCACGCGGCACTGGACGCCTACGCATTCGTCGGCAAGAACATGTTCGCGACCAGCCCCGCGACCCGTCGCGTCGCCGACGAGACGGCCCTCGATACGCTCCCCGATCCCGTCGTCGTCCTCGACGAGTCCGACCGCGTGGTCGAGTTCAACGACGCGGCGGCCCGCGTCTTCGATGGCCTCTCGACCGACCGAATCGGCACGCCAGTTTCGGCGGCCCTCCCGATCGAGTTCCCCGGGAGCGACGACTACGTTAGCGTCTCCGGTGAGTCTGGACGCTACGAGTTCGCCGTCGACGAGACGTCGCTGTCGGACCCACGTGGGGCCGTCGTCGGGTCGACGGTTCTCTTTCGGGACATCACCGACGAGCGCGAACGCGAGCAGCGGCTGGAAGTCCTGAATCGCGTCCTCCGGCACAACCTCCGGAACAAGCTGACGGCGATCGGCGGCTACGCGGCTCAGATCGAGGCGGACGCCGGCGACCCCGAACTGTCACGATGGGCGCGCAAGATCGGGGACAGCGGCGACGAACTGGTCGCGATCGGCGAGAAAGCCCGCACCTTCGACAGTCTCAGACAGACCGACGTCACTCCCGTCCGACTCGACGTCGAGACGTTTCTGGCCGACGTTGTCTCGGACCTGACGGCCGACTACCCCGAAGCCAGGATCGACACCCGCGTCGACGTCGCGGGGACGGTCCGCACCGATCCGGACCTGCTGGGGCTGGCGCTGCGAAACGTCGTCGAGAACGCCATCGTCCACGACGATTCGGACGCGCCGCAGATTCACGTCAGCGCTCGCGAGAGCGAGGAGAGCCTGGTCATCGAGATCCAAGACGAGGGGCCGGGGATCCCAGAGCAGGAACTGGCGGTCGTCGCGGACGGCGTCGAGAGCGACCTCGAACACGGTAGCGGGATCGGGCTGTGGATCGTCGAGTGGTCGATGCGACGACTCGAGGGCGACGTTCGATTCGAATCTACAGACGAGGGGACGAGGGTCACGCTCGTCGTGTCGGCCGAGACGACCGTCGAGCTCCCGCCGAAAGCGGAAACGAACGGCCATAAGTAGATGCGGTCCCGAACCCCGGGTATGCAACTCCGGCGACTGCTCGCGGGCACGACAGGGCTGACGTTCGTCCTCATGCTCCTGGGCGTCTACACAGCGGGCTCGGGCGCGGGCCTCACCTGCGGCGCGCGGTGGCCGTTCTGTGACGGGGCCGTCTTCGGCCTCTTTCCCGCGAACTGGATGAGCTTCGTCGAGTGGTTCCACCGCCTCGTGGCGATGGTCACGGGCTTCGTCATCCTCGGGGCGGCGGCGCTGGCCTGGCGACGCGGCGCGGATCGACGCGTCCGCTTCGCACTGCTGGGTTCGATCGCGCTCCTCCCGGTACAGATCGGACTGGGCGCGCTAACGGTGACTGTCGGTGGGCTCTTCCCGTGGGGGTACTCCCCGCCGGTGCAGGCCGCCCACTACCTCGCGGCGCTGTCGATCTTCACGCTGATCGTCTACGCGACCGCCATCACGTACGCGCCGGTCGACCGCTCGCGACTCCGGCTGGCGGCTGTCGCGGCCGTCGCGCTCGTCCCGCTCGGCCACCTGTTCAGCTTCGGGACTGTCTTCGCGTACACGCCAGAGACACAGATCGTCTACTACGGGCTGGCGCTGGTGCTGTTCGCGCTGCTGGTCGCCGTCGGAACCTGGGGACGCCGTGACGCGAGTCGCGAGACGACCTGGCAAGCCTCCCTGAGCATCGTCGCCGGACTTCTGCTCGCCGTACAGATGCTGCTGGGTCGGCACGCGCTGGACCCGCAAGGGTTGATCCTGGCCGACTCCGTCGCTGGACTCGTGTTCGTCTGCCTGCTCGGGGCGGCCTGGTTTGCCTATCGCGCCGACGACGCCGAGATTCCGCTGGTTGGATCGCTGGCGCGGTGAGTGCGGTCCGGTCAGTGCTGACCGAACCGTGAGTCTGTCTTCCCGACTGCGTCCTCGGGGTTGACCCCGCTATTCTCGCCGCCGTCAGCCATCACCGTTATCACGCCGCGACCGAGGACGAACAATCCCACTATCGCGAGTCCGCCCCAGAGGAGGACGTTGCTCGCGCCGCCGAGATCCTGCAGTAGTCGTACTGTGCCTCCGAACGTGGCGAGCGCGCCGACCGCGATGAGTACCGTTCCGATGAGCTTTCGCATCTCCTTTCCCTCCACTGATGACGTCGAAACGTTCGGCTGCCAGCCCTGAAAAAGCACTGCTGCTCGCCGGGAGAGATGACCGAACCGCTTTTGGCCGGCGGCCGGGAAGCAATCGCCGATGAACGTCCTCGTGGTCGGGGCCGGCGAGATGGGCCGGTGGTTCGCGAGCGCCTTGCGCGACGGCAGCGACGCTACCGTCGAAATCGCGTTCTGTGACGCCGACCCAGCAGTCGCAGAGGCCGCCGCCGATCTACTGGACGCTCGCGTCGTCGCCCTAGATACCGCAGCGACCTTCGACGTGGTCTGCGTGGCTGTGCCGATCCCGGCCGCCGAGGAAGTGATCGCCCGATTCGCCGACCGAACAGACGCAGCGATGGTCGACCTCGCGGGGTACATGGCCGGCCCGCTGGCTGCCATGCGCGAGCACGCGAGCGAGCGCCAACGAGTCAGTCTCCACCCCCTGTTCGCCGCCGAGAACGCGCCCGGCAACGTCGCCGCCGTGGTCGACTCGGACGGGCCGACAGTCGAGGCCATCCGCGGGGCACTCGCCGCACGCGGAAACACCTGGGTCGCAACCGACGCCGAGACCCACGACGAGGCCATGGAGACGGTCCAGGCGGCCGCCCACACCGCCGTGCTCGCGTTCGGACTGGCCGCCCGAGATATTCCAGACGAGTTCCAGACCCCCATCTCGGCGGGACTGTTCGACCTCCTCGAACAGGTGACTGGCAACGATCCGCGGGTGTACGCCGACATTCAGGCCACCTTCGATGGTGCAGGAGCGGTCGCCGACGCCGCTCGGAAGATCGCCGACGCAGACCGCGAGACCTTCGAGGCGCTCTATCGGGAGGCCGATCTACGATGAGTGACCGTCGCCAGGCCATCCGCGAGAACGCCCAGTACCTCCGGAACGTCCGGCCGATCGATCCCGGGGAGATCTACGAGTACGTCGACGGCCAGCCCCATCCCGCCGTCGTTCGTGAGACTCTGCGCGAACTCGCTCTGGAACTCGACTTGATCGAGCGCGAGGACGGCACGTTCGTCCCCGCGCCCGAGGGACCTGTCTCGACGGACTTCCACGGCGTCGAGGCGTTTCCCGAGGCCCACGCCCGCGAACTCGAAGACCTGCTGGTCGACGAGTTCGGTCCCGGCTGGCCCGAGGGGACCAGCGGCGAACGCCTCCGCCAGCGCCTCGCCACGCTCAAGGAGGCCTACTTCGAGCAACGCGAAGTCGGGTACGACGACCTCACCGCGCTGGCCTACGCGATCTACCATCTTCCCGACAACTACGCCGTCACCCAGTACGTCCTGGCTCCGCTGATCCGGGAGGGACAGGTTCCGTCCAGCTTGCGGGTGCTCGACGTCGGGGCCGGTACGGGCGGGCCGGCGCTCGGGCTCGCTGACCTCCTTCCTGACGAGGCGCTCGTGGAGTACCACGCCGTCGAGCCGAGTGCCAACGCCGACGTTCTCGAGACGATGCTCGAAGAGACGGGTCGCAACGTCCACACGACGATCCACCGCGAACGCGCCCAGGAGTTCGAGCCCGCGGGCGAGTTCGACCTGATCCTGATCGCGAACGTGCTCAACGAACTCGACGATCCCGCGGGAGTCGTCGAGGAGTACGGCGAGTGGCTCGCCGAGCACGGAAATCTCGTCGCCATCGAACCCGCAGACCGGAATACGGCGACGGGGCTGCGCCGGGTCGAGCGCGCGGTCGAGGACGAGTTCACGATCTATGCGCCGACCTGCCGGCTCTGGCCCGACCGCTCGCCCGACGTCGACTGCTGGTCGTTCGACCGCAAGCCCAATCTCGAAGTTCCGGCGTTCCAGCGCAGACTCGACGACGCTGCGGGCGGGGCCTTCGAGGACGGCACGTTCGTCAACGTGGACGTCCAGTTCGCCTACTCGATCCTCCGCACAGATGAGGCCGAGCGGATCGCCTACACGCCCGATCGCTCGCGGGTCGCCTCGCTTTCCGAAGCCGGTGAGCTGGTGACCGAGCGGGTCGATCTGGTGGTGATCAAACTGAGCCACGACCTCAGCGACGGCGGCAATCCGCTGTTCGTCGTCGGCGACGGCAGCGAGCGCGAGCGCGTCTTCGCCGTGCTCACCAACGAGTCACTGCTGACTCAGGACTTGCTCGACGCACCGTACGGTGGCCTGCTCGACATCGAGAACGCACTGATTCTCTGGAACGACGACGAGGGGGCGTTCAACCTCGTCATCGACGACCAGGCGGTCGTCGACGACGCCTCGCCGGCGTCGCTTCGGTGAGTGGTCGGGTACAGCGAGAGACGTAGTCTCGGTACAGTCTTATACGCGGGGTCGTTAGCCCCGCCAAGTCAATGACCGTTCGGAGGGTGTTCCTATGACGGATACCGGACGGGGCAGCCCCTACGCCCCGCACACGGCGGCCGAGACGCGATCGATGCTCGACGCGGTGGGCGTCGACGACGAAGAAGCGCTGTTCGACGTGCCCAACTCGATCAGGTTCGACGGACAGTTCGGGATCGACGCCAGGAGCGAGTCTGCGACCCGCCGGGAGGCCCGGCGGACGCTCGCGCGCAACGACGATCTCGTCTCGTTTCTCGGGCGGGGTCACTACGCCCACGAGATTCCCTCGGTGGTCGCGGATCTCGCCTCGCGCTCTGAGTTTCTGACCTCCTACACGCAGTACCAGCCCGAAGTCGCCCAGGGATTCCTGCAGGCACTGTTCGAGTACCAGTCGATGCTGGTCGAACTCACGGGATTGGAGATCGCCAACTGCTCGATGCACGACCGGGCGACGGCGCTGGGCGAAGCTGCGACCCTCGCCACACGCGTTCGCGAGACCGCTGGATCGACCGTGCTGGTCCCCGATCTCGTCCGCGAGGAACAACGAGCCGTCCTCGAAAACTACGCTCGCGGCGGCGACCTCTCGATCGCGACCGTCCCGACCGACGACGGCACCGTCGATATCGATGCCCTCGAAGGTATCATCGACGAGGAGGTCGTGATGGTCTACGCCGAGAATCCCACTGTTCGAGGAACCATCGAGGAGGGCCTCGAAACGATCGGTGACCTCGCTGCCGCTCACGACGCGCTGTTCTGTCTGGGCTCCGACCCCGTTGCGCTCGCACTGCTCGAAGAGCCAGCCAGCGTCGGCGCGGACGTGGTCGTCGGCGACGCCGGGACACTCGGACTGGGGCAGGCCTACGGGATGGGCCACGGGCTCTTTGCCACCCGCGAGGACTTCCTCCGGCAGGTCCCGGGACGGCTCGTCGGGGCGAGCACGGACCAGAGCGGTCGGCGGGCCTACACGCTGACGCTACAGACCCGCGAGCAGCACATCCGCCGTGAGCGTGCGACTTCGAACATCTGCACGAATCAGGCCTGGGTCGCCCTCCGGACGGCGATGCACGTCGCCTGGCTCGGCCCCGACGGCCTGCTGGAACTCGCCGAAGACTGCGTCCGCAACGCCCGTGAGCTGGCCGCCCGTGTCGACGAAATCGACGGCCTACACGCGCCCGTCCACGACCGCCACCACTTCCGGGAGTTCGTCGTCGCGACCGATCAGCCCGCCGACGCGATCCGTGACCGACTCGCCAAGGAAGGCTTCGCCGTCCACGCCGTCGACGAACACCGCCTGCAACTGTGTGTGACCGACGCCAACGAGCACGCGACGGACCGACTCGTCGCCGCGCTTCGGGAGGTGGCCTGAATGCGCTACGATCAGGCTCGCTGGGCCGACGACGACGCCTACGAACCCCTGCTGGTCGAGAAACGCGAGGCCGCGGTTTCGCCCGGCGACAGCGAGGACGCACCGCTGCCCGACGATCTCACCCGCGATTCGCTCTCGCTGCCCGCGCTCGCCGAACCCGAACTGGCGCGTCACTACACCCGCCTCTCCCAGGAGACCTACGGCGTCACCAGCGGCCCGTTCCCGCTGGGCAGTTGCACGATGAAGTACAATCCGCCGCTGCTCGAAGACGTCGCGGCCGATCCGTCGGCGGCGGTCCACCCCGACCGCCCGGTCGAGACGATCCAGGGTACCCTCGAAGTCATGGCGACGCTGCAGGACTGGCTGGGTCGGATCGGCGGGATGGACGCCGTGACCCTCCAGCCGCCCGCGGGGGCGGCGGGCGAGTACACCGGCCTGTTGATCGCGAAAGCCTACCACGAGGATCACGGCAACGATCGCGACGAGGTCATCATCCCCGACAGCGCTCACGGGACCAACTTCGCGAGCGCGGCGATGGCCGGCTTCGACGTGGTCGAACTCCCCAGCGCCGAGGACGGCCGGGTCGACATGGACGCCCTGGAGGCAGCCGTCGGTGACTCGACGGCCGCACTGATGCTCACCAACCCCAACACGCTCGGGCTGTTCGAGCGCGATATCGAGGCGATCGCCGAGATCGTCCACGACGCCGGCGGGCTGCTGTACTACGACGGCGCGAACCTCAACGCCCTGCTCGGACGCGCTCGCCCGGGCGACATGGGCTTCGACGTGATGCACTACAACGTCCACAAGACCTTCGCGACGCCCCACGGCGGTGGCGGCCCCGGTGCTGGCCCGGTCGGCGTCGTCTCCGATCTCGCCCCCTATCTGCCCGAACCACACGTCAGGGAGACAGCGGATAGCGACTACGAACTCTACGAGCCCGAGCGCACAGTCGGCAAGGTCCACGGCTTCCACGGCAACTGGCTCGTCCTGCTGAAGGCCTACGCGTACATCCGGCGACTCGGTGACGCGGGACTTTCCGACGCCAGCGCGAAGGCCGTCCTCAACGCGAACTATCTGGCCGAGCAGATCGACCTGGAAATCCCGTACGGCCCCTTCCATCACGAGTTCGTCGCGAGCGCGGGCGACCGGGACGCGATCGACGTCGCCAAACACATGCTGGATTTCGGCGTCCACCCGCCGACGACGAAGTGGCCGGAACTGGTCTCCGAGGCGCTGATGACCGAGCCCACGGAAGTCGAGTCCAAAGAGACGCTCGACCAGCTGGCCGCGGCGTTCGAAGCGGCCTCGGCCGCCGATGCCGCCGATCTCGACGACGCGCCCCGGCGGACCACTGCCCGGCGGATCGACCAGGTCGAGGCCGCCCGGAATCCCCGGCTGTCCTGGCACGCATTCGACGGCCCGGAGTGACGGGCTCTCCTACTCCTCGAAAAACTGCGGCCCGTATTTCTGCTGTCGATGCAGGAGACAGCCAGCGAGAATCAGAAGCACGCCCACGAGCCCCGGCGTCGCGAACGTGAACGCTGGCTTGAGGACGTCCGCGAGCACGCTACTCGAGAGATCCGCGGCCGCGAGCAGCACCTCCACGTCGTCCCAGCGGATCGCGACCGAGGCGAGCAGCGCGCCCGCGACGAGCAACTGCCGGGGCCGCCCCGATTCGAGCAGATACAGCAGCGGAACCAGCGGGAAGTAGAGGATCACGACGTAGATCGGGAACGAGGGGAAGAAGACGAGGATCGCGACCATCGTGCCCATGATCGAGACGAGCCGATCCTCTCGATCCTCGATCGTCCGGTAGAGGTACGCGATCGGCGGCGCGAGGACGACCAGCGCGAGCAGGCCGTAGAACGTCGGATCGACGCCCGGGAGGAGCACCGAGATTGGCCGGCGGATCGTCAGATAGGTCGCCTCGGGATCGAGCCCGCCGGCGAACTCGCCCGGTGAGAACCGCGGCAAGATTGCGTGTTCGACGTAGGCGATCGAGAGATCGACGCCGAAGACCAGAAAGCCGAGTGCGAACCCGACGATTGCGGTCCCGACGGCGGCGGCGATAGCGCGCCAGGCCCGCCGTCGAAGTAGCCAGACGCCGACTGCGGCGGGAAAGACCTTGACGAACGCCGCGAGTCCGAAGGCGCTCCCGGCCAGGATCTCGCGGTCGCGGTCGAGCGCGACGAATCCCAGGGCAAGTGCCGCGACCATGTGGTGGTTGACCTGTCCGAACACGAGCGAGGGCATCGAGTGGACCGAGATGACGACGAATCCGGCGATCAGGCCGCGATCGAGCCACGGCAGACGCGTCTCGCCGATGCGCTCGACGTACCTGACGATGAGCCACGCACCCGCCAGTCCCGCGACGACAGTGAGGAGGGTGTGAATCGCGAAGCCGACTTTCCAGCCGACCAGCGCCAGCGGCACGAACCCCAGGACCGTGATCGGCGGGTAGACGTAGTGGAAGTAGTCTGCCAGCCCCTCGGGGACGGCCGTATAGAAGTTCCCGCCTTCGAGGGCAACTTCTCCCGCGAGGTCGTAGACGACGTAGTCGATGGCGAGGTGGCCGCGGCTGGCGAGCAGGATGTACAGGAGGTTCCCGATCCCGAGTGCGACCCCCACGAGGAGGACGGCACGGGTGCTCAGTCTCGTCTCGGTGATGCGTCGCACGTCCGGGTGGGACGCTCAGGTCCGTAAAAAACGGTGTGATTCGATAGAACTGTCGTCGCGGGTGTTAGCTCTCCAGCAGGACGCCGTCGATCGCGTGGAGCACACCGTTGGACGCCTCGAAGTCCGTCGCGACGATGGTGGCCTGTCCGTCGTTCAGGACGCCACCGTCCTGGGTGACGAAGCCCTTGTTCAGCATGCGCAGGCGGGGCGCGCCCAGCACGGACTTGGCGTAGCGGCGGCCCCGGGTGAGGTGGTAGGCCAGGACGTCGGCCGGGATATCGTCCGCGTTGGCCTCGTCGAAGCCAATCGCCGCGAAGGCGTCGTCGACGGGGGCGAACACCGTGTACTGGCCGCGCGCGGTGTTCAGCGTCTTCAGGAGCGCGGGCTTGGCCACGAGGCCGGCGATCAGCGTGTCGAATTGACCTGCGTAGGGGCCACTCGTGTTGGCCGCGATGGCGAACTCGACGAGCGTGGGGTCGGCGCTCGCCCCTTGTCGCTGCCGGGCGGCGTCACGGCCGCGCGGCCCCCGTCCGCGTCGTGCGCTCGCGGTGCCGACGCCCCCGACTGCCAGTGCCGCACCGGCCGCGCCAATCGTCTTCAATACTGTCCGTCGGCCGATGGGTCTCTGCATAGTAGATTCCTCAACTCCTGTTCGCTCGCGGGGATATTAACCTCGATACCCATTCCTTTCGGTAGTAGAGCGCCCCGAGAGCATAAAATCGATCACCGAGAGTCCCACGGCCGGTTCGAGACGTAGCACCACCGAAAGGACCAGTGTTTTTGTCGCTTGCCCACCCCACTCGCCGTATGGCAATCGGCGACGTCTTCGAAGTCACGACTGGCTCCTGTTCGGATCTCTACTACGTCGATACCGGGATGTACGACGTCGAGGAGTACGGCTCGGTCTACCTGCTCGACGACGAGCGGCCCGCGCTGGTCGACACTGGAATCGGGACCAACTACGAGCGGATCCTCGACCTACTCGATCACGCGGGCGTCGCGCCCGAGGACCTGGCCGTGATCGCAGTGACGCACGTCCACCTCGATCACGCCGGCGGCGCGGGCTTGCTCGCCGAGGTCTGCCCGAACGCCGAGGTGTACGTCCACGAGCGAGGCGCGCCGCACCTCCTCGACCCCACACGGCTCTGGGAGGGAACGAAAGCGGCCGTCGGCGAACAGATCGACTTCTACACCGAGCCCGAGCCCGTCTCCGAGGACCGACTGACGACGCTGACCGACGGCGACGAGATCGATCTCGGGACCCACTCGCTGCTCGCTCACCACGCGCCCGGCCACGCCCCCCACCAGATGGCCTTCGAAGATCCCGCAAACGACGCGGTGTTCACGGCCGACGCCGCCGGGATCTACACGCCTTCGACCGACGAGGTCCACGTCACCAGTCCGCCGCCGCAGTTCGATCTCGAACAGGCACTCACGGACGTCGAAATGCTTGCAGATCTCGACCCGGAGACGTTGCTGTACGCACACTTCGGGCCGGCCCCGACCGCAGATCGCCTGGAAACGTACGCCGAGCGACTCGACTCCTGGGTCGCGGACGTCGCGGCCGTCCGCGAAGACGCCGAGAGTGACGAGGCAGTGATCGAGCATTTCCAGACCACCCTGGAGACGCCGGCCGTCTGGAGCGACGTGAAAGCGCGCGCAGAGATCGGGATGAACGTCCGGGGCGTGTTGCGGTATCTCGACGCCGAGTGATCGGCTCGCGGGTGCGCGTCTTGGCCGGTACGTTTTTATTGGCTCTCGGAGACGCTGCAGGTATGGCCGTGGGGGATTTCAACGCAGTTTCGATCGGGGAGTGTCGCGATATCTACGCCGTCGACGTCGGGATGTACGATCTGGCGAATCACGCGTCGGTGTACGTTCTGGACGCGCCCAAACCGACCATCGTCGAGGCCGGGACGGGTGCGAACGCCGAGCGGGTCGTCCACGCACTGACCGAACTCGGGATCGCCGCCGAGGACGTCGCAAACATCGTTTTGACGCACGTTCACCTGGATCACGCCGGCGGTGCGGCTTTTCTCTCACGCGTCTGCTCGAACGCGGACGTGTACGTCCACGAGCACGGCGTGCCGCACCTGCAAGATCCCGACTTTCTGGTCGAGAGAACGAAGCGGCTCGTCGGTGAGGAGGGGTGGAATCGCTACTACGTCCAGCCCGGATCGATCGACGCCCACCGTATCCGGCCGCTCGCCGACGGCGACGTGATCGATCTCGGCGATCGAGCGCTCAGAGTTCGTCACGCGCCGGGCCACGCCGGCCACCAGGTGCTGTTGCACTCGCCCAGCGACGACGCCGTCTTCACCGGCGACGCGCTCGGGATCTACGTGCCCGAGACGGACTCGATTCGGCCGATATCACCGCCGCCAGCGTTCGACGCCGAGCAGGCGCTGGCAGATATCGAGACGATCCGCGACCTCGAGCCGTCGACGCTGCTGTTCAGTCACTTCGGCGCGGCTCCGACTGGTGACCGTCTCGACCGGGCCGCCGAAGCTATCGTCGAGTGGGTCAGCACAGTACAGGACGCCCGGGAGACGGCCGAGGCCGACGGTGCGGTCGTCGCGACGTTCGTCGACGCGGTCGAAGGGCCCGATCGGTGGTCGAATATCGTCGCCGAGACCGACACCGCGATGAACGTCCGCGGCGTCCTGCAGTATCTCGACCGCCAGGGCGGCGAGTTGCCGGTTGGGATCGCCCGCCGCGAGTGAGACTGTTCGACACAGTGTTGTCGATGGAGCAGACGAGTCTGCTGCTGGGGCACCGACTGCGATGGGCCAACTGCCGGTGGACGGCTGTGTCCATTCTCGAATAGTGAAAACTAGCACCATCTTCAGGGTCGTCGGGAACAAAACTGGACGTATGTGCCCTGCCACGGACGCTGGCGCTGATCTCTCGGACCGTCGAGACCGGCTGGTCCGGGACTCGAAGCGGAGACTGACGGCCGAACTGGTCGTCACGTTCGATCCGTCCGAGTGCGCCTGCCCGGTCGTCCTCGACTGCGAGACGGCGTCGCCGATCGATCATCACGTGATCGACGACACCTGTCACGTCACGTGCCGCGGCGCGGAAGACGAGACTGCTGTCCACCACCGACAGACGCAGATCGATGGTGAGTGCATCTGTCGGATCATCGCGCGAAACGGTTGTAATCCCTCGCTGCAGTCGATCTCTGACTACGAACTGCTCGTCCGGACGAACCCACCCGACAGAGAGACGTTGCGGGCGCTGGTCTCCGATCTCGGCACTGTCGCCGAGACGGTCCGGCTCCAGCAGCTGGTCGTCGACACCGACGAGGACGAGTCGCGGTCGGAACTGGTCAACCTCGACGGGCTGACCGACACCGAACGCGAGACGATCGACCGTGCGATCGTCGCCGGCTACTACGATCGACCGCGGAGCATCTCCTTCGACGACCTCGCTGCGGAACTCGACGTCTCGAAGTCTGCCCTCTCGAAACGACTTAGCTCGGTCGAGTCCAAGATCATGCGCGACCTGTTCCACGACATCGAGTGAGCAGCGCTACCCCTATTTAAAACACTCAACAGTGTCCGGATAGTCGGTAGCGTGAGCGCTGTGTATATACAGTCGTGGTGACCTCCACGTGACCGACAGCAACGAGTCAGACGAGCAGATGGCGGCCGTTCTCGACGATCCCGAGTGGCAAGATCACGTCGAAGAGGTCCTCGAGGACGGCCCGAACAGTACAGCACTGGGAAAAGAGATGGGCCGGGACGCCGTCCGGGTAAGCATCGGCGAGATGTCCGAGGCGGCGTTCCACGAGAAGTATCACGACGCCGTCCTCGAGGAGTTCGGCGTCGACGACCGGCCGACGAAACCGGAGGGATACGATGAGTGAACAGGAGGGCGTCAGCCGACGAACTGTCTTGCTCAGTGCGGGGACGGCGGCCGGCGTCCTCGGCCTCGGCGGGTCGAGCCTGCTGCAGTCGCTCGACACCGGTGGACAGACCCACGCCGTCGAGCAGTTCCTCGACGAGAACGGCGTGTTCCACGGCTACTGTTCGCCGAACTGTCGCGGCAAGTGCCAGATGGACGTCCACGTCCGCGACGGACAGATCAAGAAGGTCGAACCGAAAGTCCCGGACAACGAGGACTACCAGCGCTCGTGTACCCTCGGACTCAACCACGCCCAGCGGACCTACAACCCGACGCGGTTGAAATATCCGATGAAACGGACCGACTGGTCGCCCGGCGACCCGAATCCGTCGGGACGTGGCCCGGACGCCGAGTTCGAGCGCATCGAGTGGGACGAGGCCCTCGACTACGTCGCAGACGAGATGCTCCGCGTGCGCGAGGAGTACTCGCCTGAGAGCGTCTACTTCGAACTCGGTTCGGGGACCGACGGCATCGGGGGGACCATCTACAGTCGCCTGGCCGGCGCGTTCGGCGGGACGATGAAGTCCTGGTCGATCGACATCAACGTCGGCCTGGGCTTCCGTCGGATCACCGGTGGCGGCTACTTCAACACCCCGACCAACCAGGCGACAGACATCGAGAACGCCAACACGATCGTCATCTGGGGCGGCAACATCTTCGAGAGTCGCTTCCAGATGGACGCCTCGAAAGTGTTGAACGCAAAACAAAACGGTGCGAAGATCGTCGTCGTCGACCCCGTCTACAACACGACGACCGCCAAGGCCGACATGTGGCTCCCGGTCAAGCCCGGGAAGGACGGCCACCTCACGATGGCGATGATCCACACGGCCTTCGAGGAGGACTACCTCGACGAGGAGTTCCTCCGAGAACGCACGCTCGGGCCGGCCCTGGTCCGAGACGACGGCTCGTTGCTGCGGACGGCCGACGTCTTCGCGGACGGTGACGAGGAGACGCCGGTCGCCCTCGACGAAGAATCGGGCGAACCAGTCGCCCTCGAACCAGAGACCTACGGCGAGTACGCCCTCTTTGGTGAGTACGAGGTCGACGGCGAGACGGTGACGACCGGCCTCACGGAGATCCGCGAGGCCGCTGCCGAGTACACGCCCGAGGAGATGGCCGACTACGTCGGCGTCGACGCCGAGAACATCCGCCAGACGGTTCGGTGGCTCGGCACGCGTGGCCCGGGCGGGATCCTGACCGGCCTCGGTGTCGACCGCTACGTCTACGGCCACATCTTCGGACAGGCCTACGCCATCCTGCTCGCACTGCTCGGCCAGTACGGGATGAGCGGCTGTGTGACCGGTGGCATCACCCAGGGCGGCGGGTTCGCGAGCGACTACGGCGCCGTCGAGGACGCGCCCGGCGCACGCTATCTCCAGCAGAAGGGGATCCTCTCGGCGCTGGCAGGCGACGATGAGAAGCCGATCAAGGCCATGTACGCCATGGCGTCGAACTTCACTGCCAACCAGATGCCCGACCGCCAGCGCTGGCTGGATGCGCTCGAAAACGTCGACATGGTCGCCGTGGCCGACATGCAACACACGCCGAACGTCCAGCACGCCGACATCGTCCTGCCGGCGTCGCACTGGTTCGAACGCGAGGACGTCACCGGCTCGTGGACCCAGCCACACGTTCGCTACCGCGAACCGGCACACGAGCCGCTCTGGGAGTCCAAAAGCGACCACTGGATGCTCACCCGCCTGGCCGAGCGGCTGGGATACGGCGAGCACTTCGACCGCGACCGCGAGACGACGCTGCGCAAGATCCTGGACGCCGAGGATCGGTTCACGCTCGAAGACCTTCGCGAGAAGGGGACCTTCTTCGACGACAGCGCTCCCGAGATCATCTGGCAGGGCGAGTTCAACACCCCGAGCGGTCGGCTGGAAATCTACGACGAGGACGCCCCCAGCGAGGACGGCACCTCGCTGGAAGTCCCGGTCCCGATGGAGAGCCGAACCGACGAGGATCACGAACTCGCCGACGAGTATCCGCTGACCTTCTTGCAGAAACACAGTCGGTGGCGGATCCACTCGCAGTTCGGCCGGATGCCCCGGATGCGACAGATCGAACCCGAGCCTGTCGTGGACATCAACCCCAGCGACGCCGAGGCTCGCGGCATCGACGACGGCGAGTACGTCCGCATCTACAACGACCGCGGCGAGGTCGTGGTGAAGGCGCGCTACAACGAGGGGTACCGACCCGGGATGGTCAACGTCAACCAGGGCTGGTGGGGCGACGACTACGTCCGCGGCCACCACAACGACCTGACGCACACGGACGTCAGCGACGCCATCGAGAACTTCGCGTTCTACGACACTCGCGTCGAAGTCGAGTCGGCACCGGACGACATCGATACCAGCCAGTACACGGACCCCGAACGGGCCGCGTGGCTCGACGGGTACCCGGACGGAGGTGAGAACGCATGACCAACTACGGAATGGTGATCGACCAGGAGCGATGTATCGGCTGTCAAGCCTGTGCGACGAGTTGCATGGAAGAGAACAACGTGGGTCTGGGCCAGGCCTGGAACCGCGTGCTCACTGAAGGCGGTGACAACATCGAGACCCCGGCCGGAAGCTACCCCGAAGACGGTGGCGACGGGACCGGGACGATGTCGATGGACTTCCAGCCGACGGCCTGTCAGCACTGTGAGAACGCACCCTGCGTGAAAGTCTGTCCGGTCAACGCGACCTACACGCGCGACGACGGGATCGTCGAGATCGACTACGACAAGTGTATGGGTTGCCGCTACTGCATGGCGGCCTGCCCGTACAACGCACGGGTGTTCAACTACGACGAACCCGACCACGTCCCCGACGAGGGGACCGGGAACGTCCCGAAACGGCCGCAGGGCGTCGTCGAGAAGTGTACGTTCTGCAGCCACCGCGTCGAGCAAGACCTCGATCCGGCCTGTGTGGACGCCTGCCCCGCCGACGCGCGGATCTTCGGCGACCTCGACGACGAGGAAAGTACCGTCTCGAAGTACGTCAACAAGTACGAGACCCACCGGCTCCTCGAAGATCTGGAGACGAAACCGAGCACGTACTACGTGCGCGGGGAGATGACCCCCGGTCGACAGCGTTCCGGCAAGGAACTGGAGGGGACGGAGAAAAAACGTCAGGCCGTGCCCGACGGAGGTGACGACCAATGAGCGAGACCACCAGTACGGACGGGTTCGGCACGCCCGGGAAGGTCTGGCTCGGCACGCTCGTCGTGCTCGTCGTGGCCGGGCTGTTCGCCTGGTTCTACCAGCTCAGCGAAGGACTCGCAGTGACCGGGATGAACAACGTGTTCTCCTGGGGGCTGTACATCATGCTGTTCGTGTTCTTCGTCGGCCTCTCGGCCGGCGGACTGATCATCTCCAGCGTGCCCAAGTTCTTCCATTCGGATCGCTACGACTCGATCGCGGCGCTGGGCGTGCTGGTCAGCTTCGCCTGCATCGTCGTCGCAGGGCTGCTGATCATCCCCGACCTCGGGCGACCGCTGAAAGCGATCGGCTTCCTGCTGTCGCCGGACTTCCGGTCGCCGATGGTCTGGGACTTCGCAATCGTCATCGTCTACGGCCTGTTCACGGCCGGGTACTTCTGGCTGCTGACCCGGCGCGATCTCGCCGCACGCGGCTCGCGACTGGCCTTCGGTGTGAAAGACACCGCGGCCGGCCGCAAGCGGGACAAGAAGCTGAGCTTCTGGGCGGCCGCGATCGCCATCCCGCTGGCGGTCGCGCTGCACTCGATAACCGGCTGGATCTTCGCGCTACAGATCGGCCGTGGTGACTGGTTCAGCCCGCTGGTCGCGCCGATGTTCATCATGAAGGCGCTGGTCTCCGGGCTGGCGCTGATGCTGGTCGTCGCGGTCCTGGCCGACCGATTCACGCGGTTCGAGCTGTCCCGCGAGCTGGTTCCGGAACTCGGCAAAGTACTGGGAATCTTCGTCGCGGTCCACATCGTCTACCTGCTGGCGGCCGAGCGCCTCCCGCACGCGTGGGCAGACAGCTTCGGGTTCTGGTCGATCACCAGCGGCTTCCTCGTCGGCGACACGCTGTCGTTCTGGCTGTGGACGCTCGTCGGCGGGGTGATCCCGCTGGCTTTGCTGGTCCTCCCGTCGCTGCGGCGGCAGGTCTGGGCGGTGTTCACCGCGAGCGTGTTCGCCATCGTCGGCATCCTCTTCGAGGGCGTGAACCTCATCTTCACCGGCTACGACCAGCTCAACATCGACGCCGCACCCGGCGTCACCACCGGGACTGACTACCTGAACTACGGGTCGAACGTCTGGGCGACCTCGGGCTCGTACACCCCGACGATCGTCGAGCTGTTGATCTCGCTCGGGTTAGTCGCGCTCGGCGCGCTGATCGTGACGCTCGGACTCCGGTTCTTCCCGGTGTTCCCGGACGAGACGGTCGAGACCCACACCCGCCGCGAGCGCCCCGACGCTGCCGCGGCCGACGGCGGACAGGCACGGACTGACGGTGGTACTGATGAGTGACGCCGCCGACGTGAGGGGCGAGTCGGCCCAGATCGCCCAGGGCTACGCCGTGCTGGCGCGGTGCTGGCGACAGCCCGACGAGGCGCTGGTCGACGCGATCGAGTCGGGCGCGCTCGACGCCATCGTCCCGGGGATCGAGACGGTCGATCTTCAGCGGATGCGGACCGAGCACGCCCGGCTGTTCGTCGGCCCGAAAGACCCGCCGTGTCCGCCCTACGAGAGCGTCTACCGCGACGCCGACGAGGAAGGGTTCGGTGACGTCCTCGGGTCGTCGACCAGGGCGGTCGTCCGGTGGTACCGGGAGTACGGCCTTGGCCTCGATCCCGACTGGCCTGATTTGCCGGACCACGTCGCGACCGAACTGGAGTTCGCGGGCCATCTGGTGGCTACCGAGTCGCCGGCCACTCTCGAACAGTTCCTCGACGAGCATCCGCGGCAGTGGTTCGGGAGGTTCCTCGAGAGCGTCAGAGTGGCGACCGACGAGCCGTTCTACCGGGAACTCGCCGACGCGACCGAACGGGCCGCGTTCGAATAGTTTCTCTCTCCCGTCTCACGATGGTCGAACGCGTCACCACTGCCTCGGACCCGACCGATGCCGTGCTCTCGGAGTCGGCGCTGTCGGTTCACGGCGTCTGTGATTACGTCGTCAACGTCGCGACCGGGTGTCGCCACGGGTGTGCGTTCTGTTACGTCCCGTCGACACCGCCCGTTCGTGCACGCAAAGACATGATCTGTGCGGAGAGCGGCGTCGAAAGCCCACGTTCGGACTGGGGTAGTTACGTCCTCTATCGTGACGACCTCCCCGAACGACTCGACGCACACCTCGACCGGAAGCGAACGTGGCACGAGACCGAACGCGGCAGGGGGATCGTCGGCGTCTCCTTCAGTACCGACCCGTACATGGACGACCGTGCGGCCGGTATCGCGACCGACGTAATCCGTGTGCTGGCCGACCACGAGAAGTACGTGCGAGTGCTGACCCGGAATCCGACCCGGGCGCTACGGGACCTCGAGACGTTTGTCGACGCTGGCGAGTACGTCACTGTCGGTACCTCGATCCCCTCGCTGAACGCCGAGGCGGTTCGGGCGCTGGAACCGCACGCTCCGGCCCCCGCGAGTCGTCTCGACGCGCTCCGGTCGTTCGCCGAGGCTGGCGTCCAGGTGTATGCCCTCGCCTCGCCCACCTACCCCGATCAGGATCGGGCCGCCCTCCGGCGGCTCCTCGAACGGATCGCGACCGTCGATCCCGCCGTGGTGTTCCACGAGCCGTTCAACGTCCGGAGCGCGCGGATGTCGGCGACACGCTCGCACGCCCGTGACTGTGGCGACCGGGACCTCGCGGACGCGTTCGACCGCCTGTCCGGCACTGACGCGTGGATCGAGTACGCCCTCGAGCACTCCCGGCAGGTATTGGAGCTCGGAGCCGACCTCAGTCTCCCGATTCACCTCTGTCCTCACTGGCAGCTCACGCGGGCGGCAGACGGTGCCGTTCGGAAGTGGTTCGAGGCCTGGCGGGAGCGCCAACCGCCCGAGTCGTTCGCGGGACGACCGCTGTCGGACGACGCGCCGCTATCGACTCCGGATTTCGAGCGTCGGTGAACGCGGGTCGCGAGACACCGACGCATGCGGGCGGCGATCCGTTGCCCTTATATGCGGGCGAGTCGGACCATGCAGACACGAATCGTGCAGGGGGAGCGCCCCCGAGTCCGTTTCCCGTCGGTGACCGACCGACGCCGGTGATGGGCGCGAGTATGCCAGCAAGCGTGTTGTGGTAGCCAAGCGGCCCAAGGCGCATGGTTGCTAACCATGTGGCGTCAAGCCTCCGGGGTTCGAATCCCCGCCACAACGCTCACTACAATCCACACATGAGTGCAGAAGACCCAGACGCGGACGAAGCGCCGGAGGACGATGAGGACCTTCGGTACTTCGTCCGTATCGGCCAGACGGACCTCGACGGCACGAAGTCTGTCGAGCGTTCGCTGACAGAACTGAACGGTATCGGCCACCGCGCCGCTCGGATCATCGCCCAGAAGGCGGGCGTCGATCGACGGGACACTTTCGGTCGCCTCGACGACGAGACGATCGACGAGGTCGTCGAACTCGTCGAAGGCTTCGCCGACGAAGTCCCCGAGTGGCTCGCGAACCATCGCAACGACTTCTTCAGCGGTGAGACGTCCCACGAGATCGGCAACGATCTCGACCTCACCAAGCGACAGGACATCAACCGCATGAAGATGATCGACTCCTACAAGGGCGTCCGCCACAAGCGCGGGCAGAAAGTCCGTGGTCAGCGCACCAAGTCCACGGGCCGTACCGAGGGGACGATCGGTGTCAACGTCGAAGCGATCAAAGAAGAACAGGCTGAGGAAGCCGCAGCTGAGGAAGAATAATGGCACTCGGATCCAACACCAAGTTCTACGAGACGCCGAACCACCCCTATCAGGGCGAGCGGATCGGCGAGGAGTCCGGCCTGCTCAGTCAGTACGGGCTGAAGAACAAAGAGGAGCTCTGGCGCGCCCAGTCCGAGCTGCGTGGCTACCGCCGCGAGGCTCGTGAACTGCTCGGCCAGGCCGACACCGGTGTCTACGAGGCCGACGAGTTCCTCACTCGACTGAAGCGACTGGGCATCCTCGACGACCAGGACGGGCTGGACGACATCCTGAGCCTGGACGTCACCGACGTGCTCGAGCGCCGCCTGCAGACGGTGGCCTACCGCAAGGGCCTGGGCAACACGCCCAAGCAGGCGCGACAGTTCATCGTCCACGGCCACGTCACCGTCGACGGTGCTCGCGTCCAGACGCCGTCGATGAAGGTGGCCATCGACGAGGAGAGCACCATCGCGTTCGACGAGACAAGTCCGCTGGCGGACGAACTCCACCCCGAACGAGCGGAGGACCAATAACATGGCAGAAGACGACGACAGCAAGTGGGGCATCGCCCACGTGCACGCATCGTTCAACAACACCATCATCACGATCACCGACCTGACGGGCGCGGAGACGCTGACCAAGTCCAGCGGCGGGACGGTCGTCAAGCAGAACCGCGACGAGGCCTCGCCCTACGCCGCGATGCAGATGGCCGAGGTCGTCGCCGAAGACGTCCAGGCCCAGGGCATCGAGGGTGTCCACGTTCGGGTTCGCGGTCCCGGTGGCAATCTCCAGACCAACCCCGGTCCGGGCGCCCAGGCGACGATTCGAGCGCTGGCCCGAGCCGGTCTCGAAATCGGTCGCATCGAGGACGTCACGCCGATTCCACACGACGGCACACGCAGTCCGAAATCCAGCGGGTAATATACAATGGCAGACTACGACGTAGCGTTCATCGAGCGGGACGATCGACGGGCACGGTTCCTCGTGCGAGGAGTCACGCCGGCGTTCGCAAACGGCATCCGCCGGGCGATGATCGCCGACGTGCCCACCTTCAGCATCGATACCGTCCGGTTCGTCGAGAACTCCTCGGTCATGTTCGACGAGCAGATCGCGCTCCGGCTCGGGCTGATCCCGCTGACCACGCCGCTGGGCGACGAGTTCGAGGAGGACGACGTCGTCACGCTCGCACTCGACGTCGAGGGGCCAGAGACGGCCTACTCCGGGGACATCGTCTCCAGCGACGATCTGGTCCAGCCGGCCGACGCGGACGTGCCGATCATGGACCTCAAGGACGGTCAGCGCCTGGAGTTCGAGGCCGACGCGACTCTCGGCTACGGGAAAGACCACGCCAAACACCAGGGCGGCGTGGCCGTCGGCTATCGACACCTCCAGCGCGTCGAGGTCGTCGGAGAGCGAGACGAGTTCGACGACGGCGAGGCCGAGATCGTCCGCGGGGTCATCGAGACCGAAGACGGCGACCTCGTCCCGACCGAGGACTTCGACAACGACCTCACCGAGCGCTACCCTGACAGTGAGGTCGAAGTTCACGACGTCGAGAAGGCATTCGTCTTCGACGTGGAGTCTGACGGCTCCTTCGACGTGGACACGCTGGTCCAGGCAGGTATCGACTCGATCCGCGGTCGCGCGGAAGCACTGAAAGACGCGGTACAACTGTAAGGATGAACACGACCCTCGACCTCTCACGGCGCCTGCCCGCTGCCCCCAGTGGTGCGAGCGGCGCGGATCGCCGGACCGAAAGGGGTTTGAAGGGTCACGTGAAACAGACTATTGCGAGCAGGGATAGCCAAGTCTGGCCAACGGCGCAGCGTTCAGGGCGCTGTCCCGTAGGGGTCCGCAGGTTCAAATCCTGCTCCCTGCACTTTTCAGGAGGGACGTTATGAGTAAGAGTAATCCGAGACTCAGTAGTCTCATCGCCGATCTGAAGTCGGCCGCCCGGCAGTCGGGCGGAGACGTCTGGGGCGACATCGCCGACCGGCTGGAGAAGCCGCGGCGTACCCACGCGGAAGTCAACCTGGGGCGTATCGAACGATACGCTCAGGAAGACGAGACCGTCGTCGTTCCAGGCAAGGTCCTCGGCAGTGGTGTCCTGCAGAAGGACGTCACCGTCGCGGCCGTCGACTTCTCAGGCTCGGCAGAGACAAAGATCGAACAGGCCGGCGAGGTCGTCTCGCTCGAACAAGCAGTCGCTGACAACCCCGACGGATCGAACGTACGGGTGATCAAATGAAAGCAGACACCACCGACGCCGACGTGATCGTCGACGCGCGTGACTGCATCATGGGTCGCGTGGCCTCTCAGGTCGCCGAACGCGCGATGGACGGCGAGTCGGTCGCCGTCGTCAACGTCGAACGCGCGGTCATCACCGGTAGCGAGGACGACGTCACGTCGAAGTTCCAGAAGCGGCGTGAACTCGGCTCCGACCGTGGACCAGCCTACCCCAAGCGACCCGACGGTATCTTCAAGCGGGCCATCCGCGGGATGGTGCCCTACAAGGAGCAGAAGGGTCGGGCGGCCTTCGAGAACGTCCGCGTGTACGTGGGCAACCCCTACGACGACGAGGGCGAGATTCTCGAGGGAACCTCGCTGGATCGACTGTCGAACATCAAGTTCGTCCAGCTGGACGAGCTATCCGAAAGCCTCGGAGCCAAGGTAACATGGTAACGAACACGTCAGGAAAGAAGAAGACAGCCATCGCTCGCGCGACTGTGAGCGACGGTAACGGTCGGGTTCGGATCAACTCCCGGCCTGTCGAACTGGTGGAACCGGAGCTGGCACGGCTGAAGATGCTCGAGCCGTTCCGCATCGCCGACGCCGACCTCCGCGAGTCGGTCGATGTCGACATCACGGTCGAAGGCGGCGGGACGACCGGGCAGGCAGACGCCACCCGGACGGCGATCGCCCGCGGCCTGGTCCAGCACACGAACGACGCGGAACTGCGCGACGCGTTCATGGAGTTCGACCGGTCGCTACTGGTCAACGACGTGCGCCAGTCCGAACCCAAGAAGTGGGGCGGACCGGGTGCCCGTGCGCGCTATCAGAAGTCCTACCGCTAAGGTGATAAAACTATGATGGTACCGGTCAGGTGTTTCACCTGTGGAAACGTCATCGGCGGGCACTGGGAAGAGTTCAAAGCGCGGACGCGTGAAGACGACGAAGACCCCGAGAAGGTACTCGACGAACTCGGTGTCGAACGGCATTGCTGTCGCCGGATGCTCGTCTCCCACAAGGACCTCGTCGACATCGTCTCACCCTACCAATGATGGGACAGCAGTACAACCGCTACGAGAAAGCCCGCATCATCGGTGCCCGAGCGCTGCAGATCGCACACGGCGCGCCGGTGCTGGTCGAGACCGACCAGACCCAGCCGATCCTCATCGCGGCCGAGGAGTTCGACGCTGGGGTCCTGCCCTTCACAGTTAACAGAGGTAAACACACATGACGCTGATCACCGACATCCGACTCCGACGCGTACTGGACTCCCGAGGCAACCCGACTGTCGAAGCCGACGTCACCACCGAGAGTGGCGGCTTCGGCCGTGCGGCCGCACCGAGCGGCGCGAGCACGGGCGAACACGAAGCCATCGAACTGCCGGCCAACGAGGCCATCGCACAGGCACGCGAACACGCCGTGCCGCGGCTCGTCGGCGAGGTCTACGCCGGCGACCAGCGCGAGGTCGACGGAGTGCTCCGAGCGGCTGACGGCACGGACAACTTCTCGGAGATCGGCGCGAACGCCGCAGTCGCCATCTCGATGGCCGCGGCCAAGGCCGGTGCCGACGTGCTCGGTGCGCCGCTGTACCAGCACCTCGGTGGCACCTTCCGCGGCGATCAGTTCCCGACCCCCCTTGGGAACGTCGTCGGCGGTGGCGAACACGCCGCCGAGGCGACGAACATCCAGGAGTTCCTCTCCGCACCGGTCGGTGCACCGAGCGTGACCGAGGCGGTCTTCGCGAACGCGAAGGTCCACGCCCGGATCAAGGAACTGCTCGAAGACGAGGGCGTGCCGACGAACAAGGGCGACGAGGGTGCCTGGGCGCCGCCGATCGGCGACGACAAAGCGTTCGAGATCGTCGACCAGGCGACCTCCGAAATTGCGGACGAACTCGGCTTCGAGATCGGCTTCGGCCTGGACATGGCCGCCGCCGAGATGTACGAGGACGGCGAATACGTCTACGACGGCGAGGACAACCGTTCGACCGACGAACAGATCGAGTACGTCGCAGAGATGACCCGCGAGTACGACCTCGCGTACGTGGAAGATCCTCTCGACGAGAACGACTTCGAGGCCTTCGCCGACCTCACCGACGAGGTCGGCGACGAGACGCTCATCTGTGGTGACGACCTGTACGTGACGAACGTCGAGCGCCTCCAGACCGGGATCGAACAGGGGTCGTCGAACTCGATCCTCATCAAGCCAAACCAGATCGGCACTCTCTCCGACGCCGTCGACGCCATCGAACTCGGCGCGAAGAACGGTATCCAGTCCGTGGTCTCGCATCGATCCGGCGAGACCGAGGACACGACCATCGCTCACCTCGCCGTCGGCGCCGCGGCCCCGTACATCAAGACGGGGACCGTCGCCGGCGAGCGGACGGCGAAACTGAACGAACTGATCAGGATCGAAGAACAAGCATGAGTCAGGACGAAGACGACGCAGACATCGACGACGCTTCGGAGACAGCCGGCGAGGCCGGCGCCGTCGCCGAGGCTGAGGAAGCGCCCGCGTCCGAGGCCGAGGAGTCGGCCACGGACGTCGAGACACCGGCCGAGGAGGCCGACGCTGCGGAAGAGCAGGCCGCCGAGGAGGAGCCGACGCTCGACGAGGACGTCATGCCGGAGGGCGAGGAGGCAGACCTCCTCATCCCGGTCGACGACTACCTCGGTGCCGGGGTCCACATCGGGACCCAGCAGAAGACCAAGGACATGGAGCGGTTCATCCACCGCGTCCGCACGGACGGGCTGTACGTGCTGGACGTCTCGATGACCGACAAGCGGATCCGCACGGCAGCGGACTTCCTGGCGAACTACGATCCCGAGCAGATCCTCGTGGCATCGAGTCGGCAGTACGGTCGGTTCCCGGCCGAGAAGTTCGCCCAGGCCGTCGGTGCACGCGCCCGGACTGGTCGATTTATCCCCGGGACACTGACTAACCCCGACTACGAGGGCTACATCGAGCCCGACGTCGTGGTCGTCACGGACCCGATCGGTGACGCCCAGGCCGTCAAGGAGGCCATCACCGTCGGGATCCCGGTCATCGCGATGTGTGACTCCAACAACACCACCAGCAACGTCGACCTCGTCGTCCCGACGAACAACAAGGGTCGAAAAGCACTGTCGGTCGTCTACTGGCTGCTGGCCAACGAGACGCTCGACCGCCGCGGTGCCGAGCCGTCCTACGCCCTCGAAGACTTCGAGAGCGAGATCTAAGGTCCCTCGATTTCGACTGTTCTGCCGGCGATTCGCGGTTTTGTCGTTGTCGTACGTCGTCGCTTCTGATTAGCTATAGCGGTCCTGTTCCCAGGGATTGGCGGTGTCGGAGTAGCCGCGTTGTTCCCAGTAGCCACGTTCTTCCTCGGTGAGGAAGGTGACGCTGTCGACCCACTTGGCGCCTTTCCAGGCGTACTTGTGTGGCGTGACGACCCGCAGGGGGCCACCGTGATCTGCGGGGAGGGGTTCGCCGTCGAGTTCGTAGGCAAACAGGACCTCCTGGCGGTTGCAGGCGTCGAAGGCGAGGTCGGTGGTGTAGTCGTCGGCCGCGCCGAACATGACGTGGACGGCGTCCTCGGAGACGCCCGCGCGCTCGACGATTTCGGGGAAGGGGACGCCCGTGAACTCGTTGTCGAGACGGCTCCAGCCCGTGACACAGTGGAAGTCCTGGAGTTGGGTCTCACTCGGGAGGTCGAGAAATTCCTCCCACGTGAAGGTGAGTTCGTTCTCGACGGCACCCGAGACGGTGAATTCCCAGACGTCGGTATCGACCCGGGGTGTGCCGCCTTTCGAGAGGACGGGGAAATCCTCGCGCTCGCTCTGGCCCGGCGGAAGTCGCTCGTCGCCGAATTCCTGGTAGAGATCCGTAACGTCGCGCATTGCTGGGTTCTAGTCGTCTGAGACGGAAATGGGATTCGGGTTCACTCGCTAGGCAATAGCGATACTGCTGGAGAGGCCTCCTCGAAAGCCCTCACCACGCTCGGAGTTCCGGGGCTCGCTGCGCGCTTCACTCGCTTCGCTCGTTGTAGTGCTTGAGTCGCCCGGGAACCGCCGACCGTGGTTCGCCCTTTCATTCCACCAGGTATCGTAGGTGTGAGCGCGACAAAACGCGCTCGCGAATGACTCCACCACTCCCCCCGGTTCCGCGCCGTCCGGCGCGCTCGCGGTTTCACCGTCTTCTCGCGGGCTCCGCCCGCTCGAACGGTCCGTGGAACTCCGTTCCACGCGACTCGCTCATTCCGAGATCTTCGCTTCGCTCCACGGCTCGCTGCACTCGCCGTTCCGCATCGAGGGCTCCCGCTGGTCGCCCTCGCACCGCTCAGATCTCGCGCGGAACACGCTTCCTGACCGCCCCGCGGTGGCCGGGAGCGCGTGCGAGACGCGACCGCAGGGAGCGTCTCGATTGCGAACGGGGAACGCAGTGACCCGTGAGCGCGCGACCCGGGGAAGGGCAGGCTTGCTGTGTTGTCAGTACAAGCACACGGCGAGCAAAGTGAGCCGTTTCACCGGACGCAAAGCCGAAGGCTGAGCGTCCGGGTCGTTTTTCCCCATGTTTTTCTGACCGAGTGGTTCCCGCAGTGAGCGAAGCGAACGAGGAAACCCGAGGGAGGAAAAAGTGGTTGTGGCAGGCTTGTTGTGCGGGGCGGTTGCCTGGAGGATTGAAAGGGCGAGACTCGGTCGGGCTGAAAGGGAGTCGAGGGCTTTCCCTGCTTGTTGGCGTCATAGTCTCCGGCTCCTAGCCAGCGAGCCGGGAGAACACGAGAGAAAGAGAATCAGTTGCCAGAGAGCTGTCCAGGCCGCCAGTCACCCTCGAAATCGCGGTGCGTGAACGGCTTCGCATCGTCACCAGCGTAGGTCGCGACGAGCTGCCCGTCACCCTCCAGATAGTACTTGTACGTCGTCAAACCCGCAAGACCCACGGGGCCACGCGCGTGGATCTTCCCGGTCGAGATCCCGACTTCGGCACCCAGACCGTAGCGATACCCGTCGGCGAACCGCGTCGAGGCGTTGTGGAAGACGCTCGCGGCGTCGATCCCAGTCATGAAGGCTTCTGCGTGCTGGCTATTCTCGGTGACGATCGACTCGGTGTGTTTCGAGCCGAAGGTGTTGGCGTGATCGATCGCGTCGTAGACGTCCTCGACGACCTTGATCGAGAGTTCCAGATCGCCGTACTCCGTCGCCCAGTCCTCGTCGGTCGCGGGATCGATATCCACGAACTCCTGGGTCGTGGGACAGCCACGCAGAGTCACGCCCGCGTCTTCGTAACGAGCGACCATCCCGGGCAGGAAGTCCGCGGCCACGTCCTCGCTGACGAGCAGCGTCTCCACGGCGTTACAGACCGCAGGATACTGGGTCTTGGCGTCGAAGGCGATGTCTGCGGCCATCTCCAGATCGGCCTCGCTGTCGACGTAGACGTGACAGACCCCCTCGGTGTGGCCCAGCACGGGAATCTGGGTGTTGTCCTGAATGTAGGAGACGAACTCCGAGGAGCCACGCGGCATGATGAGATCGACCTTGTCGTCCATCTCCAGCAGGGCGTCGACCTCCTCGTGGGCCTCGATGAGCTGGGCCCAGCCCTCGGGCATTTCACCTGTGGCCTCGACGATGGTCTCGTAGAGGACCCGGTTCGACTCGCTGGCCTCGCTGCCACCTTTCAAGATCACTGCGTTCCCGGATTTGAGCGACAGCGCGGCGATCTGGACCAGCGCGTCGGGCCGGGATTCGAAGATGGTCCCGACGACGCCGATAGGGACCGCGACCTTGTACAGCTCCAGATCGTCGTCCAGTTCGCGGGCCTCCAGCGTCTCGCCGAGGGGATCGTCCTGTGCGGCGACGGACTCGACCATCTCGGCGATCGATTCGAGCTTTCCGTCGTCGAGTTTCAGCCGATCGACGAGTGCCTGGGTGTACTCGCCCTCTTCGAGCAGTTGCTCGGCTTCCGCGACGTCTTGCTCGTTGGCCTCCAGAATCGCCTCGCTGTGCTCGCGGATGGCGTCGGCGATCGACTGGAGGGCGTCGTCACGATCGTCCTCGCTGACGTTCGCGAGTCGCAGCGCCGCCTGCTGTGCTTCCGTGACTTGCCCGTCGGTGTCGTAGACAGTCTCACTCATCGGACTCACCGTTGATAGGGACGAATAGCGTTCCCACGGGTTTGGCAGTAGCGATTTTCTCCAGGACGTCCCGTTCCGTGGATTTGGCGATGATGGCGGGGATACCGTGCTCGCTCGCGTCGCGAGCCCCCTCGACTTTGGTCTGGATGCCGCCGAACGCCGCGTCCGTCGAGGCGTCGATGATCTCCTGGACTGCGCTGTAGTTCGTGCCGACGGCCTCGATCAACTCGGCGTCTGGGTCGTCCTTGGGATTGCCCGTGAAGACGCCGCCGACGTCGGTCAGCGTCACCAGCAGATCGACGTCGATTCCGATGGCCACGGAGGCGGAGATCATGTCGTTGTCGCCGATCTGGATCTCTTCTGTGGCGACGGCGTCGTTCTCGTTGATGATCGGGACGACGCCCCATTCGAACAGCTGCTCGACAGTGTTGGCGAAGTTGGTGAAGCGCTCGGGGTTCGACAGGTCGTGTTCGGTGAGCAGGACCTGGGCCACTTGCTGGTCGTAGCGGTCGAAACTCTGGGTGTAGTGGTGCATCAGTTGACTCTGACCGATGGTCGAGAGGGCCTGGGAGCCTTCGACGGTCTCGACGTCTTCGTCGAGCAGTCCCTTGCCGGCGCCGATGGCGCCCGACGACACGAGGAGGACGTCCTTGCCCCGTTTTCGGAGGTCCATGATGTCGCTGACGAGCTTGTCCAGTTTCACGCGATCCAGCCGTGACTCCTCGTCGGTCAGGGAGTTCGTCCCGGCCTTGACGACGACGCGCTGGGCGTCGGCCGCGAGTTGACGCGCCCGTTCGACTTCCTCGGCGTCGACGGTTTCGACGCGCTCGGTCTCCTGTTCAGTCATCGTGGAACTCCTCAGCGATCTCTTCGGAGCGCTGTTCGGCCGCCAGCACGGCCTCGATCACCTTCGCTTCGACGTCGCTGCCACGCAGTACCTTCATCCCCTCGATAGTCGTCCCGCCGGGCGAGCAGACGGCGTCGATCAGTTCGTCGACGCTGCGGTCGTCCCGGAGGACGGTCTCGGCCGCACCCTTGAACGTCTGGGCGGCGAGGGTTTCGGCCTGTTCGGGGTCGAGCCCGCCCTCGATGCCGGCTTCTTTCATGGCTCCGATGAGATAGAAGACGAAGGCGGGGCCGGAGCCGTTGACGGCCGTCGAGATGTCCATCAGGTCCTCGTCGATCTCGACGAACTCGCCCACGTCGTCGAGCAACTCGCGGATGTCGTCGGTGAGTTCGCCCTGCGTGACCGCGGCGGCCATGTCGCCGGTCTCGGCGGCGAGGTTGGGCATGATCCGAACTACTGTGGCGTCGGTGCGCGCACTCACGAAGTCGGTCGAGACGCCCGCCGCGATGGTCACGAGCGTCTGGTCCCCGGAGAGATCGAGTTCTTCGAGGACCACGGCGACGGTGTCGGGCTTGACCGCGAGGACGACGACGGGACTGTCCTGGGCGGCTGTCAGATCCGTGCTCGTCGCTTCGCTGTGTTCGTCGATCGCGTCGAGGGCGTCGGGGTCGGCGTCGATCGCCGTCACCCGGTGGTCGCCCCCGCGGGCGAGGCCTTTCACCAGGGCCCCGCCCATGTTTCCGGTGCCGATAATGCTGACGTGTACCATCTTACCCGTGCAGAGTAGATTGACGGACATACCAACTACGGTTTCTGGCTAGACGGGATTTCTGGGGAGTCGACTACACACCAGCGACCAACGACTGTAGAAATCCCTCTCCACGCTAGGAACTGTGACTGCCGGAGACAGCACCTTCTCGAAAGCCCTCACCACGCTCGACGTTTCGGGGCTCTCACGGCTCCCTCCGGTCGCCGTTCGAACAATTCGAGGCCTCACTCCGTTCGGCCTCGTGCTCGCTCATTTCGAGACTCTCATTTCGTTCGAGTCTCGCGGGCGACACGCTTCCTGACCGCTCCGCGGTGGCCGGGAGCGGCTTTCCTGCCGCGTAGCGAGAGAGCTCCGCTCTCTCGGACCTCGCGGTGTAACCGCGAGAATCCGGGGAAGGGCAGGCTTGCTGTGCTGTCACTACAAGCATACGGCGACCGGAGGGAGCCGTTTCACCGGACGCGAAGCCGGAGGCTGAGCGTCCGGGTCATTTTTCCCCACGTTTTTCTGACCGAGAGGTGCCCACAGCGAACGAAGTGAGCGAGGACACCCGAGGGAGGAAAAAGTGGTTGTGGCAGGCCTGCTGTGCTGTCACTACAAGCATACGGCGACCGGAGGGAGCCGTTTCACCGGACGCGAAGCCGGAGGCTGAGCGTCCGGGTCATTTTTCCCCACGTTTTTCTGACCGAGAGGTGCCCACAGCGAACGAAGTGAGCGAGGACACCCGAGGGAGGAAAAAGTGGTTGTGGCAGGCCTGCTGTGCGGATGCCTGGCGGATCGAAAGGGCGAGACTCGCTGGCGCTGGACAGGGAGTCGCTGAGCAGGCCCTATTCGAGCGAAGCGAGAATATCCTGCTCAGCGGCCGCCAGCGAGTAGAGGGCTTTCCTTGCTTGTTGCCTTCAGTAACACCACAGTCTCATAGCCAGCGAGTCGAGAGCATTCCAGCGGCGAAAACAAGTCACGCTTCGGGCCAGGAGACGGCGTTGTCGGGAAAACTCAGCCGGACGATCGATCCCCGGGGCTCGTTGTCCGCGTACTCGACGTCGCCACCCAGAGACGTCACCAACCAGGTCACGAGCCAGAGACCGACGCCCTGACCGTGTTCGAGCGGGGTCTCCTCCTGGCGTTCGAGGATGGTGCGTTCCTCGGTCGGCAGCCCGGGGCCGTCGTCACGGACCTCGATGGCGATCCGGTGGTCCGGACGTTCGACGGCGATTTCGACGGTCGTCGGTTCGCGGTCGCCGTGCTCGATAGCGTTCTCGATGAGCGCTTCGAGGACAATGCCGATCCGCTCGTCGATCGACGGGAGCGACCCGCCCACAGTCGTCCGGACGACGGTGTCCTCGCGCTGACGATAGGGCTCGACAGTCTGGTCGATGATCGTTGCTAGCGGTCGGCTGGGAGCGTCCTCGCGGTCCAGGGCTTGCTCGGCGGTCCGGATCCCTTCCGCGAGATCGACGACGTCTTCGGCCATCCGTCGGATCGCTTCGGCGTGGGTGTCGAGGTCGTCGGGGTCGTCGGTCTCCTCGAGGTAGTTCGCCCGGCCGAGGACGACGCTCATGTCGTTGCGGATGTTGTGACGGAGGACGCGATTGAGCACCCCCAAGCGGCGCTGGCGCAGGCGCTGGTCGGTGATGTCGGTGTAGACCCCGAAGGCGGGCGTGCCCTCACCGTCATCGGAAGTGACGGGGATGCCCCGAAAGAGGAAATACCGGATCCCGCCGGCCGTCTCGCGCCTGACTTCGGCGCTGACTAGCTCGCCCGCTGCGGCCTTGCGGTCGAGGTCGACGCCGGCGTCGCCTTCCTCGGGCGGGAGGACGAACTCGTTGAGGGAGTTGCCGACGACGCGCTCTGCGTCGTAGCCGAACGTCTCTTCGAAAGCGTCGTTGACGCTCTCGACGATCGGTTTCCCGTCGGTGATCGTGGCTTCGACGACCGGGTCGGGGACGTTCTCGAACAGCTCGACGAAACGGTCGCGCTGGTGCTGAAGTTCGGACTCGACCTCTCGGCGCTCGCTGATGTCGTGGACAACGGCGACGACGCCGTTCAGTTGCGCCGCTTCGGGCAGGGGTGCGAAGACGACTTCACATGGGACCGACGACCGGTCGGCGGTCGTGAGTGTCACTTCGACGGTCGTCGACTCGCCGGATTCGAGCGATCCCAACCGTGTGCGAATCCGCTTTGCGTCGGCTTCGGAGACAAAGTCCGCGGCCGAGGACCCGAGCACGCCATCCTCGCTGCGCCCGAGAAACGAACAGAGCGCCTGATTGGCCATCCTGACGTGGCCGCTGGCGTCGAGGACGGCCACCCGGGCGTCGATGGTCTCGAAGATGGTCTCGTAGCGCCGCAGTTCGGCTTCCCGCTGGGCGCTCTCGAAGGCCGCAGCGGCGGTCGTCGACAACAGTTCGGCGAAGTCGATCTGGTAGTCGTCGAACTGCCGATCCTCGCGTGAGCCCGAAACCAGCAGCCAGCGGTCGCCGACCGGAACCTGTAACTCCGTCCGGATGTCGGTTTCGGGATCGTGGACGGGCCCTTGCTCGGCCACGTCGCGAATGACTCGCGTCTCGCCGTTCTCGAAAGTCTCCCAGGCCAGTGACTCACCCGCTGCCAGCGTGGGTTCGCCGAACAGTGCCCGGGCCTGCTCGGTCGTCGCTACCGGAACCAGCGCTTCCAGCCCTGGCTCGTGTCGGTACACCCCAGTTATCGGGAGATCGAGCGCCTTACTTGCCGTCTCGGCGGTGATCTCGGCGATCTCCTCGGGCGTCGAGGCCAACAGGAGTCGATCGGACGCCTCGTAGAGATCCGAGAGTGCTGTCTCGCGTTCGACCAGCGGACTCACGTCTCGCAACAGGCCAGTGAAGTGGCGTTCGCCGGCCACTGTAAACTCGCCGAAGGAGATCTCGAGGTCGATCTCGTGGCCGTCGGCGTGCTCGCCCGGGAGTTCGATCGACGACCAGTCGAGCGCCCGATCCCCGGTATCGAGATAACGGGCGACCCCCTCGTGGTGGGGGCCGTGGAATCGATCGGGCATCAGCATGGTCAGCGACGACCCGACCACCTCGGCGGGGTCGTAGCCGAACACCTCCCGGACGGCGTCGTTGACGTACTGCACGGTGCTGTCCTCGTCGATCGTCACCAGCACTTCCGAGAGACTGCCGGCGACCGATTCCAGCGGCACGGGCGTCCCCTCGCTGGTGACGGCCGTCTCGACGGTGCGCGGCTCTCCAGACTGATTTTCGAGAGCGTCCCAGATCCGTTCGGCGAGTCGATCCTCGTCCGACAGCGGGAGGTAGTCGGTCGCACCCGCGCCGAGGACGTCCGTGGCCAGGCGCTCGCTGCCGTCGCGGGCCGTGACGACGACTGGAATCTCCGGCCAGCCGTCGGCGATGGCTCCGACGACGGCGACGGGGTCCGGGCGGTCGAAGCCGTCGGTACAGACGACGCAGTGGACGTGATCGCCGCCGAGTGCCGCCATCGCGTCTTCGAGTCTCTCGACCGCGACTGTCACGAACGCGTCGTCGAGACGCCCGATCCGTTCGGCGAACGCGCCGTCGACGGGATCGACGACGAGCAGCCGAACTGGATCTGTCATGGACGATGGGTTGCGGAGAAGAGAGATAAATCCTCGGACGAACCGCTCCATCCCTACGGAGCGCCCCGGTCGCCGCTGGCCAGTCGACGGACCACGCACAATACAGCAGTCGTGGACCGAAATACATTTTCGCTCGTACTCTGTCGAACAATTTGAACGATGGCCGTTCTCGAACGAATACAGGCTACGATCGCCGAGAACAGGGGGACGATACTCCTCCTCGTTGGGCTCTTTCTCCTCTTGAACCCACAGCTTACGGCGGGACTCGCCGAAACGGATGCCGACCAATATGGCTACGAGTCGTTTCAGATCACGGTGACCGAAGACGGGACGCTCGAAACGTCCGAGAAGATCTTTTCTATCGATTCAGACGCTGCGTGTCTAGATATTCCGATCACCCGGGCATGTATCCTCGAACAGGCAGTCTACGACGATGGTGGGATCGTCTACGCCGGCCCGTCGTCGTTCATCGAGCGCTCGTACTCGTACGTCTACGTTCACGACGAGGGGTTCTTCGAGCCTGTCGAACGAGAGCGCAGCGACGGACGTGTCCACTACGGGCACGACCCCGTCGACGCGAGCACCGCGATGGATCGAATCTCCACGCCGATCGATCGCGCTTCTGTGGATGCACGTGAGGCGATCGAGCAGGGGACTTTCGGCACGACCGACGAGATTCGGGACGCCAACGAACTGATCCAAGTCGACGGCGAGTACTACGTCGTCGACCGCACGAGCTACGACTCGGCAGGTGACGATGGCACGTGGGTGACGCTCCTCATCCGGTGGCTTCCCGGTCTTCTCGGATTCGGTCTCCTCCTCGTCGGACACTTCCTCCAGGTCGCGACCGATGTCAAGCGCGTCCGACAACAGTGAAACGCTCCGCCTCATCCGACTCCGAACCCCTGAAATAGCCCTGTCTCGTACACCGATTCGTGTCACAGCAGGTCGCCCAGGTGGACACGCTGTTCCTCCACGAGCAGGGTGCGAACTTCCAGGTCGCCGTCCTCCGAGACGGCCAGCGCGTGCTCCACGCGATCCTCGAACTCAAAGAGACCAGCGCCGGGCCTCGCCCCGCCCGCCTCCGCGTGAAACAGGGGTCCAGCGAGGAGCCGCGCAGCCCCGACCAGTTCGTGGACATCGCCCGCCGAGCGACCCGCATTCGAATCTCAGAGCAGACCACCCAGCGCGGCCGCGACCGCGTCCGGGAGATGCTCGACGGCTACCAACTCGACGCCAAGGTCGTCCGAACCTGCCGGTACTGTGCCTCTGCCGGCGAGTACTCTCCGATCACTTCCGAGACGGCGATACAGGCCGACGACGAGCAGATCTGTCCGGACTGTGCGATCACCGAACTCGAACGCGAACTCGCCTATCACGGCGACGTGACAGGGAGCGCCCGGGACCGGCTGGAAGAACTCCTGCTCGACGTGCAGGACCTCGACCGGATCACGAACCTCCTCTCCGGTGAACTCGATCCCGATCTCACCAAATTCGACGAAATCTCCGCGACGGTGGACGAGGTCGACCTCGTCCCCACGGACTCGCTGAATCTTCACCCCGGGATCCAGAGCAAGCTCGAAGGTCGCTTCGACACCCTCCTTCCGGTGCAGAGTCTGGCCGTCGAGAACGGCGCGACGGAGGGCCGGGACCAGCTCGTCGTCTCCGCCACGGCAACAGGCAAAACGCTCGTCGGCGAGATGGCTGGGATCGACCGCGTCCTCAACAACAAGGGCAAGATGCTGTTTCTGGTTCCCCTGGTCGCGCTGGCGAATCAGAAGTACAACGATTTCCGCGAGGAGTACGGCGACATCTGCGACGTCTCGCTGCGCGTGGGGTCGAGTCGGATCAGTGGCGACGACAACCGCTTCGACCCGAGTGCGGACATCATCGTCGGGACCTACGAGGGGATCGATCACGCCCTCCGAACGGGCAAGGACCTGGGGACGATCGGCACGGTCGTCATCGACGAAGTCCACACCCTCGGCGAGGGCGAGCGCGGCCACCGCCTCGATGGTCTGATCTCGCGACTCAAGTACTACTGCGAGGTCGATAGAACTGTGGCCCAGAAACACGACGGCCGAGCCGGCCCCCACGACCACGGCGACACCCAGTGGATCTACCTCTCGGCCACAGTCGGCAACACATCCGAACTGGCCGAGACTCTCGGGGCGCAGCTCATCGAGTTCGAGGAGCGGCCCGTGCCGATCGAACGCCACGTCACGTTCGCCGACGGTTACGAGAAACTCGATCTGGAGGACAAACTCACGAAACGTGCCTTCGACACCAAGTCCTCGAAGGGCTACCGGGGACAGACGATCATCTTCACCAACTCCCGGCGGCGCTGTCACGAGATCTCACGGAAACTCCAGTATTCCTCTGCACCCTATCACGCCGGCCTGGACAACAGGCGACGCCAGCGCGTCGAGAAGCAGTTCGCCGAGCAGGAGCTGGCGGCCGTGGTCACGACTGCGGCGCTCGCGGCAGGGGTCGACTTCCCGGCGTCGCAGGTGATCTTCGATTCGCTGGCGATGGGCATCGAGTGGCTGACGGTGCAGGAATTTCACCAGATGCTCGGCCGAGCGGGCCGGCCGGACTACCACGACAAGGGGACGGTCTATCTACTGGTCGAGCCCGACTGTGCCTATCACAACAGCCAGGAGATGACCGAAGACGAGGTGGCGTTCAAGCTCCTCAAAGGTGAGATGGAGTCGGTGATGACTCGCTACGACGAGAACGCCGCCGTCGAGGAGACGCTGGCGAATCTCGTCGTCGCCGGCCCGCAGGCAAAGCGGTTGAACGCCCGGATGCTCGGCGAGATCCCGACCAAACACGCCATCGGCAAACTGCTGGAGTACGACTACATCGACGGGCTCGACCCGACGGATCTGGGTCGGGCGGTCTGTCGGCACTTCCTCTCGCCGACTGACGCCTTCCTGATTCTCGATCAGATCCGAAAAGCGGCCGACCCCTACGAGGTCGTCGCGGAACTGGAACTCCGCGAGAACGAAGCGGCCTGATCAGGCCGAGACGAAGTTGTCGATCGAGAAGGTCGTCGCAGCGGCGGCCGCGGCGGTCACGGCCCCGACGACGACGCTGTCGATGAGCAGGTTCAGGAACTGGACGGACCCGAGTGCCGTCGAGACGTCCATCTGCGCGGTGGCCAACTCACCGAGGCCGTCGGGGAGGAAGGCAGTCGCGTCGGGTATCGACAGCGACGCGATGAACGTCGCGAGGATCATAAAGAGGATCGCACCCACGAACGTACCCGCCGCTACAGTTTGAACTTTCGACCCGTCGTCCATCTGGAATGCGACGGCGATGCCGAATATCGGCGCCATCAGGAACGCGATGAACGGTGCGATGAGGCTCACGAGATAGCCGTTGAGCGTCTTGTAGGTGCTCGACTCGACTTTGTCGATGTAGTCGGCACTCACCTGTGAACTGCCCGGGACACCCGTGTCGGACGCCTGCTGTTCGATCTCCTGTCTGGCGTCGTCGTAGGCACCGGGGAGGACGGCGAATCCACCGATTGCGCCGAGCAGAAAGACCAGCACACCCAGCAAGATGCCGACCGTGGCCATCGTCGAGATGATCCCTTTGAGATACTTGTTCGGCTCGCCATCGCCGAGCGCGTCGAGCGCGTTCCCGCCACCGCCCGGCGGCTGTCGCCGTTGCTGGCCCCGGGGTGCTTGCTGTGCGGCCCCTCGCCCCTGGCTCTGGCCTGTACTCTGCCGGGATTGTCCACTCTGATTCGGCTGTTGTCCGCCGTGATTTGCGCCCGTATTCTGTCGGGACGGGCCACCACGATTCGGCTGCTGTCCACCCTGATTCGGATCGTTCGACCCTGACATCGGTGGAAGTGACAGAGTCCATACTTATAAAAATACCTGATGTGTTCGACGGCGTGACGAAACCCCTATCTGACACGCCTGCGACCGCTCAAATATGGGGCTGCTCGATGCAATTCGGTCGGCGCTCGGCGGTGGCGACGCCGAAGAGTCAGCCGGCGAGGAAGACGAGGCGGTCGCGACCGATTCAGTGTCGACCGGAACCTCGACAGCCACGCAGCCGAGTGAGAAACCGACAGCCGAAACCGAACAGCCAACCGAGACGAGCGGAGGCGAGGCGACCGATTCGGACTCCGAGCCAGCGAGCGAGACTGAGACGACCGACGACGAGACGGGAACCGAGCCGACGACAGCGGCCGAGTCGACACCGGCTGACGGACCGGACGCCGAGGCGACTACGGCCGAGAGCGCCGCTGGGACGTCCCCAGGCGACGAATCGGACGCGTCC
Organism: Halapricum salinum; assembly: GCF_004799665.1. Classification (NCBI taxonomy): domain Archaea; kingdom Methanobacteriati; phylum Methanobacteriota; class Halobacteria; order Halobacteriales; family Haloarculaceae; genus Halapricum; species Halapricum salinum. The sequence goes on from NZ_CP031310.1 coordinate 2,568,532, forward strand.
AGGCCGTTGACGGCCGACGACGAGTCGGGCTTCGATCACCTCACCACCGAGACGGTCAGCGACGGCCCGGACATGGCAGAAGAGGCCGCGGCGTTCATCACCGAGGCCGAAGACACGGCCGAGGAACACGAGGACGACGCCACCCGAATCGAGGAGATTCCCGAGGACGACCCGCGGGCGGAGTTCGTCGCCCAGGCCGAGGACCTCGTGGAATTCTGGGGTGAGTACGAACTCGACTACACCCTCGAATCGCTGACGAACCTCGACGATCTCGTCGACGAGCAGTGGGACCCCGAGCGCTTCGAGGACGTCGAATTCGGCGGCGAGGACTACGACTCGCAGGTCTTTACTGATACTGTGACACAGCTGGGGAGCTACTTCGGGGAGGTACTGGTCCGCCAGCAGGACGGCACCTGGCAGCAGGAGACCGGCGTCGGCTGGACCATTACTGTTCCGTCGGGTCCCGAGAGCGAGGCCGCCGGCGCGACGGTGACGGTCTTCCAGGTCGCCGAGGACTGTCTCACCGGGGCGTCGACCTTTACTGGCATGCACGACGCGCTGGCCGACCGCCTGAATCTCTCGGGGCGGGCCGGCGACGGCGAGACGCCGGTCGATCTGGACCGTGCGGACATCGAGACCGTCGCCAGCGACGAGGAGATCGACGACGCCGCTGAGCGCCTCCGCGAAGGGGCCGAAGACCTCGCAGAGCGCTGGCCGAGCTACGACCTCGATTTCTCGATCGACTCGCTGGAGCGCCTTGAGGAGCTACTCGATGCGGAGGTCGATCGCGAGCGCTTCGAGGGCGTGGAGCTGGGCGACGAGACCGACCAGGAGTCGATGCTGCTGACGGCCCACGTCGTCGGCGTCGCGGGCTATCTCGCGGAGGTCCTGCGACGCCAATCCGGCGCTGAATGGGCCGAGCAGGGTCGGATGGTGCTGGTCGTCGAGCACGGCGACTCCCGGACCCGAATCGACCCCATCGAGGTTGCCATCGCCAGTGTTCGTGGCACCGGGTCGTTGACGACGGCCGTGCCTGATTTGTAACGCCGTCGTGGGAATAATATGGTGGCTATGTGAAAATTTCACACCAAAAGTTTTTTTATCATGTGTTGAGGGCGAGATTCTATTGATTCGGGTGGGTTGGGTGCGGCCGTATTCGCCGTACTACTGACAGTATCGATGTTCGCGCCTGCAGTGAGCGCGCAGACGAACACCAGCGACGACACCAGTCTTCAGTCGAATACTGGATCGCAGATTGCACAGCAGTCACTCGTGAATACGAGCGACGATCCAGCGATCGTTCTGAAGATTCGGGCTATCGAACGGGTACGAACGCTTGAAGCGAGCGACCCGATCAACGACACCCTGGTGTCGACGCTGTATCACTACAGGGGACCGACTCGCGTCAATTCGAGTAGCGTCTTCAGGAGCGATGCGCAAGCACTACGCGACCTCCGACGGTATGTTTCTGATCCTGACTCCGCTGCGAATGCAACCAGAGCAGGCGTTCTACTGGCTGGTGCTGATAATAAGACTGCCTACCGTGCAGTCCGAGATGCAGAGCAGGCGCTTGCGTTTGCGCGCGACCGAATCGATCACCGGGGAACACTCAGGAGTTCCCAGGCGCATCTGGACAATGCCCGACGCGCGTACCAACGTGGCCTCTCGGAACTCGACCGTGCGGGGACGGCCGACGCCGAGCGCGCACTCGATCATCGCGCACAGGCTGTGATTCACTTCCGACAGGCGTGGACGCAGTCCCAGCAGGTTCTGGACCGACTCGACGGCTCTCTCTCGCCGGAGGTTACGATCACGAATCGCGCTGATCCTGTTCGAAACGGCTCTGCCAACCGGACTGTCAGTGCGCTCGTTCGATCAGTTCGTCCGGAGACGATCGAAACTGCGACTGTGTTCGTCGACGGGCAGGAACGGACGACGACCAACGTCTCGACACTCGGGGTCGGCCCCGCCGGGAACGCGACCCTGAGTACGACCGTTCGACTTTCCGACCGAACGGCCAACGTGACCGTCGTCGTCCAGTCGGGGGCTGCTACGAGTAGTAACGAACCGCATAGTGACGACAGACGCGGCGGTCCGCCGTCGCATGCTAGGTCCGGCGGGAACGGAAACGGCGGCCCGCCTGCACACGCTGGTCAAAGCGACGAGAAGGTCGGTGAAACCGGGCACGCGACGCTGCTCCTCGATGGCGATGGTCTCAACGACACGTACGAACGGGAGATACTCGGGACTGATCCGCTCGCCCCTGACAGCGATGCCTCAGTCACCGACGCCGACGAGAGTGACGACGGCGTGATCGACGGCGCAGAAGACTTCGACGGTGACGCTCTCCAGACGGTTCGAGAACTCGAACTCGGGACAGACCCGCTGGAGGCAGACACCGACGGAGATGGCCTTAACGACGGATTCGAACTGCACCTCACGGAGACGGACCCGCTCGATCCTGATACAGATGGGGACGGCCTCGACGATGGCAGCGAAGACCTCGACGACGACGGATTGACCAATGCTGAAGAAAGCGACGCCGGAACCGTACCCCAGCTGGCCGACGCCGACCAGGACGGACTGACCGACGCGCAGGAACTCGACAACGAGACGGATCCGTTCGAGTCTGATACCGACGGCGACGGGCTTGACGACGGCGTGGAGATAGCGGCGCCGTACAATACTGAGCCGACCGATCCCGACACCGACGACGATGGCGTCCTCGACGGAAACGAAACCTACACGTCGAGTGTCGAAAACGAGTCGCTGGGCGTCAGCGTCGAAGTGACCGGTCAGGGTGATGCTGTCGCGACTACCACTATCGAGAAGCCGACACACGCCCGATTTGCCGAGGAGAGCCCGTTGGCTCGGAACGTCTCCGTCGCGGAAGGAACCTTCGCAAACTTCGAGACGGAGGGTGAGATCGACAGCGCGACACTCACGTTCGAGTACAACGAGAGTCAGATCTCGACCAACGAGTCAGCACTTTCGGTGTATCGCTTCAACGAGACGCTCCAGCGCTACGAGAAACTCCCGTCGGCGGTCGATCCCGACGCCGACACGATCAGCGCGAACACGAGCCACTTCTCGACCTATACCGTGCTGGACGAAGGGGCGTACCAGGCGTTTCTCACCCGAATGCGGGAGGCCGTCGTCACGGGTGAGACGTCCGTTATCTACCAGGAAGACTTCGAGGGAATGTCGCTGGACGATTCGGCGTGGACCTGTCGGAACGATCCGCGCGGTGGCCCGTACGGAGACACCCCGGCGAAGGGATTCTGTGACGTAGAGGACGGGTGGGCTACCGTGCAGGAAGAGACCAACCGAATGCGCTATCTCAATCGGACCGTGACGCTGGACGTCCCCGAGGACTCGAACGTGCTGGTCACGACGCACGTCAAAGCCCAGATCAACGCCGAGTGGTCCGGGGCGGCGATGAAGCTGGTCGTCGAAAACGGCAGCGAGTCGCGGACGGTCGCAGCACTCAAGAATGACTGGTCGGGCCAGACCCGTACGATCGACACCGTGACGACCGCCGACGTGAGCGATTTCGCTGGCGAGACGGTCAACATCTCGTTGCAGGCCGACGGCCGCTGGACCTACCAGCGTCAGAACACGACCTCGTGGATCTCGGTCAACAATATTACGATCACTGGTGGGCAGTTGGAAGACGCCGACGGTGACGGGATTCCCGATCTGCAGGAGCAGCACCTGCCGTTGCGGAACTATGGTGTGGTGTCTACGAGTACCGCGACCGAGTCCGATGGATCAAACCCAGGATTCGACACAGATGGAGACGGTCTTCCTGATGGTGTCGAAGTTATCAATACGACGAAGGTGATTGCGCCAGATGCTACTCAGAGAACTGTTATTGACGCCGGAGTGGTTCGGACATCTGAGTACGAGTGGGTAGATCCATCGACGTATGTCAATGAGGGCGTCTTGGTCGACTCAAGCGATGGATTTTACGGATATCCATGGCTCTCAGACCCGACGGAAGCAGACACCGATGGAGATGGTCTCGAAGACGATACTGAACTATACGGCTGGGGAGTGTCTGTGACGACAACGACGAATTCAGAGGGTGAGACGGTCCCGTATCGATGGGCCTCACCAGATGAGACTCCTGATGAGACAGTCCGGTTCACGTCTGATCCGAAGGAATATAACAGCGACGACGATGGCGTCGATGATGCTGAGGAAAAGCGACTGAAGACTGATCCGGCGAGTGAGCAGACGTATTACGTGACTGCTGAACACGAGGAGCTGTTGCGGAACTCGTTCTCGGCGAATCTCTCGTTCGAAGACCCGTTCAGAACTCTTAGCTCCGCATATACGATGGATCAAATGGGTCTCCTCCGGGACGATCTCGAATTCCAGCCCTGGGACCCGGCTCTCGATGACGGCACGGACGACTTCGATCTCAAGATCGACCAGTCACATGATGGACTTGGCCAGTACTACGTTCTGAAAATAGCTGGTCGTGACCGAACGGACTACTGGCTCTCGAACGAGCAGGAATTACAGAGTTGCCAGGGGTGCTCTCCGTACGCTCGATATTACGAGGAAGTCAGCACTGGTCCGTGGCTGGCCGATAGTGACGGTGATGGTCTGACTGACGGCCAGGAGATGAGTGGTGTCGACATTATAGTGGATGGTTCGAGCCGGGTGTATTCTACGAATCCGAATTTGAGAGACACAGATCAAGATAGACTGGGAGATTTAGCGGAATATCGGTTTGGTGGTAATCCTGTGGATCGGAATCCCGATGGCGATCAGTTCGGAGACTTTGCAGATCCGCAGCCTCGAACTGAGAATACTTTCCCGTCAATAAATGTAACTTTCAACCCAACATTATTCGGGGGAAGTAGGGGTGTTACTGCTACCGATGAGTCGGGGATCCACCGTCTAATACTCACATATGAAGTGAAATCAAAACAGGGTGAATGGGGAGAAGTCCAATACTCTGGACGAGAAGTGTCTGAGAATAAACGGAGCATAACTGGAGTCTCTATACCCTCCGACGCTAGAAATATTACAGCTACAGCTGTAGATGAAAATGGTAACTCCCTCTCGATAGGACTCAAATTCGAAGACTCCAGTGGCGAAGTGACGGGGATCGGAATGAATGCTGCTGGACTCACACCGTTCGTGCCTGTTGCTTCAGCGGAACCAACCCCCGCAGGGGAGGTAATCTTGGGTATCCTCATCACGGGTGCAGTCACTATCGATATCGGTCAACGAGTATACTCTGTCATAACTTCTGACGGGACGACGCGGACCTACGAAGCTCCACGATACGCAACTCCAGTACAGGAGAGCTACAATTCCGGTGAGATTCTGCTCACGGAAGGCCACCTTGAGACGAACGGCGGATTCACGCGGGGCTACGGCTGGGAATATATCTCAGCGACGACGGAACTCACTCAGAGTGAGGTCAGTACGATCGTCAACAACGGCCGGACGATCGATCGGCAGGGACCGGTGGATTACATCATCGGCAATATCGGTGACAAGACGGTCGTGCTGACGGTGATCGGCAGCACGCTGATGGCGGCGTCAACGGATGGATTCACTAACGATCCGTGTAATCAAGCTGAGACAGTTGATCTTGAATACGAAGAAGATCACTACACACGTAATCCCGAAAACACTCCTGAGAAACCATATGATGACCGGTCAACTGTGAAAAAGTTACTTGACGATGGGAGTGAAGCGGCTCTTGAAACGGCTAATGGGAAACGGTATTATATCAAGAAAGTTGGTCCAAACCAGTGGACAGTAATCGTTCTTCTGCCAGTCGTAGAAGAGATATCAGGAAAGATGGTAAATAATTTTGCGAAGCGATTTGTTAAAACGTTCCTCACTGATGTTGATGATGGGGAACAATTCTTTGACTCTAAAGACGAAGCTAAAGACGCAATTGATGAACACGTAACAGAAATTAATTGTTGACAATGACTCGAAAATCTGGCAAACACAAGGAAAACAGAGCCAAGGAATATCATAAAAACGGGCAGTTCGAAAATGCTGCAACGTCATATACCCAAGCTGCATATGAGTTCCTTGGTGAAAATGGCCTTACGCATTCGGTGTCAGCAGCTAGCGGTCTCAGGAATCTCCTTGTCGGAGCTGCCTGTTTTCGATTCCAAAAGTCAACCGAACAGTGTACTAATCATTGCTGGCAAGGAGTTTATATGACCGAGGCGATCGCTAAGGAGGCTATGGATCTCCCGCAGGAAGAACATAGCTACGATCAGTCGGTCCGCGGCATCTGGTTTGAGTTTGAAGGTGATTTTCGCACAGTTGGGGGTTTACCTGGTGCTGGGTCTGCTTATGATCAAGCAAGGTCTGTATATTGCGATGCTGGCAATCCTGACACAGCGTCATTTGAGCAGTATCATCTGGCAGTGTCTGCTTTCACAAAAATTGTTTTTCGAGAGACTGATACTGCTGCTGACGAATTGAATACTGTTCTCAGACCCGGCCACAAACTGACTGACTGGATAGATTTCAAGGAACGGTATCTCTCAGATGCCCTCTCTGAACTATATAGTCAAGAAAACTGGAACTATAAATTCTAGAGCAACGACAAATTCCGTCAACAACGGCCGGACGATCGATCGGCAGGGGCCCGTGGATTACATCATCGGCAATATCGGTGACAAGACGGTCGTGCTGACGGTGATCGGCAGCACGCTGATGGCGGCAGAAGAATTTTCCCGCCCAGTCGAACATGATGCGTCTGAATCAAATTGTAACGGCGAGGATTTCGTTGTAGAGACTGAGAACAAGCGAAATTCTGGCCCTGACAATCCGGAGCATACGCTCCGAGATGAGAAACCGATTAACAGCTACGAGAAACTCAAAGAGATCATTAAAAACCCAGATCGAATACTCGACTTCGGAAACCGTAGATATCTACTAAAACGATTCGAAGGCGGAAAGACTGCGGTTATTAAACTCCATAAGAATCTTGATCCGACGCTTTCGGATGTCGTCTTTGAGCTCATCACCCAGTTAACTGACAGCAACAGACTATACGATTCAATGGATGATGCTGTAGATGATATGGAAGAGGATATTGAAGATGACGATCCAACAAGGGATATCGACTGCTAAAATGAAAGAAAAAGCAAGAAACCTCTCAAAGAAAGCAGAGGAATTACGTCAATCCGATCGGCTCCAGGCTGCTGGAAACTACTACACAGCTTCAGCTCATGAATATGCCGGAGTCGTGACTGAGCATACATTCCCTGGTGCTGATAAAACGGTGTCCGCTCTTGGAGAGTTACTCAACGCCGCCACCTGTTATCGTCTCGTTGGCGACACGTACCGAGTGAATAACAGGTGTGAACTAGGTACTCTACTGGCTGAAGATTACCTCAATTACATTGATTCCGGAGAGTGGGACGAAAACTCATTTGTTCCGTTCCGTCGAGGTGCATGGCACGAATTTATCGGCGATCTTCGAACCGTTGCAGAGAAGGAAGAAGCAAGCAACGCATACGAGAAGGCGATTGACATCTATATTTCTGCTGGTGACTGGGAAGTCGTTTACGGAGAGAAAGAACACCTTCGGATAGCGTCGTATCTTAGAAGTGTCCGGAGGGGGCTCGGACACGATATCTCTGAGGATGCACCCGAGATGCAGGGTTCCGGGACAACCTTCTCAGAATGGGTTTGGTACAAACAAGAGAACTTGCCAAAATACCTATCCCAGCTAGAAGCTCAGGGATCCTGGCCGACACAAATCGATCAGTCATAAATAGAGATGCACGAACTGGGCCACTCGTTCCATATCGGGGAGGCCGACGACGACGGGCCGTTGCCGTTCGGGGAAGTGTATCGTGGCAGTAGAGATGATGACACTGTGGAAAGAGTGATAGTTCGCGGTGATCCGACGGAAACGTGGAGTATAATGCGCAAAGGCTGGAGGCCTCAGTCGCTCATATACTATAATTCAGCTGCTTACCACGTGTTCAGCCTGCAGGAACTATCTACAATTCAGCTTCCGTAAACGATGAAACAGCAACTCTACCTCGGCCTGGTCGCTATCGTGATCGTTACTTCGGGGTGTCAGTGGTACACCTCAACTTCGACACAGGGAACGTCGATTGAATTTGAAGGGTCGTTCAACGTATCCGAGGGGGATTTCACGATAGAAGGTCAGATCGTCAATTATGCACGAGAAGGGGAACAGCACTCTTTTGAGGACCTCAGGGTGTATCTCTATAGCGAGAATGAGACTGTCCTCAATTCAACTCGTTTTGACCGACTCGAAACGAGATCCCCTCGGTTTTCGCTTTCAGCCAGTAAACTACCCGAACATATAATCATCTATTCTGATGGGTTCTGGCAGATTGATGAATTCAAAGTCGAATATTATTCCCATACTGAAATGGAGAGCAGCATACCATACGACCCGGATTTTGCCACCTCGAAAGATGAGTTACCCGTGATCCCCGACGCTGAAATAAACACGACAACAGGAAGTCCATAGCATGACACTGGCCGCAACCGAGATGCACGAACTGGGCCACTCGTCACACCACATCGCAGTCCTGCCCTCGCTACCTATTTGAACCCGGCGCCACTCCACCCCGTCAGTGGCACTGTTCGGACTCTCGGCAGGCGTCCTCGTCGTCTTCGCGATCATCCTCGCAGCGCTGGCGCTGTTCGTCACCGAGGTCGTCCCGGTCGACGTCACCGCGCTGGGAATTCTGGTCACGCTGTTGCTCGTCCAGCCGGTCACCGAGCAACTGACGACGTGGGGGCTGCTCGCCGAGCCGATCTACGTCCTCACCCAGCCCGGTAGCGACGTCAGCGCGACTTCCCAGGGACTCTCTGGGTTCGCGAGCACGGCGACGATCACCGTGCTGGCGATGTTCATCCTCAGCGCGGGCGTCCGGCGCACGGGTGTGATCCAGATCCTCGGCTCGAAGATCGCCGCGTATACGCGCGACGACGAGACGAAACAACTGGGCGCGACGATCGGCCTCGTCAGTCCCATCTCGGGGTTCATCAACAACACCGCCGCCGTCGCAATCTTGCTGCCGATGGTGACCGACCTCGCCCAGAAGGGTAAGACCTCGCCATCGAAACTGCTGATGCCGCTGTCCTTTGCGTCGATGTTCGGCGGGACGCTGACGTTGATCGGGACGTCGACGAACATCCTCGCCAGCGAGATCACGGGCCGGCTCGGCCGCGAACTGGGGATCGCCTCCCTCGACGAGTTTTCGATGTTCGAGTTCACCAGCCTCGGGATCGTCGTCATGCTCGTCGGGATGGCCTATCTGATGACCGTCGGGCGCTGGCTCACGCCCGCGCGGATCAAGCCCGCCGAGGACCTCACCGAGGAGTTCGAGATGGCCGACTACCTGACGGAGGTCGTCGTGCGAGAGGATTCACCGATCGTCGGCCAGACCGTCCAGACCGCGTTGCAGGACACCGACTTCGACGTCGACCTCGTGCAGTTGATCCGCGACGAGGCGGTCTTCCTCGAACCACTCGGGCCGAAAGTCATCCAGCCGGGCGACGTCTTCGCCGTCCGGACCGACCGCGATACGCTCGTCGAACTGATGGACGTCGACGGCCTCGACTTGTTGCCGGAAGTCGAGGTCACAGAGGAGGAGTTAGAGGCCGCCGAGAACGAGGCCCAGAACCTCGTCGAAGTCGTCGTCGCGCCGGGATCGACACTTGTCGGGGAGACGCTGGCGAGCATGAACTTCCGCCAGCGCTACGACGCGACGGTGCTGGCCTTCCGGCGTGGCGGGGAGATCATCCACGAGCGGATGGAAGACACGCGGCTCCGGGTGGGGGACACGCTGTTGATCCAGGGGACCGCCGACAGTATCGACCGTCTGAACAACAACCGCAACTTCATCGTGGCACAGGAGGTCCAGCGGCCAGACTACCGCCAGTCGAAGATCCCCGTCGCGGTCGGGCTCGTCGCTGCCGTGGTCGGGCTGGCCGCGCTGACGCCGATCGACATCGCGACGGCCGCGCTCGGCGGTGCACTCGGGATGATCCTGACGGGTTGTCTCAAGCCGACGGAGATCTACGATTCGGTCCAGTGGGACGTCATCATCCTGCTGGCTGGTGTGATCCCGCTCGGGATCGCCCTGGAGGTCACGGGTGGCGCGGCGCTGATCGCCGACGGGATCGTCGCGCTCGCGCCGTCGTTGCCGCCGATCCTCGTCCTCGGGTTGATGTACGTCGTCACCGCCGTCCTGACGAACGTCATCTCGAACAACGCCTCGGTGGTGTTGATGATCCCCGTCGCCGTCGAGGCGGCCACCCAACTGGGAGCAAATCCCTTCGCGTTCGTGCTCGCGGTAACGTTCGCGGCCTCGACGGCGTTCATGACGCCCGTGGGGTACCAGACGAACCTCTTCGTCTACGGCCCGGGTGGGTATCGATTCACGGACTACGTTCGCGTGGGCGCGCCGCTGCAGGCGCTTCTGGCCGTGGTGACGACGATCGGGATCGCGGTCATCTGGGGATTGCAGCCGCCGGCCTAGGCGAGAACGAGCGCGGCGACGAACGCGACGTCGAGATACGACAGCAGGATCACCAGTAGCGCGCCTGGGACGCCGGCGATTGCGACGACAAGTAGCGAGATTGGTGTGATCGCGATCGATAGTCCCAGTAGGAGATCAGCGAGGACGAACACGACCAGTCCGAGGACGGCGTTCCAGACGAACGGTTTGATCGTCTTGACGACCTTGTACGCGCCGAAGACGATCGCGAGTACGAGGAGGACCAGCCCGATTTCGAGGAACGTGACCATGCCTGAATGGTCGCCTCGCGAGGGTATGTGTTTTCGGGCCGCAACGAAACGCTTTACCACCCCTCACTGTTAGGAGAGGATGCGGGGTCGTGGGGTAGCTTGGTAACCTTCGGGCCTTGGGTGCCCGTACCCCCGGTTCAAATCCGGGCGACCCCATTTGCTGTCGTGAGCAAATAGGCGAGCGACAGCACTGCAAGAGCGCGGATTTGAACTAGACGAGTCGCAGCGCCGAGCGTAGCGAGGCGACCGTCTTGGCGTAGTTCACAATCCGGGCGACCCTATCGTTTTTCCAGACTGAATCGTGAGGGGTATCGCCACGTTCGGGCGACGATAGAGCGGTCGAATCCCTCAAGTGGCCATCCGACGAATCGACTCCAATGCGCGCGTTCAGGGTCGCCTACGACGGCCGCCCCTTCCACGGCTTCCAGCGCCAGCCCGACGTGTCGACGGTCGCCGACGCGCTTCTGGACGCCCTTCGGGATCTCGGAGTCGCCTTCGATGGCGACGTACCACCGGGATACGCCGCAGCCGGACGCACTGACGCCGGCGTCTCGGCGCTCGCCCAGACCGTCGCCTTCGAGGCTCCAGCGTGGCTTTCCCCGGCGGCGTTCAACAGCGAACTCCCGGCCAGCGTTCGTGCCTGGGCGGCCGCGGACGCCCCAGAGGGGTTTCATGCGACCCACGACGCCGTCGAGCGCGGCTACACCTACTATCTCTACGCGCCCGAGGCTGCCCTGGCCCAGTCTCGCGAGGCTGCGGCCGCGCTCTCGGGCGAGCACGACTTCCACAATCTCACGCCCGACGAGACGGGGACGGTTCGGGACCTCTCTATTTCGGTCGAACGCGAGGATGAGTTTCTCGTGTGTGAGTTCCGTGCGGACGGGTTCGCCCGCCAGCTCGTCAGACGGCTCGTGACGGTTCTCGAAGCCGTGGCGACCGGGGCGGCGACGCTCGACCGAATCGACCGCGTGCTCGCTTCCGACCCGCTGGACGGTCCCGAGGGTGTCGCTCCGGCCCCGGCCCACCCACTGGTGCTGACTGACGTCGTCTATCCGAGCCTGTCGTTCGAGGTCGACGCGGAAGCGGCCGCCAGCGCCCGCGAGATATTCGACCAGCGCCATCGCGAGTGGACTGCGAGAGCCCAGGTCGCGGCGTCGATTCGCGACGGGATCTGAACAGGTACAAGTCGATCCAGCCCCGAGAGACGGGTAATGGATCGATCCCAGATGCTCACGGGCGGGCTGATCCTGGCGGCGATGGTGCTCGTCCCCGGGGTCACGAAGTACGTGCTCACCGAACTCGGCTATGCGACCCTCGGGTCGATGATCTGGTACGGCGGCTACGCTACCGGCGTCCTCCTGGTCTGGGCGATGTGGATTCGTCCACTCGATCTCACTGGCCCGACCGAACCGGATCATCCCGGGGAGTGACTTTTGCCCGCGGGGCTTCTCTGTCCGGTATGGCCTCCGAAGACGACGACACGGTCCGGGTCTGGCTCGTCGAACGCACCTACTCCGACGACGAACAAAATCTGATCATCCTCGTCTACGCGACGCCCGACGGCGAGCACTACTTCCGAAAAGAGCGGGCGCTGACCAGTTTCTCGGGCGATCGTCGGGAGACGACGGCTGCTCTCGACGTCGAACCTCAGCAACTCGGGACCGTCGATCCTGACGACCGCGAGCAGTACGCCAGCGAAGCCCGGCGGATGGCCCGTATTCACGACCCGGACGACCCGATCTGAGCTCTGGATGACCTGCCTGGTGACCGCAACGACCTTTTTCGCCCAGCCCTGAGGACCGGGTATGCAACAGCGTGGGATCTCTCGGCGGGAGTTCGCCAAGGCCGCGGTCGCGATCGGTGGGGCCAGTGCGCTGGCGGCCTGCATGGAGCGAGAGGGTGAGGGGACGCCGACCGTCGACGTTCCAGAGGGGCCAGACGATCTCTCGTCGCTGCCGGCCCGCCAGCACGCCTGGAACGACGCACTGGCGACCGACGACCACGGTAACACGCTCAACGCCCGCCACCACGTCCTCCTGTATCTGGAGTACGGTGGTGAGGGAACACCGACCGACGACGACCGCAGTACCGTCGAAGACGCTCTTCAGAGTCTCGAACACGCCTACGAACGCTCCAACGAGGGACTGCTCTTGACGATCGGCTACTCGCGAGCGTACTTCGAGCGTTACGACGCGGCCCTGTCCGAGGGCGTCGACCTCCCCCGACCCCGAGCACTCGCGGACTTCGAGGATCCAGATCCCGACGAACCAGACGCGATTGTCCACCTCGCCAGCGATCACGCCCGGGTCGTCCTCGAAGCAGAGGAGGCACTCCGTGGCAACCGCGAACAAGCCAACGGGCGGGCGATGGACGCCGACTTCTCGGGCATTTTCGAGGTGGCGGATCGACGCACGGGGTTCATCGGCGACGGCCTCCCGGCCGAGCACGACGACGTCGATGGCGTCCCCGAGGACGAAGTCGACGAGGACGCCCCGCTCTACATGGGATTCAAGTCCGGCTTCGAGAAGAACCAGGCCACGGAGGATCGCGTGACGATCCAGTCGGGGCCGTTCGAAGGCGGGACGACCCAGCACATCTCGAAGATCCGCCTCCATCTCGACCAGTGGTACGAACAGGACAGTCGCTACCAGCGCGTCGGCAAGATGTTCTGCCCGGCACACGCCGAGAACGGCACGGTCGAAGGCGTGGGCGAGAATCTCGGGACTGACAGTGGGATGGATCAGTGTCCGGCCCACGTCGAGGACGACGCCCGCGACATGGGCTTTGTCGGCCACTCCCAGAAGAACGCCCAGGCCCGCGAGGACGACGCGCCCGTGATCCTCCGGCGGGACTTCGACTCGACCGACGACGGCCACGCCGGCGTCCACTTTCTGGCACTCCAGCGGCAGATCGGTGATTTCGTCGCCACACGGGAGGCGATGAACGGGACCGACGCCGCCGAGGCCGGCGGGGTCGGCACGCGACACAACAACGGGATCTTGCAGTACATGACCGTCCTCCGGCGCGGGAACTACCTGGTGCCGCCACGGGAGCGGCGGTCGCTTCCGCGGCCGGCCTGAGGTGTGTCCGCCGGTCAGGCTATCGACGGCCCAGTGGCGACTCGTTCGTGTGGTACTGGAAGTTGACGATGAAGCCGGTAAACAGCGTCGCGGCGGCGAGATAGAGGCTCGTGAGGATGAGGAGGACGCCGCTGAGGACGCCGTAGACGGAGAACTGACCGGCGTTGATTGCGTAGAACTGGATCCCGGTGTGGATGACGGTCCAGCAGAACGCCGTCGTCGTCGCGCCGGGGAGGGCGTCCCGAGACTTCGTGATGGCCGTCGACGGGAGGACGTACAGCGGGAGAAACATGATTGTCAGCAGGAGCCAGAGACTCCCGAACGCGGCCACGAAATCGAGTGGGCCGCGCCCAGTGTAGGCAAAAATGACCGTCGTCGTCGTGATGGTGAGGATGGCCGCGCCGATGCTGCCGAGGATCCCGATCGCGTCGCGAATCCAGGCGTGAACGCCGGCTCTACTCTCGCCTTCGATCCGCTCGACGACAGCCCGCACGTCGCCGACGAAGTTCACACCACTCCAGACCAACACGAAAACGGCCAGCAACCCGGCGCTGATCCGGTGGGTGGCCGTCTGTAACGACTGGTCGATCAGATCGCTGACTTCCGGTGTGAGAAACGTCGGCGCGATCCGGGCCAGCTGGGTCGTGAGCTGGTCACCGAGGACGGCGACGACCAGGAGCAACAGCGGGACGAACGAGACGAACCCGTAGTACGCTAGCGCGGCCGCGGGGTATCGAATCTCTTCTCGATAGGCGGTCAGGGCGACGGCTTTGAGGAAAGAGGCGGCGTCGCCGACCAGTCCCATGGCCACCCTTGGACGTTACAGATGAAAAAGCTCGGTGGCCAGTGACAGCCGATCGCCACGAAACCACATCGCTATTGTCCGTCTAGCCCCGAGGGCCGACAAATGAGACGGCGAACCTTCCTCGGTGGGTGCGCGACCGGCGTCGCGGCCGGACTGGCGGGCTGTGGCGGACTGCTCGAAGAGCGCTCGACTGACGGGAGCGGAAACCCGTCCGTCCTCGAAGATCGGCCGGACGCGGTCTATCACCCGACCCATATCGAGGGTATGGAGATGATCGGCACCCAGACTGTCGGCGACCGCAAGGTGGGCCTGTTCTACTCCTACGCCCACCGATTCTGGACCGTCACCGGAACCCGGACCAATCTGGCCGAGATCCAGGACGGCCAGGACGTCCACCTGATGGCTTCGACCTGGGATCCCGAGACGCAAACCGTGATTCCCGTGCTCGACCAGCCCACCTTCACCATCACCCAGGACGGCAGCGAGGTCGACGAAAAGCGCGCGTGGCCCATGCTCAGCCAGAACATGGGCTTTCACTTCGGCGAGAACATGGCACTGTCCGGCGACGGGACCTACACCGTCGAAGTCGACGTTCCGGCCGTCGGTGCGACTACCGTCGACGACTTCCAGGGGCAGTTCGGTGAGTCGATTACTGCCGAATTCAGCTTCGAGTACGCTCAGAGTGAGCGCGACGACATTCGCTTCGAGCAGTTCCCCGACCAGAAGGGCTCGAGCGCGGCTGTCTCGCCCATGGAGATGGGGATGTTGCCGCTGTCGTACGCGCCCCGGATGGGGCAACTCCCGGGCTCGCCCGTCGAAGTGGGGAGCGTCGGTGACGCGACGATGGTGGCCACAGTCGACGGGTCGACGCTGCTCGTCTCGCCGCGGACGCCCTACAATCACTTCTCGATTCCCGGATTCTCGCTGTCGGCCACAATCGAGAGCGTCGGCTTCGATGGCCAGCTAGACGACGCGATCGGCCCCGTGCTGGGTGCCCACTACCGAGCGGAACTACCGGAAGCACCGTCGAGTGGTGACGAACTCACAGTCACTGTCGACGGGCCGTGTTCGCTCTCCCGACACGAGGGTTACGAGACGGCGTTCCTCGAACGCGGGTCGGTCTCGAGGACGCTGTAGGGCCGTCGTGTCCGAGTCGTCGTTTCGTCAGACTAGTGTCAGCAGCTATGTGAATGTCTGACGTAGGTTTATGCAGGCAGAGGCTGGGGTAGTGAATATGTGCGGCAACCGCGTCGAGGAACTGGAAGAGCAGGTCAATCAGCTACAGGCGACCGTCGACGGACTGACCGACGAACTCGTCGAGTGCAAGGTCAGGATTCGGGAACTGGAGAACGCGGTCGACGACGGCAACGGGTTCAGCCCGGACGGCGAGCCCGATCCCGAGACCGACATCGAGGACGCCGGACCGGAGCCGGCCGAAGAAGCTAACAATGAGGAACCCGACGCAACTGACGACGAAGAACAGACCGAAAGCGGATCGGACATCATCATCGCGTGACGCCACCGGGTGCCCACCTGGCGTCAGCGAGTAGTTGACCCCCCATGCACATCACAGAGCTCGTACTCGACAACTTCAAGAGCTTCGGTCGGAAGACGCGAATCCCCTTCTACGAAGACTTTACGACTATTAGCGGCCCGAACGGCTCGGGCAAGTCCAACATTATCGACGCCGTGCTGTTCGCGCTCGGACTCGCTCGAACCTCGGGTATCCGCGCGGAGAAGCTGACGGATCTCATCTACAACCCCGGCCACGCCGACGAGGAAGTCGAACACGCGGGCGAGCGCGAGGCCAGCGTCGAGGTCGTCCTCGACAACTCCGACGGAACCCTCGATCGTTCGCAGGTCGTCAACGCCGCCGGCACGGAGAAGGTCGGCGACATCGAGGAGATCACGATCAAGCGCCGCGTCAAGGAGACCGACGACAACTACTACTCCTACTATTATATCAACGGTCGCTCCGTGAATCTCTCGGACATCCAGGACCTGCTCGCGCAGGCCGGCGTCACGCCCGAGGGGTACAACGTCGTCATGCAGGGCGACGTGACCGAGATCATCAACATGACGCCCTACGCCCGCCGGCAGATCATCGACGAGATCGCGGGCGTCGCGGAGTTCGACGCCAAGAAAGAGGACGCCTTCGAGGAACTCGAAGTAGTCGAGGACCGCATCGAGGAGGCCGACCTCCGCATCGAAGAGAAACAGGATCGCCTCGACCAGCTCGAAGACGAACGCGAGACCGCCCTGGAATATCAGGAGCTACGCGAGCAGAAAGAAGAGTACGAGGGCTATCGCAAGGCCGCGGAGTTAGAGGACAAGCGCGAGGATCTCGGCGAGGTTCGCGAGAAGATCGACACCAAGGAAGACGAACTCGCAGCGCTGCAGGCCGAACTCGACGAGCGCCAGGGCAAAGTCGTGCGGCTGGAAGACGAACTCGCGGAGTTGAACCGCGAGATCGAACGCAAAGGAGAGGACGAGCAACTCCAGCTCAAACGCGAGATCGAGGAGGTCAAAGGCGAGATTTCGCGGCTCGAAGACAAGATCGCCAATGCGGAAGAGAAACTCGAAGACGCCGAGAACGAACGCCGTCAGTCGTTTGTCGAGATCGACCGCAAGCAGGAGACGATCGACGATCTGGACGGCGAGATCCGCGAGATCAAAGTGAAGAAGTCCTCGCTGATGGCCGAGATCCAGGAGAAAGAAGCGGAGTTAGAGCGGGTCGAAGCCGAGATCGAGGAGTTAGGCGAGGAGTTCGAGGACGTCCGGGAGGAACTGCAGGCCCGCAAAGAGGATCTCGCGCAAGCGAAATCCGAACGCAACGACCTCCAGCACGAGCAGGATCGACTGCTCGACGAGGCCCGGCGGCGCTCGAACGCCCAGCAGGAGAAAGAGGAGGCCATCGAAGAGGCCCAACAGCGGATCCCGGAGATCGAGGCCGAACTCGAAGACCTACAGGCCGAACTGGAGAAGGCCCAGAAGAACCGCGAGACGATCACCGAGGTCGTCGAGGACCTCACCCAGGAAAAGCGCGAACTCCAGTCGGATCTCGACTCGATCGAAGACGAGATCAGCGCGAAACAGCAGCAGTACGCACAGTTAGAAGCCAAAGCTGACGATTCGGGCGACAGCTCTTACGGCCGCGCGGTGACGACGATCCTCAACGCTGGCAAAGACGGCGTCCACGGCACGGTCGCTCAGTTGGGCAGTGTCAGCGGGAAGTACTCTGTCGCCTGTGAAACCGCCGCTGGCGGGCGGATGGCCCACGTCGTGGTCGACGACGACGGCGTCGGCCAGCGCTGTATCGAGTACCTCAAGTCCCGAAACGCCGGCCGAGCGACGTTCCTGCCAATCACGAAGATGCAGCATCGGTCGCTACCGAGCAAACCCGACCATCCGGGCGTCGTGGACTTCGCGTACAATCTCGTGGACTTCGACAGCGAGTACGCGGCCGTCTTCTCGTATGTCCTCGGCGACACGCTCGTGGTCGAGGACATGCAGACCGCCCGCGACTTGATGGGCGACGCTCGACTCGTCACGCTCGATGGCGACCTCGTCGAGAAGAGCGGCGCGATGACCGGCGGTTCTCAGAGCGGCTCGCGCTATTCGTTCGCGGGGAGCGAGGGCAAACTCGAACGCGTGGCTCAGCAGATCAACGACCTCGAAGATCAGCGCCAGGACATCCGGAGCGACATCCGGGACGTCGAAGACCGGCTGGAAGACGCCCGCGACCGCAAGTCCGACGCCGCCGAACAGGTCCGAGATATCGAAAACGAGATCGAGAAACGCGAGAGCGAGCGCGAGGCCGTCCGCGAGGAGATCAGTGATCTCGAAGCCGACCTGGAATCGATCGAAGACGAACGCGAGGAAGTCTCCGATCGGATGGACGAGATCGAAGCCGAGATCGAGGCCAAAGCGGACGAGATCGCTGAGATCGAGAGCGAGATCGACGACCTCGAGACCGAGATCGAGGATTCGGAGCTGCCGGACCTCACGGACGAGGCCGAAGAGATCCAGGAAGCGATCGACGATCTCCAGAGCAAGGTCGACGATCTCGACGCCGAGTTGAACGAGAAACAGCTCGAGAAGGAGTACGCCGAGGACGCGATCGACGATCTCCACGAGACGATCGAGACCGCGCAGAACCGAAAGGCAGACTGCCAGAAGGAGATCGCCGAACTCGAATCGAAGATCGAGGAGCAGGAAGAGATACTCGACGAGAAAGAGGCCGCAGTCGCAGACCTCGAAGACGAACTGGCCGACCTCAAAGGCGAGCGCGAGGACCTCCGCGAGGATCTGAAAGCGGCCAAGAACGAGCGCGACGAGCAGAGAGACGCGGTCGAGCGCGTCCAGAGCAAACTCGACTCCTTGGAGGAGACCGCAGAGCGACTGGACTGGGAGATCGACGAACTCGAGAGCGAGGTCGGCGACTACGACCCCGAGGAGATCCCCGACCACCACACGGTCGAGTCCCAGATCGGGCGCCTGGAGAGCGAGATGGAGAAGCTCGAACCCGTGAACATGCTCGCGATCGAGGAGTACGACGACGTGCAGGCGGATCTCGACGACCTGGAGGACAAGCGCGCGACCCTGCAGGAGGAGGCCGACGGGATCCGCGAGCGGATCGAGTCCTACGAAGCGAAGAAAAAGGAGACGTTCATGGAGGCGTTCGACGCGATCAACGGCTACTTCCAGGACATCTTCGAGCGCCTCTCGAACGGGACGGGCCACCTCCATCTCGAAGACGAAGACGACCCCTTCGAGGGGGGTCTGACGATGAAGGCCCAGCCGGGCGACAAGCCGATCCAGCGGCTCAACGCGATGAGCGGAGGCGAGAAGTCCCTGACGGCGCTCGCGTTCATCTTCGCGATCCAGCGCCACAACCCCGCACCCTTCTACGCGCTGGACGAGGTCGACGCGTTTCTGGACGCCCACAACGCCGACCTCGTTGGCGAGATGGTCGACGAACTCGCCGGCGACGCCCAGTTCGTCGTCGTCAGCCATCGCTCGGCGCTGCTCGAACGATCCGAGCGCGCCATCGGCGTGACGATGCAACAGGACAACGTCTCCGCGGTGACTGGGATCGACCTGAGTACAGGAGGTGTTCCGGCAGATGACTAGCGCGGTTCTGAGCGTCGCGAAGAACCGCGGAAAATGCGAACGGGGAGCGGAGCGACCCGTGAGCAGAGCTGCCCGCAGCGCAGCAAGGGCAGCGGAAACGCGAGCGGGGGAAGCCGCGAGCAGGGAGACGCGAACGGTAGTGAGCGTCTCCGAAAGTCGAGCGGGGGAAGCCGCGAGCAGGGAGACGCGAACGGTAGTGAGCGTCTCCGAAAGTCGAGCGGGGGAAGCCGCGAGCAGGGAGACGCGAACGGTAGTGAGCGTCTCCGAAAGTCGAGCGGGGGAAGCCGCGAGCAGTAGGACCGGAGGTGAGCCATGACTGAGGAGGATATTCCGCTGAATATCGCAGGCCACGAGGATCGTGACGCACCGGACGAAGGGGACACCGCCAGCGAGGACACCCGTAGCCTCCCGGACGGCGGAACGAGCGTCGTCACCGGCAGCGATCAGGGCGGCCCCGGTGGGCCACCCGGGCCCGAAGGGCCGGGAGAAGACGAGGTCGAACCGGTCGAGGTGCTCGTCCAGCTGGCCGAAGACGGCGAGATCGACCCGTGGGACATCGACGTCGTCCGGGTGACCGACAAGTTCCTCGACGCCCTGGAGGAGGCCGACCTGCGGACCTCGGGGCGGGCGCTGTTCTACGCGAGCGTCCTCGTCCGAATGAAGAGCGACGCGATGCTCGAAGACGACGAGCCAGAGGAGGACGCCTTCGACGAGGCTGACCCGTGGCAGGAGCCGCTGGGCGACGAGGAGTTGGAGGTCGATCCGTTCGATCAACTCGACGCCGAGATGGATCGGCGACTCGAACGCAAGCGCGCCCGGGGGATGCCCCAGACGCTGGACGAACTCGTCCACGAACTCAGAGACGCCGAGCGGGGCAACTGGTGGAAAGAGTCACGAGAGTACGACACCAGCGACTCGCCACACGGCTACTCCCGGGGGACCCAGGAACTCGACTATCGAAGCGGCGACGACCTGCGGATGGACGACGAACCCACCGCAGCGGACGTGACGGGGACGGCCCACGCCGAGAACATCGACGAGATCATCGACGACGTCTACGGCGCGGTGTCCGAACACTACGACGCCGGTCGTGCCGAGGTGCTCTACCGGGAAGTGTCCGACTCGGGAGGGACCCGCGTCGAGACGTTCCTCGGGCTGCTGTTCCTGGCGCACCGCGGCGACGTCCGACTCCGGCAGGACGACCTGTTCGGCGACCTCTGGATTCAGGATCCCGACGCCGAAACTGCCAGCGAGGAAGCTGCCGCAGACTGATTCTCTGCCCACTGTTCGTCGTCGATGGGCGACGGGGAAGAACTATCACTATCTATCACGTATTTTCTGGTATGACACCGGATCGTGTCCGCGAGCGTCTCAAGCAACTCGAAGGCCGGGTCGATCGGGACGAGTACTATCGAGCCCTGGAGTACGTTCACGACGACGGGCGATAATCACAGGAGTGCGCCACTCTCCAGGAGCGCGATCAGGACCGTCAGCGTCGGGATCGACAGCAGCGTCGAGGTGAACACGACCGTCGAGACGTAGGACTCGGGTTCGATTCCGTCGATGTCCCCAGTCGAGAACTCGCCGACGAGGATCAGCGACGTCACCGCCGCGGGAGTCGCACATTCGAGGACGAACACCCGTGCCACAGTCTGATTCGGAGCGGCCGCACCGAGTCCCTGGAAGGCAGCCGTCGCGGCGAGCGCGACACCAACGGCGACGGCGGGCGCGGCGACCATCTTGAGCGCGTTCGCGCGGACGACGCTGCCGAGCGCGGCCCCGAAGTTCGTGCCCGCGAGCTGGATGCCGAGCAGGAGCAACATCACCGGAATCGAGGCGTTGCCGACCGTCTGGATCGTCGACATCGCGGCCGAGTCCGCCGGCGGGAGGACGCCGAGCCACTGGGCGGCCAGCCCGGCGACGACGGCGTAGACCAGCGGGATCGTGAACACGCGTTTGACGCCCGCAAGCGGGCTCTTTCCGGGCCCTCTGGCCGCGACGTAGACACCGATCGTGTACATGAGCACGCTCTGGACGACGATGTAGAGGACGGCCGTCTGCCGGCCGACGGTTCCGAACGCGAAGTCCGAGAGCGGGATCCCGTAGTTGCCAGCGTTGCTGAACGTGCTCGTGAGGACGAACGCGCCGAGCAGTGGTTCGGTGTCGCCGGCCAGCCGGCCGACGCCCTCAGCGAGGGCGACCATCGCGATCGTGAACCCGACGACAGAGATGGCGAGCCACGCGACGGTCGCCCCGCTCAGCGAGGCTGTCGCGACGCTGTGAAAGACCAGTGCCGGCACGAGCACGTACACCGTGATCGTGTTCAGCGGCCCCGGATCGACGTCCTCGAATCGGCCGAGAACGTAGCCTGCGGCAGCGACGGCCACGATCGGCAGGATCGCTGTCGCGAAGATCGAGAGCAGCCGTGAATCCAGAAGCGCCACGTCTGTGGGTGACGCTGCCGGGCGCTTGTGGGTTGCGGATCGACTCGCTTTTTGCCCCCGGCACTCCCACCAACGGATATGGCAAAACAGCCGCACTTACTCGTCGAAGAGGGTGACGTCCACGACCTGGCGCTCGTCCCGGGTGACCCGGGCCGGGTCGATCGGATCGCTAGCCACTGCGAAGACGCCGAGACCGTCGCGGAAAACCGCGAGTACAAGCTGGTCAATGCGACCTACGAGGGCCGCGATCTGACAATCTGCTCGACCGGGATCGGCAGCCCCTCGGCGGCGATTGCGGTCGAGGAACTCGCGGCGGTCGGCGTCGAGACGTTCGTCCGCGTCGGGACGACCGGTGCACTCCAGTCGGGAATCGAGATCGGCGATATGATCGTCGCGACCGGCGCGGCCAAAGACGAGGGGACGACCGCTCGCTACGAATCCGATACTGTCCCAGCGGTCCCGGATTACGAGGTGCTCTCGGAGCTGGTCGACGCCGCCGAGGCGCGCGGCGAGGACGTCCACGTCGGGCCGATCGCGACAGACGACGCGTTCTACGCCGAGACCGAGGAGTACGTCGACAACTGGGAGGCGGCGGGCCTGCTGGCCGTCGAGATGGAGGCGGCCGCCCTGTTCACGCTCGCTCGCCGGAAGGGACTCCGGGCGGGCGCGATCTGTACCGTCGACGGTAATCTCGTCGAAGGCACGCAGAAGGGCGCGACCGACGACGAGGAGTTGCCCGAGAAGGCCAAGAACAACGTCGAGCGAGCGATCTCGATCACCCTCGACGCCGCGACGTCGCTCTGAACCCCTCGCCCGCCGTTGTGACACTCTCCCCACGAGGGCTTTTTGTATGCGTGGCGGGATGGGCTGGATAGCGACGATGTTCGAGCGAGCCCGCGAGTGCGTTCGAGGTGTGCGACTGCGACTGCGTCGATTCGAACGCCGCGAGATTCGAGCGTTCCGGCGCTGGATCGAGACCACGCACAACCTCGTTCATCTGTCGATTCTGGTCGCGCTGCCGATCCTGCTCGGGATCGTCACCGCCCTCTCGAACGCGATCGATCTCCTTCCGTTCCTCCTCTTTCCGCCCCTGGCGTCGGGTTCGTACACGCTCTTTGCCAACCCCGAGAGCCGGGCGTCCTCGCCGCGACGGTTCGTCGGCGGACTCACTGCCGGCGCGCTGTGTGGCTGGATCGCCCTCGCCGTCTCGGCTCGTTACTGGTACGGGACGCCGCCGACGGCCTTCGAAGTCAATCCTGGGGCCGTCGCGCTCGGATTGCTCCTGACCGGTGCAGTCACGTGGGCGCTCGACATCCAGGAGGCGTCGGCGTTCTCGACGGCCTTGCTCGTCCACGTGACGGGGACGACACAACTCGCCTACGTGGGCAGCGTCGCCGTCTCCAGTACGCTCGTGGCCGGGGCGTTCGTGCTCTGGCGAGACACCGTCTACGAGCAGCGCGCGAAGTTCCTCTACGAGTCGACCAAGGGCGACGACCACGTGCTGGTCCCGATGCGCGGCCAGCGCGACGACGCGACGGCCATGCTCGGCGCGCGACTCGCCGCCGCCCACGACGCCGGAAAGGTCGTCCTGCTCGACGTCGTCGAGGACGAGGACCTCGCGGCCGCCGAGGAGACCGTGCTCGAAGACGAACACCTGGCGACCGACAGCGCGGCTGACCGGTCTCGCCCGCGGCTGGAGGTACCGCACGCCGACTCCGACGGCGTCCATCCGGCCGACGTTCACGAAAACTGGGCGGCCTTCGAGGAATCACCGCCTGAGCACGGTCCGGGGGCCGTCGAGGCCGGCGACGTCAGCCAGGACTGGGTGCCCTATGACGAGGAGCAACTCCACGAACTCGCTCGCGAGCGTGCTGTCGAGACTGCGGCGGAGACGCTCGAAGAGCGGGCCGAGCGAATCGAAACCGTCGTCGGTGTCCCCTGTCAGGTCGTCGTCGCCGTCGGCGGGGGGTCGCTCGCCCGGACGATCGTCCAGACCGCCCGGGAGGCAAACTGCGATCTCATCACTGTCCCCTACGAAACCGACGACGAGCGACTCGCACCGTACATCCGGGATCTCTTTCGCGGCCCCATCGACGTCCTCGTCCATCGCTCCTACGACGGTCGCACCCGCTGGTCGCGCGTGCTCGCCCCGGTCAGACGGGCCGGCGATCTCGCTCACAGCATGCTCGACTTCGCGACGCGACTCGCCGGCACTGCCGGGACGGTCAGCGTCTGTCACTGTATCGATAGCGAGAGCGACCGCCGCCGCGCCGAGGAGATGCTGGCTAACTTGACCGAGACCGCAAACGGCTCGCTGGAGACGCGCGTCCCGCGTGCCCGGATCGAGGCGTTCATCGACGAAAACGCTGACCAGTACGACCTCGTCGTTCTGGGGTCGAGCCAGGACCGCAGTACAGCCTCGCGATTTATCTCCCGGCCGACGTTCGAACGCCTCGGCGATGTCGAGACCGACGTGGTGATCGTCGATCGAAACTACTGACCGTCGTCGCTCTTGGCCGCCTCGTCGCCGTCCGTCTCCTCGCCGAGATCCTCGACTTCTTCGGCCATCTCTTCGACTTCCTCACCTCTCGTTCCGACGATCTGGTCGGCGACCGATTCGACGCCCTGCTGGCCCAGTGCGGACTGGACGAGCAGGTGGCCGCCGATGACGGCTGGACTGATCACCGTATCCGCGCCGGCACGGCGAAGTTTCGCGCTGTTCTGGCGATCGGTCGCCGCGGCGACGATCCGGACGTCGGGATTGAGTTCCCGTGCGGTGAGGATCGCCAGTGCGTCTTCGGCGTCGTTGTTCGTCGCCGCGACGACACCGATGGCGCGTTCGATCCCGGCGTCGTGTAACGGCGTCTCGTCGCTGGGGTCGGCAGTCAGGACGTTGATATCCCGATTGCGCAACGCGCTCGCCTTTTCGCTGTTCGGCGTGATGACGATGAACGGGATCTTGCTGTCTTCGAGTTCGTCGAGAATCGGTTCGGTCAGTTCGCCATAGCCCATGACGATGATGTGGTTTTCGAGCATGCTGAGTTGTGCCTCCGTCATCTGGCCGAGTGCGGCCGCAAAGCGGGCCTCGATCGCCGGTCCGAGCAGCGTCCCGGCGGCCACACCGAAGCTCGCGACGCCGATGACGAGGACCGAGAGGCTGAACAGCCGACCGATCTGTGTGGCCGCACTGATGTCGCCGTAGCCGACCGTCGAGGCCGTCACGAGCGTGAAGTAAAACGCGTCTAGAAGAGTGTTCACCGCCGGGAACTCCTCGCGGAGGGCGTAGGTCCCGACCGTGCCGTAGATCTGTGCGCCGATCAGTGCCGACAGCGCAGCCAGCTGGGTCGTCGAGATGGCCCACTGATCGTCGAACCGCTTCCGATTGATGGCGACCAGCGGCATCGACACCAGTGACAGTGCGACCAACGGCAGCGACACCGGCACCGAGACGCCGACCATCGGCAGCGTGATCGCGCCCGACTGGACGACGCCCTGAACGGCCGTCACCGGCAGCAGCAACATCGTCGAGTACCAGGCCGCCCGTAGACCCTTGCGGAGGCCGAGCGCGCTCATCAACATCAAAAACCCGGTCATCGCGCCCGTGAACCCCGCGAGGCGCTGGGCCGACTCCGGAATGTACTCGCCGAAGAAGATCACGTCCTGGGAGGCGATGTTGATGACTCCGACTGCAAACGAGAGGACAGACACGACGGTGACCAGCCAGATCGTCGCCCGGATGGTTCGCCAGTCCCGTCGGTACATACCTGCTTTTCTTCGGGGGACTCGTATAAACGTCACCGTGTGGGTCGGTGGTATCTCGATGAAGCAAAAAGTGAACGGGCGCGGTGGGATTGTGAACAACGCGAAGACGATCGCCCTCGCTTCGCTCGGGCGCTGCGACTTCTCTCGTTCAAATCCCGCTGGCCGCTTCGCTCGTCGCGTCTGCTCCTCGCAGAAGCGGGCGCGGCGGGATTTGAACCCGATGGCGAGACTCACTGCGTTCGTCTCGCGTGATTCAAATCCCGCCGCGCTGCGATTCAGCACGCCTCGCAATCGCTCGGCGGCTTCACGGGCGCGGCGGGATTTGAACCCACGACCATCGGATTAGAAGTCCGATGCTCTGTCCGGACTGAGCTACGCGCCCTCGTCCATCCGTTACCAACCGGCTTTCAAAACAGTAGTGATCCATACCGCCAAACCGAGCATTTCTTTAGGCAGGCCTAAATCCATACTGGTAATGCGATCAACGCTGTGGACACTTCGACGTCGGATCGACCGCCTGGCGATCGAGGAGGGGCGCTACCGGATCGTCTGTGCCCACAGCGGCCTCTCACCGGCGCCGGCCTCGGACGCTCGGTTTCCGGATCGGCGGACGGCTGGGCAGGCACTCGAACTCTGCCGGGCCTACCGGCGCGCGCTCCGCCAGCGCGACCCGCGCGCGCCGCGGTACGATCTGATCGTGGAACCGACGCCCGAACACGCCCCGCTGGCTGAGCAGCGCACTCCTCGGAGGGGATCGCTGTGAACGTCGCCACCGACGTCGAGCGCGCACGCGAGCGCGTCGCCGACGAGCGCGAGTGGACTGCCGAGAAACGCCGAGCATTCGAGCGGTTCGCCGACGCAGTCGCGGAGATCGACGCCGGGACTCCCGGGGGAGCGGCGGCTTTCGGCGGGCCGACGGCCGTCGCCACCGCGAGCAACTCCTCGACCGGCGTCTCGGCTGTGCTGGACGCCTTCGAGGAACACCTCGGGCCGTACAGCGGCGACGCTCAGGAGACGCCCGAAACCGTCCACCAGGCGGTCGCGACCGAGTTCTCGGCCGAACTGGCTGTCTCGCTCTGCGGGGGCGACAGCGCAGGCGTGTTGACACCACAGCTCAAGCAGGTCGTGCAGGCCGAAACGCAGTCGCGCCTGGACGAACTCGACGTGATGGGCCGGGCGCTCGAACGCGAGATCGAGTCGCTGTCGACCGTCGAGGAACCCATCGGAGAAGTCTGTAAATGGTTCGTCGAGCACAATCCCACACTACTCGACGAACTCGGGTTCGACCAGCTCCGGGCGTGGCACGAGACGCTCGACGACCACCGCGAGCGACTCGACGCCGTGGCGGCCGAGCGCCAACAACACCTCGACGCGACGACTGGTGGGCGCGGCGCGGTCGGGATCGAACACCGAGTCCTCGTCGAGTACCTCTACGCCGGCTTCCCGGCGAGCTATCCCGCCCTGGCGACGCTTGCGCGGCTCGAAGACGCCTGTCGGGAGGCCCAGCGATCACTTCGTGCGCATCTGGTCGCCCGGGCTTGATCCCCCTCTCTTCGAGGAACGATCGATATTTTTGGCCCGCCTAAAGATCGAAACGGCTTTTACCGTTTAGGCGGGCCTAAAAAGTATGGAGAGAGACGAGGCGACACGACGAACGTTCGTGACGGGAGGAATTGGAGCAGTGACCGCCGGGCTACTGGCCGGGTGCGGACAGACGGGTGGGGACGACGGAACGCCGACCGACGATACGACGACCACTGACAGGACGACGACTACGGCGAGCGGCGAGTCCGAAAGCGTCGAGACGCCTTACTCGGTGTCAATCGACCCGGTCGGCGAGGTTACCTTCGAGAGCGTCCCCGAAACGTGGGTCGCCAACAACGGTAGCTGGGCGGACATGGGAATCGCGCTCGGCCTCGAACCGCCGAAGGGTGTCTGGCTCAAAAATCGCTACCATACCCAGTACTACGACGCCGTTCCGGGACTGTCCGTCGACAAGAGCGACATGGTGTCACTGTACCAGGAGGGCGGGATCAGCGACGAGGTGTTCTACGAACTGGACGCGGACGTCCACGTTATGGATCCGAACTTTTTCATGAATCGTTTCAAGGGCTGGAACCGGGACGACGTCGAAGAGATCGCCGAGAACGTCGGCCCGCTGTTTGGCAACTGCATCTACGCCCAGCACTACCCCTGGCACGACGACTACCGCTACTACACCCTCTACGAAGGCTTCGAAAAGCTCGCGCAGGTGTTCAAACGAACCGACCGCTACGAGGCCTTCGTCGATATCCACGACGACTTTACAGCGACCCTCGCACCGCACGTCCCGAACGCCAGCGACGCGCCGGCCGGTGCGGTGTTGTGGGGCGTCGGCGACAATCCCGAGTCCTACTACCCCTACATCATCGGCGGCGGGACCGGCTTCAAGCACCTCCGGGATCTGAACGTCCGGGACGCACTGGCCGAGACGGACATCAAGGACTTCCACGGGAGCCGTGACGCGATCGACCTCGAGACGCTGCTGGACGTCGATCCGGAGGTCCTCCTGCTGCGGGGCTACGAGGGCAAGACCGAAGCGGAGTTCCAGGACACCGTCGTCTCGTTCCTCGAAGACCACTCGCTTGCGAGCGCGCTGACTGCCGTCCAGAACGGCGACGTCTATCGCGCTGGCGGGCTCTATCAGGGTCCGATCACGAACATGGTCCTGACCGAGCGTCTCGGCGGCGACCTCTACGATGTCGACGAGGAGCTGTTCGACCGTCAGCGCGTTGTCGACGTGGTGAACGGGGCGTTCTGAGATGGCAGCCAGCGACGGATCCGCGGACCTCGACGACCGGACCCGAGAGGCGGCCGCCGCGAGCGCGACGATCCGCCAGGCTCGCGAACGTATCGAGGCTGTCGCGGTCGATCATGGCGACTTCGGCGTCGCCTGCAAGGATACCGGCTGCTCGCCTGCTCCCGTCACAGACGTGACTTTCGAGACGTTCGAGGCGGCCGAACTGGCGTGTCTCTCCGCGCGGGCCTATCGGTCGGCCCTTCGACGGCTGGATCCGTCGCTGCCCGAGTACGACCTCGTCGTCTGCACGACCGACGAGGGTGCCGTCGAACAGGTGAGCGTTCGCAAGCAGACGAAAGGCCGGCGCGAGAACGGCCTCCCGGAGACGAGCCAGTCGGTGACGATCTCTGGCGGCGCCACCGACGAGTGGCTCCGGGTCGAGAACGCCCCCGTCGTCCACCTCAGGGGTAGTGACTCGCTGCTGGACGACGAGTTCGTCACTCGACAACTCGAATCGAAGCTCACGGAGGAATCATGAGTGACGATCCCGAGCACGTCGATGTCGTGATCGTCGGGGGCGGCCCCGCCGGGGCTTCGGCGGCGGTGTTCACGGCGCGGTACGGCCTCGACACCCTTGTGTTCGACCGCGGCAACGCCGCTCTGGACCGATGTGGCTACCTCGAAAACTATCTCGGCTTCCCCGCTGGCGTCGAAATCGAGACCTTCCAGAAACTCATAGCCGCCCACGTCCGCGAGGCGGGCGCCGAGCGCCGCGAGGAACTGGTCGAGTCGGTCACGCGGGTCGACGGCGACGCGAGCTTTCGTATCGAGACCCAGCAAGGGACGACGGTGGGGGCCGAGGTTGTAGTCGCGGCTGCGTGGTACGACGGCTCCTACCTTTGGGGACTCGACGAGCCGTCGATGTTCGAAGAGCACGAACACCACGGCGACCTCGAAGAGCGGTTCGATCCGGACTACGCCGATTCGGACGGCCGGACGCCGATCGATGGCCTGTACGTCGCTTCACCTGCGGGTGCCCGGAGCGCACAGGCTATCGTGGCTGCCGGGAACGGTGCCCACGTCGCTCGGACGTTGATCGAGGATCGACGACGCGAGCGTGGCCTCTCCGGCGAGGTCGCACCCGAGTACGACTGGGTCCGCCCGGAGTCCGAATATGCGGGGGAGTGGGCCGACCGCGAGCGCTGGGTGGAGTGGTTCGACACCGAGATCGACAGCGAGGAGCTGAGTGAGGAGCACCTCGCCGAGTTGCGCGAGACGTACGTCGACCGGGCGTTCGAGACGAGAGTCACGGAATCCGAGGTCGACGAACGGGCCGCACGTGGGCGCGAACGGCTGGTCGAGGTGGTCGGTGCGGAGGCGTTGCTCGACGCGATGGACGAAGAGACGATCCGCGAGTATGTCGACGAGCGGACGGCCGAGGAAGCTCCCGTCGCCGACGGAGAGTGAGTACGGAATGATCGGCGCAGAGTCGACACCGGGGAACGTTATGAGGTCCCGGGCAGAACCACCTGACAGATACTTCATGGGTGACTCGAGTGCTACCGACCCTTTCGATCACATCCTCGACCTGCTCGGAGACGACTCTCCGGAAGCAGCGAACGAGCGTGTAGCCACGCTCCAGAGCCAGCCAGCGGACGATCGAAAAGCTGCCATCAGATCGCTCCAGTCAGTCGCCGAGGATCGGCCGACGTTTCTGGGGCCAATCGCACCCGCGATCGCCGAGTTTCTCGACGACGAGGAGCGATCCGTCCGTCTCGGGACAGCGAAGCTGCTGGTGGCTATCGCCGAGGCCGATTCTGCAGCCGTGAAGCCAGTCGTCCCGCCGCTCGCCGACCGCCTGGCTGATGACGAAGCGTTCTACTACGTCCGGGCGCGGGCTGCCGAGGCGCTGGGATACGTCGCCGTCGAGTACCCCGACGCTGTGACCGCGCCGGAGATCCTGGCCGACCTTCGAATCGGGCTGGAGTTCGACGAACCCGAAACCAGGGAGAAACTCGCCAAGGCGCTCGAACACGTCGCGCTGGGCGATCCCTCGCGGCTGCGCCATCAGGTCGACCGCCTCGGCGACCATCTCGACGACGAGCCCGAACTGGTCCGCTATCATCTGACGACGGCGCTGGTCGTGATCGGGACGGCACATCCCGAGGCCCTGAGCCCGGCCGAGCATCCCCTTCGCGAGCGTCTGGATGATGAGGTTTCGCAGATCCGGGGACGGGCGGCGTCAGCGCTGGGCCTGCTCGCGGCGGCGGACGGCACGGTCGAGGATGGCTCGCTGCGGGAGAAACTGCAGTCGCTGGCCGACGCGGCGACGGCCTTCGAGGCAGAGCGCGCGCGGTTCGCGCTGGGTGTGCTCGGTTCGGAATCCGGTACCGCCCGAGTTGTCCCGACGATCGACGAGACTTACGATGGGACCGCGGACGCCGTCGCGGACATCCGCGCTCCGGACGACGACGGGCAATGCCCACACTGTGGGCTCGAATTCCCCGAGAACGGGCCGCCGATGTGCCCGCGGTGCGGTGGGCCATACTGACCCCCATCATTTAGGCCCACCAAAAATTCGCAACACTCAAATATTGTTAGGTTGGCCTAAAAAGTATGGCCGACGCGAATCAATCGC
Source organism: Halapricum salinum (assembly GCF_004799665.1). Classification (NCBI taxonomy): domain Archaea; kingdom Methanobacteriati; phylum Methanobacteriota; class Halobacteria; order Halobacteriales; family Haloarculaceae; genus Halapricum; species Halapricum salinum. The sequence continues at coordinate 2,599,968 of NZ_CP031310.1, forward strand.
GAGTGGGACCGACCCGACGAGACTACGTGAAGTACGGCGGGGCCGTAATCAGTGGTGGCCTGCTGGCTGGCTGTGGGAGCGGTGGTGGCGAAGAGACGCCGACTAAGGGCGACGAGACGAGCCCCGAACCGATGGGTTCGAGTACCGAGACGCCCGTCGAGACGCCGTACTCGGTGACGATGGAGCCGACAGGGACGGTCGAGTTCGACGCGGTGCCCGAGACGTGGCTCGCCTTTCTGAGCACATACGGTGACATGGGGATCGCGCTGGGTCAGGCTGACGGCCTGCAGGGCCTGTGGAACGCCGAGAACGTGCCGGTCGAGTTCTACGACGCCTTGCCCGGCGTCGAGGTCGACCTGAGTGGCGTCACGACCATCACGGGAGAGAACGGCGTCGACACGGAGACGCTGTACGCGCTGGACTGCGACCTGCATCTGGTCGATCCCAACTGGCTCGAACTCATTGCGGACAACTGGGACGGCGACGACACCGCCGAGATCAGCGAGCAGGTCGGTCCGTTCCTCGGCAACTACATCCGCCGGCGCGGCGACGACTGGCACGACTACCCCTATTACTCGCTGTACGAGGCCTTCGAGAAGGTCGCCGCCGCGTTCAGAGAGCGCGAGCGTTTCCAGGCCCTCCGATCTGTCCACGAGGGGATGCAATCGACTATCAGCGAGCAGTTGCCAGCCACCGAGGACAGGCCGACGGTCGGACTGCTGTCGGTGAATTCGGACTTCGAGGGTGGCTCGTTCTACGTCTATCCCGTGCAGGACGGCAACAACCACAAGCAGTACCGCGATCTGGAGATGCGCGGCGCGTTCGACGAGCACATCGACGGGAGTTACGCCCAGTGGGACTACGAACAGCTGCTGGAAGTCGACCCCGACGCGATGGTCTTCCAGTACGGCTTCACCCACGTCAGCACCGACGAGTTCGCGAACAAGGTCGCCGCGATGCGTGAGGATCCCCTCGGCGGACAGCTCAGTGCGGTCCAGAACGATCGCCTCTATCGTGGCGGCACCTCATATCAGGGTCCCGTGGTCAACTTCTTCCAGACAGAGGCGGCAGCCAAGCAGTTCTACCCCGAGGCCTTCGGGGAGTGGCCGGGCTACACGGATGACGATAAGTACCCTGACTTTTCGGAGGATGAACAGCTGTTCGACCACCAGCGAGTCGCGGACATCATCAACGGAGCGATCTGAACGATGCACGAGAACGACACCGACGCGATAGGCGCACCGACGCGACGAGACTACGTGAAGTTCGGCGGCGCAGTGGTCGGTGGCGGCTTGCTGGCCGGCTGTGGTAGCAGCGGCGGCGAGGAGACGCCGACCGACACCGACTCCGCACCGGGCTCGCCGACGGAGACGACGACCGAGTCGAACTCCTATTCGGTGACGATGGAGCCGGCCGGCACAGTCGAGTTCGACTCGGTCCCGCAGTCCGTGGCACCGTTCACCGCCGACTACGTCGACATGATGGTTGCACTGGGCCACGGCGACGCGGCCGAGTCGATCTGGTATCGGGGTCGCTACAAGACGATCCACTACGAGGAACTCGACGGCGTCTCCATCGATCTCGACTCGCTCACGCAGCTGTGGAACGACGGCGTCCCGAAAGAGCCGTTCTACGCGATGGACGCCGACCTCCATCTCATCGACCCCCACGCACTCACCGACTGGTTCCAGGTCTGGGAGCAGGACGACGTCGAGGAGATCAGCGAGCAAGTCGCGCCGTTCGTCGGCAACGTCATCTTCAGACGGACAGACGACTGGCACGACTACCGCTACTACTCGCTGTACGAGGCCTTCGAGAAGGTCGCCGAGATCTTTCAGGAACGCGCTCGGTTCGAGGCGATCGAGTCGATGCACGACGATCTGGTCGCGACGGTCCAGTCCCGCCTACCGGCGCCGGACGAGCACCCGAACGCCGCACTGGTCTTCGGCGGCCAAGAACCCGAGGAGTTCACCCCCTATCGCCTGTCGGGCAACGGCGCCAACAAGGAACACTTCCGGACGCTGGGCCTCGCCGACGCCTTCTCCGGGACTGGCGTCGACGGGCTCTCGACGAGCAACTCGGGCACGATCGACTACGAGACGCTGCTGGAAGTCGATCCCGACTCGCTACTGATCCGCTATCACCGCCAGGGCCTGACGCGCCAGGCGTTCGAAGACGAGGTGGTCTCCTACATGCGAGACCACGAACTCGGAAGTCAGCTTTCGGCCGTGCAGGACGACCGCGTCTTCCGCGGCGGGCCGATCTACAGCGGACCGCTGCACAACCTGTTCATGATCGAGCGCTACGCGAAGGGGTACTTCCCCGAGGCGTTCCCCGAAAACGAACTGTTCGACCGCGACCGTCTCGCTACGATCATCACGGAGGGTGTGGACGGATGACGTCCGAAGGCACCTGTCTCGGCAGGCTGTCGGTGCACACGGTTCGAAACGCTTTTTGATTTTAGGGTAGCCTAAAGAGGTATGGACGAAGAGACTGTGGCGCCGGTAGCGGCCACAGGCGACGTATTCGAAGTCGCGTCTCACAGCGGCGGACAGTCGATCGACCACCAGCGCGCGTCTGCTACCGGCAACGGAGCGGTCTGAGATGGCAAGCGAAGCAGCGACGGGGACCGACCGATCGAGGCTCCGAGAGGGCTTGCACTCCTGGATGGACAGCCGACTGGCAACGCTGTGTCTCGCCAGCCTCGGGATCGTTGTCGCTGGGTTGTTGATTCAGGTCCGGTACGGGCCCTACGACATGACGTTCATGCAGGCCTGGCGGGCGACGTTCAACCCGACGGTGCTGTTCAGCTGGGAGGCCTGGGACGCGTTCCTGTTCGGCGGCGATCTACCCGACGAGGTCGGTGTCGAGAGTCGGATCATCTGGACTGGCCGGCTGCCTCGCGTCTTGGTCGCCGTCCTCGTGGGGATGTGCCTGGCGATTTCGGGTGCAATCTTTCAGGCCGTCACGCGGAACGAACTCGCCAGTCCGTTCATCCTGGGCGTCTCCTCGGGGGCCGGGCTGATGATCCTCCTCACGTTGGTCTTCCTCGGCAGTGTGACGATCACCGTCCCGCTCGTCGGGATGGTACTGGGATTACAGTCGCTGCTGCCGTTGCTGGCCGCGCTCGGTGGCATCGGTGCGTTCTTGATCGTCTACGCGATCGCCTGGAAGAACGGCACTTCCCCAGTGCGGCTCGTGCTCGCGGGCGTGATCGTCGGGACCATCTTCCAGAGTCTCGAGACGGCAGTATTCATGCAGGTCGACAATGTTGCGGTCGTCCAGACGGCGATTCAGTGGACGACCGGTTCTCTGGTCGGGACTGACTGGGAGCAAGTCAGGATCGCGCTCCCGTGGACGATACTCTCGGTCGGGCTCGCACTGGTCAGCGCTCGACAGTTGAACGTCCTGTTGCTCGGCGAGAGCACCGCCAAATCCCTCGGAATGAGCGTCGAGCGGGTACGCTTCGCGTTGTCGTCGGTCGCGGTGCTGGCGGCGGCTGCGAGTATCGCCGTCGCCGGCATCGTCAGCTTCGTCGGCCTGATCGTTCCACACATGGTGCGGAATATCGTCGGGAGCGACTACCGCAAGCTGATGATCGGCTGTCTGTTCGTCGGCCCCGCGCTGATGGTCTCGGCCGACGTCATCGCTCGCCTGGGGATGTTGTTCGTCCGTGACAGTATGCGACAGTTCCCGGCGGGGATCGTCACCGGACTGCTCGGCGGGCCGTACTTCCTGTATCTGATGCGCAAACAGGAACGGATGGGTGAGATCTGATGACCGACGACGAGACAACACGATCTGACGGCGGACTCGGAGAGACGCTGCAACGACCAGTCGACGACGCGGCTGAAGCTGCAACGGCCGGGTCGACGGACACCGCCGGCGACGCCAGCGAATTCGTCGGCGAGGATCTCGTCCTCAGTTACTCCACCTCGGACGAGCCAGTCATCGACGAGGAGTCGATCCAGGTCCCACCCGGTGAAGTGACCGCACTTGTCGGCCCGAACGGTAGCGGCAAAAGCACGCTGCTGAAAGGACTCGCGACCCAGCTTTCGCTCGACTTGGGGCGCGTCCTCATCGACGGCGAGGACATCGAGTCGCTGTCGACGAAAGAACTGGCCCGCCAGCTCGGCCTGCTCTCTCAGGAGAACGTCTCCCCGGATAGCCTCTCCGTCGAGAAACTGGTCGAACACGGCCGCTACCCCCATCGCGGGTTCTTCGAGACGCTGACCGACGAGGATCGGGACGCGATCGAGTGGGCCATCGAGATGGCGGGCGTCGAGCACCTTCGGGATCGGCAGGTCGGCAGTCTCAGTGGCGGCCAGAAACAGCTGGTCTGGATCGCGATGGTGCTGGCCCAGGAGACCGACGTCCTCCTGCTGGACGAACCGACGACGTTCCTCGATCTGCACCACCAGCTAGAGGTGATGGAGATCGTCGAGACGTTGCGAGACGACAGCGATATCACGGTCGTCGTCGTGCTCCACGACATCGAGCAGGCGGCCCGGTACGCGGATCACGTGGTCGCGCTGAACGACGGCGCAGTCTACGACCGCGGCTCGCCTTCGGCGGTCGTTACCGAGGAGTTGCTGGCCGACGTCTTCGAGATCGAGGCCGAGGTCGAGGTGACCGAACGCGGGCCGCGGGTCACGCCGTTGCGACCGCTACACGACTGACGCCGACACTCCTCAGTCTTCTCGGAGCTGTGAGGGTTCGACCGTCTCCAGTTGCTCGTACTCGTCGCGAACGGCCGAGGCACGGTGGTTCGCGCCCGCGGCCTCGAAGCGATCGATCGCGGCCTCGAAGTGCTCGCGGGCACGTTCTCGTTCACCCCGTGTCGCGGCGAGGCGACCCCACTCGACGGAGATCCGTGCCCGTTCGACGGGGAAGGCCTCCGTCCGGAGCGACGATTCGGCGGCCGTGAGTGCGGCTTCGGCGGCGGTCAGCGATCCTCGCTCGCGTTCGATCGCCGCTCGTTCGCGGTGTGTCCGTGCCGTCGGGAACGCACCGTCAGCGATCGATAGCGCCGACTCGAGGCTCTCTTCGGCGGCCTCGACCGCCCCACGTCGACGCCGGATCCGGGCCTGCAAAACCAGCGCCAGTGCGTGCTCACGGTCGTTACCATCCTCGGCGTGGCGTTCGATCGCACCTTCGAGACACTCGCTGGCCCGCTCGAGATCCGACGTTTCCACTGCGATCACCGCAAGTTGGTAGAGACTAGCTGCATTGGACCCGCTCGCACCCGTCTCCTCGTGGCGGCGACGGCTCTCGCTGGCGTGCTCGCGTGCGAGTTCGAGGCTGCCCAAGCGGCGTTCGATCCGGGCCAGTTCGATCAGCGACTCGCCGGTCTTCTGGGGATGGCCGATCTCGCGAGCCAGCGAGACAGCCGCCTCGGCCTGCTCGTGTGCCTGCGACGTCTCGCCCATTCGGAACAGTCCTCGGGCGAGGAACTGCCGGGCGTCGATTTCCAGCTGTCCGTCCCCGATCTCCGTCGCGAGCGCCAGCGCCTCCTCGGCGTGCTCGACCGCGCTCGCCGGATCGTCTGTCTCCTGTGCGAGCAGCGCGAGCGTCCGGTGGGTTGCGCCTTCGTACTGGCGCATCCCGGTCTCGCGTGCGGTCGCCAGTGCCTCGCTGACGTGCTCGCGTGCGTCCGCGAACTCGCCGCGCTCGACTTCGAGGAGTGCGCTGTTCAGTTGCATCGGCAGGGAGACCGACGGATCGTCCAGTGACTCGGCCAGCGGCTGGCCCTGCTCGAAATACCGCTCGGCCTGTTCGTAGTCGTCCTGCAGGTACGCGAGCACGCCGAGGTCCTTCAGCAGGTCGGCCTCGACGGCGGTCGCGCCGGCGTTGCGAGCCGGTTCGAGCCCGAGCAGGAACTGCTCGCGGGCCGCCGAGAGGTCCCCCCGCTCGTTGTCGATCTGTCCGAGATTCCCACGGACGGCGGCGACGTTCCTGCGGTCGTCGACATCGTCGTACAGCTCCAGACTCCGCTGGAAGGCCTCGGCGGCGGTGTCGTACGCCGAACGAACCCGGGCGACGACGCCCCGTTGTCGCCACAGCGCCGCCGACAGTCGCGGAGCCGAAACGGTGTCGAGGACGTCTTCGCCCGCGTCGAGCGCTGCTTCTGCTCGGTCGAGATCGCCCTCCTCGACGGCGATCGATGCCAGTTCGAGGTGTGCGCGGACGTCGGGGTCGAACGCCGCCAGATCTGCGGCCAGTTCGAGGGCTTCGTTCGCGTACTCGCGTGCGGTTTCGAACTCGCCACGCTTCCGGGCGACGCCGGCCAGCCCGAGTCGGCTCTCGGCTCTGGCCCGCTGTGCGTTTCCGTCGCCGGAGCCGAACTCCCAGAGCCGCTGGTAGGCGCGCTCGGCTCCCGAGAGATCGCCCTGCGTCTCGCGCATGACGGCTCGCGCGGCGATCCCGCGGCGCTGTGCACACTTCGTACACGCCTCGGGAATCTCGATCGCCGTCTCGTCGCCGGAGCCGAACAGCGGGGCCAGCGAGGCGTAGGCGCGCCCCACGTCGAAGATTCGGTCGACGGTGTCTTCGGCCCAGGCCGTCGGGTCACGCACGATCCGTTCGAGCAGGGGCGTCTCCTCACCGCAGCGCCGGGCCAGCGCCGCCCGTCGGTCGGGGTCGTCCGCCAGTGAGAGGAGGGCAGACACAGAGCGACCGACACGTTCGTGGGCGGCCGCCCCGCCGACCGCCTCGACGTGGTGTTCCAGAAACGTCGCAGCCCAGCTGACGTGCGGGCCCCGGAAGCGCTCGCCGTCGCCCTCGACCGGGAACAGCGCGACGCCAGTGAGTTCCTCCCGGACTCGTCCCGGAACGTCCGACTCGACGACGTCGGCGACCACGAGCGATTCGAGGGCAGCGGATTCGATCGGTCCGCCGGCGACTTCGAGCAGGGCGATCAGGACGCCGACGTCGAGCGCCTCGGCACCCATCTCGGAGAGCCGCGCGTGGACGCGTTCGACGTCCTCTTCTAAGGTCGTCGGTGTCGACTCGTAGGCCGACAGCGGCTCGACGTATCGCGCCAGTCGATGACAGGCCAGATAGATCGCCCCCGGTGCAGTCGGGGCATGACTGGTCGCGGAGTCGAGTAGTTCTCCGACTGGGATCTCGACGTCGGTTTCGGTCGCCTCCGTGAGTCGGTCGATCAGGCGGCGACACTCCCGCTCGTCGAAAGCGGGCATCGTCACGGTTTCGACGGCGTCACGGCGGAAGGCTTCGACCCGGGCGCTGACGCTGGCGACGAGTGGCTCCTGCCACTCCGACTCGCGGGCGTCCAGCAGGAAGACGACGTCCTCGTGGTCGGCGCAAGTTTCGAGCACCTCGAAGATTCGGCTGGCCTCCCGGCGGACGGCGTCCTCGACGACGACCAGCGTCGGTCCGGGTGCGCGTTCGATGACTCGTTCGAGTGCGCCGACGGCGTCGAACGGCTCGGGATCGGTCGCCTCGCGATAGAAGACACTTCCGTAGTCGGACTCGAGCCACTCTGTGGCGACGCGCTTGCAGAGCGTACTCTTGCCGGAGCCGGGCGGCCCGAGGACGGCCACGCTCGTCTCAGTTCGTAGCCGGTCTATCACCCGCTCGGTCAGCGAGCCCGAGTCGTCGAATCGATCGATCGACTGTCCGTCGAGGACCTCCGGTAGACCGAGGCCAGCCCGGTAGCTGACCGCCGGCGACAGCGGTGACCGACGATTCACGAACTGGTCGTCGAGCCTGACGAACCCCTGCGTGCGAAGCTGTGGCGGGAGACGGTCGCCAAGCAGCGACGACAGGGTCGCCGTCTCGCTGGTATCGACGAGTTCGCCCGACAGATCGGTCGCCGACGAGCGAACGCTCTCGAAGCGCTCACGAGCCCACGCCAGCGTCTCCGGGTCGGCCGACCGACAGAAGCCCCTGATCCCGGCGTCCGCGTAGGTCACGACCAGCACCTCGCTCGGCTCGCCCGACGAATCCTCGACGAGGAGCAATCCGTACGGCGGCGTCTCGCCAACGGCTGCGTCGAACGCCGGCACGTCCGCGAGTTCGCCGAGTAGAGCCGGGAACTCGGTCTTGAGACGCGTCAGCAACGCGGACGGAGCCACGAGCGACACCGAGAGGTCGTCCCGGACGGCCCTGGCGTGGCACATCCTGAGATGTCGGCAATCGACCAGTCGAGGTAGTATCGCACGGTAGCCACCTGCGTCCTCGATTGCGTCGGCGATCGCTTCCAGCAACCGGTAACTGCCTCGTGTCTCGTGGACGTCCCCGGCGGTGAGCAGCGACGCCGGTAGATCCTCCGTCGGCGGGAGCGGTTCGAGGACGGCCCTGTTCGTGAGAATCGCGTCCGTCTCGGCCAGAAACGATCGATAGCGTGTGACTGCCAGTCGGCCGGACTGGGTCGTCACGAACCCCTGGGTCACCCGGTCGACGAACCCGGCATCACCGAGCGTACTGATCGCCCGGTCGACTGTCGACCGGGAGTGATCGAGCTGTTCGACCATATCGCGTTTGTGCAACGGCTCCCCATCCAGCAGTTCGAGGAACTCGGCACGTTTGCCCAGCGTCTCGATCTCTGCTCTCTCCCCGAGGTACTCCATCGATGGTTCTTTTCTCGCGGGTGTCCACAATAACAGTATCGACAGCGCCGGTCGATCAAAGACCTACCTGAAATGTGAGGAGAAACGTCAGCCGGTGAGGGGGCAAGTCAGTCGGTGATCTAAGGGGGTCCCCGCCTCAAGAGATAGTTGCCCGCGAGATACGCCGTGTGGGGTGGTGCCGGACGCGTCTCCGACGGACGCGTCGACGTCACGCTCGCGTGACTCCCTCGGGTGGGGGACACGGTCAGTGCGTGGGTACCTAGATCGGACGGGACGTCTCGCGACTGCTCCGGCGTTCGCGCCGGACGGCTGGTCCCCGCGCGGTCGCTCGGCGCCCGTCCGATTTCCGCCCTGATCCCTGCTGCGTTCGGCCCTCAGCCCGTCGCCTACGCGCCATTCATACGATCTATCTGATACCTCTTCTCACGGTGTGAGGTGGTTGCTCAACCGGTGAGATAAGGCGCCTGCCGACACAACCTCACAGTGCTTGTGGACGTCGGGCGGTACTGTGGGGTGGTGGTCCTCGCGGCCTCGATCGCGAGGTTCGGCTGACCCGACGATCCACGAGTGGGAGTTCCTCACGGCCGTCGTCCGGGTTGCGTTTGCCCGGCGCTCCCGTTCGACGGCTCCGGGGAGATGGTGCCTCTGACAACACCGTCATCCCAGTTTTTTCGAAAACCAGTCGTCGCTCCGAAGAGCGCGCGATCAGTGGAACGTTCGACCGACTTCTTGTTCGTCGCTGATCTCGCTCTCACGGTGGTCGAAGCGCTCTTCGATCTTCTCGTAGCGCTCGCGCGTCTCCTCGTCGACGCTCGGGCCGACCTCGTCCATCGCGGCCTCGAAGTGCTCGCGCCCGATCCGGACGTTCCCGACGCTGTCGTCGACCTCTTCGGGAGCGACGCTGTTGATGAACTCCCGGCTGGCGGCCATCGCAGCTTCGCGGGCGAGTGCTTCGATGTCTGCACCGACGTAGCCGTCGGTCTCCTCGGCCAGTTCGTCGAGATCGACGTCGTCGGCCAGCGGCTTGTTACGGGTGTGGACCTCGAGGATCTTCCGGCGTGCGGCCTCGTCGGGCACCGGCACGTGGACGTGGCGATCCAGTCGACCCGGCCGCAGTAGCGCCGCGTCGATCAGGTCCGGGCGGTTGGTCGTCGCGATGACCACGACGTCTTCGAGACTTTCGAGGCCGTCGAGTTCGGTCAGCAGCTGCGAGACCACGCGCTCGCCGACACCGGAGTCGGTCGTGCCCTGGCCACGTTCGCCGGCGATCGAATCGATCTCGTCGAAGAACACGATCGTCGGGGCGTTGGCGCGGGCCTTCTCGAAGACCTCGCGGACCCCTTTCTCGGACTCGCCGACGTACTTGTTCAGAAGTTCGGGCCCCTTGATCGAGATGAAGTTCGACTGACTCTCGTTGGCGACGGCCTTCGCCAGCAGCGTCTTCCCGGTCCCGGGCGGGCCGTACATCAGCACGCCTTTGGCGGCCTGCATGTCCATCTGCTCGAACACCTCGGGATACTCCAGGGGCCACTGGATCGTCTCACGGAGGCGCTCTTTGGTGCCTTCGAGCCCGCCGACGGAGTCCCAGGTGACGTCCGGGACTTCGACGAAGACCTCACGGAGGGCGGAGGGTTCGATTCCCTTCAGCGCCTCTTTGAAGTCGCCCTCGGTCACCGACATGGCTTCGAGGACTTCGGCGTCGATGGAGTCGGCTTCGAGGTCGATCTCCGGGCGGATGCGCCGGAGGGCGTTCATCGCCGACTCTTTGGTGAGTTGTTCGAGGTCAGCCCCGACGAAGCCGTGGGTGTTCTCGGCGTATCGGTCGAGGTCGATGTCCTCTTCGAGGGGCATTCCGCGGGTGTGGACCTGCAGAATCTCCTTGCGGCCGTTCTTGTCCGGGACGCCGATCTCGATCTCGCGATCGAAGCGGCCACCGCGGCGGAGCGCGGGGTCGATGGCGTCGACGCGGTTGGTCGCGCCGATGACGATGACGTCGCCGCGTTGGTCGAGCCCGTCCATCAGGCTCAGTAGCTGGGCGACGACGCGGCGCTCGACGTCGCCGGAGGTGTCGTCACGCTTGGGGGCGATCGAGTCGATCTCGTCGATGAAGACGATCGCGGGTGCGTTCTCCTCGGCCTCGTCGAAGATCTCCCGTAACTGCTCCTCGCTCTCGCCGTAGAACTTCGACATGATCTCGGGGCCGGAGATCGTCGTGAAGTAGGCGTCGATCTCGTTGGCGACCGCCCGGGCCATCAGCGTCTTGCCGGTGCCCGGCGGGCCGTGCAGGAGGACGCCCTTGGGCGGCTCGATCCCTAGCTGCTGGAACAGTTCGGGGTGGCGCATCGGGAGCTCGATCATCTCCCGGACCTGTTCGAGTTCGTCGTCGAGGCCACCGATGTCCTCGTAGGTGACGCTCGGGGTCTCCCGGTCGTCCTCCGGCGCTTCGCCGGCGATCTGCTCGGCGGGCTTCTCGCTGATCTCGATCTCGGTCTGGTCGGTCACGACGACCGTGCCCTCGGGATCGGTGTCGGCGACCTTCAGCGGGATCTTCTGCCCGCCGACGTTCGAGATCGGGCCCAGCCCGAGCGAGAACGGCACGGTCTGGCCCTTCGTGATGGCCTGCCCGCTCAGTTTGTTCCGGACGTGCGGGCCGATGTTCCCCCGGATCCGGAGGTTCTGCGGGAGCGCGACCGTGATCGACTTCGCGGGCTTGACGTCGGCCTTCTCGACCCCGATCGTGTCGTCGATCCCGACGTCAGCCTCCTGGCGCAGACGGCCGTCGATTCGGATGACACCCTCGCCGGTGTCCTCGGGGTAGCCCGGCCACACGCGCGCCACTGCGCGACCGCCCTGGCGGCCTTCGAGGACGATGTAATCACCGTTCTCCAGATCCAACTCGTCCATCGCGGCCCGGTCGATGGCCGCCAGCCCTCGCCCCGCGTCCTTCTGCTTGAGGGGTTTGACAGTGAGTTTCATCGGCTCACCTCGACAGTGAGGACGCCATTTTTGATAAATGCACGTGCGTCCTCCCCTTCGGGCACCGTCAGATCGTACTGCTCGTCGCCTGCGACGACGATCACGGTGTCGCCGACGATCTCGGCCGAGGCCTCGGTGACGCCCAGATCCGCCGCGAGAACGAGACTCTCCTCGTACTCGTACTGGCGCACTGGAACGTCGCCGCCCAACTGTTGCGTTTCAGTCATACTAACTCAGAGTTAGCATTCTCTCTATATAAATCTTTCCACAGTGTGCGGGGGGACGGGGTGGGATTTTCGACCTTTTGGATGAATTGCGGTTCACACCGGGGAACGACTCATCTGGGTGGCCCCCGAGGGGGAAGGTATGGAGGCGGTCAGCCACGACGGACGGACGACGGCGTATCGACTCGCTGGCGACCCTGTCGACGGTCGAGTGACGCTCGCGGTCCACGGCAGCGGCGCGACCCACCGGCTATGGGCACCCCAGTACGGGCCGGACGGGCCGCGACCGTTCGCGGCCGTCGATCTGAGCGGGCACGGTGACTCTGCGGATGTCGACACAACTCCCGGGTCCGAGACGCTATCGGCCTACGTCGCGGACGTGGCGGCCGTCGCCGATGCCGTCGAGGCGGATGTTCTGGTCGGCAACTCACTGGGCGGGGCGGTGGTCCTCCAGGCGGCGCTCGACGGTGCTGTCGATCCCGCTGGTGTCGTTTTGCTGGGCAGCGGCGCGAAACTGGCTGTCCACGACGACCTCCGTCGGTGGCTGGCCGAGGACTTCGAGCAGGCAATCGAGGCCCTCCACGGGCCGGATCGGCTCTTCCACGACGCCTCAGACCGGGTGCTCGAACGTTCGAAGGCCCAGATGCGAGCGACTGGCCGGGGAGTCACCGAGCGGGACTTTCTCACGTGTCATCGCTTCGACGTCCGCGACCGGCTGGCGGAGGTCGAGGTCCCGCTGCTGGCGCTGGTCGGCGAGCACGATCAATTGACCCCAGTCTCCTATCACGAGTACCTGGCCGAGACCGTTCCCGACGGGCGGCTGTCGGTCGTCGAGGGAGCAGCCCATCTGGCGATGCTCGAACGGCCGCAGGTCGTGGCCGACGAGATTGCGGCATTCGCGGACGACACTCAGTAGATGTCGTCGACTCCGTCTTCGTGGTGGCTGTGGTCCTCGGCCGGGAATTCCCCGGACTCGACGGCCTCGACGTAGCCTTCGATGGCGTCGGTCATCTCCCCGCGGACGTCGCCGAAGGCCTTCGAGAACGGTGCGACCGACTCGGTGAGTCCGATCACTTCGTCGACGGTCAGGACCTGTCCGTCGCAGTTCGGTCCCGCGCCGATTCCGATCGTCGGGATGTCGATCGCTTCGGTGACCTGGGCGGCGACGTTTGCGGGGATGTGTTCGAGGACGAGCGAGAACGCGCCCGCTCGCTCGTGTTTGTGCGCCAGATCGATCATCTCGCGGGCGGCGGACTGGTCGGTCCCCTGGCGGAACAGGCCGATCTCGTTTTCGTGCTGGGGCGTCAGTCCGAGGTGAGCCTGGACGGGGACGCCGATCTGGGTGAGTCGTCGGGTGAGATCGACTGTGTGCGGCCCGGATTCGAGTTTGACGGCGTCGGCGTCGGCGTCCTTGAGCATGCGGCCGCAGTTCTCGACCGCTTCGTCCTCGTCGGCCCCGAACGACAGGAACGGCATGTCCGCGATCACCATCGCGTCGTCGACGGCACGGGCGACGGCAGCTGTCGCACTCTCGATCTGTTCGAGCGTGACCGGCAGCGTCGACTCGTAGCCCAACCGAAGGTTCCCGATCGAATCACCCACGAGCACCATGTCGACACCGACGGAATCGACGATTTCGGCCGTCGGGGCGTCGTAGGCCGTCAACATCGTCACCGGATCGTCGCGCTCCTTCCGTTCTCTGATGTCCTTCGCGCGCATACGAGATGTCGCTCGCGCCACCGGAATAAACGCTCGCTCTCGAATCGAAACCGACAGGATAGCGGGGACCGCAGACTCGTCCATGCCCAGCGTCGAGACGACCGATCCCGATGGCGTCGACTACGGATGGGTCATGCAGGTCACCTTCGTCGTAACCATCCTCGTCGGCGCGCCCGTCGTCGCCGTCGCGGCCATCTTTGCTGACCTCTCTTCCTGGGGCCAGCGCGCATCCTTCGCCGTCCGCGTCGGCGCAGTGGTCTGGCTGCTCACCGCGACCGGGGTCTATCTCTACGCTCGCCGTCACTCCTGATAGTGATTACTGTAGCGATTTACCACTACGACCGCACGATGTCGTGCGGTCGATGTGGAACAGACCGACAGTAATCACTATGAGTGAACCGCTATCGGTCCTGCGCGAGTCGGTCAGTGACCGACTGAAAATCCATTCCCGCCCGGCGTGCGGCTTCGGCGTCCGAGTCTGAATCCCCGACGAACAGCGCTCGCTCGGGGGCGACGCCGAGATCTTCGAGCGCGCGCTGCAGCGGTAACGGATGGGGTTTCATCTCCGCGACGGTGTCTCGGCCGATCACTGTCCCGACGGCGCTGTCCAGTCCGTGCACTTCGAGCGCGATCCGGCAGGCCGACTCGGCGTTCAGCGAGACGACACCAACTGGCTCAGACCGTGGCAGTTCCGCCGCCAGTGGGAGTCGGCGCGACGTCCGCGCACCCTCGCGTTCGAACTCCGCGACGCGGCCGTCCACGCTGGGGAAACACTCCGCTTCGCGCGCCCGTTCGAACATCTCCCAGAGATCAGCCCCACTGGAATCGACGCCGCGCGCGCTGAGTACGGCCGCGACGCTCCGCGCTACTTCGGCCCAGTCGACGTCGAGTTCGACCAACGTCCCGTCCAGGTCGTAGACGACGGCGTCGTAGTCACTCTTCACGGCCGATTCTACGAGAGCGGCGCCAAAGACGTTTTGGTCGTCTCACTGGCGCGGAACAGACCTGCTGCTGTCGATCTCGGACCTGGACCTACTGCTGGTCTAGTGTGTGTTCTAACTCACGGACACGGCCGTGAAGATCGCGAACGTCCTCTTCGAGAATCTTCTGGGCAGTCATCACGGCTCGGAGGTCCTCTTCGACTACGTCTCGGTTATCCAGATCCACTTCCCGAAGCGCTTCGCGAAGCTCGATCCGTGCCTCGACGGGCGTGGAGTCGTCTGCCAGGGCGTTCTGGATATCGTCCGACGTCACGGTCGGCCGAGTCTCTGACCTGTTCTCGAATAGCTCCTCGACGGTTTCGGCGATCGCGTCTCGGTCCGACCCCCGTCGTTCCGCTGACCCACCATCAGTGGCAACCGCGGTGTCTGCCCCACTGTCTGGGTCGCTCTCGTCTCTATCCCACCGGCGATCTGTGTGTGGCGTGTTGTGGACACCCATGATCCCGATGGATATACACTCCAGAGCTCATTAAGAGAAGTGTATTTTTGTTGCTACATAATGTGTTAACTATTCAACAATCGTCAAGCAGTTCCCTGGCGATGACGGTCTTCTGGATCTGGGAGGTCCCCTCGTAGATGGTCGTCACCTTCGCGTCCCGATAGAAGCGCTCGACGGGGAACTCTGTCGTGTAACCGTACCCGCCGTGGAGCTGGACGGCGTCGGCTGTCACGTCGACGGCGGCCTCGCTGGCGACGTACTTCGCGACACTGGCTTCGGTACGGACTTCGTGGTCTGCGTCGGCGCGTTCCGCCGCGTTCCAGGTCGCCTGTCGAGCACCCTCCGTCCGGGCGTGCATCTCGGCGACGGTGTGGCGGACCGACTGGATGTCGCCGATCGGCCCGCCGAACTGCTCGCGCTCGTTCACGTACTCGATGGTTTCGTCCAGCGCCGCCTGTGCGAGCCCGACCGACTGGGCAGCGATTCCGATCCGGCCGCCGGTGAGAATCGACAGCGCCGCCGAGAGACCCCTTCCCTCCTCCGTGAGTCGATTCTCGACCGGGATCTCCACGTCGTCGAGTTCGAGACTCGTCGTATCACTGGCCCGCAGCCCCATCTTCTGCTCGGGTTCGCCCGCTCTCAGCCCCTCGGGGTCGCCCGGCACGAGAAACTGCGTGACTCCGGCGTCGGTTCTCGCGAAGACGACGTAGACGCCCGCTCGCTGGCCGTTGGTGATCCACTGCTTGGTTCCGTCGAGGACGTACGTGTCGCCCTCTCGAGTCGCGGTCGTCGACATCTCGGCGGGGTTCGAGCCGGCGTCGGGTTCAGAGAGGGCGAACGCGCCGACCGGCCGGCCTTCGGCCATCTCGGGCAGCCACCGCTGCCTCTGGGTCTCGGTTCCGAACTGTGCGATACACGACGTTGCGAGCGCGTGGACCGACAGCGCCGTCGCCAGCGCGAGCATGCCGTGGGCCAGCGCCTCGTTGACCAGCACGTAGGTCCGCCGGTCGACGTCGACGCCGCCGTATCGATCGGGAACTGTCAGGCCAGTCAGATCCAGTTCCGCCAGCGCGTCCCAGACGTCCTCGGGGAAGCGCTCCTCGCGGTCGGCTTCGGCCGCGACGGGCCGCACTTCCTCGCGAGCGAACTCCCGGACCGTCTCGCGGATCGCCGTCTGCTCGGCCGTGAGGTCCATGCCCGCATACCACGCACTCGGCGCGCAAAAACCCATCCCCGACGTCGAGCTCGATCTGTGTGCTCGACGGTCGGGTAAGCCGGCGATGTTCGAGAAAAAACAGAACAGCCGTCAGGTCTCGGCCAGTTGGATATCGAGTCGATCCTCGAGTGCGGTGATGACAGAGCCGCCGATCCCGGCCTGGGTAGCTCGGCCCTGTTCGACGGCGAGGATGTCGGCTTCGTCGAGTCCGAGGTCGTCGGCCAGTTCCTCGCGCTGGAGACCGGCGTCCTGGCGGGCTTCGGTCAGCCGGCGGCCGTAATCCGAGACGAGATACGGGAGCTGGTCGTCGTCGTAGTCGGCACCGTCCTCCCAGTGAGAGGGATCGCCCTGCTGAGCGTCGTGGATCTTTGCGGCGTTCTGTGCGGCCCGCTTCTTGCGGTTGACGTCGTTGCTGTCGCCGCTGTCGGTGCTGGATTCCGTCTGTCCTTTCGCGTCGTCGCGGTGTTTCGCACAGGTCGCACACACCTGGAGTTGTGCGCCGGCGATGTTGACAGTCTCCAGAGAGGAGTCGGTCGCACCGCAGAGCTCGCAGCTCCCGCCGGTGTCTCCGGACCCGCCACCGGTCGAGTATTTTGCCATAGTTCGCTGTAGTGTATTGACTGTCTTGAAACAACCGCTTCTGGACAGCGATCCGACGAGCAAGCAACCGAATCGACAGCCATTTTAGTCCCCCTCCAGAACAAAATGATGCGGAAACCGCAAGAGAACGCGAGCGCGTGGGTAGCCAAGCCAGGCCAACGGCGCAGCGTTGAGGGCGCTGTCCCGTAGGGGTCCGCCGGTTCAAATCCGGTCCCACGCATCGCTATGGCGTGAGCAAACCGCGAGCGCCTCGATGCAAGACCGATTTGAATGAGAGAACGCCGCAGGCGTTCGCGTAGTTCAAATCCGGTCCCACGCACTCATCAGAGTGCGGGTGCACTCCCTTGGGACTGCACCCACGCATAACTTCCTACCGAAGCAACAGACGACACAGCGAGAGCCATGCTTGTCGCGGGTGCACTCCCTTGGGAGTCACGCGAGCGAAGCGAGCGTGACGTCGAGACGCCGGTGAGGAACGAACCGGCGTCTCGGAACTGCACCCACGCATAATTTCCTACTGAACCAAAGCCCCGAGAGAAGTCAGTATCCTTGTCGTGGGCGCTGTCCCGGAGGGGTCCGCCAATGACCGACCGGGTGCTCGAGAACTGAAAATCAAAACACATTTGTAGGCGTTTTTCGCCTAAAAATCAGGACCGATAATTGGGGGATAATTTATTTATGCCATGTATCCTTCACCATTTGATGAGGCACCGCGCAGGGTGCCTGACTTTACCCCCACCCCCCACCCCCACCCCAATACCCCCCACCCACCCCACCTTTCCTGCGTTTTCGACCGATCAGCGGTGAGTTCGGCGTAACATTTGAGAGAGCCACGCTCGACTCCTCAGTATGACTATCGCCGTAACTGTCCTGGCGCTTCTGACCGGAATCGCTGCTGGCGCACTGTTTCGACTGTTCCAGGTTCCGATTCCCGCCCCGCCGAATCTCGCGGGCGTCCTCGGGATCGTCGGCCTGTTTCTCGGCTACCGTCTCGTCGAGCACCTCGACGTCGGAATCGACCTCCTCGGCGTGCTCGGTATCAAGTAGAATCGACTCGTTCACTATTTTCCCGGGCAGATACCGGCAATAATCGACGGGTTCATTGAACCTGATCGGCAACGATGTGGTACTCTATGAGTACCGGAAACGACACACGCGAGACGTGGTCGACGCGATTGGGATTCATCCTTGCGGCAGTCGGCAGCGCCGTCGGACTTGGGAACATCTGGCGGTTCCCCTTCCAGGTCGGCCAGGAGGGTGGTGCGGCGTTCATCGTCGTCTATCTGGCGTTCGTCCTGGTGATCGGGTTCCCGGCGATGATGGTCGAGTTCGTCGTCGGTCGCAAGACGGGACTGAACACCGTCGGCGCCATCCGGGAGTTCGCCGGCGGGGCCTGGACGTACCTCGGTAGCCTGTTCGTCTTCATCGGCTTCGTAATCCTCGCCTACTACAGCGTGGTCGGTGGCTGGGTCCTGCGATACGTCCTCGGGAGCGTCACCGGCGGCTACGTCGGCACGACAGGTCCCGAGGAAGCGCCCGTCGCCCAGCAGTACTTCGGCGAGATCGCGACGGGGCTCGACGCGCTGGCCTTCCACGCGTTGTTCATGCTGCTGGTCGTCGTCATCGTCGCGCTGGGCGTCAAACGCGGGATCGAACTCGGCGTGAAGATCATGGTCCCCGCGATCGCCCTGATCTTCGGCGTCCTCGCGGTCTACGCGTTCACGCTCCCGGGTGCGGCCGAGGCCTACAGCTACTATCTCTCGCCGGATCTGGACTATCTGCTCGCCAACTGGCAGTCGATCGTCCCCGCGGCCGCCGGACAGGGTTTCTTCACGCTCTCGCTGGGGATGGGCGTGATGATCACCTACGCCTCGTACCTCTCCGAAGACGAGAACCTCGGGATCGACGGCGCGACGATCGTCGGCTTCAACACCGGCATCTCGATTCTGACCGGGCTGGTCGTCTTCCCGATTCTGTTCTCCGCGGGCGTCGACCCAGGTGAGGGCGGGGCCGGGGCGATCTTCGTCAGTGTCGCCCAGGCGCTGGGGGACATCCAGTTCGGCTGGCTCCTCGGCGTCCTGTTCTTCGGGACGGTCGCGATCGCCGCGCTCTCCTCGGCGATCAGTCTGATCGAGGTGATCGTCTCCTACGCCATCGACGAACTGGGCGTCACCCGCCGGCGCGCGACCGTATTGATCGGCTCGGGCATCTTCCTGCTCGGTGTGCCCGTCACTGTCGATACTGACATGGTCACGCTATACGACATCTTCGCGGCCAAGATCCTGCTCGTCGTCGGTGGGATCCTGCTCGTGGTGCTGGTCGCCTGGCGCCACGCCGACGACGCCATCGCCGAACTCGGCAAGGGGATCGACTCGTTCGCTGGGATCGACCGCGTCTGGCTCTGGACGGTCCGCGTTCCTGTCCTGGTCGTGCTGGTCGTCTCACTTGCCCTCGGGATCCTCGAATTCGTCTCGTTCCTCCAGGGTGACTTCGCCGACTTCCTCGCGTCGCTCTAGGTTTCGCGATCCGTCAGCACTTCCCAGCAGTCGTAGCCCAGCGCTGCCACCAAGAACCCCGCTGCAAGGGCTGACAGCCGCCGTTCTTCCCGACGGACGTTCAGGAGGACGATCACGAGTCCGACCAGAAACGTCCAGTGATCGTGCTGTCTGAGGTGGTTTCCGAGTGTACCCATGTGCGTGTCTCTGTGCCTTGGTCGAAAATAGTCTCTCGTTTTCTCGGTGAGGATGGGATTTGAACCCGACTGCGAGACTTGCTGTCGCTCGTCTCGCGTGATTCAAATTCCATCAGACGTATTCGTCGCTCGCGATTTACTCGCGACAGAAGTACGGTGGGGATGGGATTTGAACCAGAGCCAGACGTGCTCACTTCGCTGCGCGCGACTGGCAGGGCTCAAATCCATCGGACGAAATCAGCGCGGCGCGAAATTGCGCCGCGCAATTACGGTGGGGATGGGATTTGAACCACGGTCGTTCCCGTTCACTCGCTCCGCTCGTTCACCTCTCACTCCCTGATTCAAATCCCAATGCCACTGCTCTTCAGTCACGTCCGTTCCTTCAGAAGCGGTGGGGATGGGATTTGAACCCATGAGTCCGTGAGGACACCTGCTCTCAAGGCAGGCGCGTTGGGCCGCTCTGCCACCCCACCGCAGTCGACCCTTGCGGGTCACCCATCTAATGGCTGTCGGTCTTCGGGGCGGCGACGGCCTCGGCACTCATAGGGCTCGTCACGGCCGGGTGTCGAGGCCGGCTCGGAGCGAGCGCGTCGTCATCGGCCATCTCGACGTTGACCGGTCGGCCATATGAGCACGTCGACTGGCAGAAGATATTATCATTATAGAACACGATTGGCTGATAATGACTGTGATCGCGCGTCGAAGCGATCGAATCGGGCGGCTGACGGACACCGCTCTCGGAGGAAGGCGATGAGTTCGCGACTCGCCATCGCCGGCGTGGCGATGTTGCTGCTGTTGACCGTCGGCGCTGCGAACGTGGTGATCACGGCCGAGCGAACGGCGTTGAACGAGGAGTACGTCTCGAACACCCTCGAATCGGAGGGGGTCTACGAGTCGATGACCGACGAGGCACAAGCAACGATCCAGTCCGAGATCGAGAGCTTCTCGCCGGAGAACAGCCAGCAAGTCCCCGACGGTGTCGATTTCGCCGACCTCGACGCTCGGGCGCTGGCCGAGCGGTCCGTCCCCGAATCCTACGTCAGATCGCAGGCGAACGGGAACATCGATCGTGTGTTCGCGTATCTCCACGGGGAGCGCTCAGAACCCGGCATCCGGATCGACACCGATCCGCTCGCAGCCAACGTCTCTGACGCCGTCTCCGAACAGGTCCAGGCCGTCGATCCAGCGGGCCTGCTGAACGACGCTTCGTTCACGATCGAAGGCTACGAAGTCGACGGTTCGCTCGCACAGGAGCTGTACCAGAGTCGGGCCAGGTACCAGGCCTATCGGAGTGACATCCGCGCTCGGACATCCGCAGCCGAGCGCGAGGAGATCAACAGTGAGGCCAAATCGGAGGCCAGCGCTCGTGCCCAGCAGGCGACCGGGCAGTACGACCAGCAGATCACGCAGGGGACGACCACGATCCAGGAGGCGGTGATCGACGGGCTCACCGACGACGACATGACTTACGAGGAGTTCCGGGACGCCTACGACGCGGGTCGCGCACAGATCGCAGCGGGGGCTGGACAGGCCGCAGCCAACGAGATTGACAATCAGGTTTCGACGTCGGATCTCCTCGATCCGGAACTCGAATCGACACTCCAGGACACGCGCGGGTACGTCCAGACGATAGATACACTTCAGGTCGCGCTCCCGCTCGCAGCACTGGTGTTGATCGCGCTGCTGTACGGTATCACGCGCGCCTGGCAGCCCACCGCAAACGCGACCGGGAAGGTCTTCGTGATCGCCGGGGCGGTCGCACTCGTGGCCGTGCTCGTCCAGAGTGCGCTCCTGGGAATCGTCGAGGATCGCGTCGGGTCAGAACTCCAGACCAACGACGTCGTGGGGATGGATCTCGTGACGAGCTTCGTCGAGGGCATCTTCGAGACGCTGACGGTCCAGTCGAGCGTACTGGTCGTGTTCGGGCTGGTCCTTCTGGGGGTGGTCTACGCGGACGAAAACGGACATCTCGACGGTGTCAAGCGGTCGCTCGGCGTGGAGCCGTCCGCTGCAGGTGGCGCGGCAGGTCCCGCTCCGTCTCGGGCCCGTCAGCAGCAGGGCACCCACCAGCCGCCCCGGAAACAATCCGACCCACGGCCACGACAGCCGACCGGTCGGTCGGTTGCCAGACAGGGACCCCAGAATCATCGGCCCCAGTCTGAACAGCCCTCCGAGAACACACCACAGCACAAACAGCCGGACGACCAGCAGTCGGGACCACCACAAGACGACCAGCAGTCGGGACCACCACAAGACGACCAGCAGTCGGGAGCACCGCAAGAGGGGTCGCAAACGGCTCCTTCGCGAGACGAACGAAACTCAGCCAGAGACCAACAGCCGTCAGCGGAGTCGTCGGCTCCCTCACAGGACGAGACGCAGTCGGCACCCTCACAGGGCGATCAGTCACGGCAGGGCCAGCCGACGGACGTATCTCAAGATGCGAATTCGTCGGGTGAGTCCCATCCCGAGCAGGGCCAGGACGCGACACAGTCTCAACCACCGACTGACGAGCGTGGCGACGACGCGAGCGACCGAGACGACACAGGATCGACAGCGAGCGGCTCGCTCGACGCCTGGGAGACGACCGACGAGTCCGAAGACGAGTAGACCGAATACTTCTCCGGGGTCGCGCTTTTTACGCACGGGTCCGAGGGGACAGTATGGTCCGCGTGACAGGCGCGTGGTCGCACTCGGAGGCCGAGGCGTTTCTCGAGACGACGACCGTCCCGATCAGAGTGGCGTGTCACACGCCAGCGGACGGGCTATGGATGCTCTCGCTGTGGTATCGATACGACGAGGGAACAATCGCTTGCGCCACGAGCGCCGACGCCGAGATCGTCCGCTACCTCCGGAGTGATCCGAACGTCGCGTTCGAAATATCCGTCAACCAGCCACCGTACCGTGGAGTCCGTGGCGCAGGCACAGCTCGCCTCGAACCCGACGCCGAGAAGACGCTCTTGCGGGCGTTGTTCGAGCGCTACCTCGGCGGGACCGACTCCGAACTCGCAGCGACGCTGCTGGCGGATGATCGTGAGGAAGTGCGTATTCTGATCGACCCCGAGCGTCTCTACAGTTGGGACTTCAGTGGTCGTATGCCTGCGGCCGACGATCACAGCGCGTGAAACGGGGCTGGGTGCCGAACGATCCCGCTCACCCCGTCGAGTGCGCCGGGCCAGCACGACCAGACCTGGAACGCCCCCGCCGGCGGGTCGAGATCGCTCTCGAGGCCGTATGCCGTCGCCGCCTCGAACCCGAAGCGCTCGTAGAACGCGGGATCGCCCTCCAGGACGACCGCGTCACAACCCGACCGCTTGCACGCCCGGAGCGTGGCACGGACGAGTCTCGTCCCTGTCCCTTCGTCCTGGTGCTCGGGCGCGACAGCGACCGGTCCGAGCACGGCGATCTCGACGCCCGGAGAACCGACGACCGAGGCGTTCGAGACGGCCGCGTAACCGACGACGCCGTCCTCGCGGGCGACCATCGAACACCCGGCTCGCAGATCCTCACCATCACGCAAGACTGCGGCGAGTTCCGCCTCGACCCCGTCTTCGAAGGCCGCCCGTAGCAGGCGCTCGATCGCTGGTTCGTCGTCCGGCATCGTGGGCTCGATGTCGACCACGTGCGTCGGTCGTCCGGGGCGGCAAAAAAACCGTCCGGAACGCAGCCCGGCTCGCTACCTGCCAGATGGCGCGTCATACAGACGAGAATGGCCTCGCGAGCGGAATACTGATTGCAGTTTCATGGCTACTGCTCGTCGTAGGAGACTGGCTGATAGTCGAGGACGTCGACCCCGCCCAGCGAGACTGCGTCCGGGTGGTGGTCTCCCCGTGGGTCGTGATAGCCGGCGGGTTCGAGCGTCGCCGCGACGACTGATTGCTCGTCGGTCGTCGGCCACATCGTCGCCGTGACCGACTGCTGTTCGTGGCGGGCACAGTAGACGCCGTACAGCTCCCAGGTATGGCCCTCGTAACACGACAACGCAGCGGTCACCTCGTCGCCGGCGCCGAGCGTCGCCCCACACTGCGAGCAGGCGACCGCTCCGTCGGCGAGATCGAAGTCGACGGCGTAGCCACCGGCGACCATCCCGGTCACCGCGCGAGCGACCCTGGACTCGGCCTCGGCGGTCGACTCCGTCATTGCTGGCAACTGTGTTCTACTCCCACATATAGCTACGCTCGACGCGACTCCCTGGCCGCTCCCAGCGGGGCTACTCGCCAGCCCGTTCGCGAGCGGCGGCGACCAGCAGCGGCAGCGTGATCGTCGCGTCGGCGTAGACCGAGGCGTTCCGGGCGGCCTTTTCGAGTTTGCCCCACGACCGAGCCTCGTCCAGGGTCGCGCCCGACAGGCCGCCAGTCTGGGGCGGGTCCATCGTGAGCTGGACGGCGTAGTCGTAGGCGTCTGGCGAGACCAGCATCGTCTGGAGGACGTAGTTCTTCGGGACGCCACCACCGATGACGAGTGCGCCCGCAGTGTCAGCCTCGTAGGCGAGATCGGTCAACTGCGTCATATCAGCCAGCGCGTCCAGCGAGAATTCGGAGGTCTGGTTGTACATCCAGGCCTGCAAGCCGAGAACGGAATCCTGGACGGCGGGACAGTAGATCGGGACGTCGTGCTCGGCGGCCGCGGCGGCGATCCCTGCGCCTTCGTCGATCTCTTCGCGCTCGTTGACCTCGCTGTTGGCTCGTCCGAGTTCCTCGGTGAGACGCTGGATCGAGACCAGACCTTCGTCTTCCAGCACGGGAAAGACTTCCTCGCGGAGGTGGCTCTCGAACAGTGCGAAGTACTCCTGGGGGAGATAGACGTTGTAGATCCGGTCGACCTCCTCGTCGCGCAACTGCTCGTCGTGCTCGCGTTCGGTCTTGCCCTCGGCATGGACCTGACCGTGGTGGTGCTTGCCGCCGATGGCCTCAATGGTGTCGTGGGTGAGGTTCGCGCCCGTCGTCACGAGCGCGTCGATGTGGCCGTCCCGGATCAGGTCGGCGACGATCTGTCGCATACCCGTGGGAACCATCGCACCCGCCAGTCCGACGAAAGTCGTCACGTCGTCGTCGAGCATCTCGGTATAGATGTCGACGGCCTCGTGTAAATCGGCGGCACCGACGCCGGCCTTGCCGTACTCGTCGGCGAGTTCGCCGACGGTCATGCCCGCGCGGGCCTCGGCGTGGCCGATGGGATCGTGGCTGAACGTCTCCCGGTGGGAGTCCTGGTGGCCGTGCTCGTCGCCTTCGTCTCCGCTGTGTTCGTGGTCGTCGCTCATTTGTCGAACGTGAGACGGGCAGGGTGTTGAACGCCGCGGTCTCCGAACAGGGTCGCACGTCCCTCCCGACGCCGGCCAAAGAACACGGCTAAGTGAATCCACACCCAAGAACGCGCCATGTCCGAAGATCTCGAAGACCTGAAGCGCGGGACCGAACTGGTCAAGCGCGGCTTCGCGAAGATGCAGAAAGGCGGCGTCATCATGGACGTCGTCGACCCCGAACAGGCCCGGATCGCCGAAGACGTCGGCGCGGTCGCAGTCATGAACCTCGAAGCTGTCCCGGCCGACATCCGCAAGCGCGGTGGTGTTTCCCGGATGGCCGATCCCTCGTCGCTCCAGGCCGTCATCGACGAAGTCTCGATCCCGGTGATGGGCAAGGCCCGTATCGGTCATATCAAAGAGGCCCAGATCCTCGAAGCGGCCGGTGCGGACATGGTCGACGAGAGCGAGGTCCTCACACCGGCCGACGACCGGTATCACATCGACAAGCGCGACTTCACCGCACCGTTCGTCTGCGGCGCACGCAACCTCGGCGAAGCCCTTCGACGCATCGACGAGGGTGCGGCGATGATCCGCACCAAGGGCGAGGCCGGTACCGGCGACGTCAACCAGGCCGTCCACCACCAGCGCAACATCAAGGGCGCGATCCGCAAGCTCGAAGGCATGTCCCACGAGGAGCGCGAGAAGTGGGCCCGCGAGCACGAAGCGCCCGCCGAACTGGTCCACGAGACCGCCGACATGGGCCGGCTCCCGGTCGTCAACTTCGCGGCCGGCGGCATCGCGACGCCTGCCGACGCCGCGCTGATGATGCACCACGGCTGTGACGGTATCTTCGTCGGCTCGGGCATCTTCGGCGCGGAGGACCCC
This sequence comes from Halapricum salinum, assembly GCF_004799665.1. Taxonomy (NCBI): domain Archaea; kingdom Methanobacteriati; phylum Methanobacteriota; class Halobacteria; order Halobacteriales; family Haloarculaceae; genus Halapricum; species Halapricum salinum. The sequence continues at coordinate 2,625,550 of NZ_CP031310.1, forward strand.
CGCGCGATGGGGACCGCGATCGTCGAGGCCGTCAACAACTGGGACGACCCCGAAAAGCTCGTGGAGATCTCCTCGAATATCGGCGCTGGCATGAAAGGTGACGCCAACGTCGACCTGCCTGAAGAAGAGAAGATGCAGGGTCGCGGCGTCTAGAGTTCGCGGTCCATCGGATCTTCTAATTCGCCGAGGACTTCCTCGAAGGCGTCGGTCGCCGTCAGCAGGCCGACGACGTCACCGTCGTCGAGCACCAGCGCGAGTTCCTGATTCTCGGCCTGACACTGGTCGATGAAGTCGCTGACCGAGGTGTCCGAAGCGACGGTCAGCGGCGGCGTTGCGAGCTCTTCGAAGCTCGTCTCACCGCTCTCTAGCTCGTCGAGGTTGTGCAGCACGGTCGGTGCGTAGACGATCCCGACGAACTCCTCCAGGTCGCCCTCGACCAGCGGGAAGCGGACGTGTGGCGTCCCTTCCATGCGTTCGAGATTCTCCTCCAGACTCGCGTCCGTCGAGAGCGCGACGATATCTTCGCTTCCGACCATGATCTCCTCGACGGCGATCTCACCGACCTCCAGCGCGTTCATGACCTCATCACGGCGCTCCTCGGAGACTTCGCCCTCCTGCAGCAGCGAGTCCATGCGGTTGCGAAGCTGGGCGCGCGATTCGATGACGTCCTCTTCGGTTTCGAGCCACGCGCCAGTCATCTCGACGCCGAAGAGTTTGAGCGTGTACTTTGCGACGGCGTCACCGAGCTTGATGATCGGCGAGATCAGGACGTAGAACCAGTGCAGCGGCGTCGCACCGTAGCGACAGACGAACCGCGAACGCTCGACACCGAGGTAAGTCGGCGTCTGCTCACCGTGGGTGAGGTGAACGAGGTTGATGATCAGATACGCGATGAACGCCCCGGCACCGACCGTCGCGAGCGTCGTCCCGGCGAACAACGGCTCGAACAGCGCCGCCAGTGCCGGCTCGGCGACGATCCCGACGGCGATACTGGAGGCCGTGATCCCGACCTGACAGGTGGTCAGGTACAGTTCGAGTTCGTTGGTCATCTCCCAGGCCCGCTCCAGCCGGGCGTCGCCGTCGACGAACTCGTCTTCGGTGAACTGGCGGGCACGAGTCAGCGCGAACTCGATCGCGACGAAAAAGCCGTTGGCGAGAATGAGCAACAGCCCAGCGACGAGCCGCGCGCTGATCGCGACAGTGGACATCGACATTACTACTCGGCGGATGAACGCCCCAGCGTGTTAAGGGTGGTGTACTGGACTGAGAGGGTCCTACGGCTGGTATTCCGGAAGCGTGCGAGTGGATTCTGGAAGCGTGTTAGGGGTGGTGAACGGTCGCACCCTGGCCGATCCGGGTCTGGTAGGCGCGGGCGTCGACGCCCTCGGCCTCGAAGGCGTCGAGCATGGCCGACGCCACGTGCTTGCGGTCGTGCTCGGGACAGACGGCCAGGATTGCCGGGCCTGCACCGCTGATCGTGACGCCCGTACTCCCGGCGTCGAGGGCCGCCTGTCGGACCTCGCTGTAGCCGTCGATCAGTTTCGCCCGTGCGGGCGTGACGACTGTGTCTTCCATCCCGCGGCCGATCAGTTCGGGGTCGTCTCGGTGCATGCCAGTCGTGAGGGTCGCCGCGTTGCCGACCGTCTCGACGAGCTGGTCGACACTGGTCTCCGTAGGGACCACGCGTCGTGCGTCCCGCGTCGAGACGACGATCTCGGGGAGACACGCGACGAGCGGGACGCTGGCGTCGACCTGCGTGACGCCGTCCGGTGTGGCGATCGTGAAACCACCGAGGATCGACGGCGCGACGTTGTCGTCGTGGGCGTCACCGGAGACGACGGCTTCGCCTTTGGCGGCGATGGGGACCAGTTCCTTTCGGGTTTTGCCCCGGTCGTAGAGTTCGTTGAGCGCGACCGCGGCTGCGGCAGCGCTCGCCGCAGATGAGCCCAGCCCCGAGGCCGGGCGGATCCCCTTGTCTATCTTGATCCGGGCGGGGGCGTCTAGCGCTTCTGCGACCGCGCCGACCGTGTTCTTCTCGGGGTCCTCGGGGATGTACTGGCTGCCAGCACCCGTGACCTCGATCGTCGTCCGGTCGGCACGCTCGACCCGGACCACGTCGGCCGGGTGAGAGAGTGCGACACCGAAGACGTCGAAGCCACTCCCCAGGTTGGCGCTCGTCGCGGGTGCCCGCACCGTCAGCATACCCCGCTGTTGCCGGAGTACCCGCAAAAAGGTAGCGGACTGCCGTTCCGCCGGCTAGGTCACGACTGCGGCGTACCGCCCTGTTTCGAGCCGGTTTCGAACCGGCCGAGCAGGTCTTGCAATCTTTCTGCACGATCACGCAGCGACCCGATGCTCTCTGAAACCTCGGAGATGGTAGCTGTCTGCTGTTGTGCGGCTGCCGAGACTTCCTGTGCATTCTCGGCGGTTCCCTCGCTGCTCTCGGACACCTCTTCGACGATCGAGACCGTTTCTTCGGCGGTCGCCGCCTGCTCGTCCGCCGCTTTGCTGATCTCCTGTATGCCGTCGTCCGTCCGCTCGGCGTTGTCGGCGACGCGCTCGAACCGCTCGACGACCGCTTGCACGGACGCCACTCCCGCGTCCATGCGCTCGCTGGCTTTCCGAGCTTCCGCGACTGCAGTATCGGTCTGGGACTGGGTCTCCTCGATCAGTGATTGGATCTCGGCTGCCGACGTTCGCGTCTCCTCGGCGAGTTGCTTCACCTCGTCGGCGACGACCGCGAACCCGTCTCCACCGGCCGCTCCTCCGGACTCGGCACGGGCGGCCTCGATGTTGGCGTTGAGCGCCAGCATGTTCGTCTGCTCTGCGACGTCGCCGATCACCTCCACAACCTCCCCTATCTCGTTCATTCGCTCGTCAAGCGCCTCGACGTCCGCGACTGTCGAGGCGAGTGACGCCTGGACCTCTTGGATGTCGTCGATAGCGTCCTGTGCCTCTGTTTCACCAGCTTCGGCAATCTCGGCGGTTTCCTGTGAGGCTGTCGCGACCGATTCCGCAGATGATGCGACTTCCTCGACCGTCGCCGACAGGTCCTGCATCTCTCTCGCGACGTTCCCGAGCATCTCTCGCTGTTGGTCAGCCTCCCGGGAAATCGCTTGCATAGACGCGCTCACTTCGTTGCTCGCCCGCTCGACCTCTCCAATCCCGTCGGCCGCGTTCGTGCTCGCCTGGGAGACTGTCCCGGCGAAGGCCTGGATCTCCTCGACAGTCTCTTCCATCTCGATGAGCATCTGGTTGAACGATGTCGCGATCTGGGCCATCGCCTCGCTGTCGGTCTCGGTGTCCAGCCTGACGTGCAGGTCTCCGTCGGCCGCCCGAGCCATCTCTTTGCTATAGGCGTCGGCCGTTGCTTCTAGCTGTTCGTTCAACTCCGCGAGTTCGGCTTGCCGTTTTTCCGCCTCGGCTTTGGCCTGCTCGGCCTCCTCGCGAGCCGCCTCGATCGCCGCGTTCTTCTCCTCCAGAGACGCCACTTCGGCGGTTTTCTCTTCGGCCTGTCGGAGTCGCTGTTTGGCCTGCTCGCGCGAGCGCATGATCGAGTACCAGTTGATCATCAGCGCCAGCGAGAGACAGAGCACGAAGACGGCGTGGATCACCGCCCACGACAGCGGGTTCTGTATCGCCGCGGGGTGATTGTAGACGGCTGCCCCGCCGATCATCCCGAAGATGGCGTGTTGTGCGGCGACGTAGCCGACGCCGATCGCGAACGGGAGCCAGTCCTCGTAGACCGCGACGACGCCGAGCACGACGAAGAAGTGAAAGTGTGCCTCGATGAATCCGCCCGAGAAGTGCACCAGAATCGCCGAGGCAGACACCAGACCCGTCGCCGCGAGACCGGTCCGCGCTCGCTGGGGCAGACGGGACCACGCGGCCAGCAACGTCAGGCCGAGCAGGACGGCTAACTCCGACAGGATATACGGCAGCGGAATCTCGGGGATCGTCGCCCCGGAGAACAGCGACTCGGTCCCCTCGAACAGCCCGAGGGCGAACAACAGCGGGACGTGTGCGAGCAGGAGATAGATGATGTTTCGGTGTCGACTCTGCCAACTCTCGTCCGGAATCGTCTGCCCGCTCGGGACGTACTCGAGAAACTCACGAAACCGCTTCAGAAACCCTCCTGTGTCCAGGGCATTCGATGGATCGACGGTCGCTTCGCTCATAGGTGCTCCAGACAATACCTGAGAAAAAGCGTTCGCTTCCCGCTATCAAACGTAGTAACGGAATCGAATGAAAAGGTCTATTCGCGCGACAGCGAAAGCCTGGGTATGATCGGCGTCGTCGGTGGCGGGATCGCCGGCCTCGCGGCCGCCTACCGTCTCCAGCAACGCGGCCACGAGGTACAGGTGTTCGAAGCCAGTGAGGGCCTCGGTGGCCTCGCTGCGACCTACGAGACCGCCGGCGACCGCATCGAGAAGTTCTATCATCACCTCTCGAAGTCCGAGGAGACGATCCTCGAACTCGCCGCAGAGCTGGAAATCGACGTCGAGTGGCGCTACAAGTCCGACGCCTTCTACGTCGAGGGGACGGTCCACCCGATGGACAAACCCTGGGAGATCCTGGCCTATCCCTATCTCAGTTTCTACGACAAGTTCCGCCTGGGGATGCTCGTCAGCGAGATCGACGTCCGCGGGTGGAAACCTCGCACCGACACCTACGACAATCTGGAGGACTTCGAGGACGTCCCGATCAAGGACTTCCTGCTCGAACACACCACTCAGGGCGTCTACGAGTACTTCTGGGAACCACTGCTCGACGCGAAGTTCGGTTCGCGCAAAGAGGACGTCTCCGCCGCGTGGCTGCTCGGTCGGATCAAGTTCCGCGGCGAGCGCGACCTGCTGAAAGGCGAGCAGCTGGGCTACGTCGAGGGTTCGCTCGGACGGTTGCTCGACGCGCTCGTCGAGGCCGTCGGCCGCGAGCACATCACGACCGGCGCTCGGGTGACGGAACTCGACACCGCCGGCGGGGCGGTCCAGTCGCTGACTGTCGAGACCGACGCGGACGAGGGTGACGGGGCTGCGACGACGACCCACGACGTCGACGCCGCGATCGTCGCAGCCATGCCGAACGTCCTCGAAGATCTGACCGGGTATCCCTGCGAGATCGACTTCCAGGGCACGATCTGCTCGGTGCTCTCGCTGGATCAATCGCTGACCGACACCTACTGGCTCAACCTCATCGACGACGCGCCCTTCGGCGTGCTCATCGAGCACACCAACTTCGTCCCCGAGGAGCGCTACGGCGGCGAACACCTCTACTATCTCGCCAGCTACGTTCAGGACTACGAGGAAGCGTTGTGGAAGCGCTCGAACGACGAGGTCGAACAGCTGTGGCTCGACGGCGTGGCCGACCTCTTCCCGAAATTTGATCGCGAATCGGTCAACTGGATCGAGACGGCCAGAAACCCCAGAACCGCACCCATCTACGAGCGCGGCTATCTCGACATGGTGGTGCCCTACGATCTGACCGAGGAAGTCGCAGACGGTATCTACTACGCCGGGATGGCCTCGCGGGCGCAGTACCCCGAGCGTTCGCTCGACGGTGGGATCGAGGCCGGCTACGCCTGTGCGGACCTGATTAGCGAGTGAGGCCGCGGCTGGGACTCACCGCGATTGTCGCCTGACGGCCAGCCGAAGCCGGGCTTTTCCGAGTGCGTACCAGCGTCGGTAGGTCAGGAGGTACGCCATCGTCGCCGTCATCAGATAGAGGACCACACGCTCGGTGGCAATCTGCCACGACGCCGTCGTGATACCGAAATTACCCCACAGCACCCATCCGACCACGACGAATCCCACGGTCGTCACTATCCCGAAGGCGAACAGGTGGTCTCTGATCGCTGGCCGATACCGCAGGATCAGAGCCGTCATCACGACCGAGAATCCTCCGAACCACGCGAATGCACTGTCGAACCCGATTCCTGGGGTCGCCTGCAAGACGAGCCAGACCGGGTAGCAGGCAAGCGTCACGCCGAGCCACGTCGCCTGGAGTCGGTCGAGTTTGCCCAGCCCGTTTCCCATACTCTCTTTGAAACTCCGCCAGGGCCTGGGGCGCTCCTCGGGATCAGCCACTCGTCTCACCTGCCGACTCGTCGCTGCTCGTGGCCCACTCGGCTGCGAGCCAGCCGAGCGCGGCGGCGGCGACGGTCACACTCGCGAGTTCAGCCACCGCGAGTGTCGACAGCTTGAGTTCGGACTCGAACCCGACGAACGCGTTGTACCCGAGCCCGTAGAGAATCGAGCCGAAGATGCCAGCGAGGAGGATGCGCGTCCCAGGGTGGTCGGTCCAGAGTACGAGTGCAGTCGCGACAAGCACACCGGCTGCGACTGCGCCAGTGAGTACCTGCCAGTCCGGTACACCGATCAGGTTCCTGTTGAGCAGTGGCGGCAATGCATAGAGACTGAACAACAGGACGCCGCCGAGCGGATACGCCCACTGCTTGATCGGGCTCGTTCTTCCCGGTGGATCGAGTTCTCGTCTCATCGGTGTGCGTAGAGTGTGGCCTCGTCTTCGTGGTTCGTGAAACTGTACACCTGTCCGCCGGCGGCGATCACGGTTCGCGGAAGATTCTCGCCGGCTGGCTGACTCCTCCCGAGGTCGTCTCCACTGTCGGGGTCGACGACGAGCATACCACCCCGAACTGGAACATACAGTGCCGACTCGGTCAGGACGAGCCCCCAGTGGCCAGCCTGTTCGATCGTCTGTTCCCACTGTTTGTCTCCCGTCTCGGCGTCGAGAGCGAGGAGACGAACTGCACCGGGATTGGTCAACGAGTCACGATCCTTGAGATAGACGCACTCCCCGTCAGTGGCGACCTGTGCAATGTTATTGAATTTCAGATCGACCGACCACGCGAGTGTTTCGGTCGCCGTATCGAGGGCTTTGAACACGTAGTCGTCGGTCGTGCCGTAGATGAAATCCCCGCGCGCCGCAACTACCCGAGGTCTGTGCGCACCTCCCCATATATGGTCTGTATGGCGCCACTTCTCCTGACCGCTGTGTGGATCGATACCGGCTATGATCTCGTGAAACCCCTCATCATATCTCTTACACGCGAGCGTATCCTCGACCACGAGCGTCGGCCTCCAGCAGCGGCGTTGCCACTCTCTCCCGCCGGTCTCCGCATCGAGACCGATGGTTTCCTCGTCTCCACCACAGATCACTGTCGCCCCGGCGACCGATAGTACTGATGAGATCCCGCTGCGCGCCCAGCGGATCGCTCCAGTGGCGGCGTCGAGTGCGTACAGCTCCTTGTGTTCTCTCCCACAATCATCGGCTATCTCACACTCGGCCGACCCTGTCGAGCAGACGTACAGCCGGTCCCGCCAGAGCGCGACTTCCTCGGGCGTTCGGTTCGCTGGGAGCGACTGTGACCAGCGACGCGCTCCGTCCTCGGCCGCGTACGCGCTGACGCGATCGGTGGACACGTAGACCGTGTCTTCTGAAGCGACGAGGAAGCCGTATCCCGATCCAACCGTCTGTTCCCAGGCGACGGTCGGATCAGTCGTTGGACCGTCGCTGGTCGGCTGATACCCGCTTCGCTGTGGCGTCCGCCCGGCCATCGGCCACCGCCCGGGCGGGACCGACGCACTCAAACTGGCGTCGACGCCGAACCGACTCGGATCGAGGAAGGCGCCTACTGCGGCACTGCCCACCCCCAGCAAACCCAGCACCTGACGACGTGTCGCCTGTTGCACACCTGCTGGTACTTAAGCTACTGACAAATACCTTCTGAACAAATGTGGTGTGCTCTCGGACGCGATCCTACGTCTCGGTCTCCTCGGTGGACTCGCTCCCGTTGATGTCAGCAGCGAGTAACCCGATCGCGAGCGAGCCGACGGTGAGGCCACCGCGGTCGGCCAGCGTGAGCATCGAGCCTTCCAGGTCGAGCGCCGGGGAGATGACGACCATGCCGACGAGCAGGTAGACTCCCGAGGCGACCAGCGCCGTGACGACCATCGTGGCAGTGTAGTCTGCCCTGGGATACAGCACGACAGCGGCTGTCGTGACGAGGGCGACCCCCGCCACACTTGCGAACGGCAGCCACTCCGGCCCGGCGATCACCAGGCGGCTGACCAACGGCGTGACTGCGACTGCGCCGAACAGCGCGGTCGCGGCGAGGAGTGCGACGATTTTGAGGTACGGACCGCTATTAGCCGGACTCGAAGGTCGCGCTCTCGACGGTATGCCGCTTCCTTCCGGCCTCATCGGTACGCCACCGCCGTCGCCGTATCGACGTAGAACACCTGTCCACCCGCGACGAGCAGCTGTCCATTTGCCTGCCGTTCGGATAGGTCCCCGGAATACAGCGAGAAACGCCGCAGCTCCCGGCCAGTGGCCGGACTGAGTGCGGCGAACCCGTCCTCGGTACTGACGTAGAGTGCGTCGTCGGTGACGGCAGGTTTGACCGTCCGGCTGATACCCTCGACGGACTGTCTCCATCGAAGCTGTCCCGTCTCCGCCTCGACGGCCAGTACCTCCTCGTCGAGACCTGTAAAGTAGACCTGCTCGCCATCGGTCGCCACCGGCATCGATTGCTCGTACTCTCGATCGAAGCGCTCGGCCCACAGCACCGAATTCGACGCTGTATCGAAGGCTGTGAACTTCTCCAGGCCACTGTAGACGACCCCGTCGTGAACCGCGATGTCACGCTCGGGATCGTCGGTGATCCACTCGGCCGTCCACTCGATCGACTCCGTCGTCGGGTCGATGCCCACGATGGTTGTAGAGAACTCACCTGTCTGGAAACCGACCATCTCGCCGGTGGCGAGAACCGGATCGTCGTAGTCCGAGACCCTCCAGCGCGTTGCACCCGTCTTCGCGTCGAGACCGACCGTTCCCCTGCGCTGGCCCCGGCAGATGACCGTCCGCCCGGCGACGAACGCGACCTCTATTCGGGACTCCCGGTGTGCCCACTCGATCGTTCCCGAATCCGTGTCGATCGCGTACACTCTCTCACCGTCGGCGACGTAGAGCGTTTCGTTCCAGCACACGTGAGTCAATCCGATACTCTCTGTCGTAAGTGGCTCCGCCCATCGGGTCGATCCATCGGCTGTCGACAGCGCCGTCGGCCCAGTGATCGCCAGCGTGTCTTCGGTGGCGACCGTCGTTCCCTCGTGAAAGATTCCGAGGAGGTCGTAGACGTCCCGTTCCCACACCATCTCGTGCTCCTCAGGCGGGCCAGCCGACTCCGGCTGGTACCCGCTTCGCTGTGGCGTCCGACCCTGCATTGGCCACTGTCCTGATGGAACCGCCGCATCGAGGTCTTCTGCGGCCCCGGTACGGCCCGGCGAGATGTAGGCACTCACACCGATGCCGGCCACCCCGACTGACCCAAGAAAGGCCCGCCGGCTCGACTGCTGCATGGTCGAAGCCATTCAACCATCAGACAAATACTTTGTGAAATGAACGGTCACGACGATCACTCATAGTGATTATTGTAGGTCTGTTGCGGATCGACCGCCCGACTGCGGGCAGTCGTACCGGTAAATCGCTACAATAATTACTATCAAACCCCCGTTTGAGGTATCGATAGCTACCTCGTCGCTCCCGCCAGTGGAGTAGTATGCACCGACGAACGCTACTCGTCTCTCTCGGTGGACTGGCTGTGACCGCGACCGCTGGCTGTATGAGCGCTGGCGGTGACGACTCGACACCGACCGACGACGACAATTCGACGCCCGACGATCAGCCGGGGAGTTCCGGCCTGCCGACCGACGACGGGGACGACGGCGGTATCCGCCCGGCCGACGGCGTGACTCCCGAACCGATGCCGGTCGACATTTCGGATGTCTCGTGTCCGACCGTTCGCGAAGACGCCGACCTGCGCGTCTGCTCGACGACGACCGATCTCGACGACGCCGATATCGCGCTCGTTCCACCTCGCCCGCCGCTGTTCGAGCCGACGACTGGCGACGACGATGTCGAAGTCTTCGAGATCGAACTCCGCAATCAGTCCGACGCTACCTTTGGATTCAATCCCTACGACTGGTCGCTGAAGCGCCACACCGGGGATGGCTGGGCGCACGTCGCCCCCGAGATGACGCCCGAGCCCTGGATGCGACTCGAACCCGGCGACTCCTACACCTATGGACTGGCGGTCGAATCCGTCCCGACGGAGCGGGTCGACGGCTCCCGCCGGATCGTGCAGGATCTGGATAGTGGCACGTACGCACTCGTGGTCGACGGCATGCTCGAACGCGGCGACGGCGGCGAGCGCGTCGAGTGTGCCGCGGTGTTCGTGGTCGAACGATCCGACGCCTAAGAGTCTAGATCGTCGGTCAGATGCCAGGCTGCCCCGAGAGATAGTGCGGCCGCACCAGCCGAAATTAGCGCCACCTCGACGGCGGCGGCCGGCGAGCCTCGGACTACTGGCAATGGATCGAACATGACGAACTGAATCGCGAACGTCAACGGTGTCGCGACGAGGACGTAAGTGATCGATCTGATGGCGTGTGCTCGACTCCGCCAGCACCGGAACGCGAGCGGGACGACCAGGCCCACGAGTGCTCCTGTCTGAAGCGGGACGTACTCGCCGTGCGTCTGGAGTCCCACCTCGATCACTGGTGGAAACGCTACCATGCCATAGAACGGTGCGAGACAGACGGCGATCACCGTCTCGGGGTTGATCGACCCGAGTCTGTTCGCGACTCTGTCGACCGTGCTCGTTTCGTCCGTGGATGATCGTTCCGTGGTCATGAATATGCGGTGAGTCTGCCGCCGGACACATAGTAGAGCGCCCCATCTGCGATGGACGGCGGAATCGCCCATCGCTGGTCTGTCCGTGGTGGCCTGCCGATTCGTGATCGCTTCTGTCCCGAGTGGATGTCGATGACGACCAGTCCCTGTTCTGTCGGCACGTACACTGCCGTGTCTGTGATTGCTGGGTTGGTGACGACCGGCGAGACGGACGTCTGCCACAGTTGTGTCCCGAGGCTCTCCTCAGTCGGTCTGACGACGGGAAACGCCGTCACGCGTTCCTCGGTACAGACGAACCAGTGGTCGTCATCAGTGACGACGACCGGTCGGCTGTGTTCGAAATCCGTCTGCAACGACTGATACTCGCCTGATCGGAGATCGACGACGACGAGGTCGTCTCCCGATCTTGTCAGTATTTCGAACAACCCGAGTCCTGACGACGTAATCGTCGCGGTGAGGACATCGCTGCTTCCGAGCGCGATATCAGCGTCAGAGATGGACTCGCTCGACACCATGTTCCAGTCGTAGCTGTCCATTTCGAGAGTGAACTTGCGTGCGTCTGGCCCAGCGTAGACAGTGGGGTTGTATCCAATGGTACCGGTTGTTTCGAGGATGTTCCCCGTCGTCACGTCTAAGAGTCCAGCGTCGTAGTCGGCCGGACCATTGTTAAAAAGCACAGCGTCGCCGAGCAGCGCCTGCCCACTGACTCCAGGTACCGCCCAGTTCATCGTCCCCGATTGGGCTTGGACTGCATACAACACCGGGAATTGTTCCGTCCCGCCGGTGACGAATACCTGGCCATCGCGACACGCGAGCCATCCGACCCAGTTACTGAACGATGCACCCTCGATTGCTATCGGTTCGTCGCCGAAGCGACTGCGATATTGCCGGACTGCCGGCGGCGGGGTCACCTTCGGCGGTCGAAACTGCCACTGCTCGCGCCCGCTGTCGCGGTCGAGTGCGACCAGTGCGTCCGACTCCAGCACGTAGACGTGTCGTTGATCGACCGAGAGACACATCGTCTCCGGGAGACGGACGTCTGCCCTGTCGAACTCTACCTGCCACTGCCTGGTCGGATCCGCCGCCAACCCACCACTGCCAGGCGCGTAACCGCTTCGGCGGGGATCACGACCGCGCTCCTGCCACGTTCCCTCGGGAACGGACGTCTCCAGCGAGGGGGTCTCGGAAAACAGCCCCCCTGGTCCCAGCGCTTCGCTGGCGGCGAGACTCCCCACGCCGCCCAGCCCCGCGAGGACCTCCCGTCGACTAAATTGTCGCACTACCGCGAGTTCAATTACCGATCAAAAATACTTTTTGATCTATATATCGGCTGTGGTCGCGTCGATTACCCTTCGATCTTGTTTTCGTCCACACCCGGCGCGTCTTCGACGTCGACTTCCTCGGGCTCCTCGCCGCCGCCGACCACCAGCTCGCCGTCGCCGGTCTCGACGTAGACGTCGTCGGCGAACCCGCCCTCGGCGTAGGGGTGCTCGGGTTCCTCCAGTTTCTCGGGGGTCGACGGCGCGGACGGGAGGCCGTCTTCGGGGTGGAACTCACCCAGCGGGTAGTCGATGGTGATCCCGTGGGCCTCGAAGAACTCGCCGTAGCGCTCGTAGTGGTCGTCGAGTTCGTCGCTGGGGAACTCCATCATCTCTGTCCAGCCGTGGTTGTAGAAGGCGAAGTTGGCCTGGATGTGCGTGATCTCGCGGGCTTCAGCCTCGGGGAACCCCTCCTGCAGGGCGGCAACGTAGGTGTCCATCGTCGCGTCGAAGAAACCGTCGAGGTACTCGCGGCGTTCGTCCTCGTGGCCCTCGTCGGCCTTGTCGAGAAAGACGCCCGTGTGGAGGTCGACCAGTTTATCGTTGACGCGCTGGCCGACGACTGGCATGGTCAGTGCCTGTTTGGCGGCCCAGTGGCGGACGTTCTGGCGGATCTTCATGGTGATCGCTTTTGGGCCTCACGCCTCTTGAACGCAGTGATAGCGCCGACCGCGTGGCTCGGCAAACCCAGACGTATCTCTTCGGGGATGTGTCGGGTACCTTTATGTACTGGAAGTGTGATGAAACCCGTGTATGTCCGAAGAGAACGATCCGAATGGCGGTAACGAGGGGCAACAGGGCGGACAACCGCAGGGGGGCCAGGCCCCACAGGGCGGCCAGCCACAGGGGGGCCAGGCAGCGCCGCAGGGTGGTCAGGCGCCACCGCAGGGTGGACAAGCGCCGCCGCAGGGTGGCCCGGGCGGCCAGGCCTACGGACAGGGCCAGCAGCCGGTCAACCAGGGGCCGGGGCTTGCGGATAAGTTGCAGCGACCTGAGGTGAAGAGCCAGATCATCAGTGGAGTTGGATTGTTCGCAGCAGTCGGGGTCGGTCTATTGTTCGTCAATTTCCTTCCGAGTGTGATTGCAGATGAAGGTCTGAGCTTTACCTTCGGTGGTGCATTTGTAACTCTCGGTGCTGGGCCGCTCGTAGCGCTGCTCGTTGGACGTGAGTTCGGCCGTCTGGATGTCGAACAGAATGTGGCACTTGCAGCGTCTTATCTCTCTTCTGTTGGGGGATACCTGGCGATGGGATTCCTGGGCTTGCTCGGAACCGAGATGGCTGACACTCCGGGGGCTACTACGCGAGCCTTCCTCGCGAGCTTTGGAGACCTCATCTTGCCCCTGATCTTCGCCGCACTGGCTGTCGGGATCACTGCTGTCGTCGCCACGTATCTCGAACGGAACTACTGACGCAGAAGCTATTTTTCACTGCCCGCCGACCCACCAGCTATGCCACTTGCAGTCGGAATGCTCGGCTATCGGTTCATGGGTCGCGCACACGCAAACGCACTCGCTCGCCTGCCGATGTTCTTCCCCGACGCGCCCGCCGTCGAGCGTGACGTCCTGATCGGCCGGGACGAACAGGCACTCGCCGGGGCCGCCGACCAGCTCGGCTTCGCGCGGACGGCGACTGACTGGCGCGACGTCGTCGAAGAAGTCGACGTCTTCTACAACCTCGGGCCGAACCACCTCCACGCCGAGCCCTCCATCGCGGCACTCGAAGCCGGCGTGCCAGTGCTCTGTGAGAAGCCGCTGGCCGCTGACGACGAGGCTGCCGCCCGGATGGCCGACGCCGCCGCCGCGGCCGACGTGCCGACGGCGACGGCGTTCAACTACCGCTTCGTCCCGGCGATCCAGTACGCGAGGGAGTTGATCGAGGCCGGCGAACTCGGCGAGATCCATCACTTCCGCGGGCGCTACCTCCAGGACTGGCTGGTCGATCCCGAGGCGCCCTGGAGCTGGCGGCTCGACGCCGACCTCGCGGGCTCGGGAGCACTCGGGGATCTGGGCGCGCACACGATCGACCTCGCGCGGTATCTCGTCGGCGATATCGCGGAGTTGAGCGGGCACCTCCACCGGTTCGTCGACGAGCGGCCCACACCAGATGGCGACGAGACCCGGGAAGTGACCGTCGACGACGCCTACAGCGCGCAAGCGACCTTCGCAAACGGTGCGATGGGGACGTTCGAGGCCTCGCGGTTCGCGACGGGCCACAAGAACGACCACACGATCGAGATTCACGGCTCGAAAGGGAGTCTGCGATTCGGTCTGGAGCGGTTGAACGAACTCGAAGTCAAGTTCGAGGGCGACCGCGGGTATCAGACGATTCTCGTGACCGACGAGGACGATCCCTATGGCGGGAGGTGGTGGCCGCCGGGACACGTCCTCGGGTGGGAACACACCTTCGTCCACGAGAACTACGAGTTCCTCAGCGCGGTCGCCGAGGGCGACGAGTACGAACCGAATTTCCAGGATGGGCTGGCTGTCCAGCGTATTCTCGCGGCGATCGAAGAGAGCGACGAGCAGGGGCAGCGAGTCGACCTGGAGTCGTAGTCAGTACCGGAAGAGCCCGTCTTCAGGCCCTGGCGGAGCTGTCGCGTAGTAGTAGCCGGCGCTCGCGACGTGGACGAGGAGTCCAGTGACGCCGATCCTGGCGAGGAGGTCACCGCCGGGGTCGAAGCGATCGGCGACCAGGATCGCGACGACCGGGTTGAGACCGATCATGAAGCCGGCGAAGCCGACGATGATTCCGACGAGCGAGATCGCGCGCAGCGAGCCGGCGACGCGGGCGTCCGCGTGCATCTCGGACAGTTTCTCCCACAGAAGTCGTTTGTATCGATCCCAGCCCATCAGGAATCTCTCAAACTTCTATACGGTTTCGGCCCTGAAATACTGTCGGGCGTTACTCGCCGTGCATCTGGACAATCTCGACCAGCGAGTATATCGGAACGCCGTCGATGTCTTCGGCACCGCGCTTGTCCGTGAGGACGACTGCCGCCTCGGGCGTGCCGCCGCGCTCACGGATGCTCTCGATGGTCTCGCGCATCGTCTGGCCGGTGTCGATGTTGTCGTCGACGATGTAGCAGTTTTGGCCCTCGATCGACGCGAAGTTCCGCGAGAACGACCCGCTACCGTCGGCGGCGTCGTCGTTCCACTGGTATTTGCTCGGGAGGTAGACGCTGATGTCGGTCTCCAGTTCGCGGGAGATGACTGTCGCAAGCGGCGCGCCGGACTTGCCGATCCCGACTGTGAGATCGACGTCGTGGTCGTCGTCGGACAGCAGGTCGGCCATCGCGATGCCGACGTGAGTCAGGCGATTGCTGTCGCTACCGATGGCGCTCCAGTCGACGTGGACGTCCGCCGGACTCGTCGTCGTGTCTTTCTCGCTGCCGCGCCCGCTCTGTTCGACCAGCCAGCTCGCCGTCTCCCGGGAGACGTTCAGCTCGTCGGCGATCTCGCCCTTCGAGAGCCCGCGGTCCGTCAGCTCACCCGCACTGTCGATGAGTTCGTCGGTCGACTTCATTCACTCTCCCGATTCGAGCGCCGGGAATAAAACCACCGGTGATCCGACGACGTGAGATCGAAAAACGTTTTACTATCTGTGTTGTTAACTCAGGTAGCCCGTCGGCACACCGTCGTGATGTCTTTATCCACGTGCGACGGGCCACCCCCCACCCCCCACCCCATTCGATACACCCTTTCGGTGTGACCTACGATCCGTTAGTTGATCGTCCGCGCTGTGTCTTCGATGCTGTGAGCACGGGACGACAGTCACAAAGATAGCATCGTCTCCAGCGGACTGATCTACTGGGATCGTTCGACAGTAACGTCCCCGGAAAGCTCTTGCATATTCGCCGGCGCGACGGTCACGCCGGCCGCGGCGAGGGTGTCCTTCGCACGCGAGGCGAAGTCGGTCCTGACTGCGAGGATGTCGGTCTCGGCTGGATCGACGACCCAGAATCTCACGACCAGCTCGACGGCTGACTCACCGAGGCGCTCGACGTGGACGGCCGGGGCCGGTTTGGCGAGGATCCGGTCGTCTTCGACGGCGGCCTCCCGGAGTAGCGCCGTGACCTGGGGAATGTCCTCGTCGTAGGCGACGACGAGCGACTCGTTGACGCGGTAGCGGACGCCGTCGTAGGGGTGGACGACTGGCTTCGTACTGAGGTCGTTGTTCGGGACGGTCACGATCTCGTTGTCGGGCGTGCGAACGCGGGTCGTCCGGAGGCCGATCTTGACGACCGTGCCGCCGCGGCCGCTCCACTCGATGTAGTCGCCGACGTTGAAGTTCGCGTCGAGGACGAGGAAGATCCCGCTGACCAGATTGCTGATGACGTCCTGGCCGGCGACGCCGATCGCCAGCGTGATCGCCGCGACGACGATAGCCGAACCCGAGAGGTAGCTACCGAACCCGGCGGCGGCGATGGCGACCGGGAACGCGACGACGGCGAAGACGACGCGGAGGTAGAGGTCCACCGCCTCGACCAGCGTCGGATTGTTCGCGTTGCGCAACTGGACGACCCGGCGGGCCGGCGGGACGACGAGGAAGCGACCGGCGAGATAGACCAGCCCGAACGTACAGATGAACAGTCCGACTCGAAGCAGCCACCGTTCCGTGTCCGGATTCAGCGCCGGCACCTGCGCCAGAGTCGTCAGTAGATCGACGTGCATACCGGACGCTCGGCTGGCGAGCGTGTAAAGCTCCGGTCGGATTTCGACCGGCGTTCGCGAGTGGACCCAGAGCACACAGCATAAGTAGGCCACTCTCTAATACCGGCCAAATGCGGATCGAACAGGTCGGTGACGGCGATCCCGAGATCGCTGTCGTCGCAGCAGTTCACGGTGACGAACCCTGCGGCGTCCGCGGGATCGAGCGACTGCTCGACGCCCAGCCGGACTTCGAGCGGGCGGCGAAACTGATCGTCGCCAACGAGGAGGCGCTGGCGGCCGAGAAGCGGTATCTCGACGAAGACCTCAACCGGGCGTTCCCCGGTGATCCGAACGGCGAGACGCACGAATCACGGCTGGCGGCCGAACTGACCGGCGAACTCGAGGGCTGTACGACGCTGGCGCTGCACTCGACCCAGTCGTACGAACACCCCTTTGCCATCGTCCGGGAGGCCACTGGCGTCCCGCTGGAACTGGCAAGTCAACTCGACGTCGCGGCCGTCGTCGAGACGGGACCGTTCGACGACGGCCGGCTGTTCGAGTCGGTGACGCAGCTGGTCGAGGTCGAGTGTGGCTATCAGGGGTCGGATCGGGCCGCCGACAACGCAGCGCGACTGATCCGGGAGTTCCTCCGGGCGACGGGCGTGCTCGCCGACGAGCCGCCGCTGGACCCCCGGGAGCATCCGGTCTTCCGGCTCGACGACGTCGTGCCGAAGTCCGAGGCCGAGGAGTACGAGGTGTTCGTCACCAACTTCGAGCGCGTCGAAGCGGGCGACCCCTTCGCCGCGGTCGACGGCGAGTACGTCATCGCCGACGAGGAGTTCTATCCCGTCTTGCTGTCGGCCTACGGCTACGAGGACGTCTTCGGCTACACTGCCAAGAAACGCGACGTCTCGGTCTGAGCGCCTTCGATTACGAGTCGAATGTACTCATCCAGGCTTTCGAAGACGACACACTGTCAGCTAGTGCGCGGAAGAAGGCGTGACAGGTGGCGATCTGGTCCGCAGCGACCTACTGCTGGGCCTCTCTCAACGTGGGGTCCGCCACGAGGCGAGTAACCCACCGATGCCGCCCAGCACGACGGGATAGACGATCCCCATAAGCCCGATCGCCAGTAGAGATTCTGGACTCATAGACACTTCATACGATGTATTGGGCCCGTATGCTGCGGTGAAAAGTAGTATCCCGATTCCGGTGAGTGGCAGATATCCGACAACGATAGTCCCACCGGCTATGGCGTTTCCCGTACGGGTCGTCCGTCGGTCAGCAAACAGTGCGGTGACATATCCGGCACCGACGAGTATCAGCACTGGAATCAGGAACCAGACTACGGCTGGGATCGTAAGATTGCTCGTTTCCAACAGGATATTCGCTGTCGCCGACCCCGTCTCGTACCCTTTTTCCGGGACGACTATCTCGACGAAGTGGGTATTGTAGAATACCCATCCGGCGAGATCAGTATCGCTACCCGCTATCTGCGGGTATTTGAGAAACAGTGCGATAACGTCCAGATCGATCTGCCAGGGGGTGCTAAACGTATTCGAAACGTCAGAGCTCACTTCATACTGGACGAGGAGAAACGTGAGTATGTACCCGAGAACGTATGCCCCCACCCCGAGCAAAGCCCCTCTAACCAGGCGGTGTCGCTCACGTAACCGACGCTGCATCGTGTGTTGCGTTTCGGACATCGAATACCCTTACGTCTCTCAAACTATGCAAATATGTTTCGATATATACATCACTTCCAGTCGTGTGTGATAGTCATTACTGTAGCGATTTACCGCTACGACCGCCCGGAGTCGGGCGGTCGATGTGGGACAGACCTACAGTAATCACTATGAGTCGTTTCCCAGGCTCTCCCTGGCAGTCTGGGATATGTTGGTCTGACTAATATTCCTGATGACCAGCAGACACTTGCGGGTGTACCGAGCACGTCACGGTACCATGCCCGACTGCGCCCGCAGAGATGTCCTCCGTGTGGACCTGCTCAGCAGTGCGATCACACTCGCCGGCTGTCGCTCACGGGCGGACTCCGACGGGACGGCGACCACGCAGACGATATCGAACGCGACGGCGACCGTGATCGATCAGACCGACGACGGCCTCCGAGTCGGGGTTCGACGACCCTACCTGTAACAGCGAGAGAGTCCCGCCCTTCCCGTGAGCGACGAGTGTTCCGACGCTCTGTCGGAACCGAGGACTGAACAGGGCGGGCGTGAATCGCGTAAGCTCCGGTGAGAAACCGCCGTGTTACTGCTGGTCTTGAGTCTCCAACGTTTCGAGTCCCGTTTCCAGCACCTCAATATACGCTTCATCGAGCGATAGGTCGTTTGCTTCGGCGTAGTCTTTCACCCGTCCGTGTAGCCCATGCGAAATATCTATTGCTGGTCGCATTGTCTCATAGGACTTATTTGACACAGGGACGTGAAAACAATTGTGGCATGAAGCGAACCAACACGTTCGCCGTGCGACCGCTCTCCGACGATGGTGAGCAACTGCTACGGGACCTGTTGGACGCTTCCGCCGCTCTCTGGAACGAAGTCAACTACGAACGCCTCATGCGGTACAATGACGAGGACGGCTTCGAGGGAGACGTGTGGGACGCCAATACAGGCCGACTCGAAGGCAAGTACAAAGGCGTTCTCGGCGCGTCCACCGCCCAACAGGTGATACGCAAAAACAGCGAAGCGTGGCGCGGGTTCTTCGACACGAAGAACAAGTACCACGACGAGTCGAACACGTCGGTCACGGAACACCCGGAACCGCCGGGCTTCCGTGGCAACGAGGACGATGGGCGGCAACTCAAGACCGTCATTCGCAACACGTCGTACACCGCCGAATGGGGCGAGCGGTCCCGACTTGAGATACTGGTCGGGAGCGAATTGAAAGACCAATACGACCACACCGGACGACTCCGGCTCGAAATCGCTGGCGACCCGACGTGGCCCGACTACGAGAAACAGGGCCGATTGGACCTGTGGTACGACGAGACGGACAGCACCTTCCGAGCTTCGCAACCCGTGACTGTTTCTGATGATACACGGGACACTCCACTGGCCGATGAAAAGGCCGCTCTGGATATTGGTGCCAACAATCTCGTCGCCTGTACCACGACGACCGGCGAGCAATATCTGTACGAGGGCCGTGAGTTGTTCCGGCGATTCCGTGAGACGACACGAGAAATCGCCCGGTTGCAGTCCAAACTACGGGAAGGCCGATACAGTAGCGAGCGCATCCGACGACTGTATCGGAAGCGAACCCGTCGTCGGGACCACGCCCAAGAAGCACTGTGCCGTGACCTGCTGGAACGGTTGTACGCCGAAGGCGTCGATACCGTGTATATCGGTGGCCTGACTGACGTACTGGAAACGCACTGGTCGGTCAGGGTGAACGCCAAGACGCACAATTTTTGGGCGTTCAAGCAATTCACTGAGCGACTGGCGTGTACCGCTGAGGAATACGGTATCTCGGTTGAAGTCCGGTCAGAAGCGTGGACCAGCCAAGAGTGCCCGCAGTGTGGTTCGACAGACCGAACGACACGGCATCAGGACACGCTCACCTGTCCGTGTGGGTTCGAGGGTCACGCCGACCTTACAGCGTCAGAAACGTTCCTGAGACGGCACACAGAGAAGGCAGTCAGGCCGATGGCACGGCCCGTGCGGTTCGAGTGGGACGACCACAACTGGTCGGGGACACCACACCCTCACGAAAGTCCCAAAGAACAGCGCACAGACCCGAGTACCGTCCACCGTGACGGGAATGTTGCTTCCAGGGAATCTTAGACCGACTGAGACTCCCACGGAGGAAACCCCGGCGTTCGCGCCGGGGAGGATGTCATTCGTATACGACAAACAGCGGGAGTGTCGCCGACACCGCGACACGCGCAACGTACCTAGTCGAGGTCGGTCGTGCGGATCGGCTGTCAGGCGAGAGCGTCGATCCCTGTTGACTAGGCGTCCTTCGGCGGCGCGAACTCCACGAGCGTCAGCTCCCGATCGAGCATACAGTAGTCGTGGGGTGGCTCGCCCAGGACCTCGTCGATCGTGTACTGTTCGTCGAACTCGGCCCCGGCGGGCTCACAGTACTCGTGGCTCGGACACTCGGTGTAGGGACAGGGTCCGGGGAGCGTGGCTTTGCTGCCGGCGTAGGCTCCTTTGCTCGCGACGTTGGCCTGGATCGGCGCGGGCTCGACGTCGACTGCCTGGACGCCGGTATCGTGGACGCCACAGTCGAGGACGCTCGCGTTCTCCCGAACCGCGGCCACGCGATACTTGCGCCCCTCGGTGAGATTAAGGCACTGATCGCGGTAGGGACAGCCCTCACAGGCGTCGGCCGGGCCCTGATAGACGAAGGTCTGGCCGACCTCGGCTAACCGAGTGCCGATAAGCGTGAGTTGGGTCATTGGAAGGGAGTTGCGCGTCGAGCCGGATTAAGCTTCCCGACCAGTCAGTTCGTCCAGCCGATCCAGATACGCCTCCCGGGGCACCTGATAGCAGTCGCGGTAGTCGTACTCGCCCGCCGCAAATTCATCCGCAATCTGGTGGGCACCCTCGATTGCCCCTTCGCGATTGTCGTAGCGCTGGCGGGGCCCGGAGACGTCGGGTTCGAGCGACAGCGTCACGAACCAGGGATCGTCCGGGTGCGGGCGATTACGCCCCGGTCGACGGTCACGCTGGCCTTTCGTCAGAAAGATCGTCGGGAGACACGGCGGTGGAAACTGCTCGCTGTCGAAGACGTCCGGGCGATAGACCAACACGACCTTCGTGCGCTCGTCGCTCCAGACCTCCCAGCCGGCGGGGAGTCGATCCTCGATGTCCATACCCACAACTCATCTGCCACGGAGAAGAACGAACCGATCCAGTCAGTACCACCGATTATCCAACCCTATTTAAAATATCTCGAACGGGGGAATCTGCCCGTCTCTGCCTGAGTTAGGCTCGCGGACGATGTATCGGGGTTTTTCGAGCGATTCGGTCACAGACTCGACCCATATCAGGGGAGTGCTTAAGTATCTGGAAACACCTTAGTTATTATAGTATCGGTGGCTGCGTCACTCGATACCACGCCACACAAAGCGGTCCCCGCGCGGGGAATGTGATACGCACCACATGACACAGAAAACCACAGTCGCGCTCGGTCGACGGTACCCCTCCACAGACCGGGCGACGGTGGCGTCCGACGCACGTACCCGACCACGGCAGCCGCTGGCGCAAGCCGGTGCTGTCCTCACCCCGTTCGTGATAGCATGACAAGCAATCCAGACACTCTGGCAGAACTGAGCGACGACTACCGGGCTTCGATCCCATCAGACCTCCGTGAGCACCACGACTTCGACTGGTACCTCGACCAGTTGTACGACGAACCGACCATCGCCCGCAACGCCCACCAGCGCGTGGCGGACATGTTCGACTTCTACGGAACTGAGTACGACGAGGACGCCGGCCTCGTCGAGTACAAACTCGCCTCCGAAGACCCGATTAACGACGGCGAGAACACCTTCTACGGCCAGGTGATCCACGAGTCGATCCACGAGTTCGTCAACAAAGTCAAGAGCGGCGCTCGCGGGCTCGGCCCCCAGAAGCGGATCAAACTCTTACTGGGTCCTGTGGGCTCCGGGAAGTCCGACTTCGACCGACAGGTCAGGCGGTACTTCGAGGACTACACCCGCCGCGACGAGGGGCGGATGTACACCTTCCGCTGGACGAACCTCTGTGACGTCATCCCGGATCAGGATCCGTCCGACGACACCGTTCGCTCGCCGATGAACCAGGACCCGCTCGTGTTGATCCCCGAAGCCCAGCGCGAGCGCGTCCTCGACGACATCAACGAGATCCTCGATGCGCCCTACACCATCCGCAACGAGCAGAGCCTCGACCCGGCCAGCGAGTTCTACATGGATCGGCTGCTGGCCTATTACGACGATGACCTCGAAACGGTGCTGGAAGATCACATCGAGATCGTCCGACTGGTCGCCGACGAGAACATGCGCCAGTCGATCGAGACCTTCGAACCCAAAGACAAGAAAAACCAGGACGAGACCGAACTGACCGGCGACGTCAACTACTCGAAGATCGCCATCTACGGCGAGAGCGACCCCCGAGCGTTCGACTACTCGGGGGCGTTCTGTAACGCAAACCGCGGTATCTTCTCGGGCGAGGAACTGCTCAAACTCCAGCGGGAGTTCCTCTACGACTTCCTGCACGCGACCCAGGAGCAGACGATCAAGCCCAAGAACAATCCCCGGATCGACATCGACCAGGTGATCGTCGGCCGGACGAACATGCCCGAGTACAAGGACAAGAAGGGCGACGAGAAGATGGAAGCGTTCAACGACCGGACGAAACGGATCGATTTCCCCTACGTTCTGGGCTACGAAGACGAGGCGAAGATCTACCGGAAGATGCTCAGAAACGCCGATCTGCCGGACATCCAGGTCGAGCCCCACACCCTGGAGATGGCGGGCCTGTTCGGCGTGCTGACCCGCATCGAGGAACCCGACGCGGGGACGATCGATCTCGTCCAGAAAGCCAAAGCATACAACGGCGAGATCGACGAGACCGACGACATCGACGTCAAGAAGCTCCGTGAGGAGGGCGACACCACCGCCGAGATCGGCGAAGGGATGGAAGGTGTGAGTCCGCGGTTCATCGGCGACGAGATCGCCGAGGCGATCATGGACTCGATGCACCGCGGCCGCGGGTTCCTCTCGCCGCTGACGACGTTCAACCACCTCGAAGAGAACCTCGAAAACCACGGCTCGATCCCCGAAGACCGCTTCGAGACCTACTACCGCTACCTCGAACTCGTTCGAGAGGAGTACAAAGATCGGGCCATCGAGGACGTCCGCCACGCGCTGGCGTACGACGTCGACGAGATCCAGCGCCAGGGCGAGAAGTACATGGACCACGTCATGGCCTACATCGACGACGACACCGTCGAAGACGAGATCACGGGTCGCGAGCAGGAGCCCGACGAGCAGTTCCTTCGAAGTGTGGAGGAGAAATTGAATCTGCCCGAAGACCGCAAGGACGACTTCCGCCAGGAGGTCGCTAACTGGGTCTCCCGTCGTGCTCGCGAGGGATCGAGCTTCGATCCACAGGACAACGACCGTCTGCGCCGGGCGCTGGAACGCAAGCTCTGGGAGGACAAGAAGCACAACATCAACTTCTCGGCGCTGGTCTCCAGCGGCGACATGGACGACGACGAGCGCAACGCCTGGATCGACGCCCTCACTGATCAGGGCTACAGCGAGGACGGGGCCAAGGAGGTGCTCGAATTCGCCGGTGCCGAAGTCGCCAAAAGCGAGATGGAAGACTAATGTCCGGCAAGGACTACATCACTGCGGCGGATCGGGAACTCGACGCGACCTATCAGGAGCCGATGTCGCTCTCCCAGTACGTCGATCTGATCCTGGATCGACCGAATCTCGCGGCCCACGCCTCGAAGTACCTGTTGAGTGCGATCGAAGCCGCCGACACTCGCACTGTCATCGAGGAAGGCGAGGAGAAAGAGCGCTATCGCTTCTTCGACGACCTGCACAACGACGGCGAACACGCTATCCTCGGCAACACGGAGGTACTGAACGCGTTCGTCGACGACCTGCGCTCGATCGCGGCCCGCCGGGGCAAAGAGGAGAAGATCGTCTGGCTCGACGGGCCGACTGCCACCGGAAAATCCGAACTCAAGCGCTGTCTGATCAACGGCCTGCGAGCCTACTCGAAGACTGACGAGGGCCGCCGGTACACCGTCGAGTGGAACGTCGCCGGTGCTGGCGAACAGTCGAGTGCTCTCACCTACGGCGACGAGCCGCTCAGCGACGAGGACGACTGGTATCAGAGCCCGGTGCAAGCCCACCCGCTGACGGTGTTTCCCGAGGCGGTTCGCGAGGACGTCCTCGCGGCGGTCAACGACCGGCTGGACGACTACGTCCCGATCCACGTCGACGGCCGACTCGATCCGTTCTCCCGTGAGGCCTACGACTACCTCGAAGAGCAGTACCGCCGCCAGGGTGTCGAGGACCTGTTCTCCGCGGTCACGAGCCCGAAACACCTCCGCGTGAAGAACTACGTCGTCGACGTCGGACAGGGAATCGGCGTCCTCCACAGCGAGGACGAAGGCTCGCCGAAGGAACGACTGGTCGGCTCGTGGATGGCCGGCATGCTCCGAGAACTCGACTCCCGCGGGCGCAAGAACCCCCAGGCCTTTTCCTACGACGGCGTGCTCAGCCAGGGCAACGGCCTGCTGACCATCGTCGAGGACGCCGCCCAGCACGCCGATCTCCTCCAGAAGCTGTTGAACGTGCCCGACGAGGGTTCTGTCAAGCTGGATAAGGGAATCGGGATGGACGTCGACACCCAGATGATCATCATCTCGAACCCTGACCTCGAAGCGACGCTGAATCAGCACGCCGAACGTGAGGGACAGGACCCGCTGAAGGCGCTGAAGCGACGGCTCAACAAACACGAGTTCACCTACCTGACGAATCTCTCGCTGGAAGCCCAGTTGCTCCGGCGAGAGCTGACCAACGATACCACCGTGTGGGAGGCTGACTCCTGGACGGACCTGGACGAGCGGATCCGCGAGCCGATCACGATCCGTGTCCGGGGCGAGGAGGGCGTCCGCGAGCGCGAACTCGCGCCTCACGCTATCGAGGCGGCGGCGCTGTACGATGTCGTGACGCGCCTGGATAGCAACGACCTGCCAGCCGACCTCGATCTCGTCGAGAAGGCGCTGCTGTTCGACCGGGGCTATCTGCAGGACGGCGACGAACGCCGCGACGTCGAGGACTTCGAGTTCGGCGCGACGACCGCCGACGGCGAACACGGCATCCCCGTCACGTTCACCCGGGACGTGATCGCCGACCTCCTTCACGAGGAGACCGACCGCCATCACGCCGACCTGCCCGTCGAGGACGTCATCATGCCCCGGGACGTGCTCGACGCGATGGCCGACGACCTCGCGAGCGCCCCCGTCTTCTCGAAAGGCGAGGCAGCGGAGTTCGAAGAACGCGTCGTCCCCGTCAAGAGTCACATCTTCGACCGACAGGAGGCGGACGTCCTCGCCGCGCTGATGCGCGAGAAGCGCGTCGACCAGTCCACAGTCGAGGAGTACATCGAACACGTCTACGCGTGGGCGACCGACGAGCAGATCGAGAACGCACGGGGGGAGTACGTCGACCCCGACCCGCTGAAGATGAAGATCTTCGAGATCGAACACCTGGGACGGTTCGGCGAGGCAGACTACCACGGTGAAGACCCCACGAAAGACGTCGAACAGTTCCGGACGGACAAGATCATCACTGCGCTCAATCGCTTCGCCTGGCACAACCGCGACGAGGAGTTCCGGGTCAGTGACGTCAATCCCAAGGAGATCCCCGTGATCCAGACCGTGCTCGGCAGCCACGACTGGAACGACGTCGAGCGAACCTTCGAGGACTTCGATCCGAGCCAGTGGGACAGCCCGCCAGCCAACACCGAAACCGCCCGGCTCAAGACCCAGACCATCGAGAACATGATGGAGCTGTTCGACTACAGCGAGGCCGCCGCCGAACTGACCAGCCGGCACGTCATGGGACAGGTGAGCTACCGATGGGACTGAGAGACGACCTCGATCGCTACCGAGAAGTCGGTGAACAGCGCCGTCAGGATCTCGCGGAGTTCATCCAGTACGGCGACCTCGGGAAGTCCAGAGCGGACTCGGTCCGAATCCCGATCAAGATCGTCGACCTCCCGGAGTTCGCCTACGACCGGCGCGACCAGGGCGGCGTCGGCCAGGGAGAGGGCGCCGAGGAGGGCGACCCCGTCGGCCAGCCCCAGCCCGGCGACGGCGACGAGGACGGCGAGCCCGGCGAGGAAGGTGGCGAGCACGAGTACTACGAGATGGACCCCGAGGAGTTCGCCCAGGAACTCGACGAACAGCTCGGTCTGGACCTCGACCCCAAGGGCAAGAAGGTCATCGAGGAGACCGAGGGCGACTTCACGGACATCACCCGGACTGGGCCGTCCTCGACGCTGGACTTCGAGCGGCTGTTCAAGGAGGGCCTGAAGCGCAAGATGGCGATGGACTTCGACGAGGACTACGTCCGTGAAGCACTCCGCGTCGAGGGCTGGGGTCCGGCGACGGTCTACGAGTGGGCCCGCGGCGAGAACATCCCCGTCTCCCGGGCCTGGATCGAGGACGCCTACGAGGACATCCCAGCCGACGAGCGCGCCCGCTGGGGCTCCATCGAGGAGATGCAGGACGAGGTCGAGCACGAGTCTGCTGCCCAGCGAATCCGCCGGGAAGGGATCGACGAGATCCCCTTCCGGCGTGAGGACGAGCGCTATCGCTACCCGGAGATCATCGAAGAGAAAGAGAAGAACGTCGTGGTGGTCAACATCCGCGACGTCTCCGGGAGTATGCGCCAGAAGAAGCGCGAACTGGTCGAGCGGACGTTCACGCCGCTCGACTGGTATCTCCAGGGCAAGTACGACAACGCCGAGTTCGTCTACATCGCCCACGACGCCGACGCCTGGCGCGTCGAGCGCGAGGAGTTCTTCGGCATCCGCTCCGGTGGCGGCACGCGTATCTCCAGCGCTTACGAGGTCGCCAAGGAAGCGCTCGAGGAGTATCCCTGGAGCGAGTGGAACCGCTACGTCTTCGCGGCGGGCGACAGCGAGAACTCCTCGAACGACACCGAAGACAAGGTGATCCCGCTGATGGAGGCGATTCCGGCGAACCTCCACGCGTACGTCGAGACCCAACCCAGCGGCAACGCCATCAACGCGACCCACGCCGAGGAGGTCGAACGGCACTTCAGGGACGCCGACGACGTGGCCGTGGCGTACGTCAACGGCCCCGGAGACGTCGTCGACGCCATCTACGAGATCCTCAGCACCGAGGAGGACCAGACATGATCGACGACCGCATCGAAGCCCAGCGTATCGCTGCCGACCTCGAACAGCCAGTCGCGAAAGCCAACGAACTGGCGGAAAAACTGGGACTGACGCCCTATCCCGTCAACTACTGGATCGTCGACTACGACGAGATGAACGAACTCATCGCCTACGGCGGCTTCCAGCAGCGCTACCCCCACTGGCGCTGGGGGATGCAGTACGACCGCCAGCGAAAGCAGAGCCAGTTCCTCGGGGGAAAGGCCTTCGAGATCGTCAACAACGACAATCCCGCCCACGCGTTCCTGCAGGAGTCCAACACCCTCGCAGATCAGAAGGCAGTCATCACCCACGTCGAGGCCCATAGCGACTTCTTCGCGAACAACGAGTGGTTCGGCCTCTTCACCGGCCGAGAGGAAGCCCCGGGCGAACGGAGCGAGGTTCCGATGGAGGCGGGGCCGGACGCCGCCGGGATGCTCGCACGCCACGCCGAGACGATCCAGGAGTACATGCAGGATCCCGAGATCGACCGCAGCGAGGTCGAGAAGTGGATCGACCACGTGCTCTGTCTCGAAGACAATATCGACCAGCACCAGCCCTACTCGCCGGTCGATATCGACGACGAGGTCGAGGATCTCGATACGGCCGACGTCGCAGACCAGCTCGGCGACCTCGATCTCTCCGAAGAGGTCCAGCGGCAGGTGTTCGACGAGGAGTGGCTCGACTCCCAGGCCGAGGACGGCGAGTCCGTTTCGTTCCCGGATAGCCCCGAAAAAGACGTGCTGGGGTTCCTCCGGAAGTACGGCAAGCAGTACGACATCGACGCGGAGAAAGCCGTCGAGATGGCTGACTGGCAGCGGGAGGTCCTCGAGATCCTCCGTCGGGAGGCCTACTACTTCGCCCCCCAGAAGATGACGAAGGTGATGAACGAAGGGTGGGCAAGCTACTGGGAATCGGTCATGATGGTCGGCGAGGCGTTCGCAGCCGACGACGAGTTCGTCACTTACGCCGACCATATGTCGAAAGTCCTCGGATCGGGCGGGCTGAATCCCTACAGCCTGGGACTCGCACTCTGGCAGTACGTCGAGAACAGCGAGAATCGGCGGGAGGTCGTCGAACGACTCCTGCGGGTCGAGGGAATCACCTGGCGTAACTTCCACGAGACCATCGACTTCGAGACCGTTCGAGCGACACTGGAACCGCCAGACTGGCTCGTCGACGTCCCGGGTCATCTCGACGACCTCGAGCCGGAGGATTCCCGGGTGGATGCCGATGCGCTGGCCGCGGCCCGCGCTGGCGAGTTCGACGTCGAGACCTACCCCTGGCAGCTACTCAGCTACGAGGGACTGGTCGAGCGCCACTACTCGCTGACCAAGCCACAGAATCGGGGATTCCTCGCCCGTATCAGCCTGAACGAACTCGAACGGATCAGCCGCTATCTCTTCGACGACAGCCGCTACGAGAGCGTCGAAGACGCGCTTGCGGACGTCGAGTACGCCCGCGGCTGGGATCGGATGCGCGAGATCCGACAGAGCCACAACGACGTCACGTTCCTCGATTCGTTCCTGACTCAGGAGTTCGTCGACGAGAACGACTACTTCGCCTACGAGCACTCCCAGAAGAGCGGCGACTACCGTGTCTCCTCGACTGACTACGAGGACGTCAAGAAGAAGCTCATGCTGCAGTTCACCAACTTCGGCAAACCAACCGTGGTCGTCGAGGACGGCAACTTCGACAACGCCGGGGAACTCCTGCTCGCCCACCGCTACAACGGTGTCATGCTCGACGTCGGCCAGGCCAGGGAGGTGCTCAAGCGGGCGTTCGAACTCTGGGGTCGTCCCGTCAACCTCCACACGATCGTCAAAGAGTACGACGAACAGGATCTGGAGGTCGCCCGCCGCCGCGACCGCGAACCCGAGCCCACGGAAGTCGGCAAGCGCCTGCGATACGACGGCGCACAGGTCACTATCGAGGACATCCCCTGGACCGAGGTCGAACACCTCGCGGCCACGGACGTGGACTACGACACGAAACCCGAAGACTGGCTGGCGTGATTGACGACGATCGTCAAAATTCCAACCAGTTTTCGTTTCGTACCCTCGAAGACAAATTCTACCGAGAGGCTCTGAAATCCGAACGAGCGGCGTTTTCAGGATCGCTAACCACACTCGGTACTTTAAGTATCCGTAGCTGGAAGCGAAGGTCGAACGCGCGAAAGACGCGTGGACAGTGGATCCAGCCCCTCCAAAGTAGGTGGGAAGAGGCGGTGCTTGCGCACTCGTTGTATCGGATCCATGGAGACAATCATGTCAGAGAAAAAGATAGAACTCAATCGACGGCGAGTACTGGGCGGAATGGCAACACTGGGCGTCGCGGCGGCCGCGGCCGGCGCAGGGACGTACGCAGCGTTCACCGACAGCGAATCGAGCGAGAACAATCAGGTCTCGGCGGGGACGTTGGATCTGACCTTCGGCGGAAGTGACGGTCCGGTCGAGGCCGTTTCGATTTCGAATGCGGTTCCTGGCGATTCAGACACTGGGACGCTCACGCTGAGCAACGATGGGAGTGTCAACGGGACTCTCGATATCGGCGTCGCTGGCGTAACATCTTCCGGCGGCGCCAATCCCGATCCTGAGGACCAGACCGCCTCCGAGGATACTGGGGCTGCACTGGAAGAGGCAGTCGACCTCACGATCACGCTCCAACCGGGTTCGGGCTCGACGACTGTCTACGATGGGACGGTTGCGAACCTTTCGACTGGCAGCCTCCAGAGTGGAATCCCCCTCGACTCGAGTACTAGCAAGGATATCGAGATCCAGTACACGGTCAACCCCAAGAGCGGGCAAGCGGATAACGATATCCAGGGTGACACGCTAACCGTCAACTTCGACTTCACGCTGACCCAGGCCTAGGGACTCGCTGACAGGCCGATTCGCGGGACGACCAGTCGCGAGACCTAGCATGGGAGATCGGATTCGACTCACTCGGCGGCGGTTGCTCGGCGCGGCCCTAGCCACGGGTGTGGCCGGCGCTGGGACGGGTGCCGGAACGATGGCCGCCTTCTCGGACTCGGAGTCGAGTTCGAACAACAGCGTTCAGGCCGGGACGCTCGATCTGACGCTCGACGGATCGAGTCAGACCGTCACGTTTCTCGACGTGATGGGTGCAGAGCCGGGCGACTCGGGCCAGTCGTCGGTCACGCTCGGAAACACCGGCTCGGTCGCGGGCGTCCCCGAGGTCGAGGTCGCCGCGATCCGGTCGACCGAAAACGGCTACTACGGGAAGGAAAACGGCCAGGACGGCTCGCCTAGCGACGGCGAACTCGACGAACACCTCGAACTTCGGGCCTCGCTCGACGGGACGACAATCCTCTCGCGGACGACAGCAGACAGTCTCAGCGTGGGTGACAGCTATACTGCCTCGTCGACGATCGGCGGTGGCGGGTCGAGCACGTTCACGATCGAGTGGTGGTTGCCCAGCGACACGAGCGATCTGGCACAGAGCGACGGCTTCGAGTTCGACCTCACCTTCAGGCTTCAACAAGCATGACCGGAATAGCCGAACGCTTCAGTGCGATCGACTGGCGGCGGGCCGCGACGCTCGCTGCTATCGTGGCGTTCGTCTTCGTCCTGGGTGTGTTCGTCGTCGCCGCCGTCCCGCAGCTCGTCGGGGCCGATCACAGCTTCGTCGTCCAGTCCGACAGTATGTCGCCGGCGATCGACGCCGGCGCGGTCGTCTTCGTCAGCGACGTTCCAGCCGACGAGATTTCGGATGGCGACGTGATCACCTATCGAGACAGCGGTCCAGACGGCGAGACCAGACGTGTGACCCACCGTGTGATCGCCGTCGAGCGAGCCGACGGCCAGCCACAGTTCCAGACGAAAGGCGACGCCAACGAGGATCCCGACCCCGGGCGCGTCAGCGCCAGCCAGGTCGTCGGTGTGGTCAACTTCGATCTCCCACTGGTCGGCTACGTGCTGTCGATACTTCGGTCGCCGATGGGGATCGTCGCACTGGTCGTGATCCCTGCGATCGCACTTGGGCTCTCGGAGTTGCGGGCACTGCTCGGCGCTGTGCGGGCGGACGGAGACGACGAGCTTGAGGAAACTGACTCCGAGCACACGGAGGGCGAACCGTGACGCCGAGTCGATTCTGGGCGTTTGTGCTGGTGATAGGCGTTGCGCTAGTCGCCGCAGCGACGCTCGCCGGGGGCGCGACGACCCAGGCTGCCTTCGTCGACGACGAACTCGGCGACGGGTCGGTGACGGCCGCCGCATCGTTCGACCGGGGACCGCCCGGACCCCGAGCCTACGACGACGCCAACGGTAACGGGCAGTGGGACCAGGGCGAGACGACGTACACCGAGAGTGATCTCTATTCGTTTGACGACTCCTCGGCAAACCTCGTCGTCCCGTCGGATGTCGGGACGGTCAACAACTCCGGTAGCATCGATATCACGGCGGGCAGTCTCACTGCCGAGACGAGCTTTCAATCGGACTCCGGTAGCGTCTCGCTTTCGGCGACCGATGGGGACGCGGATCTGGGTGGCCAAAACGTGCTCGCAGCCGGGAGAGCCGACGTGTCGGCTACTGGCACGGCCACCGTCGACGGTGCCGCCGTTATCGGTGTCTTCGGCGATTCGAGTGTCACCGGCAAGTCCGTCTCCGCGCGAAACGCGAACGTCGTCTCGTACTTCGGAACGACAACGCTGTCGGCCCGGGAACGTGGCGGCGGCCCGCTCGACGCGACGAACGCCACACTCCAGAGCCGGTATGGCGGCGATATCGTGCTGGAGTCCAGCGGCGACATGCGGCTCGAAAACGCCGAGATTCAGGCACCGTACGGTGACATAACGGCCGATCTCCAGCGTGGTGGTCGGACGCTATTCGTCGACGGCGCGTCGATCGACGACGCCGACGCCGACAATACGCTCGTCTACACTCCGCGAGGGACGACCGTCGACGGAACACCAGCTGCAGGGTCGGTCAGTGCCAGGTCGGGCCGAGGCGGTGGTCGTCCGAACACGACAAATCAGGCTGGGACTCCCGGCTCGACGTGGGGTTCTGACAGACCATCGCCCGAGAGGCCGGAACGACCGATCAACTGGGAGGCCATCGCCGGGGAGCTCGGCATTTCGCTGTCGTCGGACTGATCGTGACGTCGAGACCAGGCTGATTACTCGTCGTTCGCACGGACCTGGAAGGTCGCGTTCAGCGTGAGCGAGTCGCTCTGGACGACGTTACCGGTGTCTTCTGGGAGTACCCACTCGAATTGCAGTCGCGTCTGGTTCCCTGGGTCGAGACTGACTGCTCGGGAACTGTTCTCGCCCACGACGTCCGAGAGTGGCCGCGGACCGTCGCCCGTCCCGTACAGCGCGACCGTCGTTCCGTTCGTCGTCTGGAATTGCAGTCTGACGAGTAGGTGCTCGGCGAGTTCGCCGCTGTCCGTCGAATTGTCGACTTCGACTTCCGGGCCTACCAGGCCGTTCTCGCGCTGGGTCAGCGCCGTTTCTGCGATCGTGAGTGTTCCGGGGTCGGCCCCGCTGTTTCGGAGGACGACCGTCCGCGAGCCGTCGGAGTTCGGTGTGATGTTGCTAGCGTTCAACAGCCGGGTGTTCGAGTCCGCCACCAGCGAGACGTTCACCGTCTCGTTTGCGGTCGGAGTCTGAACGCCCGGCTGGTCGTCGTCACCGTCGAACACGAACGACCCGATCCCGGCCCCGGCGAGCGCCAGCACGACGACCAGTAACAGGACGAGCAGCCGGCGCCGATCCCTGAACCACCCTTCCGGGTCGCTCATCGTCGATCACCTTCGCGTGGTGATTTCGGCCCCATGACCACCATTGCTCCTACTTGCCGTCGCTGCGTCTAAATATGTACTGACTGGCCGCTGCGACACTCTTTCTCTCGACTCCATTCTAGATTCCGATATTGAAAATAGATATTCACTCACCCCCCACTCGGATATATTGCGTATTTCCTCTCTCAACGCCTCAGTTATATTTATTTCTGTCTTAGGCCTACTGTGTATATTGGCCCTGGGAATCCAATTTTCAGTATCGATAATCACAACGGGCGTTATTTATGTACGCCGGTTGGATATACTGTCAATGGAGGCAGCCGAGGCCGAGTGGTTGACGCTAGAGCGGTCACCCTTCGACGTCGACTCGTTGTGGACGGTGTGGCTGGTGGCGCTGGCGACCTATGGGGTCGGGGACGTGGTGACGACCATCGCAATCGTCTGGTTCATGCCACTGTATGCCGAGGCGAACCCACTGATCCAGTTCGCCGTCGAGATCTTCGGCGGCGGCGGATTCCTGGCACTCAAACTGCTGGTGTTTTACGCGGTCCTCGGAATCAGTCTCTGGGCCGGTCTCCCCGAGCGTGACCGGCTGATGTTCTACGGCCCGCCACTGGTACTGGCTGTTGTCGGTGTACTCGTCACCGCGAACAACCTCGCGCTGATGTTTGCCTGAGGCGAGACCGCCACTAGTCGTCGTTCGAGCGGACCGAGATGACCGGGCAGTCGACCGACCGGAGGATCTGCTGGGAGACGCTTCCGAACACCGCCTGCTGGGCCGGTGACCGGTCTCGCCCGCCGATGACCACGAAATCCGGACTGACTTCTTCAATCATCTCGACGATCGCGTCGGCCGGATCGCCGATCGCTCCTCGAATCTCCGTGTCGATTCCTCGATCTTCGAGCGCCGCCGTCAGATCACGAACCAGTGTCTTCTGCCCGATGATCCGTGCGGCCGCGTCGCCGGGTGACAGCGCCGACTGTTCGCGCTCGAATTCCGAGGCCGTCACCGATTCTCCGCCCACGCTCACGTGCAGTGACCCCGTCTCTGGCCGTCCCGTCACCCCCGACCGGCCACTCCGGTCGACGTGCTCGGCAATCGTGTCGACTGCCCGCTCGTACTCACCTTCTGTCAGCACGTGGCCGAGCGTCACTCTCGCCGTTCTATCCCCGATGACTGTCGTGGCCGTCTCCGCGAACGCTTCGATTCTGTCGCTGTCTTCCGCACCTACTGCCAGGAGTAGCTCTAGCGCCATACCTATAGTTAGACGCGTTCGCCCATAGTGTTTGACCATCGGTACCAAGACTCGCGAAAGAGTCGAGAGAGTCTGTGCCGGACGACGTACTATGCCGACAGTCTCCGTTTCGACGAGCGAGCACCTGGAGGTTCGAGACGTTACCGAAGAAGTAACAGCGCTCCTTCCGGAAGACGCCGACGGTGTCGCGACGGTATTCGTCCGACACACGACCGCCGGGGTCACCGTCAACGAGGCCGAATCTCGACTCCTGGGCGATCTCTCAGATGCTCTCGACGGTCTCGTGCCCGACGACGGATGGGCCCACGACGAGATCGACGACAACGCCGACAGCCACGTCCGCGCGATGCTCGTCGGCCCGAGCGTGACTGTTCCTGTCAGCGACGGCCAGCCGGATCTGGGGGCGTGGCAGTCGATCCTCTTGGTCGAGTGTGACGGCCCGCGGACGCGGACGCTACAGGTCTGTCCACACTAACTGTTGTCACTGCGCTGGGGCTGTAGCCGACTCGATCACTCCTCGATTTCGATCCCGGCTCGGCTGCGATAGGAGTCGAAGGTGCTAGGATCGCCGGTGATGATCTCTCCCAGCGACACTTGATAGGGGGTGATGGTGTAGTCGCCGCCTGGCGCCTGGGGCTGGGTCGGCTCGGGGACGAACGCCCGGTTGTTGTCGACGCCGACGATGGTGTGATACTCCACAGGGGAGTTGCCGTAGTAGATCACGTAGCCGTACCGAACGCTCTGAGCTTGAAACTGGTTCGTCCAGGGCTGCTGGGACTGGCCCAACTGCTCGCGCTGGGTGAGCCGCAGCGAGACGTCCGGCTGGAAGGTCCACGTTCCGAGATTCTGAAACCGGATCCAGTCTGTGAACTCCGAGTCGACGACCATCTCACGGACATCTTCGTAGGATGTCATGACCGACCGTTCAACGGGGTCCCCCAAAAAACGTTCGGCGGTCAGCTATCGTCCGCTTTTCGGGCGCGCTGGGCTGCCCGTCGGAAGATTCCCCGGAGAGTGACAGCTTCGCGGTCGGTCGGGTGCGCGCGGCCGACCAGACGCCGGAGGAGTCGCTGGGCTTTCCCGCGTTTCTCTTCGGGATGGTCAACTGCAGCGAGGAACGTCTCGAACTGGTCGTGCAGTCCTTCGACCTCGCGCTCGGTAGCGCGGTCGAGTTCGGGGTCGGGGAGCTGGGTCGCTTCGAGCGTCAGCGTGCGCATCTCGTAGAGGACCACAGTCGCGGCCTGGCCGAGATTCAGCACGGGATAGTCGGCAGCGGCGGGGATGGCACAGATTTCGTCCAGTTGGGCCAGTTCCGCGTTGGTCAGGCCCACCCGTTCGCGGCCGAAGACGAGACAGGTGTCCGCGTCGACGTCGACGAGGCTGTCGGCCAGCTCGCGTGGTGTCCGGAAGGGATAGCGGACGTGCTTGCGGGCGTCTTCGTTCGTGATCGCCGTACAGCCGACGGTGTGGTAGTTCTCGACCAGGTACTCGAAGTCTACCTCCCGTGCGTTCGGGAGAATGTCTTTCCGGGCCTGCCCAGCGAAGCCGTAGGCCTCGCCGTCGGGATCGAGTTCGGGCGGGTCGACTAACAGGAGGTCGGAGACGCCGAAGTTCTTCATCGCCCGGGCGATGGTGCCGACGTTTCCGGGCGTCTCGGCGTCGACGACCGCGACGCTGATCATAGATCCAGGTCGCTCAGGTCGACGTCCAGCGCCTCGCGCTCCTCTTCGTCCATCCCCTTGAGTTCCTCTTCGAGCGGCTCGATCTCGCCCGATTCGGGCGCCTCTGGTAAGGCGTCGGGTTCTTCCTCGACGTGTTCGAGGTTCGCGTATCCGTCGGGGGCACGCCCGCCGTCGGCGAACCACTGGTGGAAGTACTCCTGGAGTGCGACCTCGCCGGCGTACTCGTCACCGCCCGCTTCACGAAACCAGTAGAGGAAATCCGGCTCGTGGTCGTCACACAGCAGCACTTCGCCCATCGGTTCGCCGTAGACGACCCGGGCGACGTTGCAGTCCGCCTTCTCGTCTTCGCTCAGCCAGCAGGCGTCACAGGCGTTGCCGATGATCGCCGTGAGCCGGGAGACTCGCTGGCGAGCCTCTGGCGGCATCTGCGCGAGCGGTTTGAGCGCTCCGTCTTCTCCGAAGACGTCGTCCTCCTCGAAGCGCCAGCCGCGAAGCCCGATACTGACTTTGCTCATATCGAATCAATGGAGAGCGGGCGATAAAAGGGGTGTGACATGGGATCGCTGTATGCGTCCACTTAAGTTCGTCGCCGAGGAAGCCGGACATGATGGAGCGATTGTTCTCCGCGCAGACGAAGCGGATTGCCCTCGTCGTTCTGGCGGTCACACTCGTCGCTCTCGCCGGGTGTTCGACCGGCGACGACGGTGGCGACACGCCGGCGCCGAACGGAACCCTCACCGAGACGCCGACACCTGAACCAACTGCCGAACCGACGCCGGATCCCACACCCGACCCAGCGCCCGATCGGGATATCGATCCGGCCGAACTGGCGTCGAGTCACGCGGCCCAGATCGACGCTGCGACCTCGTTGTCGACCGCCCAGCAGGTCGTCTTCGAGCAGCGACTCGACGGGAACACGAGCGTTGTCACTTCGGGAGTCTCGGGCGCGTACGATCTTCAGGCGTCTGTCGGGACCGAAACCTACGAGGAAGTGATTCAGAGTTCCCTCCAGCGAATGGGTAGGTCCACCGACGTCTACACCGCCGGCAACGAGACGTTCCTTCGGCAGAACAGCACCCAGACGTCCGAACCCCAGTACGGCTACGGACAACAGCCCTACAACGAGTCCACCGAGCCATCCCCGGTGACCTTCAGTAATATCGGATGGGTCGGCGTCTACCAGCAGTGGAACGCGTCGCTCGAATCGCAGGGACAGACTGAGTTCCGTGGGCAGACGGTCACCGAGTACCGAGCCGAAGGGATCGCTGACCTGCCGGTTATCACACAGGAAGTCAACGATTCGTTCGCGAGCTTCGACTCGGCCAACGCGACGTCTTACGTCACCGACGACGGCCTCGTGACCTACACGCGTATCGAAATCACCGGCACCAGTACCGACGGTGGGGCCCTCTCGGCGATCCTCCAGTACTCGGTCTCCGACGTCAACGCCACGACCGTCGAAGAGCCCGACTGGACCGACCAGGTCAATACGACCGGGTGAATCCGGCCGCTTTTTATCGGCCAGTCCCTGTGGACAGCCATGCGAACAGTCGACGCCGCGGGGCTATCGATCGGCGACGACCACCCGCCACGGATCATGGGCGTGCTCAACATCAGCGAGGAGTCGCCGTACAAACCCAGCGTCTTCGACGATCCGGGCCAGGCGGCCGAGTACGTCGACACCGAACTCATCGAGCAGGGTGCGGACATCGTCGACGTCGGTCTCGAATCCGCCAACAAGCGCTTCGAAGTGCTCACACCTGAGCAAGAACTCGACCGCCTCCAGACGGCGATCCAGACGATCGAATCCGTCGGTGGCGACGCCGTCTTCTCGATTGAGACGCGCTACCACGAGGTCGCCGAGGCGGCCATCGAGGGTGGCTTCGACATGGTCAACGACATCTGCGGATTCGCCGATCCGAAGCTTCCAGCGGTCTGTGCGGACTACGACGTCGCGGTCGCGAAGATGGCGAGTCCACCCAACCTCGAACGCCCGGGGGCCGTCGAAGAGACGCCCTGGACCGAACGCAAGTCCGGCGAGTGGGCGGATCGGGCCGACTACGTCGATGAGGTCTACGAGGCACTGAAACAGAACGGCCTGACCGAGAAGACCATCGTCGATCCGGCTTTTGGCGGCTGGAGCGAGGCCAAGACCATCGACGACGACCGCGAGACGTTCCGTCGCCTGCGGGAGTTTCGGGGCCTGGGCCAGCCGATTCTGGTGTCGATCAACCGCAAGAACTTCCTGCGATCGATCGCCGACCGCTCGACAGAGGAGGCCCTGCCCGTGAGTCTGGCCGCGACCGCGATGGCAGTCGAACGCGGCGCACACGTCATCAGGACCCACGACGTGGCAGAGACTCGTGACGCGG
This sequence comes from Halapricum salinum, assembly GCF_004799665.1. Lineage (NCBI taxonomy): Archaea > Methanobacteriati > Methanobacteriota > Halobacteria > Halobacteriales > Haloarculaceae > Halapricum > Halapricum salinum. The sequence goes on from NZ_CP031310.1 coordinate 2,664,227, forward strand.
CACTCGTCGGCGATACCTTCACTCGTTCTCGGCTCCGCGACGACGACGTCGGTGTCGAGCAACTCGACGTGACGACCGTCTCCGAAGCCGACCGTCATTGCGAACGAGTTGGAACTATCTCCGAGACAGCCGCACAGTCTGTCGTCGAGGTGTTCGAACTCACCCGGCTGTCGATGACCCAGCGCGACCGCCTCGCCTCGCACGCACCCGCTCACGGTGCGGTCTTCGCGCCCGGAACGGACGACGCTGATCTGCTGATCGGTTCGCCGGCCGCGATGGAGGCGCTCGCGAGCGATGTCGGTGATGAGGGCCGACTCGGCGTAGCGCTCGAAACGATCGCTGCTAGGATCGAGTGACGATGAACTTCCAGACGTGGGAACCGATCTACGAGGCAATTCTCGACGACTTCGGCTTCGACCGGGCCGGCGACGAACGCGCCCGGGACGTCTTCGTCGGCATGCTCCGCGCGGCGGACAGCGAGCTATTCGACGTCGAGACGCTCGCTTTCTCCGGGCAGACGGTAGCAGTCGCGGGCGCTGGCCCGTCGCTGGCTGACGACCACGACGTCGCTCGCGAGGCCGACGCCGTCGTCGCAGCCTCCAGTGCCGCACGGACGCTCCGCGCAGACGGCGTCGACGTCGATTGTATGGTCACGGACCTCGACGGCACGCCCGAGACGGCGATCAGACTCACGACCTACGGGACGCCGGTCGTGATCCACGCACACGGTGACAACAACCGTGCGATCCAGGAGTACGTGCCACAGTGCCAGCTATCGTCTGTCGTGGCGACGACCCAGGCCGCACCCGCCCCACCGCTTCGAAACTTCGGCGGCTTCACCGACGGCGATCGAGCGGCCTTTTTGGCCGATCACTTCGGCGCGTCCCGGCTGGTCTTCCCGGGCTGGGACTTCGACGATCCGGCTGTGACGCCGATGAAACGGCGCAAACTCACGTGGGCCGAGCGACTGCTCTACTGGCTCGAACGCCGCCGCGACGAACGGTTCGCGATTCTGGACGGCCGCCGCGAGTCGATCGACACGTCCGCGCTGCCAGTCGAGTGAGACCGTTTCGACACTTCCGACCGGCGCCTACTCGGGCGCGAGCACGTCGATCGTCGCTTCGATCTCTTCGGGTTCGGCCGCCCGCGGGAACGAGATATTGATCGCGTCGATCCCGTCGATCGCTTCGAAGTCGGCGACGCGCTCGCGGGCTTCCTCGGGCGTGCCGACCGCCCCGAGTTCGTCCAGCAGGTCGTCGCCGATGGCCTCGATCGCGGCCTCCTTGTTCCTGTTTGCCCACTCGATCGCGATGGTCTCGGCTGTGTCCTCGAAGCCCTGGCGCTTCAGCGCCTCGCGGTAGAACGTCCCCATCCCGCCGACGTAGAATGCGATGTGATTCCGGGCCAGATAGCGCGCCCGTTCCCGATCCTCCAGTGCGATACACGGCAGTGCGAGCGTGATCCGCTGGTCCTCGCGGTCGCGATCACCCAGGTCACTGCCGTGCTCGAAATCCTCGATCCGCTCACGCAGTCCCTCCGGCGTGAGCATGAGGGCGTGCCAGCCGTCGCCGAACCGGCCCGCCAACTCGACCGATTTCGGACTCATCCCGCCGGCGTCGATCGGCGGGACTGATTCGGGCGGATCGAACCGGAGTCGAAAGCCCGACAGCTGGTGGATCTTGCCGTCGTACTCCAGTGGTTCGCCGGCCACCACGGTTTTGACGATCTCGATCGTCTCGCGGGTGAACCGCAGCGGCGACTCGAACTCGGTCCCGTGCCAGCCCTCGACGAGGATCGGTCCCGACGGTCCGAGCCCCATTCGAAATCGACCGTCCGAGACCTCTTGAAGCGTGGCTGCGGTCTGGCCCAGCAACGCTGGTGACCGTGAGTAGACGTTGAGGATCGAGGTGCCGATCCCGATCTCGTCGGTGCGTTCGGCGATCGCAGTCAGGATCGTCACGGCGTCGCGTCCCCACGTCTCGGGACACCATATCCGATCGTATCCCAACTGCTCGGCCTGCGTCGCGAACGTCGCGAACGTGTCGATGCTCGGCTGGGCGGCCACGGGCAGGTAGATGTCCCTGGCTGTATCGCTCATGGTCGATTCAAATGAACCACGCCGGTAAAGTTGTATCGCCGGCGTTCGGGCCGCTAGGTTTCTGGGGTGTCCTCTATCTGTGGCCTGCCTTTCGGCGCGATGGTCTCGCCAGTGAGGAAGGAGGCCGCGTCGCTGGCGAGGAACTGAACGACGTCTGCGATTTCGGCTTCGATTCCGACTGTTCGGTCGACGGCCCCCCGATCGATCGCGTCGGCCGAGATGCCCATCTGTGATTCCAGGCCAGGGGTGGCGACGTAGCCGGGGGCGACACAGTTGATTCGGACGTCGTCGCCGGCCCACTCGGCGGCCAGCGAGGTGGTGAGGTTGATCACCGCGGCTTTGGCGGCGGCGTAGTGGCTCATGTACGGTGCGCCCTGCTGGCCGGCGACGCTGGCGACGTTGACGACCGCCCCACCACCGTCTTTCAGGTGCTCGCTTGCCGCTCGGGTACAGTTGACAGTCCCGTCGAGGTTGACGCCAACGACGCTGTCCCACCCGTTCTCGGAGACGTCCTCGAAGTTCGCCATGAAGCTCGCGCCAGCGTTGTTCACCAGCAGGTCCACGCCGCCGAAGCGTTCGACTGTGGCCTCGACCATCGCCGCCACGCTGTCGGTATCGCGGACGTCACACTCGATCCCGTAACACTCGCCGCCGTATTCGGACGTGATCGTGGCCGCTACCTCCCGTATCTCTTCGCCGTCTCGCGAGCAGATGGTCACGTCGACGCCCTCGTCGGCGACACGCTCGGCAACTGTCCGTCCGATCCCACGCGACGCACCCGTGACGATCGCCGCCCCGGCGTCCAGGCCGTACTGGTCGTGCATAGTTCCAGAGCGGACGCTGGAATGATAAAAGCCGGTGGCCACCGAGGGGTGCGGTCCAGAGGACATTTGGCCGTCCCGTTCGTTTGTCGGTGTATGACGCGCACGCTCTACCAGCTCGACGGCTGCCCGTTCTGTGAGAAAGTCGCCGATCGACTCGACGAACTCGAACTCGACTACGAGACGGTCTGGGTCGAGGCCCTGCACTCGGATCGCAACGAGGTCAAAGAGGTCTCGGGTCAGCGCGGTGTCCCGGTACTGGTCGACGACGACTACGGCGTGACGATGGCCGAGTCCGATCGGATTCTGGAGTTCCTCAATCGATCGTACGCCTGAGTTCCGCCCGGTTTCGATACGCTCCGACTGCACCGGCACCGACCGTTGTGAGCGCGAGTGCATATGCGAGCAGCAACACAGTCGTCCCTCCCAGACTCGGGGCGAGGCGGAGCGCTCCGTCGGCCAGTTCGGTCCCGACAAGGAACGTCCCGACGACCCCTGTACTCACGTATCCGATCGTCATCGCTACCCCCGGTAGCACGGCTTCGCCGATGGCTTGCTCTGTGGAGAGGGTCACCCACGCCAGGACAGCGCCGGCCAGGAGCAACGCGACGACCGGGACGAGGTAGTAGAGGAGTTCGGGCTTGGCCTCGGCGTACTGTATAGGTTCCTGATACGGACCGAAATCGAAGATGTAGATCCTCTCAAATGCCAGTGGCCTCTGTATGTCCGCATTCCACACAACCGTTTGATTTGGTTTGAGCAGTGTCGAATTGACCGTTATTGGATCATTAGGGCCGATATCACTCCAGTTAATTGAAGTCGGGGCACTTTCAATTATAACTTCATCTCTGGCCGGTCGAAGGTTTAGTGTCACTTGATGGGCATTGTAGGTTACTCGCCCGATTTCGGCGAGCACCGTTCCCCAGGTACTGTCTTCGGCCGGCCCGTCGGGGACGAGCACGACGGCGATCATCGCGAGATAACTGCCGAGAAACGCCGCGACGCCGCCGAGGATCCCAGCGATCCAGTTGTAGCCTGTTATTCGTGGATCGAACAACGGCTCGTCGTCCGGGGAGTCGTCTGTGGACACGTCTCAACGAACCCCGAACAGCACAAAAAACGTTCCGGTGGGGTGAATTCGGCCCCGTCTCCCGGCTGGACTGCTCGCACATCAACGTGCTCGCGAGCCGCCGTCGACACCGCTTCTCCCGGCTGGACTGGCCACGCATGAACGTGTGGCCGTGCCGCCGTCGACACCGCTTCTCCCGGCTGGACTGCTCGCACATCAACGTGCTCGCGAGCCGGCCGTCGAGAACCCTACTCCTCCGGATCGAAATCCAGTGCCGCCGAGTTGATACAGTAGCGCTTGCCCGTCGGCTCGGGTCCGTCGTCGAAGACGTGGCCCAGGTGCCCGCCGCAACTCCCACACAGCACTTCAGTCCGGCGCATCCCGTGGCGGGTGTCGACCTCCGTCTCGACGTTGCCTTCCTCGACGACGTCGTAGAAACTGGGCCACCCGTGTCCCGAGTCGAACTTCGAATCGGAATCGAACAACGCCGCATCACAGCCGGCACACCGGAAGACGCCCTCGTCGTCGACGTCCAGAAGGTCGCCGCTGAACTTCGGTTCGGTCCCACGCTCGCGCAGGATGTGATACTCCTCCTCAGTCAGCATTTCGCGCCACTCCTCGTCTGTCCCGGGAAGGTCGTCTCTCGATTTCGAATCCGTCATGCACAATCGTAGCAGTGCGAGGCGTATATGCTCACGGGCCAGCCCACAGCAGCCGCTGGCTGTTCCGAAATCTCGACGCCTCAGCGACGATCAGTCGCTGGTCACCTCGGCGGCCGGCCACTCGAAGCATCCATCGGCGTGTTTGCCCACCAGCCGCTCGTGATGCGCTTCGAGAGGCTCTGTATCGAGATTGTCCTGCTCACGGGCGACCGCCAGCGCGTCGACCAGCTGGTCGTCCGCGGCCATGTACAGCTGTCGTGCCCACTGATCGTGGCCGTTTGCAGCATGCTCGTCGGCGTCGGTCTCTAACTCTCGGGCGTACTCGCGACACGCCCGGACGAAGTTGGCGTCGACCCAGGCGAGCTGGAACCGGATCGGTGACGTCTCGACCGCCGTTTCGAGCGCCTCGTCGTACCGTGTTCGAGCTGCCCGCCAGTGTTTGGCCGCACCATCCGGGCTCTCGGCTGCCAGCGCTCGTTCGACCGCCTCGTACGCCTCGGCTCTCGGCTCGACTTCGAGGTCGTAGAGCTGTTCGCGTATCTCCTCGAGCCGGTGTCGGATCTGCTTCGAACCGGTAGCTCTTGTCTCCCGCGCAAGCGAGAGCGCCTGCTCGAAGTGTTCACGAGCGTCCTCGAACAGCGGCTGTGCGGCGTGGGCAAGCCCGTTCGCTAGCTTCGCACGCGCAGTCTCGGCGTCGTCTTCGCCCTGTAGGACGTGCCAGCGGACCTGCTGGTACTGCAGGCGCTCTCTGAGTCGGTCGATCTCCCCCTCGATCGCGTCGACGGCGACGTCGAGCCGACCCGCGGTCGACTGGGCCTTCGAGAGTGCCATCTTCGCTCGATGTTTGTCGCGTTCGAGACTCTCTATCTCGCCCGCTTGTAGATCTGTCTCCAGCGCTTCGATGGCCGTCCGTGCGGTGTCGAGTCGTGGGGTGACTCGACCCCACGACCAGCTCGCTCGCCTGAGGAACCGTGCCAGAGCGTTCAGGTCCGGTCGTCCTTCAGCCGTAATCTCGTAGGTCGCCTCCTCGGTGGTGATCGTGAGTCGCCGCCGGACCAGCCCGCTAGTCTGGGCGTCGTCGATTGCCGTGAACGGGATCGACCCAACGTCGTCCGCGTCCGTTTCGACCCCCTCGGAAAAGACGTGCACTGCTCTATGTGTCACTACCAGCATCCCGTTCGAGGTCGACCTCGGGCCGCCATCGTCCGGCTCGCGTTCGATCCCACGACAGGATATCGTTCGTTCGATGTCGGTGTCGTCACTGACCGCCGCCAGCGTCTCTCCGAGGGCGTTCCCCGCCGACTCTGTACCCGCGGCTGCTGGTGTATCCAGTGATACACCCCCAATGTGAATCATTCGAATCCCCCTAACAGTCGGACCACGTTCCATCTTATTAAAGATATTGGAGCCGGAAATCAATTCGAAATCAAGTGGTTCTGATCGCGCTGGTCGTCGGTGTGCACGGGAGAATACCAGCCGGCACGTTCCGGTCTCGTGGGCCACGGGGGCGTCACATTGATTCGCCGGCGTCCCAAATACTTGGTATGTCGATGGCGATCGCCCACTTCGCGATGGGCTCTGCGTGCACGATTCTCGTGGTCGCGGTTTTGCTCCCGAGCGTGCCGTATCCGCGCGTTCTGGGACTTCTCGGCGGCGGCTGGGCGATGATACCGGACTTTCACTGGATCAGCCCCGTCTTCGCGGCCGAACTGAAGCTCTTTCACGGATCGGCGCTCGCCAACGTCTTCTGGTTTCACAACGCGCTCGACGTCGCCGACACGACCGACTCGAAGGCCGTCGCCGCCGGAGCGCTCGCCCTTCTCGCCGTCGCGACTGCTGTCGCCGAACACCGTTCGTACCGTGCGCTCGAACCGATCCGAGCGTACGCCCGCGGTGACGACGAGTGAGTCTGGACGTTCGTCCCCCCAACGTAATTCGCTCTCGATAACGCCTCTGCTAGATCGAGAAATAAGAATATATTTTTCTCTATATGGAAAATACGTTTACTCAGTGCAAATGTTTAAGGGCGATCCGTGAGTACTAGCGGACGCAATGAGCACCCAGAAGGAAGTCCGGCAGGAAGCCGGCACAGTCGATGAGAACCGCCTTCGCCTGGAGCAAGGAAAAGCCGAGCAGATCGTCGAGGCGTTGAACACCGACCTCGCCGCGACGTACGTCCTCTATCACCAGCTCAAGAAACACCACTGGAACGTCGAGGGTGCGGAGTTCCACGACGTCCACGTCTTCCTCGGGGAGGCCGCCGGTCGGGCCGAGGAAGCCGCCGACGAACTCGCCGAGCGCCTGCAGGCCATCGGCGGGGCGCCGATCGCCGGCGGGAAGAACCTCGAAGAACACGCCCCGGTCGAACCCGAGGACGAGGACGTCTACGATATCCGAACCTCGCTCGAAAACGATCTGGAGATCTACGGCGACATCATCGAGAGTCTGCGCGATCACATTGACCTGGCGACGAACCTCGGCGACCACGCGACCGCGGAGCTACTCCGAGAGATCCTGGTCGAAGTCGAAGAAGACGCTCACCACATCGATCACTACCTCGAAGACGACTCGCTCGTCCAGTAGCTGACCTCACCCTTATCGGCGCTCGATCGCTGCCATTCCGTCTTCGAATCGGTAGGTCGTCGACGCCAGCCTGAAGACGTGCCCGTCGTCGTCGAGGATCTCGAAATCGTACTCGGTTTCGCCGTCTTCGAAGACGAAGCGTCCCGACTCGACTGAAGGCTTCTTCACCTCGGGAACGGTTTCGACGTGGTCACCGTATTTGGCGAGTAGCCGCTGCCAGTGCGTCTGTAGTTTCGCGGCTGCGATCACGTCCGGGGAGTCGCTCAGTGCCACGCCCTCCAGCGTGATCGACCCACGAATCCCGCCGCCGCGTCCGTACGGCCCCTCCGAGGACGGCTGGTCGGCCCTCTCACAGACGAGTTCGAGTCGGACGACGCTGTCTCGGACGCGCTCGTCGACACCGCTCAGGTCCCAGTACAGCCGAACCGGCTGGCCTTGCGGGACGCTGAACGTCTCGGAGGTGAGGCTCGCCTCGCGAGATCGGCCGGCACGACCGCGACCGGTATGTGCGCGGTTTCGCGGCGGAGAGGACGTACTCGAGCGTCCTCGCCCGGCGCGGTGGCTGTCGTGGACGAGCCGGAAGGACGCGTGGATCGGTGCGTCGGTCCCTGCGAGGTCGCCTGCTGTGACCGTCGCCGTGAGATAGGGGTGGCCGATCCAGTCCGCGTCGCGTGCTCCCCGTTCGTTCGTGATCGTCGCCGTTGTCACGCCGTCGGCGTCGAACCGGAGTGCCGCCGAGTCGCTCGTGACGGCGCCCGGGCGGTCGGCGCCTCGGACGCGCTCGACCGACACCAGATCTGCGCCCTGCCAGCCATCGACTCCCTTCTCGAACTCACACAGGCCGATGACGTCGCCACCCTGGGCGGCGACCGGGATCAGTGGAAGTCGGTCGTCGTCCCGGCTGCCATCCGAACTGGGTCGATCAGCGCCTCGGGTTGGGCGTCTGGGTGCGTGGCTCCCCCACATCTGTATCACTACTGAAGAATTCTTCTTCTCGGAACTTAATAGTTTCTACAGGCTGATGAAATAGGTGTTCAAACATTATAATTCGAAGCGCAACCACCGCTGTGGAGGGTCAGTCAGCGAGTAAAACCGGGGCGCTATCGCGGAAGCTCGACGGTGAGGTCGGTCGCGATCCAGCCGTCGGCGTTGCCGTCCTCGGTGAATACGGTCTTTTCTTCCGAACAGGTGTGAGCCTTCACTGCCGGGCGGTCGTCGTCAGTGCGTTCGTCGAGCGAGCGCGAATTTGCCATCGAATGTGATTAGGTCTGCCTAAAGGTAAAAGCGTTTTGGGTCTCCCTAAACTGCGAGATTACTCTTCGTCGGGGCCGAACACCGCGGCGGCGTCGGCGGGCACGTCGAAGTCGTGGAAGTGTTCGCCCTCTTCTTTGCTCAGGATGTTCAGCGCTGCCGCAGCGCCGTCGCCCGCGGAGATGACGGCCTGCCACTCTTCGGCCCGGACCATCGCGCCGGTCGCGTAGGCGTCGGCGACGCTGGTCTCCATGCTCAGGTCGACGTCGACGAGATCGTCCTCGAAGTCACAGCCGAGCGATTCGGCGAGGTCGCGATTCGCCCCTGTCGCCAGGATCAGGTAGTCGGCCTCGTGTTCGCTGTCGTCGGTCGTGACGGTGAAGGTGCCGTCGGATTCGGTGACGTCGGTCACTTCTGCCTCGTGGCTGTCGACGCCGAAACTGTCGACCTGTGTCCGGAGAGTTTCGAGGAAGGCCGTCCCGTCCTGGGAACCGATTCCCGGGTAGTTGAACAGGTGGGCCTTGTGGATCCACGTCTCGTCCGTGTCGAAGACCGCGGTGTCGAGACCGTTCTTCTGGGTAAACAGTGCTGCGCTCAAGCCGGCGGGACCACCGCCGACGACGAGTACGTCTGTCACGCTACCTACTAGCACGTCTTCGAGGGATATGTCTTTGCTCGCGTGCAGTGTTTGCCGCCGTGGAAGTCAATCGAGTGATATTTCCTGCCCCGGTCTCGAGCCCGGATCGGCGATCGGCAGCGTCACTTCGAGGACGCCCTCTTCGTAGGTGGCATCGATCGCGTCGGCGTGGATCTCTCGCGGGAGCCCCATGCTCCGGTGGAAGACTGCGCGCCGATCGTCGTCAGTCGTCCGCTCGGCCGAGATCGTCAGTCGGCGGTCGTGCCAGCGGATGTCGATCTCGGACTCGTCGTATCCGGGTAGCTCCACGTAGACGACGTAGGTATCGTCGTCACGGTACAGTTCCATCGCGTGTTCCGGGCGGTGGCGAGTCATACCGTTTCGTAGGTCTGCCGCGGGAATAAAGATAGTCGAGCGACACAGTGGCAGTCAGGCCACCTGCAATTCGGTGTCGATGTCCTCGCCGGCCAGCAGGGAGGCGATCGCCTCGCTGGCGTCGGTCCGTTCGGAGGCGTTCTCCAGCAGGACGGTTTCGCTGGGGAACAGTGACTCGCCGACGACGAGGCCGTGGTCCCGGGCGGTCGAACCCGTGACCGTCAGATAGACGCCGAGTCCAGCGTCGGCGACGGCCGCTTCCTCGGTCTGGCCCTCCTCGGGATAGACGAACGTCAGGCCCTCCAGCGCGTCGGTCCCGAGGACGGCTTCGACCAGCCGCTCGTACCGGGGCGAGATACAGACCTGCCCCTCGTAGTCGGCGACGAATTCACGACCGAGCACCGCTCCGCCCGAGGGCGCAACTTCGGGCGTCGCGAGCAGCGTGTGATAGACGGTATCACCGAGGCCGGTCCGCAGGCGGACGTCGGTGTCCATCGGGTCGATCCGTTCGTTGACGGCGGCCAGATCGCCCAGCGGATCACCTCGGAGTTCGACGACCTCTTCGAGCACCAGGTCGGCGCTGTCGAACCCGAGCGCGAACTCGTGTTTGCGCAGCGCCCGAAACGGTTCTTCCCGGCCGATCAACCGGAGGTCGCCCGCGTCGGTCGGAATCGTCACGCTGTCGAAGACGAGTCGGCGCGGCATGCCTTCGCGGTCGTCTCGCAGCAGCGAGTACTCTGGGTTGGTCGGGTCGTCGATATCGCTGTAGTCGGCCAGGCGGTCGTAGACGTACTCCTCGCTCGATTGCTTGCCTTTCGTGATAGCCTTCTCGTAGCGGAGCGTCGAGATGATCTCGTCGGCGACGTCGGTCGCGCCCGTGCTGGTCGCGATCCGTTCGAGCACCGCTTCGAGCGGCCGGCCCTTGCGCGGGACGGCGACGCTGACGGTCGTCATTATCGAACACTGCACCGCGGGCGGTAAAACGAGTCCGGTTCACGTCGAAATGACCGTTTCGTCGCGTTCGATCGGCGGTTACTCGCCGCCGCCGATGACCGACGACAGCTGCTCGCGCCACTGTTTGAGGTCTTCGATCTCGGACTCGATGTTCTGGATCTGGTCGTCGATGTCGCCGACATCGCCGATGCGGTCGTCGATGTCTTCGAGATCACCGCGCAGTGACTGGACTTCCGATTCCAGCGAGGAGATATCGTCCTCGAATTCGCCGACGTCGCCGCTGATCGAGTCGACCTCCGAATCGAGCGTGTCGACCTGCTCGTCGAGGTTCCCGACCGTGCCTTCGACCTCGTCGACAGTGCCCTCGACGTTGTCGACACGGCCTTCCATCGACGTGACCGTGTCCTCGACGTCCGAGACCTGCCCGGAGACGCGGCTGACCTCGGACTGAACCGAGTCCATCTGCTCGTCGTTCTCCATCGCCATGCTCTGGATCTGATCGAGTTCGTTCTCGAAGGAGGCCAGCCGGTCACGGAAGTCCTCGATCATCTGGTCGCCGGTGCCGTTGTCCGCGAGGAACTCTTCGAGAGCCTCGGTGTACGCCGAGAGGTCGCTGACCTCGTTCTGGAGGTGCTGGATCCGCGCGTCAGTCGCGCCGCCACCGCCGCCGCTGCTGCTCGCACCGTTGACCGAGAGTTCGCTTCGGAGCGCGCGCACGACATCCTCGTCGACGGCCCCGTGGTGAATCTCCGCCAGCAACGTCGTCGTCACGTTCGACGGCTGGGTCCCGCCGTCTTCACCGTCGCCGCCGTCTCCACCCTGTTCTTCTTCGGGCGCGTTCGGGTCCTTGAGGTTGAGCGTCTCGATTTCGTCGTCTCCCTCGTCATCCAGCCCTGGAACGCTGTCGCTCTCGCCGGCGATAACGTCCTTGACGACGTCGGAGCTGGAGTCGTCGAGGACGTCACCTTCCTCTTCGTCCAGCGGCGGATCGACCATCTCGATGGTCGGCTCGGTCAGGAACTGCTCGACGTTGTCGGTCCCGGTCGAGCGAATCCCATAGACGGTCGTGTACTCCGACTCGGGTTCGATGTCGCGCTCGAAGGTGATCGTCTGATCGTCGATCGTCCAGTACTCGCTGCCGTACTCGGGGTGGAACCCCAGGTCCTCGACGGCGACGTCTTCGGGCACGCTGTCGACCAGCGTGATCGTCACTGTCTCGCTGCGGCGCGATTCGATCCGGAACGCGATCGCCGGCACGGGGAACTCGTCGGCCTCGAACCGCTTTGCCACGGTCACCCCGTCCGAGGACACGGTCACTGGATCGTACGTCTGGGAATCACTCATGGCTCTACTTCGGACGAGCATCCGTATTAAAGTTACTTACTATTTATCATCGGACATAATCGCCCCCGGAAGCGGCTCTCCAGATCGACTCTGTTGCTGGCTTCGCCTACAGTTCGACGCGATCGCCGACTTCGATGACGCGCACGCGTTCGGGATACTCGAAGCTCCTGGCGTGATTGTGCAGGACTGCCGGATCAGCATTGAGTCCTTTCCGAGACCACTTTTTCCCGTTCGGGTGCGCTCCGCGCACCACTCACGGCAAAAACATGGGGAAAAAGACCGCAGGTCGGCAGGAGCGTTGTCAGAGGTCGACGCGATCTCCGACTTCGATGACGCGCACGCGTTCGGGATACTCGAAGCTCCTGGCGTGATTGTGCAGGACTGCCGGATCAGCATTGAGGCCTTTCCAGATATCCCAGTGAGTCGGCAGGAGGGTGTCGGTCTGGAGTTCGTTGGCGGCCTCGACGATCTCGTTCTCGTCGCTGTACCACTTGGTGTACTTGGGTTCGCGGGTCTGCTTGTCCGGGATCATCCCGGCGCTGCCAAAGGCGAGCGCTGCGAGGTCGACGTCGTATTCTTCGCCGAGTGGTTCGAATTTTCCGGGTCGGGCGTCCCCGCCGTGGACGAACGTTCCCGCGTCGTGCTCGAAGACGTACGCGACGGGGTGGCCCGCGTCCGGGTCGTTTGCGGGTTCGACGTGAACTGTCAGTGCGCCGAGTTCGATGGTGTCGCCTTCTGCGACCTCGACGAGCTGTGTCTGGTCGATGTCGTACTCGACCAGCCAGTTCTCCGTGCGCGCGACGGCGAGACTGTCGTCGGGACCGTAGAAGGGTGTGTCGCTGGCTTCGAGGATCGGGCCCGCTGTCTCGCCGTGGACGTGGTCGGTGTGCTCGTGGGTCGCCAGCACGGCGTCGACGGGGCCGACGTCGTACGGATCGAACGGCACCGGGACCATCCGGACTGTGCGGGGCGGGTCGCCCAGGCCGACGTAGGGGTCGACGAAGACTGTCGTCCCGTCGTCGGCTTTCACGATGAAGCCGTTGCAACCGAGATACCAGATCGCGACGCCGTCTGGATCGGCGTCCTCGACGGCGCGGGGCAGCCAGTCGCCCCAGTCGCTATGTACCATATCCCCACCTCTGCCGGTTCGCTTGGTAAGTCTTGTCTATTGTCGCTAGGAAACTGCGGATGAGCTGAGATTGTCGTCTCCGAAAAGCCCTCACTACGCTCGCTAGGAACCCGAAACGCTACTGTTATCAACAACGCGGGAAAGCCCTCTCCACGTCTTCGCGCGGCCGCCGGCCGCGCGAATGGTACGAGAGAGCTTCGCTCTCTCGCTACTCGCGGTCGCTCTGTCGGATATTCTCGTTCACTTCGTTCACTCGAATAGGGCCGACAGAGCGACTCCCTGTCCAGCGCGACCGTGGTTCGCCCTTTCGATCCACCAGGAACAGCCCCCACACCACGTTATTGTGGCCCCACACCTCCCCGGTTGCGCGGCGTCTGCCGCGCAACACGCTTCCTGACCGCCCCGCGGTGGCCGGGAGCGAGTGCCACGACTATCGTCGTGGCCGAGCGACCCGGGGAAGGGCAGGCCTTGCCGTGAGACAGGCATACGCGCCGAAGGCGCGTTTCACCGCGAGCGCTCTACCGAGCGCGAGCGGCCTTTTTCCCCAAGTTTTTGCAAGGAGAGGTCTGCCACGAGCCGACAGGCTCGTGTGCGAGACCCGACGCCGCAAAAAGTGGAAACCAAGTGGTTTATTCTTGGCAGCAGCCGCCGGCCTTCTCGCCGAAGTCCACCGTGAGGGGCTCGGAGATAATCTCGTTGAGTTCCTGCAGGCGGAGTTCGAGGTCGCTCTGGGCCTGCAGATAGTCCTCCATGACGGGGAGTTCGTGGAGTTCGCGCTGGGCCTTCTTCAGGGTGCGCAGGTCGTCTTGATCGGCCTGGTTGGTCTGGCGGGCGACCATGTACTCCTCGCGGATCTGCTCGAACTCCTCGATGCGTTCCTGGGCCTGCTCGTCGGCCTCGACGTCGGCCTTGGCGTCCTGGTAGGCTTCGTATTCGGGAAGATCGGTGATCGCCTCGCCGAGCGCGCTGGCGAGCGACTCGACGCTGTCGTCTGTCACGTCGGCCGTGTCGGTCTCGATGCTCATCGCCATGTCGTTGGGACTACAGCCGTTTGAACGTGCCGGAACGGACCACCAACAGTTATCGCCCTCCCGGACCCTGACGGAGATATGACCGAGTTCTCTCACCGGGTCGAACAGGTCTCGATCTCGGGCATCCGCGAAGTGTTCGAAGCAGCCGGCGAAGACGCCATCAACCTCGGCCTCGGCCAGCCGGACTTCCCCACACCCGACCACGCTCGTCAGGGCGCAATCGACGCCATCCGGGCCGGCAAGGCAGACGGCTACACCTCGAACAAAGGGACTGTGACCCTCCGGGAAGCGATCAGCGAGAAACACGATCGGGACAACGACCTCGACGTCGACCCCGAGGATATAATCGCGACCTCCGGCGGGAGCGAAGCCCTCCATCTGGTGATGGAAGCCCACGTCGACGAGGGAGACGAAGTGATCTTCCCCGATCCGGGATTCGTCTCCTACGACGCCCTGACCCACCTCGCTGGTGGGGAGCCAAAGCCTGTCCCGCTGCGCGAGGATCTGACGCTCGATCCCGCGACCGTCGAGGAAGCCATCACCGACGATACAGCGCTATTCGTGGTCAACAGTCCGGCGAATCCGACGGGCGCGGTCCAGTCACCCGAGGACATGCGCGAGTTCGCCCGGATCGCAGACGAGCACGACGTCCTCTGTCTCTCGGACGAGGTCTACGAGCACATCGTCTTCGAGGGCGAGCACCGCTCGCCGATGGAGTTCACCGAGGAGGACAACGTCGTCGTCGTGAACGCCTGCTCGAAGACCTACTCGATGACGGGCTGGCGACTCGGGTGGGTGACGGGTGCGACCGATCGCATCGAGCGAATGTTGCGAGTGCACCAGTACGCCCAGGCCTGTGCCAGCGCACCCGCCCAGTACGCCGCCGAGGCAGCACTCACAGGACCGCAGGACCCAGTTGCGGAGATGCTCGCGGCCTTCGAGCAGCGCCGCGACGTCGTGCTCGATGGCTTCGAGGACATGGGGCTGGAGTGTCCAACACCGAAGGGTGCCTTCTACGCGATGCCGAAGGTTCCCGGGGGGTGGGTCGAGGAAGTGATCGACCGCGGTGTCGTGGTCGTCCCCGGCGACGCGTTCGGCGAGCACGGCGCAGGGTACGCCCGAATCTCGTATGCGACCGGGATGGACGAGCTGAAAGAAGCGATCGAGATCATGGACGCGGCGACGCAGGCCGTCCGCTGAGCGGCGGCAAGCACATACGAGTCCAGTCCCTACGCCGCGGCAATGGACCACCTCGCCCCCTCGAACGTCCCCGTCTACGAGACCGACGACCAGCGTCAGCAGATCTGGCAGCGCTGTCTCGACCAGCGACAGCCGGCGCTCGCGATCAGAGACGCCCGGCGTGGCTGGATCGTCCGGTACGACCTCGCCCATCTCGAGGCCGAATTGCGCGCTGACGCCGTCCAGCAACTTCGCGATCGCGTCGCCAGCCGGCGGACCTATCCGACGGGGACGGATCCGATCTCCCAGGCAGAGGGCGTCGGCGGTGAGGCCGGTCCTGTCTCGGGTGATCTCCACGAGGGCAGCGAGCAGGCAGCCCGGAAACTGGCGGCCCACGTCTCGACGTTCGTCTTCGATCGAGACAACTGGGCCTGACACGAGTCTATCCTTTTTGTTGGTCGAGTCGTTTGTCAACATATGACGATCGCCCGCCACGGGTCGGGTCCGGGGGCTGCTGTGCGGGCACTGGCCTCCCAGATCCACCCGGTGTTCATGCTGCCGCCGGTCGCGTCGTCGGTGTTCGGGGCTGCGCTCAGCGGTCGCTTCGACGTCGCGCTCGCCTTGCTGCACGCGACAGCGACCTTCTTCGCACTCTACACGGCCCACGTCAAGGACGGCTACGTCGACTTCTACGGCCGTGACGAGGACGACGATCACCCACTCACCGCTCGGGGTTGTCGCGTCGCGATGACGCTCTCGACGGTGGCGTTCGCCGGTTGTCTCGCCGCGATCTGGCTGGTCGTGGGACCGCTCGCAGCGGCGATCACGCTTCCGGGATGGATCATCGGCTATCTGCACGCCCCGCAGTTCGACATGAACCCCGTCACCGCGACCGTGGGCTATCCCAGCGGGATCGCACTGGCGTTGCTCGGCGGCTTCTACGTGCAGGTAGAGACGTTGACGCCGGCGGTACTGGCGTTCGCGGGTGTGTTCCTGACGATCCTCTCGGGAATCAAGGTGATCGACGACGCCCAGGACTACGAGTACGACCGCTCGATCGACAAGCGCACGGTCGCGGTCGTCGTCGGCCAGCGCTCGGCCCGGCGCTTCGCCTTCGGTCTGATGATCGCCGGACTGGGCGGAGTCGTCGCCTTTGCGGCAGTGGCGGTGTTTCCCCCGAGTGCGGTGCTCGCGGCGGTGGCGTTCGGCGTGGTGGCGCTCCTCGCGGCCCGGGCAGACCCCGAAATCGCGACGATGCTGCTCATCCGTGGCTCGTACGTCTTTCTCGCAATACTGGTCGTGGCGGTGTGGGTCGAGCCACTCAGCGCAGTGTGAGCGACCACCACAGTTAAATCGCTGACTCCACTACAGATACGGCGGCATGAACGACATCCGCACCGGATACTCCTACGGGGACGTGCTCCTCGTGCCCCAGCGCTCACCGGTCGACAGCCGTAGCGACGTCGATCTCTCGACAAACCTCACGCCCAGCATCGAACTCGAAACACCCCTCCTGTCTGCTCCGATGGACACAGTTACCGGGCCGGCAGCGGCGATCGCGATCTCACGAGCCGGCGGCTTCGGGACGATCCACCGCTTCATGAGCGTCGACGAACAGGTCGCGGCTGTCGAAGAAGTCGTCGCCGCGGGCGAGCGCTGCGGCGCGGCAGTCGGGATCGCCGAGGACACGGTGGGTCGCGCGGCGGCCGTCCTCGACGCGGGCGCGTCGGTCGTGATGGTCGACGTCGCTCACGGACACCTCGAACGGACGCTCGACGCCGTCGCGGACCTCCGCGAGGCGTTCCCAGAGGCTGACATCGTCGCCGGCAACGTCGCCACGAAACAGGGCGTCCGCGACCTCGCCGCTGCGGGTGCAGATTGCGTCAAGGTCGGGATCGGGCCGGGGAGCCACTGCACCACCCGGCGGGTGGCGGGCGCGGGCGTCCCGCAGCTCACGGCGGTCGACGATTGTGCCGACGCCGCAGCCGAGGTTGGTGTGACGACCATTGCGGACGGCGGCATCCGCACCTCCGGCGACGCCGTCAAGGCGCTGATGGCCGGTGCAGACACGGTGATGCTGGGGAGTCTCTTCGCCGGGACCGAGGAAGCGCCCTCGGAGATCGTCGAGATCGACGGGAAACAGTACAAACGCTCTCGGGGAATGGCGACGACTGCAGCCAACGAGAAGCGCTCGGACAAGGACGCAGAGTCGGCTGCGCCGGGCGCTGACGAAGGCGTCGAGGGCCTCACCGAGTACAAAGGCCCGCTGCAAGACGTGGCCGAAGAGTTCGCAGCGGGGATCCGATCGGGATTGTCCTACGTCGGTGGTCACACGATCGAGGCGGCCCGCGAGCACGCCGAATTCATCGAAGTCGCACCGAGTGGACAGGAACGCGAGGGAGCCCACGGCGACCACGACTGGGAGTCCGTCTCGGTGGACGATTGATTAGGGCCGGTCCTGTAGGGTGGGTATGGCACTCGATACCGCGATGTGTCCACACTGCGAGTCTCGAATCAGTGGCGACGAACTGCTGGAACTGAGCGTGAGTTCGGGCGGGATCGCACCGATGGGTGCGGGAAAAAAGACCGATACGCTGTACGTCTGCCCCTCGTGTGAGACGATTCTGGGGTGAGGGACGACCGAACGGGCGCTAGGTCGATTCGAGCCGCTCTAGAATCGGGATCTCCGCGATCGTCTCCTCGTCCAGCGCATCCCAGTCGATCCCCGCGGGTTTCGCCCGCGTCGACCGAGTTTCGATCGTTCGATCGGGCGTCACGACTAGATCCAGCGGGACGTCGTGAGCGTCGCTGGGGACCGACTCGCGGACCTGGCGCTCGTGGACGGTCGTCGCGACCGGCGTCGATTCGTCCACGCATCCGAACGCCCGCAGGATCGCGAACTCCAGATCGCTGTACCCCTCGCCCTTGCCGATCCGGCCGCCGTCGGGGTCGACGGCGACGCTCCCACTGACGATCAGATCGATATCGGGCATCGTTTCGGGGCCGATCGGGATGCCGACCTCCGCAGAGCCACCAACGGTCGTCGCGTGGTCGATGTCCTCGATCACGTCGGGATCGAGTTCGAGAAAACACTGCGCTTCGCGGAGGCGCGGGACGGCCATGTAGAGGGTCTTTCCTGCACGGAGCGCGGCCCGTCGAACCGGAAGCTGCGGGGCGTCGGGATTGGCTTTGATCGTTTCGGCTTCGGTCCAGGCGTCGGTCTCTTGCAGGCGATTCGCGGCCCCGTCCGCACCTGCGAAGTTGGGGATGCGGTCGTGGGGCGGAAAGGGAAAACGGGCTTCACCACTCGCTTCGAGGTCGTCCCAGACCGCCTGGCGGATCGCGTCTTTGTCCATGTCTGGAGGCGGAAGCCGGGAAAGAAAACAGCGTCGCCAGCAGCGCGGTCACTCACTGACACTCGATCGACTCGGCGATGTCGGTCAGTTCTTCGGGTTCGAACGCGCTGGTGGTCCCGTAGATCGTGAACGTCGAGCCGCCGCAGTGCCACTCGACGATGTGCTGGCCCTGGACGCGAGTGAGTGTCGCCGCCTCGTCGTGGACTTCGACTGTGCGGTCGCTGCGGAACATGGAGACGGCCTCGGGGATTCGCTGGACCTGTACGACGTCGGTGCCGTTCGCGTAGATGGTCCACACTAGCGAGCCATTCCCCATCGTCATCCCGCGCCTGAACGAGAACCGATCGGGCAGTTCGGGATCGGGAACTGGCTGGTCGGCCGCTCCGACCATCGCCGACCGCGAGAGGTAGGAGGTCATACTCTCGTTCATGAACGGCGTTATCAGCCCCTCGGTCAGGCGGGCGTCGGCCGGCGGCTCGGTGCTGAAGCGGTCGTCGGGCAGGTCCTCGGTGATGGTGACGTTCTCGTACTCGATGGTCTGGATCATCGGGACCTGCATGTTGGTGTAGTTCAGTCGCGCTTTCGTCGGGAACCACTGATCGCGGTCGACCCAGACCGTCGTCTCGACGGGGTTTTCGGTGTTTCGCAGCCGGCTCTGTCTGCTCGGTGATCCGCCGACGAACAGCGAGAACTGCTGGCCGTTTGCGGCGTACGACAGCGACACAGCGTCGTCGGTCGTGGCAGTGTTCTCGATGTCGGTGCTGTCCTCGACTGACGAGAGGCCGAAGAACAGCCCCGAGGCGGAGGCGTTCTGCCCGGCCGCCGATCGGATCGGCTGGACCGACGCCGTTCCGGTGTCGGGATTGTAGATCATCGTCGCCGAGCCGTTGCTGACGACTCGCGTGCCGGCGAATCGTTCGGGCGAGAGATACGTGATGTTGAGCTTCCCGGGTGCTTCGTAGGCGACGATCGCCTCCATCTCGGTCGTCTGACCTGCCACCTCCTGGCGCTGGACGAGCCGTGCCTCGAAGGCCTCGGTCTCGTTCATCTTCTGTTCGACACGTTCGACGACGGTGTCTGCATCGGGCCCATCGCCGCTCGTGACGGCGAAACACCCGGCCGTGAGGACGGCCACACAGACCAGCAGGACGGCAAACCACCCACGCGAGGACATGATCGTTGTCCGACAGCAGGCGTGCCGGCGTAAAATAGCCCCGGGATCGACGGCCCCGGGTCGGGTTCAGGACCCTGTGCCGTCGCCGACGGCTTCCAGCACGAGGACGTCCTCGACGGTGACGGTCGTCCCGATATCCCGATCTTTGGTCGTGACCGATTCGCCAGTGACCAGATCCCGCGTTCTGACCTCGACGTCGAGCCAGACGTCGATTGGTTGCTCGCCGAAGTTCAGCGCGATCACGAGCGTCTCGTCGCCGTGTTCGCGGGCGTAGGCGACGCCGCGATCGCTGTCACAGTCGTAGTCGATCTCGCGCAAGTCCCCGCGCCGGAGCGTCTCGCGGTCGTTGCGGAGGCCGATCAGCCGGCGGACGAACGGCGTCAGTTCGTCGTCGGCGCTCCACTCCATGTCGCCGCGGTAGGCCAACATTCCGGTCTCCTGGCCGTAGTAGACCAGCGGCACGCCGGGAAGCGTCATCGTCGCCGCCGTCGCGGCCTTTAGCGGCTCGCGCCCGCAGGCCTTGAGATAGCGCGTCTCGTCGTGGTTCTCGACGTAGCGCATCATCTCGGCGCGGGGCGGAAACCCCTCACGAGCCGTGGCCTCGACGGCGTCGAGCACTCGCTCGGCGGGTTCGTGGCCCTCGCCGATCCCCCGGAGCATGCCGTAGAGCGTCGTATCGTAGTGCAGGTCGAAGTTGAGTTCGTGGTAGGCGGGGTCCCGAGGGATGACCTCGTCCAGCAGCAGGAAGTCGTCGTCGATGGCCCGGGTGCGCTCCCGTACTTCCTGCCAGAAGCCGGGATCGAGCGCCCAGGCGACGTCACACCGGAAGCCGTCGACGACGTCGGCCCACTCCTCGACCACGGAGAGGACGTGCTCGCGCACCGCCAGGCTGTCGTAGTCCAGATTCGGGATGTTGTACCAGTTGAAGTAGAACTGTGCCTCGCCGTCCTCGAACTCGTACCACTCCCGAAATTCGTCGACGCCCGCGTCGGCCAGCTGGAAGTGCGGGTGCGAGCGCGCGGTGTGGTTGACGACGAGGTCGAATATGAATTTGATCCCGTGGTCGTGCAGCGTCTCGACCAGGGATTCGAGATCCTCGCGCGTCCCGAGGTCGCCGGCGGTTTTGAAGTAGTCGAGCGTGTCGTAGCCGTGAGGACCACCGGGGGCGTCGTCGCCCCGCTGAGGACTGACCGATTCGAGGATGGGTGTCAGCCAGAGACAGTCGACGCCCAGCCATTCCAGATACGGGACGCGACGTTCTATCTCCCGAAAGGTCGTGTCCGCCGCGCCCGCGAACGATCTGGTAAAGACCTCGTAGATGACGGCATCGCCGATCCACTCCGGCGGATCGTTCAGGTGCTCGACGTGACCATCGCCGTCGATGGCGACCGCGTCGGCGACGGAGTGGCGCGAACCCACGGCGACGGCGTGGACGCGAACCGAGTCCTCGATCGTCGACAGCGGCATCGTAGCGACGGTCCCCTCGACGTCGAGGTCACGGCCGAGGGCCCCACGATCCCTGTCGTCGACGTAGAACTCCACGTCCAGATCGGCGGCCGATTCGCCAGTGGTCGGTCCCGGCAGCGGGTTCGCCTCGATCCTGACAGTCCCGTCCTCGACGAGGGCGTCGAGTGTCACGCGCGGTTTCTCCGGCCCTTCCACCGTGCAGTGAGCGTCGACGGCCTGATCGCGTCTCATTCCGGGGACGAACATCGCCTTGTGGTCGCCTGGCGGGAGTTCGGTCTCGAAGACGTACTCGCCGTGTTCGACCCGGGGCGTGTCGGCCCCGAAGCGATGGTCGTTGAACGTCCCGGCCACGGAGATATCCTCGAATTCGTGGTCGGGCAGTCGGTCGGGGTCACAGGCGAACTGCGCTGGCCTGCGCGGGTCGGGGAACGCCCGGACGGTCTGGGTGTGTGTCCCGTCCGGCGCATCCAGTTCGAGCCGGTAGACGCCCGGCTCGTCGGGTGCGAAGTGGATCACTGGCCCCGTCTCAACTGTGGCGTCGCTGTCGGGCGGTGCCGCTGTGAGCGTCCAGGTGAACGCGTCGGCGAGAGCGGGATCGGGCTGGCGCGGGGCCAACTCGACCGAGTCGCCGACCGTGCAGAACCGCGGTGGGCCTGGATGGTGCATCGATAGACTGACTCGCGTGTGGACAGTTAGCACTGACGGATCCGTTCGAGCGGTGATCCGCTGTCACGACTCGGGCGGCGTAGCTGTTTTGTGAGTCGACCCCCAGGCTCTGGGTACGAACGCGATGAGAGCCCGTATTCGGGACCGCCCCGCAGATCGCCCTCCCCGAGCGGCAGTCGGACGATGAGCGACGCCAGCGGCTCCCCCAGCGGACGGGAGTACGGCCGTGTCTTGTTCGTCTGTGGCTGTGCGCTGGCGCTGGTCCTCTCGTCCGCACTCCTTCCGGCGGTCGCCGCGCCGTTCGGGCAGACGCCGGTCGAGTCGCTGTTCGCCGGCCAGCAGGCCGAGCGTCTCGGTGGCGACCTGGGTGCGCTCAACCCCGGCCAGGAGACGACCGTCGGGGGGCTGCAGACGGGCGACGGACGGGCCTTTCGATCCCAGAGTACGGCCGTCCACTTCCTCGTCGAGGCGACCGAACCGGGCTACTGGCGGACCGGCGCGTACGACACCTACACCGGCAGCGGCTGGCAGCGCTCTGGCGAAACCACGACCGAGGCCGAGAGTCTCGCCGTCGATGGTCTCGTGAATCGGACCGTCAGCTACGAGGTGCGGTTGAACCGCTCGGCGTCGGCGCTGCCGACGGTGTGGCGACCCCAGCGGATCGCGACCGACACTCAATTCGGGGTCACGCCGCAGCGCGCCATCCGGGCGGAGTCGCCGCTGTCTCCCGGAACGACCTATCGCGCGACCAGTGCCGTCCCGCCGCGGGATCCGGCGGTGCTCTCGACGGCCGGGCGGGACTATCCAGTAGCGATCGAACAGCGCTACACGCAGTTGCCCGGCGTGGCGAACACCCGGCTCGAATCGTTCACCGACCGACTGACAGCCGACGCCGAAACGCCCTACGAGACAGCGACGCAGATCGAACAGTGGCTCGAAACGAACAAGACCTACTCGCTGAACGTCAGCCGGCCAGACGGCGATTCGATCGCCTCCGACTTCGTCTTCGAGATGGACGCGGGCTACTGTGAATACTTCGCGACGTCGATGGTCGCGATGTTGCGAACCCAGGGCATCCCCGCGCGATACGTCGTCGGCTACTCGACCGGCCAGCGCACGGGCGAGAACACCTACACCGTCCGCGGGATGAACGCTCACGCCTGGGTCGAGGTCTACTTCCCGGACGTGGGCTGGGTCCGTTTCGACCCGACGCCCGGCAGCGACCGCCTCGACGCCGAGCGACAGACCCTCCAGCGCCAGCGCCCCGGTGCCGGCTCGTACAACCACACCGAGGAGGGGAGCCCGGGCGAGAGGTTCTCGCCGAACGACACCGATCCCGACCTCTCTGCGGAGATCCCCGACGGAATCCTCGAAGGGCCGAACTCGGATAATTCGACCGAGGACTCCGCGGATGGGACGGACGGGAACATCTACGACGTGACGCTCTCCAAAGAGCCGGTCCCGGGACGGTTCGTGATGGTTACCGTCGAGCGCGACGGCGATCCAGTGACTGACGCGGTCGTGTCGTTCAACGGTCAGTCGATCGGACAGACCGGCTGGACGGGCCAGGTCAAGGGCGTGGTCCCTTACGCCGAACAGCTGAACGTGACTGTCCGCGTGAACGAGACTGAGGGCGTGGTGATCCCGGAGAACGGCACGGATATCGACTGGGATGCCACCAGCTCGGCCGTCCCGTTCGAACCCCGTAGGGCGGTCGGAGACGCTGAGACGCTGTACGCGGTCGAGCCCATCGGTCCGGATACGCTCTACGCGACCGAACTGCGAGGGTTGTCCGAGCGGCCACGCCCGACGATGCGCGCCAACAACACGACACGGCGGACGTACGATCTGCCGACTGACGCGGCGCTGTCGCTGTCGGGGACGGTCGCGACCGGTCAGGACGTCCTGCTGACGGTCACAGTCGACGGCCAGCCAGTCCCCGCTGCGACCGTCGAGCGCGACGGGCGTGTCTTGGGTCGGACCGACGCCAGGGGTCGGCTCGAACTGACGCTGCCGGAGGAACCGGGCGAGGTCACACTGTCGACCTCTCGCGGGGCGGTCGCCGGCAATCGGACGCTGACGCTCGCGTCGCTCCGACTGGACGTCGAACCACGAGCGCCCGTGGCACTGCCCTGGACCGGGGTGACGGTGACGGCCAGACTCGGCAACGAGACGGCCGCTGGCGTCCCAGTGAGTATCGACGGCGAGCGCGTCGGGACGACCGGCGTCGACGGCCGACTCACGACCGCGCTCCCGTTCGATGACAGTGCGACGGTGGCGGTCGTCGCCTACGGCCAGCGCGAGACGGTGACCGTCGACGGGCTGTTCGTTCGCCTGGGCGTACTCGCACTGACGGCCGGAACGCTGCTAGTCGGCGTCGCACTCGTCGTTCGGCGGCGTGACCTCGCGGCCGGCCGACTCCTCGACCGGATCGTCGCCGCCGTTCGCTCGTCGCCGGCAGTGCTCGTCGGCGGGCTCGTCGTGGTCGCCGATGGCCTCGCCCGAGTCGGATCCCGCGTTCGCGACAGCCTCGACCGCTCGCTGGCGCGAATCCGATCGCTCGTCGCGGGCGAGATCTCACCGCGAGAACTGCTCGTGCGCACTCGGTCGTGGCT
The DNA here is from genome assembly GCF_004799665.1 of Halapricum salinum. Classification (NCBI taxonomy): domain Archaea; kingdom Methanobacteriati; phylum Methanobacteriota; class Halobacteria; order Halobacteriales; family Haloarculaceae; genus Halapricum; species Halapricum salinum. The sequence continues at coordinate 2,688,638 of NZ_CP031310.1, forward strand.
CGCGTCGGCGGTAACAGCGATCCGCGGCGGGCGAGAGCCAGCCCCCCAGTCGGTCGACGATACTGACTACGTGACGATCCGAGAGGGATGGGCGACGTTTCTGGAAGCCGTCTCGGTCCGGAACCCGGAGACGATGACGCCGGGGGAACTCGCGACCCACGCTGTCGAACGCGACGGACTGCCGCCCGAGGCCGTCAGATCGCTTCGGGACGCGTTCCGCGCCGTCGAGTACGGCGCCCGCCCGCCCGACGCGCATTGTCGCGCCGTCGAGGAGGCAGTCGACCGACTCCAGCGGGAGGGGCGCGAATGAGCCGCCTCCGGCAGGCCGTCGGCGTCGTCGGGCTGCTCGGATCAGTGCTGGTGCTAGCGCTGGTCCTGTCGCCGGCGACGGCCGCTATCCGACCGGTCGAGCTCGTGGCGTCGGCGCTGCCGACCGACCAGCCCGACCTGCTCGTCGCCGGGGTCGGGCTCGTCGTCGGGCTGGCGGCGACGGTGCTCTCCAGGGTCGGTTCGGACGATCCCGTCCCGCCGCTGGTATCGATCCCGCCCGAGCCAGCCCAGTCGTCGACAGCGACGACCGGGCAGGAGTTCGCCGACGCCGTCGAGCGGACAGACCGCGAGAAGGAGATCCAGGATTCTCTCAGGACAACGGCAGTCGCGACGCTGGTCCAGCAGTCGGGGTTCGATCCCGACCGCGCACGGACCGCCGTTCGGGAGGGGGCCTGGACAGACGACCAGCTGGCGGCCGCGTTCGTCGGCTCCGGTCCGTTTCCGCGGGTGTCGCGACTCCGCGCGTGGCTCGATCCTGTCGCCGAGCGTCGCCGCCGGGTCGAACGCACACTCCTCGCGATCGAACGCCTGCACGCCCGGAGAGGTGACTAGTCGTGGCACGTCGGAGACACCATCGCTTCAGCGTCGCGCTCGCGGGAGCGCTGCTGGCGGCCAGTGTCGCGCTGCTGTATGCGACCCCGTCGGCGTTCCTGCTGGCGATCGTCCCCCTCGGATACGTCGTCTACGGGGCGCTCTCGTCGTACCCCGACCCCGAGATCGAGATCGAACGGTCGCTCTCCCCCCGGGCGGCGACGCCCGGTTCGATCGTCACCGTCACGCTGACCGTCAGAAACGCCGGATCGCGACTACTGGCTGACGTTCGCGTCGTCGACGGCGTCCCCGCGGAACTGGCGGTCGTCGCTGGGTCGCCGCGAGCGTGTCTGTCGATCCCGGCCGGCGAGCGTCGGACCGTTTCCTACGACGTGCTGGCGACCCGCGGCGACCACGACTTCGAGGCGACCAGAGTCATAGTGCGCTCGATCAGCGGGACGCGATTGCGCACTCGCCAGCAGCCGGCGGCGGGAGCGCAGATCCTCTCGTGTTCGACGGCGGTCGAGCAGGCCCCGATCCGTCGGTCGACTCGCTCGCGAACCGGGACGCTGGCGACCGACTCGGGCGGGGCCGGCCTGGAGTTTCACTCCACCCGTGAGTACCGCTCGGGCGATCCGATCAGGCGGATCGACTGGCGGCGATTTGCCCGGACCGACGAACTCTCGACGATCGACTTCCGCGAGGAGCGCGCCGCCCGGCTGGTGATCGTGATCGACGTCCGGCCGCCGAGCCGGCGGTCGCCACATGCAGGCTTTCCGACCGGGGCCGAGCTGTCGGGATACGCGGCCGAGCGAGCCTACGAGGCGCTGACCGCGGCCGGCCACCAGGTCGAGATCACTGCGATCGGCCTCGACGACGTCGACGTTGACGGTGTCCGAACCGTCGACGGGCTCCCGTGGATCGACTCCCCCGCGGCCGGCGGCTCGGACGCCGCGGCGCGACAGTTGTTCGACGCCGTCTATCGGGCGTCGACTCGTGCCGACGCTACTGTCGCGACCGACGGCAGTGGCACGGCAGATCCCGAAACGACGGGCAAGCGCCTCCGCAGCCGCCTGCCCACGGACGCCGAGGTACTGCTGGTCTCTCCCTTGCTGGATCACCTGCCACGGGCGCTCGTCGAGTCGATCACCCCTCAGGATGTCGCCGTGACGGTAGTGAGTCCCGACGTGACCGCGGCCGAGACGGTCGGTGGACGTCTCGCGGCACTCCAGCGAGAGAACCGCCTCCGAGCGATCCGCGCCGGTGGCACGACGGTCGCCGACTGGGCGCTCGCCCAGCCACTGGACGTGGCCTTGGAAACGGCGCTCAGACTGGAGGGGTCACGGTGATACGGCCGGTCGACCCGGACTGGCAGCCGACACGGTTCAGCATCGCCGTCGTCGTGGTCGTGACTCTCGGGACGGCGTGGCTGCTGCTCGACGCCGGCGGGCTGAGCAGTCGGGCGCGGTACAGCGTCGCGGGTGCAGCGGTGCTGGCAGTGCTGCTGTGGCTGCTCGCGAGCGAGCGCTGGCGGGTCGCCGGTGCGGCGCTCACGGGGGTCGTGTTGCCCGCCGTCGGCGGTGCGGTCCTCGCAGGCGTCGGGTACACGTTCACGTCCCAGGTTCGGCGCAGCGTCCCGGTCGGCGCTGTCTTTCTGGTGCTCGGGGCGACCGTCGCCGTCTTCGGTGCGACTGCTCTCGTCCGCGACGTCCTCGACCGCGAGACCCTGGTCGAGTGCCTCCGTGCGGGCTTCCGTACGACAGTGGTCGTCGGTGCCGCGATGACCCTCGCCGCACTCCTGCAGTTCGATTCGGTCGGCCGACCGGTCGGCGATCCGATCGGCGTACTGGTCGATCCGAACGCGACCCTCCCGCTGGCGTCGTTTCTGGTCCTGCTCGGAGGAGCGCTCTACGGAACGCGCGCGGCTATCCACGCGTTACCGGCGGAGACCGTCCTCGACGGCGCACTCACTCCCGAGACGCGGGCCGCTCTCGTGGCGCTCGACCGGGCGCTCTCGCGGGCGGCGCTCCCGTTCGGACTCACGACGCTACCGGTCGTGGTACTCGAACTCGGGCAGTCGAATCCCTACGCGTGGCTCCCCGCCGGCCTCGTCGAGGCACTCGGCGTCGTCGTCGGATTCGGACCGCTGCGGGCAGTGTTAGCCCTGTTTACGGTCGTCGCCGTCGTCGCGCTGGCACTCTCCCGCTTCCTCCAGTCGACGTCCCGTCGCTCGGAGAGCGAGACGCTGGCGGCAGTGGTACCGTACGGGAGCGGGCTGGTCCTGTCGGTCTGTGCGATCCGGTTTCACGGGCCGTTCCTGTCGGCGCTGACCGGGCGGATCGAACGACAGCTCCCGGTGCAACTGGTCGTCCCCTTCCGCGAGGTGCGCACAGAGGCGCTGTCGGCCTACGGCGGGGAGTTGCTCGCGCTCGTCGTCGTGACGTCGTTGCTGGTCGTCTCCCTCGCGATGGTCGCACTCGCCGTGCTCTCGGTGACGTTCGGGCTGGGAGACAGCCCTGCCCCTGGCGCGTCGGTCGCCGCCGCCGGGCTGTTCACGACCGCGGTCTTCGCAACGGTCCTCGGCGTGTCGCTACTGCTCGCACTGGTCGGCGTCCTCGCGAGTCTGCTGGTGTGGGACGTCGGGGAATTCGGGGGGACGCTCGGCCGGGAACTCGGCTCGCAGGCGGAGCCGGTGCGGACGGAACTGGTCCACGGTGGCGGGACGCTGCTGGTCGGCGTGGGCGCAGTCGGCGTCGCCCTGGGGCTCGACCGGCTGCTCACCGATCCCGGCGTCGGCTCGACGGTCGGGGTCGTCGGGCTGGTCGGAGCTGTCGCGTCCGTGCTCTTGCTGGTCGTCGCCACTCGCTGATTCCGACAGCTGACGCCAGTCTCACTCGCTCGCGACGGCGGGCACGGCGACTCGCGAGAGGACGTCGCTGATCACGCTCTCGGGCTCGACGCCGTGGACGCTGGCCTCCGAGCGCAACACGAGCCGGTGGGCGAGCGTAGCTACGGCTCCCTGCTTCACGTCCTCGGGGACGACGTAGTCCCGGCCCGCGACGACGGCCCGGGCACGGGCGGTCTCGAACAGCCGCTGGACGCCGCGCGGGGAGACGCCGACCTCGACGCGGTCGTCTTCGCGGGTGGCTCGCCCGAGGTCGACGACGTAGTCGCGAATCTTCTGGTCGACCCGGACGCGCTCGGGCACGGTCTGGAGGGACAGGACCGCCTCGCTGTCGAGGACGGGACTGACGCTCGGCATCCGCACGTCGCGGTCGGCCCGACGGTCCAGCAGTTCGCGCTCCTCGCCTCGGCCGGGATAGCCGAGTCGGGTCTTGACGGCGAAGCGGTCGCGCTGGGCCTCTGGCAGGGTGAACGTTCCCCCCTGTTCGATGGGATTCTGGGTCGCGATGACGAAGAATGGGTCTGGAAGGCTGTGCGTCTCGCCGTCGACGGTGACCTGGCGTTCGCCCATCGCCTCCAGGAGCGCGGCCTGGGTCTTCGGCGGCGCGCGGTTGATCTCGTCGGCGAGCACGACGTTGGCGAAGACCGGGCCGGGGACGAACTCGAAGTCACCGCTTCCTTTGTCGTAGACGTTCGAGCCGGTGATGTCCGCCGGGAGGAGATCGGGGGTGAACTGGATCCGCTGGAAGGAAAGTCCGAGCGCGTCGGCGAAACTCCGGGCCGTCAGCGTCTTGCCCGTTCCGGGCACGTCTTCGAGCAGGACGTGTCCGCGCGCGAGAACGCCGACGAGCACCGTCTCCAGCACCTGCCGGTCGGCGACGACGGCCTCGCTCACCCGGTCGAGGACGTCACGACAGCCGGCGGCCGCTTGCTGGGTGTCCATACCCGCTCGGTAGGACTGGCCGACCTAAAGCCTCCCGCTCGCTCGCGGTCGGGGCTGAAAAACAGTTAAGGTCCTTCTCTGAGCATACCAATGTAATGTCGAACGCAGCCGATCGAGACAGTGTCGACCGTCAGCTCGCGAGCGTCTCCGACGTACTCGCGATTCCGGCCAGCACCGTCCAGATAACCCGTGTCAGACTCAATCAGCTGGGCTCCGAACTCGAAGACCAGTCGATGGCAGTCGTCGGCGCGACGACGCTGGCGCTGTCGGCTCGCGAGGACGGTCTCCCGATCACGGTCGCCGACATCGCGGAAGCGTGGTCCGAGTCCCTCGAAGAGGGGTCGATCGACCCCGGATCGATGACGGCCCTGTTCGAGGACATCGCGGCCAGTCTCGACATGGATGGGACACCGCCGGAGCCACGGGCGCTGATCGAACGCTACGGCGCGGAACTGGAACTCCCGGACGGGATCGTCGTCGTCGCCAAACGGATCCTCGAAGACGCCTTCGAGATCGAGCCACAGACTGTGGCCGGCGGCACGACACCGGCGGCGACGGCCGGGGCGGTCCTCTATCTCGCGACTGACGTCAACGGAGTCGAAGGGATCGACGAGGACGACCTGGGAGAGGTATCCGAGACCAGCCAGGTGACCGTCCGCAATCGCTACAAGAGTCTCCGCGAACTGCTCGGCGAAGACCACCTCACGAGCGCCGAGCGCTACCAGCTCGATCCGGACACCGGCGCGCCGATGTCCGCCAGCAGCGCCCCCGCCTCCGCCGACGGTGGCGACGCCGAGGCGGCCCCGGCCGGCGACACCGAAACGACCGAACCCGAAACAGCCGAGGCAGAGCCAGAGGCGGACGCCGACGCGGCGACTGATACGGCGGCCGAAGCGCAAACAGACGATGTGAGCGCGGAGATCATGTCGGTGATCCAATCGCTGTTCCCGGACGAGCTGCCGACGACCGATCAGGTCGCAGAGGAACTCGGAGCCGACGCCGAAGAGATCGGCGAGCAACTCGAAGCCCTGGCCGAGGCCGGCGAGATCGAGCGCAAGCGCGCCGGGACGACCGTCGTCTGGCTCCCCGGCGAGCGCGAGAGTCTCAGTCCCGACCTGACCGAGGACGCCGTCCAGAACGAGGTCGACGCGCTGGCGGAAGCCCTCGATATTAGCGCCTCTGTCCGACTCTTTGCCCGGGGGCTCGTCAGCGACGCCGTCGAAGACGTCCCCGTCGAGAACGCGGGCGAACTCGCGGGCGCGGCCCTGCTCGCAGCCTGTCGGATCAACGACGTCGACGTCGACGCGAGCGATATCGCGGCGGCCGGCGACGTCCAGGCCCGGACGCTCTACGAGTGGCTGGACACGCTCTCGGACGCCGTCGACGTCGAGATTCCGACGCTCGACGCCGACACCTACGTCGAGCGGCTGGTCGAGACGCTCGACCTGGACGAGTCGGTTCGCGAGGAGAGCCTGCGGGCGCTCGAACAGTACGAACCCCGGCCGGACGACCCCGAGTACACCGCGCCCGAACTGGCCGCGGGAGCGATGGTGTTCGCGGCGACCGTCGGCGGCGCGGCCGTCGATCCCGAGAACCTCAGTGAGGTCAGCGGGGCCGACCCCGAGTTCATCTCCGACGCGATGAACTCGATCCTCGTCTCGTTGTGTCTCGGGCTGGTCCGCGGTGACATCGACTACGCCGAGACGAGCTGGACCAGCGACCTGCTCGAGTCCGAACTCTCCCCGGACTTCGGCGACTCCGAGACCGGCAAAGCGATCGCACTCGCCAAGACGTACTGCGCCGGCCGGGAATCGCAGTACGTCGACGACGCGACCATCGACGTGCTCGTCGGCGAGTAGACCCCGAACGAATCTGGGCCGAATGCGCTCGTAGCGCACGAAAGGTTAAGTGGGAACCGCCGCCATCTGGTGGTAGGGTGAACGCGTGAGTACCGCACCGTCAGAGCGGGGTGTCGTGCTGGTCGTCGAAGACGAGCGCCATCTCGCGGATCTGTACACCGACTACCTCTCCGAGCAGTACGACGTCCGCACGACGTACAGTGGCGACGAGGCCATCGACATGCTCGCCTCGGACATCGACGTCGTCTTGCTCGACCGCCGGATGCCGATCACCTCGGGCAACGAGGTGCTCGCTGCCATCGAGGAGAACGGACTCGATTGTCGCGTCGCGATGGTCACTGCCGTCGATCCCGACTTCGAGATCATCGATCTGGGCGTCGACGACTACCTGGTCAAGCCCGTCAGCAAGAACGCGCTGCTGGACGTCGTCGATCGGCTGTTGACGATCGCCGAGTATAGCGACCGACTCCAGGAGTTGACCTCGAAGAAACTCAAACGGAACGTCCTCGAAGTCGAGAAACCGGAGTCAGAACTCGAAGAGAGCGACCGCTTCGCCGAGCTGGAGGCCGACATCCGACGACTCGAACGTGACGTCGATCGACTCTCCGAAGCGCTCGACGAAGACGACGTGCTCAGACAGCGCTGAACCGTTGGACGGCCAGAAACTGGCTACTGCTCAGGAGTCTTTCCGTTCGACGACGTCGCCGAGGGTGTACTCGCCGGTCGAGGAGCCGCCTTCCCACTCGGCGTCTTCGGGCTCGCTTCCCTCCGAGAGGTCGATGTCGAGCGCGCGTTCGAGTTTGCGCTGGACGTCGTCGCTCGGAAGTGTCTCGCCGTGTTCGAGTTTGCGAATCAGGCTGGCCTTCTCGTTGAGCTGCTTGGCGAGCTCTTCCTGGCTCAGACCGGCCGATTCGCGGGCCGACCGGATGCGCTGGTCGTAGTCCTGTGCGATCTCGTCCATCTCGTCGAACATGTCGCGCCGACGACCGCCGCCGCTCGATCCCCCGGACCCGCCGGTCGACGATCGGCTCGATCCCGAACTCGACGACCCGGAGGAACTCGACCCGCTCGAAGAACTCGTCGAATACTTCGTGCTCGTCGTCGAACTCTCCTTGGTCTTCACTTCGGTCCCGAACTCGGTACACTCGTCACAGACCTCAAGCTCCGCCCCCTCGATCTTGACGGTGTTCGGTGAGTTCGTCTCCGTCCCGCACATCTCACACTGAACCATACTGGTCCATAGCCCGCGCCGTGTGATAAATCGTACGCCGGTTCCCGTCTCAGCGTCCCCGGCCCGGTCTCACCAGCCCAACAATCGATTGATCCCGCGCAGATACACGCTCCAGAGGACCCTGATCGGGGCCGTCATGGTTGCGATCTGGTCGGCGAACCCGCGCGCCACAGTGGAGGGACGCTCGACGACGTTGGTCCCACAGCAGGGACAGCGATACACCGTCATCCTGATCCGGCGTTGCAACTGCCAGTCGCCGTCGGGTGGACTCGTGTGGTCACACGCCGGACAGATCAACGCCGACTTCGGTGGGGGATCGTCGGTGGAGGGCGACGTCATATCTCGGCCTAGGTGCTGGACGGCAATAAATTTCGTGGTGCTTAAAACCATCAAAAGTAATTATACTCCATTATAGTCCATCCTCTGTTCGAAATCGTTCCGAACGTTCCGTGGCCGGCAACTATTTGGACGCCGGTCTGTAGCTACCGGGTGTGAACTGGAACCACCGGTTGCGCAACAGCTTCATCACGGGGTTGATCCTGATCGCTCCACTGGTGATCACGATCATCGTCCTGCAGTTTCTGCTGGGCTGGCTGACCGGGTTCGTCAGTCCGGTCGTCGACGCGATCAATCTCGCGCAGGTGACGGGCAACATCGAGTTTCTGGCGCAGTTACTGGCGCTGGCGATTCTGGTGCTGTTGATCCTCCTTCTCGGGTTGTTCGCCCAGTGGGGGCTGGTCGATCGGTTCTCCGGTGGGTTCGGGCGCGTGATCAGCGTGATCCCGATGGTCAGGGTGATCTACGCCAGCGTCCGGCAGGTATCGAACTCGCTGATGAGTTCGGGCAGTCGCTACGAGAGCGTCGTCCTCGTCGAGTGGCCCCGGAAGGGGACCTACGCCATCGGATTCGTCACCGCCGAGAGTCCCGAGCCGGTGCAGACGATCACCGGTGAAGCCTACAACGTCTACATCCCGAACAGTCCCAATCCGACCAACGGCCACCTGATGATGCTCCCTGACGAGGAGGTCCACGAGATCGACATGTCCGTCCGTCGGGGGATCCGGCTGATGGTCACGACCGGGATGGCCGAGACAAGCGAGGACCTCGAAGAACTCGAAGCCGAGGTCGACGTCAACTTCGAGGAACTGGTCGAGGACGACGACGAGGGTCGAGACGCCCAAGCGCCGACAGAATCGGAGCGAACCGAATCGGAGCGCGACGAATAGTTACATATACGCCGCGTCCCAGCGCGTGGGTTTGCGGCTGTTGCCACAGCTGTCACACTCGATGCGCCCCATCGCGTCCATCGCATTGGCGAGCTGGTCGCAACTGCCACAGTAGTAGCCGTAGCGGTCGGTCCCGGCTTCGTCGGCATAGACGGTGTGGAACGCCGCCAGCGAGCCACGGTCGGACTCGTCGCGGTTGACGTAGACGGTCGTCCCGTCGTCGAGTGCGAGCTCTTGCATTCCAGAGGGCGTCTCGATGTAGATGTTCTCGACGTGCGTCCGGCCGTCGATGTCGATCTCGCGTCGGCCGACCTTCGTGAAGCCGTACTTGCCGAAGAAGCTGTTGCCCTCGGTGTTCTCGGCGAGGACGCGACCCTGGACGGAACTCGCGCCCTGGTCGTGGAGTCGATCGCGGGTCCGCTCGAACAGTTCGGTCCCGACCCCCTCGCCCCGATAGGCGGGGTCGACGTGCAGCCACAGCAACATCGCTTTTTGCTGGCTATTTTGACTCTCCTCGAAGACGACCGTCTCTTCGAGCGTGCTCTCGGAGAACCCGACGACCTGCTCGTCGATCTCGATGACGAGCAACAGGCGGTCGTCGTCTTCGAGCGTCTCGGCGAGTCGGTCTTCGCCGTACCACTCCTCGACGGCGCTGGTGATGGCTTGCGGGCTCAGCGAGTAGGACGTCTCCAGAGACCGACGGGCGATGTCTCGAATCGCTGGACGATCGGCTGGCGTGGCGCGGCGGACAGTCATAGCAGTCGATTCGCCCTCCGGGACCAAAAAGACAGACACTCCGGGCCGACCACTCCGACCCCTATCCGAGTGGCGAGAAGACTCCACGAACACGCACCGAGAGTGTCGTAACGCTAAAGAGTCGAACCCGCCTTCTTGTACGTAACATGAATATCGAACGTCCAGTCGGGAGGTGGTGCTGTGGGTGTCGAGATCACGGAGTCGCCAGTTAGTGAAGACGAGTTCGAGGAGATGAAGGCGTTCGTCCGCGACTATCTCACCGCGAGCGTCGAGACAGAGGACGAAGGCGGACGAATGCGATGGTACCCCTGGCACTCCGCGGAGTATCGGTTCAACCACATCCTGAACGTGGTCGACCTCGCCGAAGAGATCGCCCGTAAAGAGGGGGCGAACGTCGACGTGACTCGCGTCGCGGCGCTGTTTCACGACATCGCCAAGCTCGAAGCCGAACAGGACCGCCACGCCGAGGTCGGCGCGAACATCACCAAGGAGTACCTGACGACTCACGCCGACTACCCGCCGTCGTTCGTCGAGCAGGTCGTCGAGTCCGTCCGCGACCACTCCTATCAGGGCGAGCTGACGGACCTGCCCCTGGAAACGCAGTGTCTCATCGAGGCCGATATCCTCGACAAGGTCGGCGCGAACGGCGCGACCCTGCTGCTGTTGCGGATGGGCTACGAGTCCCGAACGCACATGGACGCCTCCGAGATGATCGAGCGCGTCATCGAACGCGGGAAAGACGCCACAGAGCGGATCCGCAGTGACGCTGCCGAGAGCGCCGCCCACCGCCGTCTCAAGCGCGTGGTCTGGCTCAAAGAGTGGCTCGAAGCCGAAGTCGCCGATATGGAGGACGACACCGACCCCTTCGACGTCGGCGACGTCGACGCCGCCGAGCGCTAGAGCAGCGTCCGGACGGCGTCGGCCACGAAGAGCGTCCCGAACCCGGCGTAGGCGAGTGCCGACAGCGTCGAGACAGCCGGTGCGAGACGGTCGGTCCGGGCCGCGCCAGCCGTGAGTGCCGCCGGAAAGCCGGTTATCCAGACGAGGATCCCGCCGAACAGTCCCACCAGCAACAGCGGCGTGCCAGTCTGGACCACGACCACTCCCGCCAGCGAGGAGTCGGCCGACAGCGCCGTCGCGAAGACGTCGATCCGACCGGGTTCGAGCAGGCCGACGCCGACGGTCAGCCAGAAGAGGATCTGGTAGGGGTTGGTGATCGCCAGCGTGAACGCCTTGGCGAAACCGCGGCGCTCGGCCGCGACGGTCCCGGCGGATCGAAAGCCAGCGGCTCGATCACGGAACGCACCGATCGCGAAGTACCACAGCAGCAGGCCACCGATCCCGACCAGCACGCCCTGGAGTGTCGGTGATCGCTGGAGGAGGGCGACGACGCCCGCGAGCGACAGGACGAGAAAGCAGGCGTCCGCGACCATCGCGCCGAGTCCAGCGGTGAAGCCCGATCGCCAGCCACCGACGACGCTCTCCTCGGCGATGACGGCGTTCATCGGGCCCGGCGGCGCGGCGAGCGCGAGACCGAAGACGACGCCGGCGGCCGCGGTCGCGATCGATTCCAGCAGTACCATCGCCGGTGGTTGGCCCGACAGCGAGAAAAGTCCGGCGAGAGCGATGCGTCAGCGGCGGCGTCACGGGCGGTCGATCACTGGAACATGCCGACGGGCTGGGCCTGCGAGCGCTCGTCACCCGCTTCCTGCATCCGCTTTGCGAGTTTCTCCTTGGCTTCGCTGATCTCCTGGGCGCGTTCGATCAGCGCGTCGGTGTCGACTTCGATGTCGGCGACTGGCTCGACCGCGCGCTCGAGCAGGGCCTTCGCGGCTGCTGGATCCGGGAACTGCGGGCTGGCCTCGACGATGAATCCGAGGCTGTCGAGGTCGTTCATGCTGGCCTGGTAGACCAGCGCGCCGGTGGGACCGCTGACGACCCCGCGCTCTCCGGGGGTCTTCACGCCGAGGTCGTCCAGTCGGGAGCCGGCGTCGCCGGTCGCGATCCCGAAGACGTCGGTCGTCTCCTGATCGCGTCGCTGTGTGCCGGTGACGAACAGCGGCAGCGCGTCGACCTCGGCGAACCAGCCGGTCACGCAACTGGCGAACTCCTCGGCGGCCGACGGCGAGATGGGGATGTCGCTCTGGAGGACGAGTAAGTTGCGCCGTTCGTCGGCGTGGATCCTGACTGGTGGTTCGACCCCGTGGCCATCGGCGTCGTAGACCGCGACCTCCGGCAGCCCCTTGCAGTGGCAGGACGCGTAGTGGGCCATCTCGAAGGCGTCGACGAGGTGATCGACGGCGATCTTGCCGACGAGGCCAAGCCCGGGGAGGCCTTCGACCAGTACCGGGTCCTCGAGTTCGATGTCCTCGCGGTGGATGCTGACGTGTGCCATAGCTCTGCCAACGCGAGACAGGGGTTTACCGTTTGGCCTACTCGCCACCGGTAGCTTCGAAACCCACAAAGTCCGACCCCGCCTACCGCTCGCCAATGGACGACGTTCTCGCACGGTACGAACCCATCGTCGACGATTTCGAGGCCTTTCGGGCGGCCTGCGAGCGACCGCTGCCGTCGGCGATCCGGGTCAACACGATCAAGACCACCGTCGAACGGGCCCGCCGCGGGTTGGAGGAGGCCGACCTCGCGGCCGAGCCGGTCGAGTGGCACCCCGGACTCTTTCGGCTCCCCGAGGACCAGCCCGGCGCGAACTGGCCGTACACCCACGGCTGGATCCACGGCCAGGAGGAAGTCTCTGCCGTGCCCGCGGCGGTGCTCGAACCACAGCCGGGCGAGCGCGTCTGGGACGCCTGTGCCGCGCCCGGGAGCAAGACCACCCAGCTCGCAGCACTGATGGACGACTCCGGGCTCGTGGTCGCAACCGACAACAACCTCGGGCGACTCTCGGCGCTGCGCTCGAACACCGAGCGCCTCGGCGCGACGTGCGTCGCCGTCACCAACGAGGACGCGCGCAATCACTCGCTGAAACCCTTCGGCGGGATGGAGTACGACCGCGCGCTCGTCGACGTGCCCTGCTCGTGTGAGGGGACGATCCGCAAGAACCCCGACACGCTCGAGGAGTGGACGCTCGATCACGTCGAGGGAATCTCCGGCGTGCAGAAGGGGATCCTCACCCGGGCGATCAAGGCCACCCGCGAGGGCGGCACGGTCGTCTACTCGACGTGTACGTTCGCGCCCGAGGAGAACGAGGCCGTGCTGGATCACGTCCTCGACTCCGGGGAGTGTCGACTGGTCGAGTTCGACCTCTCCCTGGAGTCGCGGCCCGGCGTCACCGAGTGGCAGGGTCGGGAGTTCGATCCCGCGGTCGCACAGGCAAAGCGGATCTATCCACACCACAACGACACTGGCGGGTTCTTCGTCGCGAAACTGGAGGTGACGGCATGAGCGACGACGACGACACTAGGGCGGACAACGTCAGCACGCGCTTCGACCGCCTTCCAGAGCGCGAGGCCGACCGCGAGGTCGCGGGGCGACCGTCCCGCGAGGCCGTCCTCGACTTCTGGGACGATCGCTTCGGGGTCGATCCCGCAGTCTTCGAGGGCTACACCTTCTGGGAGCGAGGCAACGGCAAGATCTGGGCCTTTGCGGGTGAGCTGGAGACACCGGTCGACATCGAAGCCCTGGGGATGTCGTTCATGCGGACGCGCCAGGAACACTGGAAGCCGACGACCGAGGCCGTCCAGCGCTTCGGCAACCACGCGAGTCGAAACGTGATCGACCTCTCCCGGAGCGAGGCGGAGGCGTTGCTCGCAGGCCACAGCCAGGAGATAGAGTGGGGCGGCGATTGGGGCTATCTGATCGCCAGCCACGAAATCGCGGGCGCGTCCGAACCGATCGGCGTCGGGCTGTACGTCCACGGCGAACTCCGCTCACAGATTCCCAAGGGACGCCGACGGGAGTTCGGCGACTAGCCGGCACGTCGGGACGCTCCCCGTCGTCAATCACCACAGCGTAGACTCCGGAGGATGAATAGTCTTGCCAGGCAGCTGTCCGCGCCGAGTCGAGTACGTACCTTCTAAGTACAGCGGCGCGGACGAACTGGTATGCACGCGACAGCGAAGGCCCATCCGATCCAGGGACTCGTCAAGTACCACGGGATGCGCGATCCGGAGTTCCGCAACCCCTACCACGACAGCATCAGCGTCTGCACGGCGTCGAGTCACACCAAGACGACGGTCGAATTCGACGAGAGTCTCGACGGCGACACCTACGTGGTCGACGGCGAGGTCGTCGACGGTCGCGGTGCCGAGCGCATCGAGAAGGTCGTCGATCACGTCCGCGAGCGCGCCGGCATCGACGCGCCGATCCGCGTCGAGAGCGAGAACTCCTTCCCGACGAACATCGGCTTTGGCTCCTCGGCCTCCGGGTTCGCCGCGCTGGCGACCGCCGCCACCGACGCCGCCGGCCTGGATCTCACCCACCCCGAGATCTCGGCGATCGCCCGGCGCGGGTCTGCCTCGGCCGCCCGTGCCGTCACTGGCGGCTTCTCACACCTCTTTTCCGGATACAACGACCGGGACTGTCGCTCCGAGCGGATCGAGACCGATCTCGAAGACGACCTGCACATCGTCGCCGGGATGGTCCCGTCCTACAAGGAGACCGAAGCCGCTCACGCCGAAGCCGAAGACAGCCACATGTTCGACGCGCGGATGGCCCATATCCACGAGCAGATCGACCAGATGACCGACGCGCTTCGCGAGGCGGACTTCGGGCGCGCATTCGAACTGGCCGAACACGACTCGCTGTCGCTTGCCGCCACGACGATGACCGGGCCTGCGGGCTGGGTCTACTGGCAGCCCCGGACGATCGAGATCTTCAACACCGTTCGCGAACTCCGCGAGGAGGGCGTCGACGCCTACTTCTCGGTCGACACCGGCGCGAGCGTCTACGTCAACACCACCGAGGCGGACGTCGACCGCGTGATCGAGGCCGTCTCGGACTGCGGTGTCGACACGCGCCACTGGACTGTCGGCGGTCCCGCACAGGTGCTCGACGAGGACGAGGCGCTGTTCTGACCCATATTGGCCGGCCAAGCAGACCCCGGTCCTTACTTCGGTCCGGGCCGTAGCCGGGGTATGCGAGTCGCTGTCTTCGGTGGCGGATACGCCGGCCTCCCGCTCGTTCGCGCGCTCGAACGCACCCTCCCCGAGGAGGACGAGATCGTCCTGGTCGACGCGAGTTCGACCCACACGGTGAGACACGAAGTCCACCGCGTCATCAGACGCCCCTCGATCGCCGAGGACATCGCCATTCCTTTCGAGGACCTCCTCGACCGGGCCGACCACCGCCAGCAGCAGGTCGACGAGATCGATCCCGAGGCCAGGACGGCGACGTTCGCGGATGGCGACACCCTCGAGTTCGACGCCGGTGCGATCTGTCTCGGTGTCGAGACCGAGTTCTACGACCTGCCGGGCGTCCGCGAGCACGCCACCCCCCTCCGAACGATCGAGCACGCCGAGCAGATCCACGAACAGTTTCACGAGACCGTCCCCGCAGACGGCCACGTCGTCGTCGGCGGCGCCGGACTCTCTGGGATCCAGGTCGCCGGCGAGATACGAGCGCTGGCCGACAACCGGGGCGAGGGCGTGACCGTCACGCTGCTCGAACAGGCGGCGACCATCGCACCTTCGTTCCCGGCCGACATCCGCGAGGCGCTCCGGGACGAACTGGACGCGCAGGGGATCGATGTCCGGACGAACGCGACGGTCGAGCGCGCCGACGACGCGACGATCGAACTGGCCGAAGACGACGGGATCGAGTACGACCAGTTCGTCTGGACCGGGGGCATCCGTTCGACTCGGGCTGTCGGGACGGGGCGTCCTCAGGTGCCGAGCACGCTCAGGCTCACAGACCGGGTGTTCGCGTTCGGCGACGCCGCGCGCGTGGTCGACGTCGACGGCCGCGGCGCACCGGCCACAGCCCACACGGCCGTCAGACAAGCACCCGTCGCGGCCGAGAACATCCGACGACTGCTCGAATACGATCGTACCGGAGACGGCGGCTTCGAACCCAGGCTGAAGCGATACGACTACGACCAGCTGGGCTGGCTGGTCAGCGTCGGCGACGGTGCGGTCGCGAAGGTCGGCCCGCAGATCCTCAGGGGGAAAGCCGCGGTCGCTGTCAAGCGGTCGGTCGGCGCGGGCTATCTGACCTCGGTGGGTGCGGTCAGCAAGGCGGTCGACCTCGTGCGAGAGGAGTTCGACCTCGGCACGAAGAGTGACGATCCAGACAGTGAGCCCGAAGCGCTCGACGTGAGCGACGAGCGCGAAGAGTAGCTACTCCTCGGCCTGTTCGAGCGCGACCTGTGGCGTCGTCCAGATGACGAACTCCTCGTCGCGTTCGATGACGCCCTTGATCGACTTGCGATCCAGCGGCGATTCTTTGACCTCCGATTCGGTGATCGGGAGGACCTGCCGGACCTCGTCGACGATCCAGCCGGCGTGACCCTGATCCTCGAACGTGTTGGCGTCGAAGACGACGATCAGTTGTTCGTCGTTGGTCTGTTCGATGTCGAGAGCGATTTTCGGGTCGAGGATCGTCGTGATCTGCCCGCGCAGGTCGACGACGCCGTGGACGTGCTCAGGCGTGTTCGGGACGCGCGTCACGCTCTCCTCTTTGACGATCTCCTCGACGTACTCGATGTCCAGACAGTAGTGCTCCTCGCCCAGCCGGAACTCCAGCACGCGGATCTCCTCTTCCTGTTCGGCTTCCGCCTCTCCCTCCTCGGCGTCACCCGACGTGTCAGCGGTCGCCGCGTTCGCCCGTTGCTCGTCTTCGTCGACTTCGAAGGCTGCTGCCGCAGAGGCCGCCGCGGCTGCGGTCTGTGTCGTCTCAACGTCTTCGCCGTCAGTCGAGACCTGCTTGGTCGAGGCCGATCCCGTCGTCTCGGTGTCTCCGTCTTCGAACCATTCGTCGGTCGACGCCGGTCCTTCGATCTCCGACCCGTCGGCTGTGCCCGCGTCGGACGACGTAGCTTCGGCCGATACAGCGCCGGTCTGTGATCCATCGCCGTTGGTCGTCCCCGTGGGCGGCTCCGGTTCGGTCCTCCCAGCGGATTGCTCGGTGTCGACTGTCGACTGGTCGCTTACGGGTACTTCGGTCGACTGATCGGTCGCAGTGGTCTCGACCGGGTCGGCTGCCTCGTCTTCGGCACCCGATTGGCCGTCTTCGGGAGTCGATTCTTCCTCGGGGTCGCCGCCGCGGCGGCCCTCTCGCATCTGTCGGATCCGTCGTGCTCTGTCCATGCGTTCGTCGTCGCTCATAGTGTCACCTCGTGGTCCGCGCGTCGCGTCTCGGTTTCGAACCGCTGCTCGAAGCTGTCGGCGATGTCCAGAAAGACGTCGGCCATGTCGACCGACTCCCCGAAGGCGAACACGGAGTTGCCGGCCGAGAACGCCCGCTGGAGGGCCACGCGCTTGCGGACCTCCCAGACCGGGAAGTCGTCGAAGACCTCGTTGAGCCACTCCAGCATCACCCGGTCCTCGTTTGTCTTCTCGACGCGATTGGCGACGACGCCCATCGTCTCGACAGTGATCCCCGTCTGGCCTTCCAGAGCCGCCAGCTGGTCGATCAGCAGCTCGATCGCCCGCTCTGAGGTCGCCTCCGTCAGCGCCGGGATCAGGACGTGCTGGGCCGCGTAGATTCCCGTGTCCGTCAGCTTGCCGTAGAACGGCGGCGAGTCGATGATGACGTAGTCGTAGTCGTGTTCGACGGCGTCGAGGACGTCGTCCAGCACCGTCAGTGCGTGCGGGCCGGTGACGCCCTCGGGCCTGACGTTGATCGCCAGCGAGGCCAGTTCGCTGGGATCGATCGTCGACTTCGGATCGCTCTTGACCCGGGCGATCAGGTCCGCGATGGTCAGTTCGTGCTCGGCCTGTAGCAGGTCGATGTTGCTCGGCAGGACGTCCATCTCCTCGTGCTCGACGACGAGGTCGTTGACCAGGTGGCGCTTGCGGTGGTCGGTCAGGACGTCGAAGAACGTCGGCGGGTCCTTGTCGTAGGCGTCCAGTAGACCCAGACCCTCCGTTGCATTACCCTGGGGGTCGAGGTCGACGAACAGCACGTCGTGGCCGCGCTCGTTGAGCGCGCCGGCGACGTTGATCGCGATCGTCGTCTTGCCCGTCCCGCCTTTGGCGTTGGTCACGCAGACCCGTGGGGCCGTCCAATCGGTGCTCATTTGGACTGTTGGCCTACACTCTGGTTCGACGCGTTATAAAAATACGCTCCGGCCTATCAAATCAGAAAATCGGACGATCGCCCGCTCTCGACGCCCGATCACAGTCACCGTCGCTCTTCGAGCAGCCGCGAACTAACGACGAAGACGCTGGTCAGCACCAGCAGGAGTTGCTGGCCGGAGTCGACGATCGGAAAGATCCGCTCGACGCTGCCAGATTCGCCGCCAGTCTCGGAGGGACTGGGATCGAAGCCGGTCTGGAAACGGTCGCCGACATCGTCGGTCGAACCGACCGCTACTTGCCCGGAGTCCGGCGAGGTGGCCGGTGATTGGTCTGGCGATTCGGTCGGCGACAGATCGACGAACGTCTGGATCAGTCCCTCCTTGGTCGAGATCCGAATGTGACCGTTTAGCTGGTAGAACTGGTCGTGAAGCGGGTAGAACAGATTGACGCCGTTCATGAACAGGTCCGGCCCGATCCCGGCGAAGGTGATCGCGGCGACGGCGACCCAGGCGGTTCTGACGCCGTCGGTACCGAACCGCTGGCCGATGCTGGACTGCTCTCGAAATCGCGTGTCGTAGACGAGCACACCGATCAGTATCAGGGGCAACAGGAGAGTGTGGAAGGCCGCGCGGTGTGCGCCGACGATCCACCAGCCGACGAAGACGTCGAAGTCGACGAGAATCACCGCCCCGACGACGACCGCGAGCGATCGAACGCCGAAGGAGTCGCGCAATAACGCGACCGCGATCAACCCGGCGAGCGCGACGTGAACGACCGTCGAAACCATGCCTGGAGCCTGGTCACGAACGAGTAAATCCCTTCTGTCGGTTCGACGGTCGTCGAA
The DNA here is from genome assembly GCF_004799665.1 of Halapricum salinum. Classification (NCBI taxonomy): domain Archaea; kingdom Methanobacteriati; phylum Methanobacteriota; class Halobacteria; order Halobacteriales; family Haloarculaceae; genus Halapricum; species Halapricum salinum. The sequence continues at coordinate 2,707,457 of NZ_CP031310.1, forward strand.
GTCGTGTTCGACAATACTTATTCGGCCGGCTGCGAAGTAGTGGACATGGACGTCGACGCAGACGCACGCCGGCGACTGGCCGAGCGCATCGCCGGCGAGATCACGCTCAGCGAGGACGCCGGAGCGACCCTCCGAAAGTGGCGAACCGACTTCGAGATCAGCCAGACCGAGCTTGCAGATCAATTAGACATCTCTTCGTCGGTGGTCTCCGACTACGAGAGCGGCCGCCGCGCGAATCCGGGAACGGGCGTCATCGAGCGCCTCGTCACGGGACTGCTGGACGTCGACGAGCGCCGCGGCGGGAGTCGAATCCGCCAGCACGCCCGCGTGCTCACGGCGGGGTTCGACCGCGAGGTCGTCCACGAACTCCGGGAGTACCCGGCGACGATCGACCTCGATCGGTACTACGAGACCATCGGCGCGACCGAACTCGTCCGTGGCACCCAGGACACCATCGCCGGCCACACGATCATCGACTCCATCGCGGCGATCACTCGCCTCTCCAGCGAGGAGTTCTACCGGCTGTACGGCCAGAGCGCCAACCGCGCGCTGGTCTTCGGCGGTGTCACCCGCGGAGAGTCACCGCTTGTCGCGATGCGCGTCGTCAATCCCACGCCGAACGTGGTCGTCCTCCAGGGGATCGACCCCGATGACGTCTGGGAGCACGCTGGCGACCTCGCCCGGATCGACGGCTTCTCGCTGGCGGTGGTCGACGCCGATCTGGAGACGACACTCGAACGGCATCACGAGTTGCCCTGACAGAGAGTGGCATAGACTAGTTCATAAGGGGCTTTTCAGGCGTATCGGAAACGAATTGTCTGTTCAGTGTATTCTGCGTACTGAACGAACTACGATCGATGCTTCGGGGTTAATACAGCTCAAGTAAGCGTAATATCACGCTTGTACATGGCCCCCACATGATTGATAAACTGACTAACCAATGAGTACTTGATCGAAAGCGGCCATATCAGTTATGTAATAATATTTGGATCCAATTTGAATTGCGATGCTGTTTGGGCGATTATTCCGATCATCGGCGGGTACGCGGTCAGCAATTGTTTCGAGAAGTGTTCCAAACTCACTTGCCCCCTCATCTGAACATGTTTTTGCCGCTTGATTTTCTATTGCGAATTCAATTATCAGTCGAGACGTGTTTGAAAAGGAATTGTATTTGACTATTTTTGTTGAATTTCTCACAGAATCATAATCTTCAGACAACACAAGAGAACCGCCCACTGACTTACATGTGACTGTGCTACTCAACCATTCCGGCGGGTCTTCAGACACCCGATTTGGAGTCCCAGTTGGCTCCCTGTCCGTGGTACATCCAGTCAGAGTGAGTAATGTTGAACAGAAGCCACAAACGAACCACCTTCGATTCATGGTTGGTAGTCGTGACACTCCAAAATAAAATCCATGTACTGTGTGATCCGTGCGTCTCGTGCACTGAGAGAATCAGGGTAACGAAGAACAGTCACGCGAACCATCGTATGACGCTCTCCTAACAGAGAGTCCTGTTGCTACGACTCACAGCGCTGCTGGGTGAACGACGACGTGGCGAATCCGTCGGTTTCGAGTTCTGTGGCGACCGCGTCGGAGAGTCGTTCGTTGTCGTCGTCCGGGTAATCGAGCCAGCCGCCGTCGGTGTGGACACTGCCGTCGACCTCGCCGGCGACGTTGTGCAATAGCGCGTGGGTGACCATCGCGGCACGGAAGGAGACGTCGCCGTCGTAACTCCCGAAGTTCGACCCGTCGAGGATCGAGGCGTGACCGGGCGTCTCGGCGTAGCCGATCGTCTCGTCGTCCTGGATCTGTCCGAGCGTCACCTGATGGTACGTGCAGTATCGATCGCCCAACCGCTGTTCGGTGTAGTAGCGGTCGACCGCCCCCGAGCCGCCGATCGGGACCTCCTCACCGAGCCGCCCGGCACGATCACCCCGGTGGACGAGGTGTAGATCGATCCCGGTCGAGCCGTCGGGGTTCTCGACGGGCATGTTCGACCAGACCTCGCGTAACTGTCGCCGTTCCGCGCTGTCGAGCGGGTCGACGTCCGAGCCGTAGTTGAGCTGGACGTACAGGTCCATCTGTTCGGGATCGGCGTTCGAGAGCGTCGCCCCGCCTGGGGTCTCACCGGCCTCCTCCCAGCTATCGGGCAGCCCGTCGCCGTCGGTGTCGACGCCGGGGTCTTTCTGGGCGAGGTCGCCGTTTCCTCGTCGGACGGCGTCGTCCTCGAACAGCCCGGGTATCTGCCCGGTGTATCGCCCCTCTTTGATGTCAGTCACGACCTCGTCGATCGTCGTGTCCTCGGTCAGCGAGTCCGAGAGGTAGGGGACGAACGCCGCGAACCCGACCATGAAGACGACGGTGAAGATGATCATGAACGCCAGCCCCTTCGTGCGTGGGGAGTTCGGCGTGAGCCGTTCGTACCAGACGGCGATCTTCGACCCGCTGGAGGTGCCGACGGAGGTGAACAGTCTGACGGCCCCGAAGATCAACAGGAAAGTGACCACGAACAGCACGACCATTCCGAGACCGAGTAGCACGGGCTCGGGGATCGGCTGTTCGATTTCGGCCGCTCGCTGGAAGGCTCGACGGGTTGCCCGTGCCGCCCAGAGGATGGCGTCCGGCGCGAGCAACAGGACCAGTGCCGCGCCGACCAGCGCGCCGACGACCAGCCGACGAAAACCTCGCATATCCACGTCTACTAGAGTACAGGATATATCTCCTTCGGCCACGCCAGCACGAAAGCCAGAAGGCCGCGGCGAGAGAACACCGACACATGACCGACTCCGAGCCACCACTCGAACAGTTCCTCGACGACGTCGACACGGCACTCGCAGAGTACGATCAAGGATACGTCGACGCGGACGCGACGCTGCAGGTCGTCCGCTCGCACGTCGAGGACCTGCGCGAGGCCGTCGAGGAGTAACCGGTAGTGGTATCACCTCGGCAGTGACGAAACGCCGAGGTTAAACGGCCCGGCCCGCTAGTCTGGTCTAATGAGCCAAGAGCGGACCGAGGGCGATCTGCGGAACACCGGCCTCTCTCTGAAGCACGACCGCGAGTGGGACTACGAACTGGATCGAATCGTCGAGGAAGTACAGGAGCGCGACGCGACGACCGTCGGCCTGCAGTTTCCCGAAGGGCTGAAACGACGCGGCCCGGCCGTCGCCGACGACCTCCGAGAGGAGCTACCCGACGACGTGAACGTAATGATCTCGGGCCAACCCTGCTACGGTGCCTGTGACCTCGATACGTACCTCATGCGCCGGACGGACGTGTTCGTCCACTTCGGCCACTCCCCGATGAAAGAGAGTGACAAGATCATCTACGTCCCGCTGTTCTCGAATGTGGACGTCTTCCCGATCATGGAGCAGGCTCTCGACGAGGAACTCGTGCCGGCCGAGGACGACGAAGACGTGGGCCTCGTGACGACCGCCCAGCACATGAACAAGTTCGAGGAGATGCGGTCGTGGCTGGAGGAGCGAGGCTACGAGGTCCACACCCGCAAGGGCGACGACCGCTTGACCCACGAGGGCCAGGTCCTGGGCTGTAACTACGCCAGCGCGGACGTCGATGCCGACCAGATCCTCTACGTCGGCGGCGGGAAGTTCCATCCGCTCGGCCTGGCGATGGAACATCCCGACAAGAAGGTCGTCATCGCCGACCCCGTCAACAATTCGGTGACCGTCGCCGACACCGAGCAGTTCATGAAACAGCGCTATGCCTCCGTTCACAAGGCGATGGACGCCGAGGAGTGGGGCGTCATCTTCTGTACGAAGATCGGCCAGGGTCGCTGGGAGATCGCCCAGGAGATCGTCGCGGAAAACGACGACGCCTACCTCATCACGATGGACGAGGTGACCCCGGATCGACTCACGAACTTCGGTCTCGATGCGTACGTCAACACGGGCTGTCCGCGGATCACGACCGACGACGGCCCGCAGTTCAAAAAGCCGATGCTCACGCCCCAGGAGTACAAGATCGCCATCGGCGAGGAGGATCTCGAAGCGCTGGAATTCGACACCTTCCACGGTACGTGGTAGGCCCGTCCGGCCAACGAGCCTCACGACGGTAGCGTCGAGACGACGTCCTCGATCGCTTGCAGAATACCGATCCCGACGAGATAGAACGTCGTGGCCTTGGCGTAGAGCTCCGACGTCTGGCCGAACTCCGTCCGTGACTGCCCGACAGTGATCGCGGTGGCACCGGATTGGACGAATAGTTCCGGGAGCGGCGCGTCGTAGTTCGAACGCACCGACTCGTAGGTGTCGACCGCACCCGACTCGGCCTCGAGCATCCGATCTCTGTCGAACTCCTCCTGATCAGGGGTGACCGAGAGTTCCGTGCGCGCGTATTGACATCCGCGCCGCCAGAGCAACGCTCGACCCGTATCGACGAGTCGTTGCACGTCGTGGTCACGACGCCGCCCGTCCGTTCCGTACCTGAAGTCCGAATCGTAACAGTCGGCCCAGAGCGGTTGGGTCGCCTGCTGGTACACGTCGGTTCCGTAGTACCTCGCTTCGTCCGGTGTGATCGCCTCCTGAACGTCGTTCTCGGACGGCAATGCGTCGATCGAGTCGATGAACTCGCGCTGGGCGTCCTGGACGGAGTGCCTGACTGGCCTGGTCTGATCTCCCAGTTCGTCTCGGTACCGGTTGCGATAGTAGCGCGCGTTCGCGAGGGCCTGTTCGGCACGCAGCAAGCGCGAGTGGAACTGCGAGAGGTCCCCGGTCGTCGACTCAGAGGAGCCATCGAAGGGCGCGAGGAACGACACGTTGTCACTTTCCACCTCGACGAAGTAGAGGCACGCGAGGTCACGCGATGGATTCGAAACGGGATAGTCACCGAGTTCGTCCTGCAGACGGTCGGCTTCCGAACGGACAGCGAGAGATCGGTCCCGGGCGTCGTCACTGACTGTCCCGCCGAGGATCTCCTTCGCCTCGCCGATTCGGCTACCGGCGGTTGCCAACCCCGAGGTTGCGTCGCTGAGTCGCTCTCGCGGCACCGACTCGCGGCGAGCGTCTGCGAGCCAGCCACTCGCCGGCTCGTCGGCCCACCGCGGTGCTGATCCGGTCCGGCGTTCGACGCGGTCGGCGAGCCGCTCGGCTCGATCGGCGGTCGTTTCCAGACGCTCCAGCGTCGCGTCTGCGTGGGCCTGTGACACAGGGGGCTGCCAGACCTGCTCCGGAACCGAGCGTCCACCGTCGTCGGTCAGCCCGGACAGCCATCCGGAGTTTGCCAGACCCACTCCAGCCATCCCACTGAGCGCCAGCGCACCCCCACCGGCGAGCAGTCGCCGGCGTGAGAGATCAGGGACCATAGCTGAAAGTCACACCAATCTATGACAAAATTAACGAAATGAGGTTGCTGACGAATCGAGACGAGACTCCTCTCATTGGGAAGCGTGTCTATCGAAACTGGCAGGTGGTACGAAGTCATCCTTCGAGGTGAACGTCGACAGGGCGATTCGGGGCCGATACCAGCTGCGAAACGACTGATAGTGATTATCGTAGGTCTGTTCCGGATCGGTCGCCCGACAGCGGGCGGTCGTACCGGTAACTCGCTACGATAAGCACTATGAGAGTTACCGTTGCTGGATTGTAATGTGGGCCAATATATTCATAGGCAAGCCACCTCTATGTGGCGTAGTGTCTGATCGCCAGCCGGACTGGATCGTGGTCGACGACGACCCTCCAGTAGGAGGGGTAGTCCCGGCGCTGTCGCTGACGCCGGACGGGACGGTTCAGTTCGTCAACGACGCCTGGCTCACGCTGACTGGTCACGACCGGGCGACGGTCCTCGGTGAGCAATTGCGGGCGTTCGTCCCCGACGAGCAGGCTGGCAGACTCGAAACGGCGCTGCAAGAGATAAGCGCCGACCAATCAGTCGCGTGTGACCTCCGGATCGAACACGCGGATAGACTTCCGATCCATGTCCGCCTGTCGGGGCAGGCCGAACGGGACACGGACGGGGACGTTCGCCGGATCCACTGTCAGATGACTTCACGAACGGAACCGAGAGACTCGAGAGGAACGATCGTCGAACAGAACGCTCTCTTACGGACGTTGCTCGACGGATTACCCATCGGGATCCTCGCGGAGACGGCCGACCGGACCGTATTGGCGGTCAACGACGAGCTGCTATCCCTGTTCGATATCCCCCGCGATCGTCGCGATATGATCGGTGCAGACTGTGCCAGACTAGCAGCGGAAGCGAGCGACGAATTCGCTGATCCCCCGGCGTTCGTCGCCGGGATCGAGGCCCGAATCGACGAGGGGGAGCCGGTGATCGGGGAACGCCTCGAACGCACGGACGAACGAGTCTTCGAGCGAAGCTACCTACCGATCGAGCTCCCGACCGGAAGCGGCCACCTGTGGCTGTACGACGACGTCACGGAAGAACAGGCCCGGAAGGCCGACCTGAAGACGTACGAGCGACTCGTCGATGTCGCGCCCGTGGGTGTGTTTCGGACGACGACCGACGGGCGCGTCCTGACGACGAACCAGCGGATGGCCGACATCCTCGGCTACGACGGCGTTCCGGAACTTCTTGAGTCCCATCAGGCGCTCGAGCGTGATCTCTACGTCGATTCCAGGCGCCGCCAGACCTTTCTCGAACGGTTACAGACGGCGGGGATCGTCGAGGACTTCGAGTACGAGGCACGGACGAAAGACGGCGGTCGCCGCTGGCTCTCGATGAACGCGCGACTCCTCGACGAACGCGACGACGGCGCGCGAGTCATCACTGGATTCACCTGGGACGTGACTGACCGGAAGCGGCACGAGCGACAGCTGATGGTCCTCGGCCGGATCCTCCGACACAACCTCCGGAACGCGCTCACGGTCATCGAGGGACAAGCCGACCTGCTCGCCACCGGCAGTGCCGACTCGCCGGAGGATGCCATGGAGATGATCAGTAGTCACGCGGACACGCTGCTCGAACTCGCCGACAAGGAACGGGCCATCGTACGCTTGCTTCGCGGGCCGAGAGAACTGGGAACGAGAGACCTCAGCGCGATGGCAGCGACGGTTCGAGACGATCTCCGGGCAGAGCACCCAGAAGCCACGATCGATCTGACGGCACCGGAGTCCGCGCGGGCGACCGTGTGTCTCGGCTTCGAAGCGGCCATCAGAGAGCTGCTGGAGAACGCGATCGTCCACAGCGCGGAAGACGATCCTTGCGTCTCGCTGACCGTCAGGTCTGAGGGAGACGTCGTCGACATCGAAGTCGCCGATACTGGTCCGGGACTGCCCGATATCGAACGAGGAGTCCTCCGTGGAGAAGTCGACGAGACGCCGCTGTATCACAGCGCCGGCATCGGCCTGTTCCTCGTTCGACAACTCACCCAGGCCTCTAACGGCCGCATCCGTATTCACGATAACGAGCCTCGCGGCAGTGTCGTTCAGATTCGCGTCCCAGTCGCCGGCGAAGTCGAGGAGTGATCGGACAGCCCATGTCTCGTCACGACGAGCTCGTCCATCGCCCCCGCATGGAGGATGGAAACGGGACCTGTGGCCGAGTCCGAACCGCGGTTTGTCGATCTGTCCGTTCTCGGGGGTGATAATTGGGGGGGTAGGCCCTTGTGATCCGACGGTGAGTAGCAGGTATGGTACGGTCCGAGGAGACGGAGACGCCGTATCGGGATATCTTCGAGGCGTCGCCCGATCCGGTTTTCGTCCACGATCCGGAGACTGGCGAGGTCCTCGACGCCAATGCGGCGACTGCCGAGATGCTCGGAGTCGAGCAGGAGGCAGTCGTCGGGATGACAGTCGGTGATTTCAGCCCGCCGAGCTACACGAACGAGGAGGCCAACGACCTCATCAGGACGGCGGCCGACGAGGGTCACGCTGCGGTCGAGTGGCGCGTCTCGGGGCCGGACGGGACGATGCGCTGGGTCGACGTGAGTCTCGAAGCGGCGACAGTCGGCGGCGAACCACGGGTCTTGGCGTACGTTCAGGACATCACCGAGCATCGCGAGCGGGAACTCGAATGGCGCGACCGGACCCACCAATTGCAGGCGATCGTGGATAACCTCCCGGTCGTCCTGTTCACGCTCGACCCCGAGGGAATCTTCACCCATTCCTCGGGGAAGGGTCTCGAAGCGCTCGGCGTCGAGCCGGGTGATTTCGAGGGGCTATCGGTGTTCGACGTCTACGGTGACTTCCCAGAGATAGTCGCGGCTGCAGATCGGGCTCTCGACGGGGAGGAAGTACGCGTCACCCAGCGACTCGACGAACTGGTGTTCGAGACGTGGTACCAGCCCGTCTTCGACGATGCTGGGGACCTGACACAGGTCGTCGGTGTCGCGCGGAACGTCACCGATCTCAAACGCAAGGAACAACGAGTCAGGCGACTCAGCGACGCCACACAGGACCTGCTGTACGCCGAAACCGAACAGGAGGTCGCAGCGAAGGTCACCGAGATTGCCAGCGAAGTCGTCGGCCGGCCGCTCGCGGCGATGTGGTCGTACGACGAGGACGACGACGTCCTTCGACCCGTCGGCGCGACCGCGGAGGCGGCGACGTTCGGCGACGCCGAGGCGGCCGTCGAACTGCCCTCGTTCGGCGCAGGCACCGACGAAAAAGAGATCTTCGAGACGGGACAGACCACCGTCGTCGACGACTACCAGGCGCTGGCGAATCCGTCGGCGCCCGAGACACCGCTGGGGACGCTGGTGTGTCTCCCGCTCGACGACCACGGCCTGTTGACTGTCGGTTCGCCGGCGGTCGAGGAGTTCAGCGACACCGAACGACACCTGCTAGACATCCTCGCGAGTACGGCGACCGCAGCGATGACACAGGTCGAGCGCGAGCGACAGCTCCGGGCGTATCGCGACGAACTAGAGCGATCCAACGAGGCGCTCCAGCAGTTCGCCTACGTCGCCTCCCACGACCTTCAGGAGCCGCTGCGGATGGTCTCCAGTTACGTCCACTTGCTCGACAGCGAGTACGGTGACGAACTCGACGAGGAAGCCCAGGAGTACATGCACTACGCCGTCGACGGCGCGGCGCGGATGAAGTCGATGATCGACGGGCTGCTAGAGTACTCCCGCATCCAGACTCACGGGGAGTCTTTCGAGCCTGTCGACACGGACGCGGTCCTCGACCGGACGCTCGACCAGCTCGAACTGTTCCTCGAAGACGAGGGCGTCACCATCGAACGCGAGCCGTTGCCGTCGGTCGCCGCCGACGACGAACAGGTGAGTCAGCTGTTTCAAAACCTGCTCAAAAACGCCGCCATCCACGGCGGCGCGTCGACGATCTCGATCGGAGCGACGACCGACGAGAAGCACGTGACGTTCAGCGTGGCCGACGACGGCGTCGGAATCCCCGCCGACCAGCAAGATTCGCTGTTCGACATCTTCGCGCAGGGCCACGACACCGAAGGCGGCAGCGGCATGGGGCTGGCGATCTGTGACAGGATCGCCCACCGCCACGGCGGCGACATCTGGGTCGAGTCCGAGCCCGGCGAGGGAACCACATTCTATGTTACCCTGCCGCGCGTACAGGAGAACGACGATGAGTAATCCGACCGCCGACGCCGTCGAGATCCTGCTGGCCGAGGACAACCCCGGCGACGTCAAACTCACGGAGAAAGCCCTCGAACAGGGACACATCATCAACAACCTTCACGTCGTCACCGACGGTGTCGAGGCGATGCAGTTCCTCCGACGGGAGGGCGAGTACGCCGACAAACCCCGCCCGGATCTGGTGTTGCTCGACCTCAACATGCCGCGAAAAGACGGCAAGGAAGTCCTGAAAGACGTCAAGGACGACCCCGACCTCCGCCGGATCCCGATCGTCGTGCTGACCAGTTCCGAGGCCGAAGAGGATATCGTCAGATCCTACGATCTGCACGCCAACGCCTACCTGACCAAACCGGTCGACTTCTCGGGCTTTCTCGATATCGTCGAACACATCGAGGACTTCTGGCTGTCGGTCGTCAAGATGCCACCCGAGTGAGATGGCGCTTCAGGAATCTCACCTCTCGGTCCTACTGGCCGAGGACAACCCGGGAGACGCCCGCCTGGTCGAACGCTATCTCGAGACCGCCCAGCGAGACCAGTTCGTCGACGAGTACTCGTTGACGCACGTCGAGGATCTCGCCGCCGGGTTGGAGCGTCTCGGCGCGGGTCACTTCGACGTGCTCTTGCTCGATCTCGGGTTACCGGGTTCGACAGGAATCGACACACTCGACCGGGCAGTCGCAGCCGACCCACCCGCTCCGATCGTCGTCCTGACGGGCTTCGACGACGGGGAGACGGCACTGGAGGCGATCAAGCGCGGTGCTCAGGACTACCTCCCGAAAGACGACCTCGACAGCGACAGGCTGATCCGGGCGATCAGGTACGCCATCGAGCGCCACGATCAGGAACAGCGGCTCCAGCGCCAGACCGAGCAGATGGAGTTTTTCAACCAGATCCTCCGCCACGACATGCTCAACGGGATGAACGTCATCCGGGCCCGGGGCGATATCCTGGCCGAGCAACTGGAGGGAGAACAGGCCACGCAGGCCGACACCATTGTCGATTGGAGCGACGACATCATCGACCTGACGGAGAAAGTTCGGTCGATCCTGACGACGTTGACCGACGACGAGTCGCGTGACCTCCGGCCCGTCGATCTCGAACCGGTGGCGACCGCTGCCGCCGAGCGAGCGCGCTCGATGGGTGCGACCGTCGGGATCGACGTCCCCGACGACCTCTCGGTCAGGGCGGACGGACTGCTGGAAGACGTTCTGGCGAACCTCACGACCAATGCAGTCGAACACGGTGGTGCGGCTGTCACTGCTGAGATCTCGGCCACGAGGACCGAACACAGGGCCGTCGTCCGCGTCGAGGACGACGGCAGTGGCATCCCCGAAGACGAGCGCGACCGGATCTTCGAACGGGGACAGAAAGGAGCCGGATCGACCGGCACCGGATTCGGCCTGTACTTCGTCGACTCGATGCTCGACGCCTACGGTGGCAGCGTCAGCATCGAGGAGAGCGATCTCGGTGGGGCAGCTATCGTCCTCGAACTCCCGACGCCCCGGGAGTACGATGACTGAGGATCATCCACGAAATTTTACGTATGCGTAGAGCGTATCGTCGCTGATGGCCACCAAGAGCGCGCTCGCCCAGCAACTGGGTGTCGTCGCCGGGTTCGACGATCCGCGTGCGCCGTTAGAACAGTATCGGACACCGCCGGAAGTCGCCGCGTCACTCGTACACACGGCGGATCTCCAGGGCGACATCGAGGGTCGGACGGTCGTCGACCTCGGCTGCGGGACGGGGATGCTCGCCTTGGCGGCCGCCCTCCGTGGTCCCGAGCGCGTGATCGGGCTCGACCTCGATCCGGACCCCTTATCGACTGCCCTGGCCAACGAACGCCGGGTCGCCTCGACGACGTCGGTCGAGTGGCTCCGGGCCGACGCCACGCGCGCACCGCTGTGCTCGCCGGCCCCAGTGACGGTCGTGATGAATCCGCCCTTCGGCGCACAGTCCGGCAACGAACATGCCGACCGGGCGTTCCTCGAAACGACGGCCGACATCGCGAGTGTCTCCTACTCGATCCACAACGCCGGCAGTCGAGAGTTCGTCGAGTCCTTCGCCAGTGACAACGGCGGCGAGGTGACGCACGCCTTCGGGGTCGAACTCGATCTCCCCAGGCAGTTCGACTTCCACGAGGCCGACTCGGAGACGATCGACGCCGAAGCCTTCAGGATCCGCTGGCGTTAGTTCCGGCGGAGCGGTGGAATCTTCTTGTTAGCGATCCTGACACGCGTGCCCTCAGCGTTCGCAATGAGGTTTCGACCCCGGCGATCGAATCGGATGTCGCCGACGGTGACGCTCCCGCCGTCTTCGGGCATGGCGGCGACCCCGAGCGTCTCGTTGTTCCGCGAGACTGCAATCTCGAAGTCGGTCCCGGCTGGCCGGAGCGTGATCGAGCGATTGGCGATGATGGCCTCGGCGGTCGCCGGTTCGGACGTGTAGGCGAGTCGCGGCTGGCTATCCGGCGGGTACAGAGAGACACGGTACGTCTGTTCGCCACCGACGACGGTCCAGGTCGTTCGGGTCACCCAGACGGTTTCACGCCAGCCGACTCCGCCCACGCGGACGCGGGCGACGCCGGACTGAGCCAGCCGATCGGCCGTGGTGTGAACGTCCCAGACGTGTCGGCGCTCACTGGTGACGATCACGCCGCTGGTCTCGACGGCTGTCTGGGCCTCGATCTGGGGGAGGTCCACAAGCGGCACCTCGACGCTGTAGAGTTGATCGGTGACGTTCTCGGCGTAGCCGATCTGGTAATCCCGTACTTCGACCGGGTCGTTCGGCAGGTCGGTCCCCTCGAACGTCGTCGTGTTCAGCGCCACGCCTGCCAGTGCACACGAGAGCACGACCGTCACGAGGCCAGTCCTCGCGAGGGTCGACTTCGACGGCACGGACTCCCCGGTCGGTACCAACGGTTCGCGCTCGCCGATCGCGAGGACGACGACCGTCGCGACCCCGAAGACGAGCGCCACGCCGGCGGCCCGATGGAGGACGAACTGGCCGTCGCCGGCCGGCCAGTATACCAACCAGAGTTGCTGGACCAGCCCATACGTGAGAACGGCGCCGAAGACCAGGCTACGGGACGGCGAACTCTCCCGTCTACGGAGATACGCGACGGCGACCAGCACACCGACGAGAAAGCCGAGAAAGTGACCGATCGCCGAGATGTCCGCGAACCAGACGGTCCTGGTCCCGAGCCCGCCCGTTGCGAACGCGCTCACGGGTGTCGTGAACGCGTTGTACAACAGTCGCAGCACGTCGGTGGCCAGGAGGGCGGCGACGGCCGAGAGCGGTCGCACGAGCAGCGCGAATCCCGCGAGCGCGTACACCACGCCCGAGAAGCCGATGATGGGTCCGGGGGTCGCCACGGTCAGCGCCAGCCCGGACAGCAGGATCACGAGGAAGATTGCGAGCGGTCGTCCGTACGGACTGCTCCGCCAGTCTCCCCCTGCCTGTGTACCCCGCTGATGGGGGAAGTGGCCGACTGCGTACTCACAGATGGCACCGAAGACGACGAGCGAGATTGCGTTGCCCAGCAAGTGGTTGAAGTTCTGGTGGGAGAACGCGGCAGTGACGATCCCCAGCGGGTACTCGAAGGAATAGGCGACGAACGGGTACGTGACCGGTGCTTGCGGGTCGAAGATGTCGCCGCTGTAGGCTCCCTGGACGAACAGATAGACGGCCAGCAGGAACGCGACCGTCAGCAGTGTTCCCCAGGGAACCCCGAGGAGGAGCCGCGAGCGAAGGCGGCGAGCGATCGCTCCGTTCGGTCCATGCTGTCGGTATAACACGCCGATCGAAAGCATAGCGACTACAACGACCAGCAGTTGCAGGGGCCAGGGCGGCACCCCGTCCATGATCGCCCGACGGAGAAATCCAACGACCAGCGGGATGTCCACCGAGATGCTCATGAGCGTGTGTTTGGGGCCGGCGGCTTAGGCGTAGCGCTCGCGAACGTGACGCCGACGTTCGGTCTCACGCCCGTTCGCGATCTTCGTCGGAGTGGGCCCGGACCCACAGCTCGCCGATCCGCGAGAGCCGCGTCCGGTAGGACTTGCCGTGTGATTCCTGTTCGATGTAGCCTTTGCCGCCGGGACCGAGGCGGTCGACGTTGTACAGCACCTTCGAGCGGAAGCTGTCGGTGTACTCCTCGCCGAGTTCGCGGGCCAGCCCCTGGGCCAGCTCGGAGACGGACTCGAACTCCCCGTGCTCGCCGAGCGTGAACAGGATGAGTTCCTCGAAGGGTTTGACGTTCGAGAACGAGGCGACGGGCAACTCGACGACGTACGAGCCGTCAATCTCGGTCGCACCGATGGTCGTCCCGCGCTCGTCGAACTCCGCGAGCAGGTCACGGGCGTCACCGAGCCACTCGTCGATGCGGTCGTCGTCGATCTCCCGCTGGAGGTCCGCGAGCAGGTCGATCCCCTGGCGGAGCTCCTCGGCGAGTTCGGTTTCGAGGTACTTCTCGGGGGCGGTGTAGTAGGTGTGGATGCGGTCGCGGTCGCCCTCGCGTTCGACCATGATCGAGTGGGCCGCGGTGGCAAAGGCAAAGGAGACGGGGCGGGGCATCGCGGAGATGTTGACCCACACTTCGGCGTCTTCGCCACGGTCGAGTTCGGCGTTGATCAGCGCGTAGGCCTGCTCGAAGGCCGCGTCGTAGTCGTAGACGTCTTCGAGGGCGATACGTTCGGTTTCGGCACCCAGGAGGTTCCGAAAGTCGGTCTCGAGCTGGGCGGCGATCTGCTGGGAGTACTCGACGTTGGCCTCGCTGCCGACCGCGCCCTCCAGCAGTATGGCGCGGTCCACGTCGAGTTGCTCGCGCACCAGGGGCGCGATCAGCCGGTCGTAGTCGAACCCGACCGGCACGATGTGGGTGTGCATACACGAGGGGTGGGGCGGTGTTTATAAAAATCACCAGTCTTCGAGCGGTGGGCCGATTCGAGACGGTCTCGTGTACCGGTCGGGAAGCGACTGCGCCCCCAGAGGTGGCGTCAATTCGGGGGAGCCGGTCACGACAGGTATTTGCCACGGGCAACCGTACCATCCTGGCGTCCATGAGCACATTCATGGCAGCATTCACGGGCCAGTCGGCCCAGATCATCAATGCAGGATTCAGCGAAATATCTCATTCACGCACAGATCACCGCCAACGGGGTGGTCGAACGAAGTGACGTCGTCGGTGCGATCTTCGGTCAGACCGAGGGACTGCTCGGAGACGAACTGGAGATCCGCGAGCTACAGGAGTCCTCGAAGCTCGGCCGGATAGACGTCGAGATCGACTCGGAGGGCGGCAAGTCCTTCGGCGACGTAACCATCGCCAGCGGTCTGGATCGCGTCGAGACGGCTATCTTGGCCGCGAGCCTGGAGACGATCGAGCGCGTCGGCCCCTGTCGCGCGACGGCCGAGGTCGTCGACCTCGAAGACGTTCGGCAGGCCAAGCGACGGGAGGTCGTCGAGCGCGCGACCAGTCTGCTGGAGGAGTTCGACGACTCCGTGCTGTCGAGCCAGGAGCTGATCGAGGCGGTTCGGCGGCGGGCCCGAACCGAGCGGATCACCGAGTTCGAGGGCTATCCCGCCGGACCGCGCGCGGCCGACAGCGACGCGATCATCGTCGTCGAAGGGCGGGCTGACGTACTCCAACTGCTCCAGTACGGGATCAAAAACGCCGTGGCGGTCGAGGGGACCGACGTGCCCGAAGCGATCGCGCGCCTGACGAGCGAGCGGACGGTCACGGCGTTTCTCGACGGCGACCGCGGGGGGGAACTCATCCTCAAAGAGCTGGCACAGGTCGGTAACGTCGATTACGTGGCGTTCGCGCCGGCGGGCACGTCCGTCGAGGATCTCTCCCGTGAGGACGTCATGGCGGCGCTCCGGGAGAAGGTCGAGTTCGAGAAACTGCTGGCCGATGAGGACGCCGCGACGATCTCCTTCCCGGAGGACGCAGTGCCCCTCGACGAGTCCGAGGCAGCCGCTGGCGAGACCGACTCGGGGGACGTCGCAGGCGAGGCGGAGTCGGCCGCGACAGATGGTGCGGGTGCGGCGGCCACGGACGAGAAGTCTGCGGCCGGCCAGCAGCCCGCATCGGACGCGGAGACGGCGGCCGCAGCGTCGCCCGACGCTGGCGAATCGACGTCGGAGAAAGCCATGACGCTGTCGGATCACGTCGAGGCCGTCATCGAGGGCGGTAGCGGGACGGTGCGACTGCTCGACGAGGGGTTGAACCCGCTCGACGAGCGGTCGGCGGTGGAGGCCTTCGATGCCATCGAATCGGCCGAGGAGGTCCCGACGACGGTCATCGTCGACGGAGCAGTCGACCAGCGCGTGCTCGATGTCGCTGCCCAGCGCGGGGTCGACCGCGTCGTCGCCAGCGGCGAGGGACAGTTCGTCAAGAAACCGACGAGCGTCCACCTGCAGGTCACCTGAAACTGCCGGTCACTCACTTCGTTGCCGGTAGACGATCCCGTCCGTGCCGTCCTCGTAGTAGTCCGGCACGCGGTCGGCCACCGCGAAGCCGCGCGATTCGTAGAATTCACGGGCCCGGGTGTCGTCGGCCCGGGTCGTGACACGGACTCTCTCGACCCCGCGAGACCGGAGCCGTTCACAGATCGTTTCGAGCAAGGCTCTTCCGTGTCCCTGTCGCTGAGAATTCGTCGCGATTGCGAGCTCTGGGAGGTAGGCACGCGAGTCCCCGACGACCGCGAACACGTAGCCGACGATCCGATCGTCGTCGAGACAGACGAACCCAGGGAGTGGACCGTCGGCAGCGGCCGCGAGAAGGTCGGGACTCGGTTCGTCGAGGGCTGCTCGCTGGATCTCTCCGAGCCTGTGGTGGTCGGCAGGCTCGATCTCGCGAATCGTTCGCGTCATATCGGGGCCAGCCCGAGGGCGATCGCGAAGCCACCGCCAGCGACGCCGGCCGCGGCGGTCGCGAGGAAGTTCACGCCCTGGTTGCCGACGTATCGATCTTCGATCAGCGCGCCGAGCAGACTGTCGACGGTCATCCCGACGACACCCGCGGCGACGACGACGGCTGCGCCGGCGGCTCCGATGGTCTCGAACATCCCGGCGCCGATCCCGGCGATGATCGCCGCGCCGACGAGTCCGGCAAGCGCGCCCTGCCAGGTCACGCCGCCGTCGGTTCCCGGGTCGACGACCTCGAAAGTCGTGATCAGTCGCGGGCGATCGTAGAGGCCACCGATCTCGCTGGAGAGGGTGTCGCTCATCGCGGCGGCGACCGAACCGGCGAAGACGAACAGGAAGAGGTCCTGCGGGACGGCGTCGATCCGCGGGGCCGCGGCGTGGGCGATGACCGCAAAGAGCGCCACCAGCGAGTTCGCGAGGACGTTCCCGCTGCCGCGTGCCCCCTCGTTGGGCTGGGCGATACCGCGCTGGACTTTTCGGTCGTACTTGAATTTCGAGGACAGCCCGCCGAGACCGAAGAAGGTGATCAACATGGCGAACCAGCCGACGTCGCCGACGACTATCGTCAAGAGCCCGAGCAGGACGCCAGTCAACATCCCCGGGAGCGAGGCCGTCTCCAGGGCGAAGGAGACGTACCCCAGTGCGACGGTGATCCCAAGGGCGATGACGATCCCCTGGGGTGTCACGTCGATCGCCAGATCGGCAAATAGCCACAGCAGCAGGCCCACAGACAGCAACACGAGCGGGTCGTCGCGCTCGAACAAGACTGTGCGGAGCAGGGCGGCGGTGAGCGCGCCAGTCGCGGCCAGAAACGCCAGCACTGGGAGGTCGACCGGGAGGCCGAGGATCCGGTCGGCGGCGGCGTGAGAACCGAGACCGGCCAGGAAGGCGACGGCGACGAACGCGGTGGTCGCGGCGATCGGATCGGCCCCGCGGCTGCGGACGGCGTTGCTGGCAAGGTTGCCGAACGAGAGGACGAAGACGCTCATCGTGAACACGCCGATTGGCATCTCGAACTGCGTCGCCAGCAGCGAGAGGCCGGCGATCGAGAGGGCGAAGCCGGCCAGCCCGTAGAGGCGGCCGTCTCGGCGGTCGCCGGGGCGAGCGAACAACTCGAAGACGACGCCCCCCTCGATGACGTAGAGCGCGAGGGCGGCGATCGTGACGAACGGCGCGGCGGCGGCGACAGTCGCGACCGGGCGAGAGAATGTCTGGGAGACGACAGGCACCGCCAGCGAGATGGCTCCCACGGCGGCGAACGCGCCCGCACGGCGGACTGTCGAGGTCACGCTACCGGGCGTTTCCCCGAGAGGTACTTACCATTTCCGAACCCCGTGCGTTTAGGAGCCGGACCCTCCATGATCGACTGTGGGCCTGTACGACCGCTATCTCGGGGCGCGACTGCGCTACAGCGACGCCGACCTGCCGGAATCGGTCGCGATCATCCTCACCGAACGGGACCTCCTGGAAAAGGGTGCCTACGGGACGCTCGAATCGTGTTTCGACTGGGCGTTCGAGTACGGGGCCGAACACGTCCTCGTGTACGTCAGCGTCCTCGACGAGGAGGCCGTCCCGACGCTGGAGCGCCAGTTCGGCGACATCGACGCGCCAGCGCCGGTGGCCGTTCGCGGCCCGGGAGACGAACAACGCGCCGACGCACCCATCCAGGTCAGTATCGGTCTGGGTGGCAAACACGAGTTCGCCGCAACAGTTCGGAGCCTGGCCGAGGAGGTCGAAGAAGGTGAGATCGGTCCCGAGGACATCGACGAGGACGCTATCGAGGAGCGGCTGGTCTTCCCGACGGCTCCCGATCTTGTCATCAAGACCGGGGCCGAACGCCTTTCGGATTTCATGATCTGGCAGTCGGTCTACTCCGAACTGTACTTCACCGACGTCAACTGGCGGGACTTCCGCGAGCGCGACTACCTCCGGGCGCTGCGGGATTATCAGGAACGCCAGCGGAGATTCGGCCGGTAGGCCGAATCACGTCAGACCGTGTCTGACGGCTGTTTGGACGGTGAGCGCAGCGAGACGTCCAAACGCTGAAAGACGACTCGTGCGAGTCTTTCAGAAGTTCGGGCGTTGAGAGACGCACTCGCCTCGAACGGCCGTCCGCGGTAAAATACCCTTCGCTCGGAACCGAAAGTGAAAATAATATTGATAGTGTTGTTCGCCGTCCTTTTGGTCATGGGACGTGCTGAACTCACTCGCCGTCGAGTGCTTTCGGCTGGTGGACTGGCCACGGCAGGCGGGCTCGCGGGCTGTACCGACATCCTCGGCGGGTCAGATTCCGGTGGTCCTGACGAGACTGGAACTGTGAGCGAGGGCGTTCTCTCGTCGCTCCCGCTGGACGTGTTACTCACGTTCGACGACGGTATCGAGGACGTCTCGGGTAACGACCGACCAGTCTCGGTCGAGGGGGGAGAACTCGTCGAGGGACGGTCTGGTCAGGCGCTCCGACTCAGACCTCCGGACGAGTATTTCACCGTGCAGTCCGGTCTCGAAAGCCCGGGGTTCGATAGCGGCGACGAGGCAGAGCCTTTCTCGTATGCAGCCTGGGTCCAGATCCACAGCGCACACCGCCACGAACTCTTCACGAACGAGGGGAGCCGCCGGCGGTTGGCCATCAACTCGGATCGGCAAGTCTGTGGCCGGATGTGGGGCGGGCGGAGTGACATCGAGGGGTCTCCGGCCTGCGGAGCACAGGTCCCGCTCGAGGAGTGGGTCCACGTCGGCTTCGTGTTCACCGGCACCGAGGGCCGTGTCTACTACAACGGCGACGAGATCGCCCGCAATCCGTGGCGAGGCTACACCGGAAGCGCGAAGACGTGCAGCGGAAGCCGTGCGGCGGGTGGGGGCGACTGTGAAGCCGCCCCAGGCGAAGTCGACGCGACGATCGACGAGTGGGCGATCATCCGAACCGACGTCTCACAATCGACTATGCGCGAGCTTGCCTCGGCCTGACTGTCGTGACGTATGCTAGCATGCAGTAATTAACTCACTTCCGAATAAAGACTTATACACCCCCATAGCCTAGCCCCACTCGTAGTCATGGCAGTTACCACGAAATCACGCAGTTCAGCACCGTTCACGATCAGCGAGGCCGATAGCGACGCGCTCCCGGAGACGACGCTCGTCGCGCGGACGAAGCGGTACACGTTCTACTGGCTGGTCGGCGAGGAGCCGATTCTGCTCACGGTCAAAGACGTCGACGGGACGACCGTCACCGACGAAGTCGAACCGCCCGATCGGATGGTCGAACAGCTCGCACAGAGTAGCTAGTCGGCGGGCTGGTCGAACTCCGTCTCCTCACGGAGCGTGCCGGACTCGTCGCTTGGAAGTCGTTCGGCGAGGCGTTCGCGCACTGCGCCGACGTCGGCGCGGTCGTTTTCGAGCGCTCGCACCAGCGCGAGCGCACGGCGGGTCTTCGTCTCGCGCCAGGATTCTTCTCGGGACTCGTAGGTCCGAATCGCTCGCAGGAAGTCGATCTTCCGGAATTCCGGCCAGTAGGGCGCACAGAAGTAGACGGCCGCCTCGTTACCGTTGGCGTGCCACGGCAGGAAGTTCGACGTTCGCTCGTCGCCGCCCGTGCGGATGATCAGGTCGACGTCCCGGGTCGCCCCTTCGTAGAGACACTGCTCGACGGTGTCGACGTCGACGGCGTCGGCGTCGAGTTCGTCGGCGTCGACCCGAGTGGCGATGTCGCGGGCGGCACTCAGCAGTTCGGCCCGACCGCCGTAGGCCAGCGCGATGTTGAGCGTGAACTGGTCGTACTCACGAGTTCGGCCTTCGGCGTACGCGACGGCGTCCTGGACACGCTCGGGCAGGCGATCAATCTCGCCGATCGCCCGGATGCAGACGCCGGAGTCGTGGACGCGGTCGGTGTCGGCGAACTCTCTGAGTTTCTGCTCGATGAGGTCGAACAATTCTTCGAGTTGCTCGGGTGGTCGGTCGAAGTTCTCCGTCGAGAACGTGTACAGCGTGAGTTCCTCGATACCGAGTTCGTCACACCAGTTCAGCACGTCCTCTGTCGTCTGGGCACCCGCGCGGTGGCCGTCGGTCGCGTCGGCTCCCTGGCTACGGGCGTAGCGGCGGTTGCCGTCCTGAATGACCGCGACGTGGTTCGGCGTCCCCGACAGCTCCCAGCGGAGCAATCGCTCGTAGGCGTCGGTCGCCAGCGACCGTAGCGGGGACAACATAGACGGATACTGTCGCGCAGGCGGTATGAGTTTTATCGTTCGGGCTCGCGAGACGAGGATATCGTGAGGCGTATTAGCCTCTGTGACCGAGATTCGTATACGAATGGCTCAGGAAATCGTCGACGAGGACCTCTACGAACAGGCCCAGGCACTGCTCGAACCGGGCGAGATCGAACTCAACGGGATCGTCGTCCACACGGAGCTGACCAGTGACGACGAGGCGAAACTCCACAAGACGACCGTCGAGATCGGCGACGCGATCGCCGAATACGCCGCTCCCGAGGAGGACACGTACATCTACTCGGGCAACGACGATCCGGAGTTCGGACTCAACCAACACCAGGGACTGACCCTCGACGACGACGCGTTCGTCTGGGAGTGCCAGCAACTCATCCGGGAAGGGACCTTCCGGATCGTCTTTTACTACGAAGCAAGCGCGGACCAGCAGGCGATCGTCGAGGCCGTCTCCGAGACAGGGCACACGGTCGAAAGCGTCGAGAGCTAGAGCGTCGCCTGACAGTTCCAGCACCGGTCGAAGTCGCCCTCGTTTTTCTCACCGCAGTTCGGACACTGCGGGTCCTCTGCGGACTCGACCGTCGGCTGGTCGCCGGTCCTCGACCGCGCGTCGCCAGCGTCGATACCCGAGAAGTCGACCGGACGCCCCTCACGCTTGGCGCGACGAATCTCTTCGAGTTTGTCCTCGTCGCTGAAGTAGTCGACGAGACGGAACAGGGCAACCATCATGACGACCGGGACGAGCGCGACGGCGACGATAGCGAGGAACAGCGCGATCAGGTCCACGATCATACAGTATGGTAGACACTATGTCACAATAACCGTGCGGATATCCCGCCTGTCGAGACGCTTTTCACGACTGAACCCCGAGTGTCTGCCAACGCAGTCGAGTGATGATTCCCCTGTTTCACGACTTCGAAGACGAGGTGGTCCTCGTCGTCGGCGGTGGTCCCGTGGGTGCTCGCAAGGCCCGTCGGTTCGGACGGGAAGCGAGTGTCGTCGTCTGCAGCGATGACTTCGGCGACCGGGACTTCGGCGACGCAGAGCGCGTCCGTACTGTCCTCGAACCAGCGGACGCCTCAGCGTGGCTCGACCGGATAGAGCCCGCGCTGGTCGTGGCGGCGACCGGCGACGAGGCGGTCGACGACGCCGTGGCTACGGCGGCTCGCGAGCGGGGAATGTTGGTCAATCGAGCCGACAAGCGCGGGGGGCGCGACGCCGGTAGCGTCGTCGTCCCGGCGACGATCAGAGAGGAGCCGGTCGTTGCGGCACTTTCGACGAGCGGCCGGAGTCCGGCCCTGAGCCGCTACTTGCGACAGCGACTCGAACCCGAACTCGCGAACGCGGGGGCGATGGCCGAACTCACCGGGGAACTGCGACACGATCTGGAGGCCGCAGGTATCGGGCCGGAGCGACGACGGAAGGCGCTTCGAGCGGTTGTCAGGTCCCGTGAGGTTTGGACAGCTTTAGATAGTGGCAGTTCCAAGGCACGCCAGAGAGCTACCGACGTGATCGACGAGATCGAAGGTGAGAACCCGTGACACGAGCACTGGGCGTCATCTCTGGCGTCAGCGTCTCTCACGAGCACGCCAGCGTCCACGAGATCGAGGCCGTCGCGACCGAGAGCCAGCGCGAAGCAGTCGCCACCCTCCTGGCCGAGCCCGCCGTCGAGGAGGCGTTCGTCCTCCAGACGTGCAACCGCGCGGAGGCGTACGTCGTCACCGACGACCCGGCTGCCGGCCGCGACGTGTTGGCGTCCTATCTCGGCGATGTCGAGTCCTCGACCGCCGAGCGGATGGACCACGAGGAGAGCCTGCGCCAGCTGATGCGGGTCGCGGCCGGCCTGGAGTCGCTGGTCATCGGCGAGGACCAGATCATCGGGCAGGTCAGAGACGCCTACGAGGACGCCAGGAGCGTCGGCGGGATCGACGCCGTCCTCGAAAGTGCGGTCACGAAGGCGATCCACGTCGGCGAGCGCGCGCGTTCGGAGACGCGCATCAACGACGGCGTCGTCTCGCTGGGCAGCGCCGCGGTGACGCTCGCCGAACGCGAACACGATCTCGACGGCGTGACGGCGCTGGTCGTCGGCGCTGGCGAGATGGCGACGCTGGCCGCGAAAGCGATCGACGCCCGGACCGACGTCGAGCGCTTGCTCGTGGCGAATCGGACGATTCCCCACGCCGAACACGTCGTCGAGTCGGTTTCGATCGAGGGCGCTGCAGTGGGACTAGACGCCCTTCCGGCGGCGGTCGAGGCGGCCAAGCTGGTCGTCGCTGCGACAGACAAACCCGGTCCTATCTTTGACGCCGAGGCCTTCGCCGACGCCGGCGAGACGGTCGTCGTCGATCTCGCCCAGCCACGCGACGTCCCGGAAGCCGTCTCGACGTTCGAGTCGGTGACGCGATACGACATGGACGCCCTGGAGACGATCACCGACGAGACCCGAAGCGAGCGTCTCGAAGCCGCGACGGTCGTCGAGAAACGGATCGACGAGGCCTTCGAGGAGTTGCTCACCCAGTACAAGCGAAAGCGCGCCGACGAAGTCATCTCGGCGATGTACGAGGGGGCCGAACGGCGGAAAGCGGCCGAACTGGAGACGGCGTTCGCGAAGCTCGACCTCGACGACGAGCAGCGAGAGATCGTCGAGTCGATGGCCGATTCGATCGTCAACCAGTTGCTCGCGCCGCCGACCAGCAGCCTCCGTGACGCCGCCGAAGACGACGATTGGTCGACGATCAACACGGCACTCCAGCTGTTCGAGCCTGACTTCGGGAGTGAGGCGACCGCGCCGCCGAATTTCGTCGGTGATCTCAGTCCTGACGATATTCCCGAAAGCGCCCGCGACCAGATCCCACCACGGATCCGCGAACAACTCGACGACTGACGCTGATCATCCGAATGCTCCGAGAAACGTCGCTGTGTCTTCAGGCCTGACCAGTGCTGGCTTCGTAGGCGGCCCCCAGCCGCTCGATGAGTCGGTGGATCGGCAGCGGAATACCTGCCCGACGCGCGACGAGCGCGATCGGGAGTAGCGCGATGCCGACCAGGACGGTCAACTGGTACAGTGCGAACAGGGCGATCCGGGACAGACGTGATTCCATCGGTCTGTGTCCTCAGTTGAGGGTGGAGTAGTTTCGGTACATAAGCTTTCCCATAACGAAAGGGACAGTTGTGATAGATTGTGTAGGTTCGTGGCGGTCACGTCTTGCGATTAAAGTTGATTTGAATTGTTCCCAACTCGGTGTGAGTTCGGGCGAGTCGTGCGGTAATGGAGCCGTTGGCGACACGCGAGGTAGCCATAAGTTATAGCCATTATTGGGGTGACGTGCGCGAGGTCGAATAGCCGAGAATCGAGGGGGTCGGCAAGCCGAATCATAAAACACCAAGAGGCTCGCGTTCGGAGGGAGTGATATGAACTACCTCGTCGTGATGGAAGCAGCCTGGTTGGTTCGAGATGTCGAAGACATCGACGACGCGATCGGCGTGGCCGTCAGCGAAGCCGGCAAACGGCTCAACGATCAGGACATGGACTACGTCGAAGTCGAAGTCGGCGCGACGGGCTGTCCGGCCTGTGGTGAACCGTTCGACTCGGCGTTCATCGCCGCCGACACCGCACTCGTGGGCCTGGTTCTGGAGATGAAGGTCTTCAACGCCGAGAGCACCGAACACGCCCAGCGGATCGCAAAGAGCGAGGTCGGCGGTGCCCTCCGTGACGTCCCCCTGAAAGTGATCGAGACCGTCGAATTCGAGGACGAAGAGAGCGAGGAAGCGAGTAACTGATCGTTCGGGCCGGCTGCCGGTACTTTTTTGTATTACCCTCGGTTATCAGGTAGTATGAAACTGCCCACCCCCGAGGACTTACGCGAGCGCCGGAAGGAGCTCGAATTGACCCAGAGTGAGCTTGCCGACCGGGCGGACGTCTCTCAGCCGTTGATCGCTCGGATCGAGGGTGGCGACGTCGATCCGCGCCTGTCGACTCTTCGGCGGATCGTCAACGCCCTGGAGGAAGCCGAGGGCAGTATCCTGCGGGCCGCAGATCTGATGAACACCGACGTCGTCAGCGTCGCCCCAGACGACTCTGTCCACAACGCGAAAGAAGTCATGGATGGAAAAGGCTACTCACAGGTCCCAGTGATCCGCGACGGGTCACCGATCGGGTTGATCGGCAACACGGACATCCGCCAGCGCGACGAAGAGAACGTCGGCGAACTACCCGTTGCGCAAGTCATGCACGAGTCGATCGCACAGGTCGAACCGGACGCGACTGTCGACGAGGTCGATACCTACCTAGACCACAAGGCCGCGGTACTGGTCGTCGAGTCAGGCCAGACGATCGGTATCATCACCGACGCCGACATCGCTGCGCACGTCAGTTAATCTCGCTACTGGATTCGAGACCCTTCTCGCCGTAACACCCTTGGTAATTGACAACGTGGGTCACTCATGGACGCGATCGTACTCGCAGGCGGGTTCGCAACGCGACTCTGGCCGATCACGCGGAACCGACCGAAGATGTTCCTCCCGATCGGCGACACGCTGGTCATCGATCGAATCTTCCGAGAACTGGAGGCAGACGATCGGATCGACGACGTCTACGTCTCGACGAACCAGGAGTTCGCCGAGGAGTTCCAGGACCACATCGACGAGAGCCGCTTCGAGAAGCCGCGGCTGTCAGTCGAGGACGCGCGCGAGGAGGGCGAGAAGTTCGGTGTCATCGGGGCACTGGCCGAACTCGTCGAACGCGAAGGTCTCGACAGCGACACGCTCGTCATCGCCGGCGACAACCTCATCAGTTTCCCGTTGTCGGACTTCATCGACGAGTTCGTCGACAACGACGCGACGACGCTTGCCGCCTACGACGTCGGCGACATCGAGCTCGCGACCCAGTACGGCGTCATCGCCGTCGACGGCGACCGCGTCACTGACTTTCAGGAGAAGCCGGACGATCCGCCGAGCACGCTCGTCTCGATCGCCTGCTACGCCTTCCCTGCCGAGACGGTCGCGCTGATGCCGACCTACCTCGAAGGCGACAACAATCCGGACGAGCCCGGCTGGTTCATCCAGTGGCTCGTCGAGCGCGAACCTGTGTACGCCTACCCCTTCTTCGATCAGTGGTTCGACATCGGAACCCCGGAGAGCTATCTCGACGCCGTCGCCTGGTATCTCGACGGCGGGACGTTGATCCACCCCGACGCCACGATCAGAAACTCCGATATCGGAAAGAACGTCCACGTCATGGCTGGGGCGAAGATCACCAACTCGATGATCGAAAACTCGGTCATCTTCGAGGACGTGCACCTCGACTCCTGTCAGATCACGTCCTCGATCATCGATCAGGAGACGATTCTCGAAGACGTCAGCCTCTCACACGCTCAGATCGGCGCGTACACGTCGCTCACCCAGGAGCGACCGCCTGCCTGGGAGTGGGAGCGCTATCGCGATTCGGAGTGAGTCGTCACTCTATTTTCCCACAACAGTCACATTCGTGCCCGTTGTACTGGCGACAGGATGAGCGAGCTGGAATCCAGGTCAGTGCTGGTCGTCTCCGAGAGCTCGCTTTCGGTCGACGATCTGGATGCCAGCGACGGGACCGTCTCTGTGACGGTGCTGACCGGGCCAACCGAGGTCTTCGAGAAGCTAACTCGGTCCGCCTACGACTGTCTGGTCTTGCCCGCGCGGGTGCACGACCGCTCGGCGGTCGAGCTCGCCTACGGTATCAGGTCACTGTTTCCCGAATTGCCGATCGTCGTCGCGGGCTCCGATCCCGACTCGGTCGCGCCGCGCTCGGACATCACCGTCGTTGCGGCTGACTCGGTGCTCGAGGACGCGGTCGCTGGGGCTGTCGCGGATCGACTCGAGGGCGATCCACCGGCTGTAGCCGGTCGCCCGCCGTCTCCGATGGAGACGCTGTTGCTCTCGATATTCACCGAGATGCCACATCACTTCTACGCCAAGGACACCGAGGCCCGACACGTCCTGATGGGGCGGGGATTCAACGAGCCGACCGACCGGATCGGGCTGACTGACGTCGAGGTCGGTGAACTCCAGGACGACCACGGAAAAGCCGCCCTGCAGGACGAACTGGACGTCATCGAGGGCCGGACCGACCGGATCGAGGTCGAGGAGTTCCTGGATCTGAGCGCCGAATACGTCGAGACAGTGAAGGTCCCCTGGCGGGACTCCACCGGCGATATCGCCGGGATTGTCGGACTCACTCAGGACATTACCGAGCGGAAAGAGCGCGAGCACGCTTTCCAGCGCCAGTACGAGCGGCTGGTCAAGACCGCGCTGGTCGCCGCCCACGAGTTCCGCAACGAACTCCAGATCGCCCACGGCAGAGTCGAACGTCTCGAGGCCGGCACAGACGAAACCGCGGCGATCGTCGATTCGCTGGATCGGCTCGAATCGATCGTCGACACCGTCGTCGACCTCTCGACGACGGACTCGCGGCTCGCCGAACAGAAGCCCGTCTGGCTCTCGCGGCTCTGCCGTGAGATCTGGGACGCCCTCACCGAAGGCGATGCAACCCTACAGATCGACTCTGACGCCCGAGTCGTCGCCGATCAGGAGTCGGCGAGTCTCCTGTTGCAGAACCTCTTTGAGAACGCTATCGAACACGCCGGTCCCGACGTGACGATCACTGTCGGCGCGACCGACGACGGCTTTTTCGTCGCTGACGACGGCCCCGGAATCGACGCCGACTCCCCCGACCGCGTCTTCGACGCCGGCTACACGACCGACGAGGAGAACACCGGTCTCGGGCTGTACGTCGTCCAGATGGTCGCCGACGACCACGACTGGACGGTCTCGGTCTCGGCGGGTCCCGACGGCGGGGCTCGGTTCGACATCGGGAACGTGGATCTGCACTAGGCACTACCACTTTTTGTGCCGTCGGGTCTCGCACGCGAGCCCAGAGGCTCGCGGCGGACCGCTCCGGCACAAAAACGTGGGGAAAAAGGCCGCTCGCGCTCGGTAGAGCGCTCACGGCTCGCTCCGCTCACCGTTCGCAATCGAGACCCGACCTTCGGTCGCGTCTCGCACCGCTCGCGGGGAAACAGCGCTCGCGGGGAAACAGCGCTCGCGAAGCTCGCGCCGTCTGCTGAGGGCCATCGCCACTGCCACTGCACCGCCACCGCCACCGCGCCGCCACACTCCTCCCCAGCCGATTGCGCTCCTCGCTCACTCTGCTCGCTCCGGTGCTCATCCCTCGCGCAGTGTCGTCTCGCGGCCTCGCCTTGCTCGGGACGCTCGAACAGCGCGCGCCTACTCCTGGGCCATCGCCCATCCGATGAACCACTCGAACCCGGCGAAGGCGACTCCGAAGAACACGACGAAGGTGATCCACCGCAGGAGGTGAAAGCTGCCCGTGAACGCGAGGCTGACGAAGATGTACGCCAGCGACGCGGCGACGAATCCAGCCACGTAGAGATCCCGGCGCGTACTCATAGCGAGGCTGTCGTCCGGCACGTCCTTAGTAGTCAGGGGCCTACTCCAGTTCCAGCCCACCACTTTTTCCTCCTCGGTGCGCTCACTGGCTCGCGGTTGCACCGCTCGCCGTCTGGAGACGCTCCCCCTGGTCGTGTCTCCCGCCGCTCGCGCACCACTCGTCGCAAAAACATGGGGAAAAAGACCTGCTGGATCCTTTCAGTCGCCAGCAGCGAAACGACGCTCACACCGTTCGCGCCGTATGCTCACACCAGTTCCAGCCCACGCACCGCCACGCACTCTTCGCCTTCTTGAACTGTGCCGATGATCTGCGCGTCCTCGCTGTCTTCGACGACAGCCTCGGCGTCGTCCTCCTCCAGAGCGGCCACGAACCCGGTGCCCATGTTAAAGGTGCGGTGCATCTCCTCTTCGTCGACGTTGCCCTCCTGCTGGACGAACTCGAAGACGGCCTGGGCGTCGAAGGGGGCCGTGATCTCGTAGCGGAAGGGGCCCATCCGGGTCAGGTTGGTCCAGCCGCCGCCGGTCACGTGGGCTGCGGCGTTGGCGTTGTGCTCACGGAGGGGATCGAGCACCTCGCTGTAGATTCGCGTCGGCGTGAGCAGTTCCTCGGCGATGGTCTTCTCGGGGTTCGGCGGGAAGGCGTCGGTGTAGTCGTGCTCGCGGGTGACGGCCTCGCGGGCGAGCGTCAGTCCGTTCGAGTGGATCCCCGAGGAGGGCCAGCCGACGATGGCGTCTCCCACCTGTGCTTCACCCGGGAAGATAGCGTCTTTGGGCGCGAGTCCGGCGCACGTCCCCGCGATATCGAGTCCTTTGATCACGTCGGGCATGACTGCGGTCTCGCCACCCACGAGGGAGACGCCGGCGCGTTTTGCCCCCTCGCGCAGGCCCGCGCCGATTGCCTCGCTGGTCTCTTCGTCGGGAATCTCGACGGCGAGGTAGTCGACGAACGCCACGGGTTCGACCCCGGCGGCGATCAGATCGTTGGCGTTCATCGCCATGCAGTCGATCCCGATGGTCGAGTAGTCGTCGATGGCTTCGGCGACCAGGAGTTTCGTCCCGACGCCGTCCGTGGCGAGTGCGAGATACTGGTCGCCGATGTCGACCAGTCCGGCGTAGTCGCCCTCGAACTCCCCGGCTGCGCCGATGAGTGCCTTCGTCGCGGCCTCGCTGGCCTCGATGTCCACGCCCGCCTCGGCGTAGGTGAGATCGTCGTCGTCGCTCATACCCGGACAACTGCGTGGTCCGGCCAAAAGGTCTCCGATCGCTCGTCGTCCGGCCAGTCTCCTCAGCTCTGGAGCGTCCAGACCCGCACGTCTTCGATGGTCTCGGAGATGTCCAGATCGGAGACGCTCGTTCCCGTGACGCCGACGATCTGTGAGGAGGTCGCGACGCCGGCCCGGAGTGCCTTCTCGTCGTCCCAGCCCTGCTCGTAAGCCCACAGGACGGCGGCGAACATCGAGTCGCCCGCCCCGACGGTGTCGACGACGTCGACGTCCAATGCGGGGGCGTACAGCGTCTCCTCGGGTGTGACCATCATCGCACCCTCGCCGCCCATCGACGCGATGACGCGTTCGAAGCCCCACTCCTGGAGTTCACGGGCCGCCTCGGCGCAGTCGTCGATGTCGTTGATCTCGATTCCCGTGGCCTCTTCGAGTTCGACCTCGTTGGGTTTGCAGTACTCGTAGGTCTCTTCGAGGTCCGGCAGGAGGTCGCCGTGGACGTCGATCGCGGTGTCCCAGTCGCCCGCAGCGGCGAGTCGGTCGACGGCATCGTCGTCCATCCCCGGCGGGAGGCTGCCGCCGATGTCGACGATCGAGGGGTCATGTTTCTGGAGCACGTCGATCAGATCGTCCACGGCCGATTCCCCGACCTGCGGGCCGGACTGATTGAGATGATACTCCGTGTCGGGCGTGAGGATGGTCGTGTTCATCCGCGTCGGCTCGGCCGTCTCACAGAAGTCCGTCGGAACCTCGAATTGCTGGAGGTTCTGCTCGATGAAATAGCCGGTGAAGCCGCCGACGATCCCGGTCGCGAGCGTCTCGTCGCCCAGCGCCCGGACGAACTGCGAAACGTTGATCCCGTTGCCACCCGCGTCGAAACGGGCCTCCCGGGAGCGCTGCACTGCGTCGGATTCGAGCGGTTCATCCATCTCGATCGTCTGGTCGACTGCCGGATTCGGGGTTACTGTCAGTATCATGGCTCTCGGTACGCCGTCTGTCGGCGCGGTCTACTAGCCGGAGATGACTCACCCGCCGTTGATAAACGGGTCGATCTGTGACTACCTTTCACTTCACAGATTCCCGTGTCGACCCGTCCTCCTACCACTCGAAATTCTTCGCTGTCTCGACGAACGCCTCGACACCTTCGACTGGTGTGTCCTTGTCGACACCGTGGCCCAGATTCAGGACGTGTCCCTGCGGTCCGGCGGCCTCGATAATCTCTCGCGTGCGCTCGCGGATGGTCTCTCGATCGGCGAACAACACGGATGGATCGAGGTTGCCCTGCACGCCGAGGCCGTCCAGTTGCTCGCGGGCCGTCCCCATCTCGACGGTCCAGTCGAGGCCGATTACGTCGGGATTCGCGGCCGCGATCTGGTCGAGTCGTCCGCCCATGTTCCTGACGAACAGGATCGTAGGAGCGTCGACGGCCTCGACGATCCGGCGATGACGCGGGACGATGAACCGCTCGTACTCCGCGGGAGGAAGGATTCCGGCATAGGTGTCGAACACCTGCACTACGTCCGCGCCGTGGGCGACCTGATACTGGAGGAACTCGGCGACGGCCTCGGTGAAGCGATCGAGCAACTCCGCGAACGCTTCGGGGTGCTGGACGCGGAACTGCCGGGCAGGGAGGTGATTGCGTGAGGGCTGGCCGGCGATGGCGTAGGAGGCCAGGGTAAAGGGACCGCCGGCGAAGCCGATCAGCGAGGTCTGATCGCCGACGCTGTCGTCGAGCCGGTCGAGGAGTTCGCCCACGTAATCCAGTCGTTCGGGGATCGGCTCCCGTGCTCGCTGGACGTCCGCGGGACCGGAGACGGGGTTCTCGATGATGGGGCCGGTCCCGGATTCGATGTGATAGGAGAACCCGAGCGGTTCGAGGATGGTGAGGATGTCCGAGAACATCACCAGCCCGTCCGGGCGGTAGCGCTCCCAGGGCAGGAGGGTGATCCGCTCGGCGACTTCGGGGTCGGTGACGGCTTCGACGAACGAGTGGTTCTCGCGAATCTCGCGGTACTCGGGGATGTGCCGGCCGGCCTGGCGCATCAGCCAGACGGGCGGGCGCTCGGTTCGCTCGCCACGGGCAGCACGAACGAGGAGGTCGCTCATTGGACGCCATTCGGGCGGAGGTGTGTAAGGCGTTGCGAACTCCCGGTCAAGAAGTCGGGCCCGTCAGGCCGATTCGAGCGCGAAGTGGTAGGCTGCTCCGCAGTCTTCACCGTGCGGATCTTCGTCCGTCTCCGCCCCGGCGACGACCGACCCCCCGTCCGCGCTCGTCGCGACACTCCTGCCGAAGTAATCCCCGCGGTCGCCGTCTCCCGCGACGAGTGTCGCCAGTTCACGCCAGTCACGGCCGGCACGACCGAACGCGTAGGCCGCGCCGGCGTTGTATCCGTTGTCTCCGGCGGGCCCGCGAGCACTGAGCAGTGCAGTGGTCCCGTCCGCGCTCAGGTCGAGCGCGTAGCCGAACATGAAGTCAGCGTCGTGGCCGGCCGGAACGATACTCGTCTCCGCGTCGAATCCCTCGCCAGTATAGGCGTACACGACTCCGCCGCGAGTCAGCCCCGCCGGCTCGTCGTAAGGGGCGCCGACGAGCGCGACGCTGGCGTCGCTATCCGTTGCGACTGCCCCGCCGAACGTTTCGTTTGCCGTCCCATCTCTGGCGGTGAGGGTCCGAACACGGCCCCAGGACCCACCCGAGCGCTCGAACACCGCTGCGCTGGCGACCGCGTCGTCCGGGTTCGAGGTCTCTTCACCCTCGACGACGACGCGGAGCGGCGCACCGACGATAGCCGTCTCCCCATCGTCGGCCAGGGCGACGTCGAACGCAAAGTTGGACGCGGCTCCGTATTCGTCCGCTTGCAGTGTCCCTGCCGCTTCCCAGGAGTCTTCGAACTCGAAAACGAACGCCGAGCCACGGACCGACTGGTCCGGCCTGTACCGTATCGTCAGCCGGTCCCCAGCCGGATTCCCGACGAGTAGCGACTGACCGTCTCGCGAGGCGGCGATCGCGCGTCCGAACGCCAGGCGGTCTCCCGGAGGATGGAGTACCGCTTGCCGGGCCCACCCATCCGTCGTACGGTCGAACACGGAAACTCCCCCGCCGGACGGCGCCGAGACGAACACGCGATCGCCACCGGCCCCGATGGCCACGTCGGTACCGAACGCGACTGGCGCTGCCTCATCCTCGGGGAACAGTTTCGCACTCCAGCTCCAGGACCCGCCCGAACGTTCGAAGATCGAAGCGGATCCCGTCTGGTCGTCGTCGTTCCGTGCGCCGACGACGGCGGTCGTGCCGTCCGCTGAGACGGCGACCGCACTCCCGAAGTAGTCGTACTCTTCACCGTCGCTGTCGGCGAGTTTCTCCGTCTGCACTGCCTCGATAGGACCCGGTGTCGTCGGCGTGTCTGTCGCCCCCGATTCACTCGATTTCGGCTCTGTCGGCGGCGGATCCGTCGTCTTTCCACCGTCACCACCAGTACACCCTCCGAGTCCGAGCAGCCCGGTTGCACCGACCGTACGGAGGACCGTTCGTCGGTTCGGCATCGACGGAAACTCCGGGCCGGTGTCCCAACAAAGCTTCGACCCCCATAGCCCGTCCGGACCGCTTTGGACAACCCTATAAGTCCCGGGGTGAAACCGGATTCCATGAGCAAGCCGCGAATTCTGCTGCTCGGCCCACCGGGAGCCGGGAAAGGAACGCAGTCGAGTAACATCGCTGGGGAGTTCGGCGTCGAACACATCACGACTGGCGATGCCCTCCGGGCCAACAAGGACATGGACATCAGCGACATGGACACCGAGTACGATACGCCCCGCGAATACATGGAGCAGGGCGAACTCGTCCCGGACGCCGTCGTCAACGCCATCGTCGAGGAAGCCCTGACGTCTGCGGACGGCTTCGTGCTGGACGGCTATCCCCGAAATCTCGAGCAGGCCGAAGAACTCGAGGGCATGACCGACCTCGACGTGATTCTCTCGCTCGACGTGAGCAAAGAGGAGCTGGTCGACCGCCTGACCGGCCGCCGGGTCTGTGACGACTGCGGAGCGAACTATCACGTCGAGTTCAGCCAGCCCGAACAGGAAGGTGTCTGTGACGAGTGCGGCGGCGAGTTGATCCAGCGAGACGACGACACCGAGGAGGCCGTTCGAAACCGACTGGACGTCTTCGAGGACAACACCGCACCCGTGATCGGGCACTACAGCGACCACGCGGGCTTCGTCGAGATCGACGGCGAGCAGACGCCCGACGAAGTCTGGACGGACGTCCGAGCGGCGATCGAAGAACAAGCCTGATTTAGGACGGCTCACTAGGACATCAACAATGGCACGAACCGTTCAGAAGGTGGATTCTCTGGTCGAGGAGGACGGGAGTATGGAGCCCGCGATCGAGACCGTCCTCGAAACGGCCGAGGAGAAAGGCGTCGTCCAGTGGAACGACGTCAGTGACGACCTCACGAGCGGGCAGTGGGGTCGACTCATCGAGAAGGGGATCCTCGTCGACGCCGATGGTGAAGGGTTCGTCGTCGACGACCCCGACGGGATCAGAGACGCACTCGACGAAGCTGAACCGAGCGACGAGGAAGAGAGCGACGGCAGCTGGACGAGCTGGGACAAGATCGCGCTGGTCGGTTCGCTCGCGCTGTTCGTCGGCTACTGGCAACCCGATATCCGCGACCAGATCGGCGAAGTGATCGACATCGGAATCGGCCCGATTAACTCCCTGGTTCCGTTCTACGTGACGATCCTGGTGCTGGCAGTCCTGACCGGCCTGTGGTCGACGCTGCTGCAGGATCGGCTCACGAACCTCGACAACATGAGCGGGTATCAGGAGAAACAGAAAGAGCTCCGCGAGCGCGAGAAGAAGGCCAAAGAAGAGGACGACGACGAGGCTCTCGAGGAGATTCGCCAGGAACAGATGGAGATGATGACCGAGAACCTGGGCATGATGAAACAGCAGTTCCGCTCGATGCCCTGGATAATGCTGTTCACCATCCCCATCTTCCTGTGGGTCTACTGGCAGGTCCGCGGTCTCGGCGTTGGGCAGGCCGGTCCCGTGCTGGTGATGCCGCTAGTCGGTGAGGTGAACGCCTGGGAGGCCGGAATCATCGGGCCGCTACAGGCCTGGATCTTCTGGTACATCCTCTGTTCGATGAGCCTCTCCCAGATCATCCGCAAGTCGCTGAACATCCAGACGTCGCCGACCTGAGGCGACTCCGAACTCACGTTTTCGGGACGAAGACACAATCTCTTTGAGCGGGACCCTCCGAGTGAGGATATGTTGATCACCGTCTCCGGCCCCGCCGGCAGCGGCAAGAGCACGCTCGCCGCCAGCCTGGCCGACGCACTGGACTACGAGCACGTTTCGGGCGGCGACATCTTCCGCGACCTCGCCGAAGAGCGTGGCATGACGCCGCTGGAACTGAACAAACAGGCCGAGGAAGACGACCAGATCGACCGCGATCTCGACCGTCGACTCCGTGACATCGCTCGCGATCGGGACGAACTCGTCCTCGAATCCCGGCTCGCGGGCTGGATGGCCGGCGACTACGCCGACCTGAAGGTCTGGCTGAGTGCCCCCCTGGAGATCCGCGCCGAGCGAATCTCCCAGCGCGAGAACAAGCCCGTCGATCAGGCTCGCGAGGAGACCCGCGAACGCGGTGAGAGCGAGGCCCATCGCTACAACGAGTATTACGGGATCGACTTCGACGATCTGTCGATCTACGACCTCTCGATCAACACCGCCCGCTGGGGCCCGCAGGGCGTGCTCAGCCTGACGTTGCACGCCGTCGAGTCCTACAAGGAGACTGGCGACGAGGGCAAGACGCCGATCACCGGCGTCGAGTACGATATCTGAGATGGTTCGTGGTCCGCCATCCGAGCGCTCGCCCGCCGACATGCTCGAGTTCGGCGTCGTCAATCTCGACAAACCGCCCGGTCCCTCGGCCCATCAGGTCGTCGCCTGGCTCCGGGACATGGCCGGCGTCGACCGAGCAGCCCACGCCGGAACGCTCGATCCGAAGGTTACGGGTTGTCTGCCCGTCTTGCTCGGCGACGCCACCCGGATGGCGCAGGTCTTCGACGACGCCGTCAAGGAGTACGTCGCCGTCCTGGAGTTGCACGGTGAGCCGCCCGCAGATCTCCGGGAGACCGTCGCCGAGTTCGAAGGGCCGATCTACCAGAAGCCGCCCCGCAAGAGTGCCGTCGTACGGAAGCTGCGAGTCCGCGAGATTTACGACCTCGCCGTCCTGGAAGTGGAGAGTCGCCAGGCCCTGCTCCGGGTGCGCTGTGAGAGCGGGACCTACGTTCGAAAGCTGTGTCACGACCTCGGGTTGGCGCTCGGGACAGGCGCACATATGGGCCACCTCCGGCGCACGGCGACCGGGACGTTCGACGACACGACCCTGGTGACGATGCACGACCTCGCGGACGCACTGGCGTGGTACGAGCAAGACGGCGACGAGGGGTCGTTGGGAGACGTCGTCCAGCCCGCCGAACGAGCGCTCAGGGGCGTGCCCCGCGTGACGATCGCTCCCAGTGCCGCCGAGAGCGTCGCCGACGGCGCGCCGGTGTACGCCCCGGGTGTGATCGAGTGCGAGCACGAGCTGGACAGCCAGCTCGTCGCCTGTTACACGCCGGACGATGCGGCCGTCTGTCTCGGCCGGCTCGTCGGCGACCCGGACGCTGAATCCGGCGTCGTCGTCGAGTTAGAGCGGGTTCTGGTGTGAGTGGTCGACGGGATCACACCGCCGGACTGCGACCCGAAACGACACCCTTAATTGGCGCTCCCTCTTCGACCTATTTGCGGGACCGTAGGGTAGTGGTATCCTCTGCCGATGGGGTCGGTAGGACCTGAGTTCGAATCTCGGCGGTCCCACTCCAAAATAAAGGTTGGCGGCACACTCTGCCGCTTTTTCCGCATTTCGAGGTGGTCAGCGTGAGCCGTAGCGCTGACGTCGACCCAGCCGGCTACCTGGGTCAAATCTGCGACTGTTGCGGCTGCGTCATCGACGAAGAACTGAAGCGCTGTCCCGCTCTCGACGAGGGGGGTGTGTCGCCCGTGAGCCGCGCCGCGCACAGCTGGGAGCCCAGCGACGACCTCGGCGACCCGGTCGGCGGTTCGTCGACGCTGTCGATGCCCGGCGACTGGGACCTCTCGATACCCTGGAAGGGCGCACAAACCGAGCGCGACTCCGGCGGTCCCATCAACGACGCCGAGCGCATGTCTTCCTCAGCGGTGGCGACAGCCCGCACAGAGTCACCTGGGCGCTGAAGGGCCGGACGCTCGTCGACGACTGTGACTGGGTCCCGAGCGTCCCTTACTTTTCGACCTCGAAGCCGCCGCTCTCGTCGTCGGTCTCCTCGCTCATGTGCTCGTGCAGCGTCGAGAGTCGGTGTCCGTCCGGGATCTCCGCGAGCGATTCGAGCAGCGTCGGCAGCGCTCTTGCTCCCGAACTCAACTGTTGGACTCATATCTCATACAACAGTCGCACTGGGTGACAGCAGGGTAAGGAATCCGCAACTCAGAGGGTTTCAGGGGTGACGGCAGGGCGGGCCTCAGGGCGTCATATCGGGCATATTTGAGGGTGCAGGCCATCCCAGCGGATATGAGCCAGACCGACGCCGAACGACGAGTGACCCAGGCGCTCGCCGACACGACGACGCTCTCCCCGGAAGGGTCCGCCCAGGTGCAGATGAATCGCGGGACCGCCTACTCAGCGATTCCGGCACGGCTGCGGGACCACTTCGACATCGAGCAGGGTGATCGCCTCCAGCGCGCGTACGATCCGACGACCGGCTGCCTGATCATCTCACTCGGCGACTACGATATGTTTGAGTGAATCGGCGAAACATCTATTCCACACTGTACACAACGTATACACATGAGCACAATCCGAGTATCCGACGACGTCAAAGACCGCCTTCGAGACCTGAAACGCGAAGACGAATCATTCAACGACCTGCTGGACCGCCTCAGCCGCCAAGAGAAGGACGTCGAAGAGATGGCAGGGTTCCTCAGCGAATTCGACGACGGTAATCTCGAAGAGAAAATGAACGAAGCCCATGAGGAACTGAACGAGTCGCTGGAGAAGCGAGTCGAATGATCGTTCTCGACAACGACGTCCTCGTCAAGATCGGCGGTCAAGATCCAGACCCGACCGTCGTCTCACATCTCAAGCAGTACAGCAACCGGGAGTGGACGATCCCGTCACTCGTTGCCTGGGAATTCTACAAGTCACAGGCCAGTCGGACCCAGATGCTCCAATCGCAGCGGACGCTGAACAGGGATATCGACCGAATCCTCAATTTTTCTGACGATGTCGCCCTCGAAGCGGCCTATCTCGGTGAACGGCTGCAAACCCAGGGCGTGACGCTCGACCCCATCGACATGCTCAACCTCGCGATCGCCCACGAGGCCGGCGCGACGTTCGTCACTCACAACAGCAACGATTTCGACAAGTCTCCGATCCACGAACTTACCGACATCGACGTCATCGTTTCCTGACCCCCTGTCCGGTTCTCAACATAGACCCGGACGATCTCCTGATTGGTAGAGACAGGAAATCTACATACCAGAGACCGCAGAGAGGATAGCTCCGAGAAGACTCATACAGGCGGCACCAACTAATGCAAAGAGAGCGGCGACGGAGATAGTAAACTCATTAGGATCGGTTCGCAGTGATTCGTAGCCAGCACCGACAATCATCCCACCTCCACCTATTGCCATCAGTAGTACCGGAATACTGTAGTTCCCAGCAATGAGCGAGCCCATCGCGGGTAATCCAAGTGATAGTCCAATTACTGCAAGAGCGCCGTTGTAGACGTACAACCGTTCCATAGGTATTGTATCACAATCTTCGTACTAATAGCTGAAGGAGAGCATGTTCTTCTGTTCAATACGCACTCTCTATTTGTTAGCCAATCCTTCGAATATTCTGTGAAAGAAAGACTGGAAGCGATGTCCGCTTCATACTGGAATATCGGATATACTCTCGGATTTGTGTTGACAGGGTTTATTTTATAGTTCGGCATTCCAGGTAGCATTCCTCAATTAATACCTTCTATATACGCCAATTTGAGCATGGTAGCAGTGTTCATTTTCCTTATCGCTCTGGGGTCTATGCTCCTTGAGAAATTCTAATATGCGATTCAGGTAACTCACAGTCTGTGCGAGAACCACGGTATCCGAACGGGCCCGATCTAGTTTTTTCTACTCAATCTAGCATATAGAATAGATTGTAGTTCTCACTGAATCGCTCATAATCGCTAAGTCTTATATTTCTGTGTTTATACTAACCATGATTGATGGAGCACTGTACCGACTGCGGTGCCGCTATTGGTGAAACCTGGACGTATTGTAAGGAGTGTGGTGAGAAAGTCTCAAACGATATTGATAATAGCGAGTCTAAGAACCATCAATCACGAGCTGACCAATCAGATATAGATAGTTCTCGGTCGCGATCACGGAAGGCAGGAAGATATCTGGCAGGGATTGGTGCCGTAATACTGGCAATTTCAGTGTTCGCGCCGTGGCTTAGCGCAGGCATTTTCCAAGTTACAGGACTCCAAGTTGGGGGCTGGGTGATGCTGATTGAAGCAGCGATTGTATTGGCATGCTCCTATTGGTTCTGGGGATCTTGGAGTCACCTCATCGTCTTTGCAGACGGTCTTTTTATCGTTGGAAGGATAGGTTTTGCTCTTTCCGATCTTTCTGACACAGCCCGACAAAATTCTGAAGTGACGTCGTCGGGGCTAGAGGGGGCTAGCGTTACCCCAGAGATTGGAATCTATCTTGCTGTTCTTGGTGGTCTCTTTATAATGGGTGGTGCATTTCTTAGCTTCGTGAGAGACCTTGTTTATGTGTCCACTTTGCAGAGCGGTCGGTCTGAGGAAAATAGCGATAATAATCCTGAATTATCCACTCTCGCCGATCAGGCTGAAGAAATGGATGATGAAGTGCAGGAAATGCTGAAAGCCTGTATTAGACTAGCTGAAGGGGAGAACGTGGTCACTGATCGAGAGCTGAAAGGGAGTATCTATCCAGATCACACATTGGGATACGAAGAGTCCGATGAATGGTGGGAGGAAGCTGAAGAGCTTCTGGAGGACCAGAGTCCCATTACTCGCTTAGATTCTACTGGTAGAAGATGGTCAATCTCGGATTAGGTTCTGGTAAATTCAGATACAATCGTAATCTTCTATTGCTCCGCAGCGAGGACATGCGATCACTCCGGACCCCTGGGTCGTGAATTCGTAACCGCAGGCGTCACACCGGTAACGAATACTATTGCCTTTTTCAGTGTCACTCATTGTCGGTTCCCTCCGCGACTTTGCGGCAGTAGTCCATCGCAGCGAGCGCACCTCTCTCACCGTAACCAACGAGATCAACGTCTCGCTGGGTGGTCTGCCAGCGCCCGTCCTCGAGTTGCGTCAGTTCGAGCGTCGTGCGTACGCGCTCAGCGTCGATAGTCATCGAGTCCTAACTGCGTCATATTCTATTGCCTCAAAGCTCGATCTATAGTCAGCGTTGATTGATGGGTGACGTCCAGAGTAGAAATTTACCGGTTATGATGACCAATAAGTGAACCGGCTCGTTCCACTCGCCGGATGCCCACGTGAGGCACGTATCGTAAGAACCGAAACCGAATCGTGAACCGATCAGATATCGTGGTTCGGGATACCGGTCAGGTAGGTCAGAGAGGCACCGAGGACGAGACCGTAGATCCAGTGAGCCAGCAGCGAGATCACGAGGAACGCGACGACGACAGTGGAACCCCCTTCGGGCCAGAAGCCGATGACGAACCCCGGCCAGAAGATCGTACTCAGCGTCGCGCCGCGGACGAACCGTGGCCTCTGCGGTGGCAGAAACGTCGCCGTCACGACGAAAAACAGCGGTAACACGATGGCCCCGCCGATCAGATAAAAGAGCGCGCCGAGTCCGGCGCTCGGCTGGGCAGCGACCAGATAGCCGAAGCCGGCTGGGGCTTCGAGTTGGAACAGACCCAGCAGAATCGGCACCCCGACCGCGACAGGGAGCATCGCTACCAGGCCGACGGCTCCGCTGACCATCGCGCTAATGATCACGGCGGGTGTAATCGGCTCGGTCGCCTCGCCGTAGACCGCTTTTTCGAACGCCCCTTCGACCGATTCGTCGACCCGTTGCTCGCTCGTGCTGTTCGGCATATGCTAACAAACGACGCCCCCGAATATAGATGGCGTGAGGGTACTCGGAGAGGCGTAACTGGTATGCGTTACTCCGGGGTCTCTCTACTCGTCGACTCGCTATCTTCCACGGCTCGCTTCGCTCACCGTTCTAGTTCGAGACACCTCGTTTCACTCGGTGTCTCGCTAGCTCGCGGTTCCTCCGTCACCGCTCGCCTTTTCCGAGACGCCTCGCTGCGCTCGGCGTCTCGCTACCGATCTACTTCTCCCATAATCGTATCCAGACTTCCCAGCGTCGCGATCATGTCCGCGATGTATTCACCTTCGCTCATCTCCGGCAGCGCCTGCAGGTTCGAGAACGACGGCCCACGGATCTTGAACCGCGCGGGCGTATCCGTCCCGTCGCTGCGAATGTAGATTCCGAGTTCGCCTTTGGCTGCCTCGACTGCCCGATAGACCTCGCTGTCGTACTCCGGCCGCAACGTCCGGGGGACGTTCGACTGAATTTCGCGGTCGTCCGCGGGCCACTCGGCCAGCAGATCGACGCACTGCTCGACGATCTTGGCAGACTCTTCGAGTTCTCGCAGGCGCACGAGAACGCGCGCGAAGTTGTCACATCCGTCCTCGGTCACGACGTCCCAGTCGAGTTCGTCGTAGTAGCCGTACGGATCGTCGCGACGAATATCGTAGTCGATCCCCGAGCCCCGCGCGACTGGGCCCGTCACGCCGTAGCGTTTGGCCACGTCGGGATCGAGATGGCCTACGTCTAGCGTCCGCATCTGGAGGATCTCGTTGCCAGTGATCAGATCGTGGTATTCAGAGAGGCGCGACGGCAGGTCCTCGACGAACGACCGAACCTTCGCCAGATACTCCTCGCGCGGCTCGGGCAGATCCCAGCAGACACCGCCGAGTCGGAAGTAGTTGAACATCAATCGCTGGCCGGTCAGGTCCTCCAGCAGATTCTGGATCTTCTCGCGGTCGGCGATGGCGTACATGAACGTCGCCGTGAAGTCGCCGACGACGTCCAGCGCGTACGCACCGATGGCGAGGAAGTGACTCAACATTCTGGAGAGTTCCGCCGACATCGTCCGCAACACCTGGGCGTACTCGGGCACGTCGATGTCGGCCAGCGATTCGGCAGTACGGGCATATGCCCACTCGTTGCAGATCCCGGCCCCGCCCCAGTCCCACCGGTCGGGATAGGGCATGATCTGGTGGCGGTAGGTCCCCTGCTCGCACATCTGCTCCTCACAGCGATGGATGTAGCCGATGTCGGGTTCGGCGTCGACGACCGTCTCGCCGTCGAGCGTGATCTTGATGTGGAGGACACCGTGGGTCGCGGGATGGTGGGGGCCGATGTTGACCAGCATCGTGTCCGAATCGGCGCGCTCGTCCTGGCTCAGCGGGTTGGCGTGCTCGCGAAACGGGACGATCTGGGGCTGATTCTGGTCGAAATCCTCGCGAAGCGGGTGACCTTGCCAGGTCTCGGGCAGCAGGATTCGTTCGAGGTTGGGGTGGTCGTCGTACTCGATTCCGAGGAGGTCGTAGGCCTCGCGCTCGTGCCAGTCGGTCGTCTCGAAGACGCCAGCGACCGACTCGCTGCAGGGGCGATCGCGGGGAACCGGCACGACTACGCTCAGCTCACGGGTCGGATCGTCGTAGTCCCGCAGGTGGTAGATGGTCTCGAAGCGGTCGGCGTACTCCTGGGCAGTGACACAGGCGCAGTGGTCGAGTCCCGCGCGCTCGCGGACGGTAGCCACAACATCCGCGACATCGTCGGGCGCGACGACGACTCCCGGCGCGTTGACGTGTTCTTCGCGGTCGCGAACGCGGTCGCCGAGCGAGTCGACCGCTCGCTCGATAGTTCCACCGACGACTTCGTCGTCACTGACGGGTTCGGAGAGGGCCATACCCATCCATCGACCACTTCCCCCAAGCGGTTTCTGACGAACAGACTAGTGCGTTTTTAAACGGCGCGGTACTCGAATCCGACGATGAAGCACGTCTCGCTGACGCTACGCGAGCCGCCCGAGCGACGAAACGACATGCACACCTTCATCGTCGAAACCCCAGGGTACGAGGAGACGGCGCTGCTGGCCTGGAACGATTCACGGCCCGATCTGGACGTCTTTCTCTTTCGCGTCGTCGGCCCGATCGAACCCTACCGGGATGCGATCGCCGAGCCGGCG
Source organism: Halapricum salinum (assembly GCF_004799665.1). Taxonomy (NCBI): domain Archaea; kingdom Methanobacteriati; phylum Methanobacteriota; class Halobacteria; order Halobacteriales; family Haloarculaceae; genus Halapricum; species Halapricum salinum. Next base: position 2,750,142 of record NZ_CP031310.1, read on the forward strand.
TTCGTCCGCGAATACGACCTCACGCCCATCGACGACGACAGTTTCTACGCGTACGTCGAAAACGAGCCACGTGACGTCGACGTGGAGTTTCAGGCAGCGTTCACCGACAACCGCGTCCTCTCTGTGCCACCGATCGTCTTCGACGCAGACGGGTCGACGCGAGCGCGGGTCGTGGGTGAGTCGTCCGCACTCGAGTCTGTCGTCGCGGACATCCCCGACGACATCGATCTCACGATCGAGGAGATCGGGGAGTTCGACGCCCCGTGGCGGGCCCCAGCGACCCTGACGGATCGCCAGCGTGAGACGCTCGAAGTCGCATTCGACAGCGGGTACTACGACCTCCCTCGGGCGGGATCGATAGAGCAAATTGCCGACAGGCTCGATGTCGCGCCGAGTACGGCGTCGAATCACCTCAGAAAAGCCGAACGCGCGCTCGTCGCCCAGTACCTGGGCGAGTGATCGACTGGTGGTCCGGGATTCTCAGTCTCGCTTCGCGCCGGGATTCGTCACGGCGCCGTTTGCCGCGGAACCGAAGTCCCGATGATACTTCGCCAGCACGCCGCTGGTGTAGTTGGGTTCTGGCTCGTCACGGTCTTCGAGGCGCTGCTCGATCTCCTCGTCGGTCAGGTCGACCGATAGTTCGAGGTCGTCGATGTCGATCGTGAGCTGATCGCCGTCTTCGATCGCGGCGATCGGGCCCCCGACGTAAGCCTCGGGTGCGACGTGGCCGATCGAGAACCCGCGGGTTGCCCCGGAGAAGCGACCGTCGGTCAGCAGGGCGACGTCCTCGGAGTGACCCTGTCCGGCGACCGCGGAGGTGACGCCGAGCATCTCGCGCATCCCGGGACCGCCGCGGGGCCCCTCGTTGCGGATGACGATGGCGTCGCCCGACTCGACGTGGCCCTCCTGGACGTACTTCATCGCCTCCGATTCCTCCTCGAAGACCCGGAGCGGGCCCTCGTGGTGGAGATGGTCCGATCCGGTTATCTTGATGACTGCCCCTTCCGGAGCGAGATTCCCGGTGAGGATGCGGATCGCGCCGCGCTCGTGGATCGGGTCGTTCACGGGGTGCAGGAAGTCGGCGTTGAGGTCCTCGATCGTCGGCAACTCCATCGATTCGAGTTCCTCGCCGATCGTGTTGCCCGTCACGGTGAGGGCGTCGCCGTGGATGAGGTCCGCGTCGAGGAGTTCCTTGAGGACGACCGGGACGCCGCCGACCTCGTGGAGGTCGTTCATGACCTTCTCGCCGCCGGGCTGGAGATCCGCAATCTTCGGTGTCCGAGCGCTGATGCGATTGAAGTCCTCGATATCCAGATCGACGCCGGCCTCGGCGGCCATCGCGAGCAGGTGGAGGACAGCGTTGGTCGAGCCGCCGACGGCGACCTGGAGGGTGATCGCATTCTCGAAGCTCTCCTTGCTGAGGAAGTCCGACGGTTTGCGCTGTTCCTGAACGACCTCGACAGCGAGTTCGCCGCTTTCGCGGGCGACGGTGTACCGTGACCATTCTTCTGCCGGCGGGGAAGCGCTGCCCAGTGGCGCGAACCCGAGCGCCTCGGAGATGGAGGCCATCGTGTTGGCGGTGAACATCCCGCCGCAGGAGCCCGCACCCGGGCAGGCGTTTCGCTCCATCTCGTCGAGTTCGTCTTCGCTCATCTCGCCCTGGGCGACGGCACCGACGCCCTCGAAGACGTTCTGGATCGTGATCTCCCGGCCGTCGTGTTCGCCGGGCATGATCGATCCGCCGTAGAGGAAAACGCTCGGCAGATCAGTCCGGATCGCGGCCATCATCATCCCCGGCATGTTCTTGTCACAGCCGCCGATGGTGACGAGCCCGTCCATCCGTTCGCCGAAGGAGACGAGTTCGACCGAATCGGCGATCACTTCACGGGAGATCAGACTCGCTTTCATCCCCTCCGTACCCATCGAGATAGCGTCGGAGATGGTGATCGTCCCGAACTCGATCGGCATGCCACCGGCCTCGTCGACACCTTCGTAGGCTGATTCTGCCACGTCGTCGAGGTGGACGTTACATGGCGTGATGTCGGCCGCTGGGTTCGCGACGCCGATCATCGGCGAGTCCAGGTCCTCGTCGTCGTAGCCCATCGCTCGGAACATCGCACGGTGGGGCGCTTTCTCGATGCCCTCCGTGACCTCGCTGCTCCGGAGGTCGGGGTCCTTCTCGGAGCGGTCGTCTGCGTCTGTCGCGTCCGGTCCCATGTTCACGTGTCGGCGATGGGGGCTCTTAAGGCCCCCGGAGCTGTGGTCCTGGCTCCCATGGGACGTCGACAACCTCCGTTTACCACTCCAGTGATTCATTGTAATATTGCATTCATCTAACACCAATTGGTGGAGAAAGGAAGTTTTAATAACCATCATTTTCTTTTGGTGGGTACGGTGTGAGGGGGAACGTCACACGGGCACAGTTACCCGAAAGGGGGACAGCAGGGGCGACGGTGTGCTAGCCACTGTGTCCCGATACCGCTCATACTGCACACGTGTACCAAAGGGGGTACCACGAATGTCAGAATCAAACCACGGCACAGTCCGTGGATCGCTAACGAGACGGGCAGTTCTCAAACGTGCAGGCGCGACCGCCGCGGCAGCGGCGATGGGCTCGACGGCACTTACGGGTTCGGCCAGTGCCGCCGGCGAACCAGTCGCCCTGCAGTACTTCGACTACGGGCACAGCGGCGGGCCGACCGGCGGTCACTGGAACCGCGTCGCAAATCAGGCCGATTCGATCTCGAACGTCGGCTACGACGCGGTCTGGGTTCAACAGCCGTGTAAACCCAACTCGCCGAGTTCGAACGGGTACAACCCGAAGAATCATCGAAACTTCGATCAGACGAGTTTCGGCAACGAGTGGGAGTTCTCGAACATGGCCGACTCGCTGCACAACGCCAGCGGGGGCTACACCAAGCTCTACGTCGACACCGTCCTCAACCACATGGGGACATCCGATCCGAGTACGGGCGCGTATCCGTACTTCTCCAGTCAGGACTTCCACTATCCCAAGTCTGTCGGACAGGATCGATTGGACGGCCAGCTGGCCGGACTCTGGGACCTCGACCAGGACAAAGGCTACGTCCGGGGCGAGCTGTATCGCTACGTCAAGAAAATCTCCGACCTCGGGGCCGACGGCTATCGCTGGGACGCGGCCAAACACATCCCACAGTGGTTCTGGCGTGACGAGGCCAACCGCTGGGCCAACGACCTCAACATGTTCCGAGTCGGTGAGGTCTTCGACGGCAACACCGACTTCCTGATGAACTACGTCAACCAGTGGTCTGGCGGCGAGTGGCGCGGCCAGAACGTCTTCGACTATCCGCTGTTCTATGCCCTCAAGGGCAACTTCAAGTACGGCGGTGATCTCCGGAACGTCCGGGACACCATCGAGAACGGCAACTGTGTGCTCGGCCGGAACTCGACCCGCGCGTGTACGTTCGTCGAGAACCACGACACGGGCTATCCCTCGAACAAGAAGCTGGCTTACGCGTTCATCCTGACCGCGCCCGGCTACCCGTTCGTCTACGACAACCATGCCGACTACGACGGGATCAGCTTCGACCAGGGCTATCTCGGAAACCTGGTCTGGATCAAGAACAACCTCGCAGGCGGCGCGCTGTACTTCCGCCACGCGGACCAGAACAACCTCATCTACGAGCGGAACAACAACCTCCTGATGGGGATCAACCAGTCGAGTTCCTGGACCGAGCAATGGGTCTACACGACTTGGCGCAATCAGAGCCTCAACGATTACTCCGGCAGCAACAATGCCTGGGTCAACGGCGACGGCTGGGTCAAAGTGACGATCCCTCCGGGCGGATACACGGCACTCGCGCCCTGATCGGCCGTCTCCTCTCTGACGCCCCGACTTTTCGTCTTAGCAGCTATACTGTATATCAGTCATTTCTCGGGACTATTTGTTATCTAGCTGTCTGTAATAACATGATAAAATATAAGGTATATCCATCATCTTTTACGATTGTGTTACCCGATTACTTGGTCCCGATCTGACGATCGAGACCGTGTCGGGCGCACGGGGAACAGCCAATGACGGGCAAGAAATTCGGTACGAACGTGAGCGGACAGCTTACAAGACGACAACTCCTGAAACGGTCGACCGCAGCGGCGGCAGCGGTGACCGTCGGTTCGAGCACGCTCGCTGGCACGGCGAGTGCGGCTGGCGAACCGGTCGCATTACAGTACTTCGACTACGGTGACTACGGACCGATCGGCGATCACTGGAATCGCATCAGCAACGAGGCCGGCACGATCGCCAACGCTGGCTACGACGCGGTGTGGATCCAGTCGCCGTGTAAACCGAACTCCTCGAACTCCAACGGCTACAATCCGCGAGACCACTTCGACTTCAACTCCTCGCTAGGGACGGAGTCGGAGCTTCGCGGGATGATCAGTTCGTTGCACAACAACGGGGTCGACGTCTACGCAGATTCCGTGGTCAACCACACCGGGACGACCGAACCCGACGGCGGCCACTACCCGCCGTTCCCGGATCGGAGCTACTTCCACGACCCCTACGACAGTGGCCGAACTACCAAGCAACTGTACGGTCTCTGGGACCTCAAACACGAGAACGGCGAGGTCACCAACATCCTCCGGGACTTCTGTTACACGCTAGGCAACGACCTCGGCTTCGACGGGTTCCGCTGGGACGCCGCCAAGCACGTCCCCAAATGGTGGTTCCGTGACTACGCCAACCAGTGGGCCAACGACCTCGGGATGTTCAAAGTCGGCGAAGTCTACGACGGGAACACCGACTTCGTGATGGACTACGTCAACACGGGGATGAACTGCTTCGACTACCCCCTCCACTACAAACTCAAGTCGGAGTTCGCCTACGGCGGCAACCTCTCGAACGTCGCCGACGCCGTGCGCAACGGCAACTCGATCATGGGGCGTGACGCCTATCACGCCTCGACGTTCGTCGACAACCACGACGACGACCCGCCGTCCAACCGGAAGCTCGCCCACGCGTTCATCCTGACCGCACCGGGCTATCCGATGGTGTTCGCCAACCACGCAAAACCCGAGGGCGTCGACCTCGACGCTGGCTGGCTCACCAATCTCATCTGGATCAAGAAGAACCTGGCCGGCGGAGACATGTACTTCCGCCACGACAGCCAGAACCTGCTGATCCACGAGCGCTACAACAACCTCCTGACTGGCATCAACCAGTCGGGCTCCTGGCAGTCGCAGTGGGTCTACACGTCCTGGCGCAACACGACGCTGAAAGACTACACCGGCTCGATCGACGACGTCTACGTCAACGGCGACGGCTGGGTCGAAGTCTCTGTCCCGCCGGGCGGCTGGGTCGCGCTCGCGCCGTACTGATCACTCTCCTGATCTATTTTTGCGGTCGTGTCCACAGATTCTTAGCCCCGGCTGTCTCACCCACTGGTATGCCACGGGTCACCGTCGGCGGCCGGATTCACGTCGGCTTCCAGAACCTCTCGCTGGCCCACGACCGCCTCTACGGCGGTATCGGGATCGCACTCGACCAGCCACGGCTCGTTCTCGACGCCGAACCGGCCGACAGCGTGATCTGCGACGGAGCAGACGTCGCGGGCTACGTCGAGCGCGCGGTCGAGGTCCTCGGCGTTCCAGGTGCGAACGTGACGATCGAACAGCGCCTGCCCCGACACGTCGGCCTCGGCAGCGGAACTCGCCTGGCTCTGGCAAGTCTCCGCGCCATCGCAGCAGCCTACGACCGATCGGTCGACGTTCGAGCGGCCGCACCGAAACTCGCTCGCGGCGGACGTAGCGGGGTCGGCGTCGCGACCTTCGAGACCGGCGGTTTCGTCGTCGATTCGGGCCATCCGACGACGCTGTTCACCCACGAACCCCCTGGCGAAGGTGAGTGGCAGGTTCCACCAGTGATCGCTCGCCACGACGTGCCCGATGACTGGCGGTTCGTTCTCGTGACGCCCGACGTCGACGCGGGTCGACACGGCCGTCCGGAAGACGAGAGTATCAGAGCAGTGGTCGAACGCGCAGATCCGGGGATCGCAGACGAGATCGCGCTCGTCGTGACCCGACAGCTCTTGCCTGCGGTAGCGACGGGTGACCACGAGCAATTCGGAACAGCAGTCGAGCGCCTGGGTCGGCTGAACGGCGCGTGGTACGCCGACGAACAGGGCGGCGTCTACCGCCCGCCGGCAGGAAGCGTGATCGAAGCACTCGACTCCATCCCCGAGATAGCGGGGGCGGGCCAGTCTTCCTGGGGACCGACGGTCTACGGCGTGACGCACGCGCCACAGGCTGACGCGGCACGCGACCGGGTCGAAGACGCACTCGACGAACTCGGACTCGACGGCACGGTCAGAGTCGTCTCGGCGTCGAACTCGGGTACCCAGATCGAGTAATCAGACACCACACCCTTGGCGTCGAGCGACACTTGCCCGAACCGCAAGCTACTGCCTTTACCCAGCCGTGGATTCGGACATGGCTACGCTGGAGGGGATCTACGTCTACCCGATCAAGTCGCTCGACGGCCGCGCGGTCGAGACGGTGACGATCGCCGATGGCGGCTCGCTCCGTCCCGACAGGCAGTTCGCGATGGTCGACGACGACGGCGAGTACGTCAACGGCAAGCGTACTCCGGCGGTCCACCGCATCAGCGCCGACTTCGACGCGAGCGGGACGATCGTCACGCTCACCGACGACACTGACTCTGCCCGGTTCGACCTCGAAGCCGAACGTGAGGCAGCAGCGACGTGGCTCGACGAGCGGTTCGAGCCGCCGATCTCGTTCGTCCGCGACGAGGAGCTTGGATTCCCGGACGACACCGCGGATTTCGGTCCGACGATCATCTCGACGGGGACGCTCGAAACGATCGCCGGCTGGTACGACGAGATCGACGGTGCGACCGAAATGCGGCGTCGACTCCGTCCGAATCTCGTCGTCGAGGCCGAACCCTTCTGGGAAGACCGACTCTATGCCGGCCCCGACGAACGCGTCCGCTTCGAGATAGATGGTGTTTCCTTCGAAGGAATCAGCCCCTGTCAGCGGTGCGTCGTCCCGACGCGTGATCCCGACACCGGCGCGGAGATCGACGGCTTTCAGCGGACGTTCGTCGAGAATCGGGAGAAGACACTGCCCTCGTGGGCGGACGAACGGCAGTTCGACCACTACTTCAGAGTGATGGTCAACACGCGCACGCCTGAGGCGTCACGGGGGGAGACGATCTCGATCGGTGCGGAGGTCGTGATCGGGGAGACGGTGTCGGCGACTAGCTGACTGAGACTACCAGTCCAGACTCCCGGCGTCCTGATACTCCGTGACTGTGGACTCGAAGAAGTTCTTCTCCTTGTTGAGATCGACCTGTTCGCTCATCCAGGGGAAGGGGTTGTCCGTCCCGTAGATCGGGTCCATCCGCAACTGGGTGAGCCGGCGGTCGGCGACGTACTCGACGTATTCGGCGAACTGCTCGCTGGACATTCCCAGAATTTCGTCGGGGCAGGCTTCGCGGGCGTAGCGCTGTTCGAGGTCGACGGCTTCCTCGATCAAGTCCCCGACCTCCGATTCGAAGTCGGCGGTCCACACGGCTGGGTTCTCCTCGCGGATCGTGTTGACCAGGTCGACGCCGAAGTTCACGTGGAGCGATTCGTCGCGCATGATGTACTCGAACTGCTCGCCGACGCCGATCATCTTGTTCTGCCGTTTGAGTGCGAGCATCATCGCGAACCCCGCGTAGAAGAAGATCCCCTCCATGATGACGTAAAATCCCACGCAGTCACGGAGGAACTGCCGGAGGTCGTGGGGACCGTCGATGGTGAAGTCGTCCTGATCGATAGCACAGGTCAGCTCGACCACGAAGTCGTCTTTGGCCTCGATTGCGGGGATGCGGTCGTACATCCCGTAGAGGTACTCGGGGTCGAATCCTAGACTATCGCAGCAGTAGATGAACGTGTCCGTGTGGATCGCCTCTTCGTAGGCCTGTCTGAGGAGGTACTGGCGACACTCGGGCGCGGTGACGTACTCGTACAGGGCGAGGACGATGTTGTTCGCCGTCAGGGACTCGGCCGTCGAGAAGAAACCGAGGTTCCACTCGACGAGGTGCTTTTCGGCTGCGGTCAGGTCGTCGTTGCGCCACTGGGCGACGTCGTCCTGCATGGGGACTTCCTCGGGCGTCCAGTTGTTGGCGACGCCCTGCGTGTAGTACTCGCGGGCCCAGTCGTAGTCGATCGGCAATATCTTGTTCGGATCGTGAGTGTCGTCGTGGCTGATGATGGGCATGTGTGTCCTCCGATTGTTCTACTGACAGGCGTCACAGGTCGGGTCTTCGACAGTCGGTGCGTCGTGATCTTTCCGTTGTTCGTCCTCGCTCTCGTCGCGAGTCTGGGTATCGTCGTATTCGGCCATGTCCAGCGTGGTCTTCTCGATCTGGCTCGCCCCCAGCGTACGGAGGTAGTAGGTCGTCTTCAGACCGTACTCCCAGGCGGTCTGGTAGACCTCGTTGAGTTTCGAGCCGTCGGTACTGGGGAAGAAGACGTTGACCGACTGACTCTGGTCGATCCACTGCCCCCTGACAGCGGCGAGTTTGAGTTGGTGGCGAGGATCGATCTCGAACGCGCCGCGATAGAGCCGTTTCAGGTCGTCGGGGACGCGATCGATCTCCTGGATCGAACCGTCGTGATAGGTCAGCTGATCACGGAGCTGGTCGTCCCACAGGTCACGCGCTTCGAGATCGGCGACCAGCTGCTCGTTGACTCTCGTGAAGTCCCCGGACATGTTGGACTTCACGTAGAGATTGGAGTAGACCGGCTCGATCGACGGGCTGGTGCCGGCGATCGTCGAGATCGTCGCCGTCGGCGCGACGGCCATCGTGTTCGAGTTTCGCATCCCGTGCTCGGCGACGTGTTCGCGGACAGCGCCCCAGTCCAGTCGCTCCTCTGTATCGAGTGGAATCTCGACGCCGCGTTCGTCTTCGAGTCGGTCGACCGTGTCCTGGGGGAAGATGTCGCGGTCCCACTTACTACCCTCGTAGGAATCATACGTACCGCGTTCCTTCGCGAGTTTCGCGGAGTTGTCGATGGCGTGGTAGGCGAGCAGTTCCGTGACCTCGTCGGCGAATTCGATCGCGGCGTCGTCGACCATCGGGATTCCCTGGGTCATCAGGGCTTCGTGAAAGCCCATCATCCCGAGGCCCACAGGACGATGACGCATGTTCGAGCGTTCGGCGTTCTCGGTCGGGTAGAAGTTCAGATCGATCACGTTGTCGAGCATTCGCATCGCCGTCTCGACGGTGTCCGCGAGTTTCTCGCGGTCGATCCCCTCGCTGGCGACGTGTTCGGCGAGGTTGATCGACCCGAGGTTGCAAACTGCCGTCTCCTCGTCGCTCGTGTTGAGCGTTATCTCCGTGCAGAGGTTCGAAGAGTTGACGACGCCCGCGTGATCCTGCGGCGATCGGATATTACAGGGATCTTTGAATGTGATCCAGGGATGGCCCGTTTCGAACAAGCGAGTGAGGGTCTCGCGCCAGAGTTCCTGGGCGTCGACCTGTTCGGACTGGCGGAGTTCGCCCGCCTCGGCCATGCGCTCGTACTCCTCGTAAATCGCCTCGAACTCCTCCCCGTAGGTCTCGTGGAGTTCGGGGACTTCGTCGGGGGAGAACAGCGTCCACTGGCCGCCTTCGCGGACGCGCTTCATGAACAGGTCGGGGATCCAGGCGGCCGTGTTCATGTCGTGTGTGCGTCGGCGTTCGTCGCCGGTATTACGGCGGAGGTCGATGAAATCGGGGTAGTCTAGGTGCCAGCATTCGAGGTACGCACAGGCTGCCCCCCGACGTTTCCCCGAGCGGTTGATCGCGGCGGTCACGTCGTTGCTGATCTTCAGGAACGGGACCACGCCGGTCGACTCGACACCGGTCGATTCGATGAGCGACCCCGTGGCGCGGACGTTCGTCCAGTCGTTGCCCAGACCGCCGGACCACTTCGAGAGTTTCGCGTGCTCTTTGTAGGCGTCGAAGATGCTTTCCAGATCGTCTTCTATGGTCGTCAGGTAGCAAGAGGCCAGTTGTGGGTGGGCCGTCCCGGCGTGAAACAGCGTCGGCGTCGAGTGGACGAACCGGCGTGTCGAGAGGGCCTCGTAGAACTCGAGGGCGCGTTCCTGGCGCTCCGGGGGGTCTTCACGAAGTCCGATTCCCATCGCGACGCGCATCCAGAACGCCTGTGGCAGTTCGAGTGGCTCGTCCTCTACTGTGGAGAGGAAGTACCGCTGGCGCAGCGTCTCGACGGCGATGTAGTCGAACTCCTGGTCCCGGTCCAGCACGAGTGCGTCCGCGAGTGCCTCCAGATCGTATTTCAGGAGTCGCTCGTCGAGCAGACCTGCCTCGACACCCTCCTCGACGTTCGCGGCGAAGGTGTCTCGATAGCGTCGGTCGGCGTCCTCGGAACGCGGATTTTCCCCCGTCACCTCGCGATAGTGGCGCTGGAGGGCGACGTCTGCGGCGACGGCGTCGTAGGCCGGGTCGCGGTCGCTCCTGGCGGTCAGTGTTCCGACCAGTGCGTCGTACAGTTCGTCCCTGCCGGCGTCCCGATAGGAGTTGCGCGCCGCGGCCTCGGTAAGGTCCGCGCGCACCGCCTCGGTCAGAACGGTGTCGTGATTTCGACAGGCGTGATCGAGTATCGAACGGATCGTCTCGGTATGGTTTCGCGTCGTCTGGCTCATGGTTGTGGACAGTGTTGCCACTCTACGTGGGATGGTCCCACGGTACACCCACCCCCGGACGTGGCCGGGACTGGGCCGTCGTGGCGTGTCCCTGGCTGAATCCCGGCACGTACAAAAAGGTTTCCAATAGGAGTTTATCTAATACAATTTCAATTGTTTTAGGGTGCACATCGCTACGTCTGGAGGCGCTCGTCGAGAAATTGTTGCTGTAGCGGGAGGGTCTGTTCGCGCCACTCGGGATTGTTGATCATCCGATGGCCTGCACCGTCGCCGATGAACTCCTCGACGGGGACGCCGGCGTCTCTGAGCGCCGCAGCCAGCACCGTCGTCGATCGAGTCGGAACGACCACGTCGTTCGTGCCGTGCAACAGCAGTGCGGGCGGGTCCTCGCTGTCGACGTGGGTCACTGGCGATCCTTCCGCGAGGGTTTCGTCGCTCGCGTCCTCGCCGAAGAAGTTGGCGATGAGTTCGTTGCCCTCGGATTCGGGGGTAGTGAAATCGTAGGGGCCGCTGTACCCGACGACGGCGTCGACGGCCGCCGAGACCTCAGGTTTGAACTCGACCGGTTGGAAGGTCTCGTGCTCCGGTGCGAACCCCACGAGCGCGGCCAGGTGTGCGCCAGCGGAGTAGCCGGCGAGCGCCCCGGCCGTTCCGTCGATTCCGAAGGGTGCGGTGTCCCGGACCCACTTGACTGCGGCCGCGGTATCCCGGACTGCCGCGGGGTACTTCTTCTCGGTAGCCAGTCGATACTGGATGTCCGCGACTGCGTAGCCCTCGGCGACCATCTCGTCGAACATGGGCCGTTCTCCCTTGTCACCCATGATCCAGGCTCCACCGTGCGCGAAGACGACGAACGGGTGTTCCCCGCCCTCCTGGGGGACGTAGAGATCGAGTTTCAGGTCGCGTTCCGGTGTCCGTCGGAAGACGACGTCTCGCACCACGCCCTCGCTTCCGGGTGTCGGAAGCGGCGTGTTCTCGGGTGGACGTGTTCTCGAGCGCGTCGTCGTCGACGGCTCGGTCGACGGTTCCCCGTTCGTCGTCGTTCCAGTCGTCTGTTCGCTCCCCGAAGAACACCCCGCGAGTGCCGTCCCGGCCACCGTCGCCAGTACCCCTCTCCGCGACCACGTTCGATCCTCTGTCATGTTCGTGGCCAGCGCCCGGGGCGATTTAGCTGTACCGCTCGCCGATCAGAACTCGGGTTCTGGTACGACGCCGTCTTCTTCGGCCTCGGTGCCGGCGAGGTCGTACTCCTCGCGGAGCTCGCGAATCCGGTCGCGGATGTCCGCGGCGAGTTCGAACTCCAGGTTGTCCGCCGCGTCTTGCATCCGGCCTTCGAGTTCCTCGATGAGGTGGGCGGCCGCGTCGGCGTCGTCGGGATCCATGTCGGTCGTCCCGCCGGTGTCGGTCTTGCTTCCGGGGAGATTGGTCTCACCGATCTCTTTCTCGATGGTCGTCGGCTCGAAGCCGTGGTCCTCGTTGTACGCCTGCTGGATTCGTCGGCGACGCTGGGTCTCCTCGATGGCCGCGTTCATCGCGTCGCTCGGCTCGTCCGCGTAGAGGACGACCTCACCGTTGACGTTGCGCGCTGCACGGCCCATCGTCTGGACGAGCGTCGTCTCGCTCCGCAGGAAGCCTTCCTGATCGGCGTCGAGAATCGCGACGAGCGAGACTTCGGGGATGTCCAGACCTTCCCGAAGGAGGTTGATCCCGACCAGAACGTCGAACTCCCCGGCTCGAAGGCCGCGGACGAGTTCGTGTCGCTCGAGGGTGTCGGTCTCGTCGTGCATGTACTCGACGGCGACCCCCGCCTCTTCGAGGTACTCCGTCAGGTCCTCGGCCATCCGCTTGGTCAGGGTGGTCACGAGAATGCGCTCGTCACGTTCGACGCGCTCGTCGATCCGATCCATGAGGTCGTCGATCTGCCCCTCTGCGGGACTGACCTCGACCTCGGGGTCGACCAGATGGGTCGGTCGGACGATCTGTTCGACGATCTGGTCGCTGTGCTCGCGCTCGTAGTCGCCGGGCGTCGCGCTGACGTAGAGGGTCTGGTCGGTTTTCTCTTCGAACTCCTCGAAGGTCAGCGGTCGATTGTCGTACGCAGTTGGCAGCCGAAAGCCGTTCTCGACCAGTGAGTCTTTCCGGGACTTGTCGCCGGCATACTGGCCGCGGATCTGGGGCACAGTCTGGTGGGACTCGTCGATCACCGTCAGGAAGTCCTCGGGGAAGTAATCGAGCAGCGTATAGGGAGCCTCCCCGGACTCGCGATCTGACAGATGCACTGAATAGTTCTCGATTCCCGAACAGTAGCCCGTCTCTTTCAGCATCTCCAGATCGAAGGTCGTCCGTTCTTCGATCCGCTGGGCTGCCACGAGGTCGCCCTGGCGCTCGAAGTAGCTCACGCGCTGATCCATCAGCTCCTCGATCTCGCCGATCGCCCGCTGCAGGCGCTCCTCGGGGATCGAGTAGTGCTCTGCGGGATGTAACAGAACCGCGGGTTCCTCGCTCACGATCTCGCCTTCGAGAGGATCGAGTTTGACGAGGCGGTCGATCTCGTCGCCCCACATCTCCACGCGGACGGCGTACCGGCCGTACATCGGGTAGATCTCGATGGTGTCCCCGCGCACGCGAAAGGTGCCCTGCGTGAAGTCGACGTCGTTGCGTTCATAGTTCAGATCGACGAGTTGGCCCAGTAGTTCGTCGCGATCGATCTGCTGGCCACGTTCGATCCCCAGGGACATGTCGACGTAGTTCTGCGGATCACCCAGCCCGTAGATGGCCGACACCGAGGCGACGACGATGACGTCATCGCGCGTCAGCAGCGAGCGCGTCGCGGAGTGACGCAGCCGGTCGATCTCGTCGTTGATCGAGGCGTCCTTCTCGATGTACTTGTCGGTCTGTTCGACGTAGGCCTCGGGCTGGTAGTAGTCGTAGTACGAAACGAAGTACTCGACGGCGTTGTTCGGAAAGAGGTTCCTGAACTCCTCGTACAACTGTGCCGCGAGGGTCTTGTTGTGGGCGATGACCAGCGTCGGCTGCTGGATCTCCTCGGCGACCCACGAGACAGTGTTGGTCTTTCCCGAGCCAGTCACCCCGAGCAAGGTCTGCCTGTCCATGCCCTGCTGAAACCCCGAGGCAAGTTGCTCGATCGCCTCGGGTTGGTCGCCGGCGGGATCGAAGGGCGCGTCGACCTCGAAGGGATGTTCGGCGTCGGGTCGATCCGGCGAGAGCGGGCCGCCTGAATCAGTCATTGACGGATTCCACGGGCCCAAATCACTTCAGGCGCTCGGTAGTGACGATAGCTGTCAGTCTTCTTCCGGCTGGACTGGCTGCGCACGAACGCGCAGCCGTGCCGGCCGTCGATACAGTCAGTCCTCTCCCGGCTGGACTGCTCGCGCCAAAGAGCGCTCGCGAGCCGGCCGTCGATACAGTCAGTCCTCTCCCGGCTGGACTGCTCGCGCCAAAGAGCGCTCGCGAGTCGGCCGTCGATACAGTCAGTCCTCTCCCGGCTGGACTGCTCGCGCCAAAGAGCGCTCGCGAGTCGGCCGTCGATACATCAGTTCTCCATAACGCCAGCGTCTTCGAGATACTGCCGGACGTACGGATGGAGGTCGATCTCGAACGGCGGTTCGAACACCTGGAGGTCGGCGTGCTGGTCGTCCGGATCGAGGGAGTCGCTCTCGGCCCGAACCTCGAATCCGATCGGCACGTAGTGTTTCCCGCCTGCGTCCTCGATGTCGGCCACATCGTAGACGTGTTCGTAGACTCCGAGTCGTCGTTCGATCGTCACTCCGACGCCCAGTTCTTCGTTGGCGACGCGCTGGACAGCGTCTTCCAGGGATTCGTGTTTCCGGACCGTTCCGCCGGGGACGAACCACTCGCCTTTGGCTGGCTCGTTCGTTCGTTTTCCGAGGATGACACCGCCGTCGTAGTGGACGACCAGGTCGACCGAGACCAGCGGGACCGAGCGGACGACTGTCTCCCAGGTCTCGTCTGACAAATAGGGACTCACGAGAAGCGCTTCGACGGCAGGCAAAAAATGGCTACCGAAACGGACGACTGCGATCCGTTTCAGGGAATGAACAGCGCGTCAGCAGCCGAGATTGCCTCGTCAGAGACGATCCCGAACGCAGGCATCAGCAGGACCGTGACGACCGCAGCGGCGATCACGGCAGCGTACAGCGCGGTGGGGTACGATTCGATCTCGTGTGGCGTCTCGGGTTCTTCGACCCACATCGCCTTGACGACCCGCGAGTAGTAGTAGAGGCTCAGCGCACTGTTGGCGGCAGCGATGAGGACCAGCCACCACAGGCCTGCCCCGAGCGCGCCCCAGAACAGGAAGTACTTCGAGAAGAACCCTGCCCCGACCGGCAGGCCGGCGAGGCTGAACATGAAGATCGTCATCGCGACGCAGGCGACAGGGGCCTGTTTCGCGAGTCCGTTGAAGTCCTCGAACTCGCGGCCGATGCCCCAGTACTCCGCCAGCGCGATGAACAGGAACGCACCCGTGTTCATGAAGCCGTAGACGAGCAGGTGCATCATCCCCGCGCCGAGGACGAGGCTGTCGTTTCCGGTCCCGGTGATCGCAGCCAGCGCGATCAGGACGTAGCCGGCGTGACCGATCGAGGAGTACGCCAGCATCCGCTTGACCTTCTCCTGGGTCGCGGCCGCGAAGTTGCCGAGCGTCATCGTCACCACGGCGAGCACCATGAACGCCAGCGCCCAGTCGAAGGTCCCCGAGACGGCGTCGAGCGGGAACGCGGTCGTGAACGCGCGGAACGCGAGCACGAATCCGGCGGCCTTCGAGGCCGACGAGAGGAACCCGGAGATCGGCGCGGGCGCGCCCTCGTAGGCCTCCGGGGCCCAGAAGTGGAACGGCACGGCGGCAGTCTTGAATGCGATGCCGCCGACGACCATCAGGATTCCAAGGCCGAGGACGCCATCGACCGGCGTCGTGCCGACCGCCTGTGCGATCCGGTCGAAGCGGAACGCGCCGGTCGCCCCGTAGACGAGACTGATCCCGTAGATGAAGATCGCCGAGGACAGCGCACCGATCAGGAAGTACTTCAGGCCGGCCTCGACCGAGCCGCGGTTGTGTTTGAGGTACGCGACCAGGGCGTACGATGGCAGCGAGACCAGTTCGATGGCGACGAACGCCGCCGCGAGGCTGTTGACCGAGGCGACCATCGACATCCCGGTCGCCGCCAGGAAGACCAGCGAGTAGTACTCGGCCTGGTGGTTCTCGCCCTCGACGTAGTCGTGGCTCGCGAGGACGACCAGCGCGGTGACGCTGGCGACCAGGAACGAGAAGAACAGGCTCATCCCGTCGACGACGATGCTGCCGTCGAACAGTCGCACTGCGCCGTCGACCTGTCCAGTCCCGGCGATCAGGAACCAGCCCGACAGCACCAGCGAGGCTAACGAGCCGAGCAAACCGACGCCCGTGAGCGTCGTCCGGCTGACCGAATCGGATTTCGGCTCGATACTGTCGATCAGGAACAACACGAGCGCGGTTGCGACCAGCGCGAGCGTCGGCGCCGTCGCGGCCCACTCGGGTAGTTGGACTAGTTCAGCCATCACAGACCACCTCCAACGTCGGGCGCGTTCTCAAGGATCGGATTGACTGCCTCCTGGATCATCCCATAGAAGATGTCTGGGTTGACACCGAGGACGATCACACAGGCCAGCAGGACGACCAGCGGCGCCACGTCGTGCAGCGGCGCACGACCGACCTCGTAGTCGGTCGAGAGCGAAAATTCGCCGAACAGCGTCCGCTGCATCGCCCACAGCAGGTAGCCCGCGACGATGACGATACCGAACATCGCCGCCCCGGTGTAGATCGGGGCCCACGCGATTGTCTCCGAGCCGAACGACCCGAGGAAGACCAGTACTTCTGCGGCGAACCCGCTCATCAGCGGCAGTCCCATGTAGCCGAACGCAGCTGCGACGAAGATGCCTACCGTCCAGGGCATCCGATCGGCCATGCCGGACATGTCGCCGACCATCCGGGTGTGGGTCTCGTTGTAGATGACGCCGACTACCATGAACATCAGCCCGGAGATGAACCCGTGGCTGATCATCTGGAAGGTCGCGCCACCGACGCCGTGGGTCGTGTAGGCGACGAGTCCGAGGATGACGTAGCCCATCGAGGAGATCGACGAGTACGCGACGATACGCTTGAGGTCTTGCTGGGCCAGCGCCAGCATCGCGCCGTAGATCACGCTGAGGACCGCGACAATCGCGATGATCTCCGCGAGATCAGCAGCGACGTCGGGCAGCATCGTGAAGTTGAATCGCAGCAGCGCGTAGGTCCCCATCTTCAGGAGGACGCCCGCCAGCAGCACCGACACCGGTGTCGGGGCCTCGACGTGGGCGTCCGGGAGCCACGTGTGGACCGGGAAGACCGGGACTTTCACCGCGAAGCCGAAGAACATCAGCGCGAACGCGAACAGCTTGACCTGTGAGGCAGACTCGAAGACGCTGATCGGTTCGACTGCACCCTCGACCTGCAGCGCCTGTGCGATCTGTGGTAGATCGATCGCGGTGATCGCATCACCGAGTGAGAACACCAGCGTCAGGAACCCGACGAACATGATCAGGCTCGCGACGTTGGTGTAGACGAAGAACTTGATCGCGGCGTACTTCCGGCGCGGACCGCCCCAGATGGCGATGAGGAAGTACATCGGCACGAGGACGACCTCCCAGAAGACGAACCAGACGAAGAAGTCGAGTGCCGCGAACACACCGAGGAGGCCGAACTCTAGCAGGAGCACGAGGCCGTAGAACTGGCTCTGGCGCTCGTCGATCGGCGTCCAGGCCGAGACGATCGCCATCGTCGTCAGGATCGTCGTCAGCACGATCAGCGGCATGCTCACGCCGTCGAGCCCGACGTGCCACTGGATCGCGTAGGGTCCGAGATCGATCCACTCGGCGGTCGTCTCGAACGCGAGGTCGCCACCGAGCAAGGCGTTGCCCGTCGCCTCGTAGTTCAGCCACATCCAGGCGCTTCCCACAAGGGGGACGAGACTGAGTGCAGCGGCCAGTTTACCGGCGTACTCGTCAGGCGCGAAGAAGACGACGCCCGCACCGAGGAGCGTCAGTGCGAGGAGGGCTTCGATCAGCATCTAGAACCACCCTCCCATCAGACCGAAGGCTGCGACGAGCAGCACCAGCCCCAGCGTGAGGAGTGCCGCGTAGTTACTCACGACGCCCGTCTGGAGACGGCGCAGCCCGCGGCCGGAAAACCGGCTTACGCTGCTGATGCCGTTGACGACGCCGTCGACGATACCTTGATCGAACGTGTCTGCGGCCTTCGCGACCGGGAGCGTGACGCCGGTCGCCAGCCAGACCTGATACTCGTCCTGGTAGTAGTTGTGCATGAGGATCGTCTTCGCGCGACCGAGTCTGTCCGTGTGTTCTTCGGGACGCGGGACGTTGTAGAGCCGATAGGCCAGCAGGACGCCCGCGAGGGCGAGTCCCAGCGAGATCGCGGCACCGATCAGCACGGTCCCCGTCTCACCGGCCAGATAGCCCTTCGTGTAACCCGCGTAGTCGTGGAGCAGCCCCGTGTCACCGGCGTAGTGGTGGACCGACGTGAGGAATCCTTCGGGCGCCATGTCGAGCCACTGGTGGAGGTAGTCGATCTTCGCGCCCGTGAGTTTCTTGATCGGGACCATGTTGATCGCCCCGAGGACGACCGCGAGCGCACCGAGGACCGCGAGCGGGCCCTTGACGTTCCAGCGAACCGGCTCGGGGTCCTCTGCGACATCCGAGCGGGGTTCGCCGTGGAACGTCAGGAACACCATCCGGAAGGTGTAGAAGCCAGTGAAGAACACGGCGAGCAGCCCCATCGCGTAGCCGCCGAGCAGCAGTGGGCTGTCACCCAGCCCGTGGATGAGCACTTCGAACAGCACCTCGTCTTTCGACCAGAAGCCCGCGAACGGGAAGATGCCGGCGAGAGCGAGCGAGCCCGCGAGGAACGTCCAGTAGGTGACGGGCATCCGGTCTTTCAGGCCGCCCATGTCCCACATGTTCTCGTTGTGGTGCATGGCGATGATGACCGACCCGGCACCCAGGAACAGCAGCGCTTTGAACACGGCGTGGGTCGTCAGGTGGAAGACCGCCGCGACGTAGCCGCCACCGCCCAGCGCGAGCATCATGTACCCGTACTGGGAGATGGTCGAATAGGCCAGCACCTGTTTGAGTTCCTGTTTGACGACGCCCATCGTCGCTGCGAACAGCGCGGTGAACCCACCGACGAAGGCGATTATTCCGAGGGCGGTTGGGCTGAGCGCGTAGAAGCCGTACATCCGGGCGACGAGGAAGACGCCGGCCGCGACCATCGTTGCTGCGTGAATGAGTGCCGAGACTGGCGTCGGGCCTTCCATGGCGTCTGGCAGCCAGGTGTGCAGCGGGAACTGCGCGGACTTGCCCATCACGCCGCCGAGCACGAGCAGCCCGGCCATCGTGATGGCGGTCTGGGCCTCGAAGCCGTAGAACGTCTGGCCGGATTCGATCGCGGCCTGTGCCGCCGCCGGGAACGAACCCTCGCCGGCGAAGCGACCCGCGGTCGCGGGGAACATCGCGAAGATGGCGACCACGCCGACGAGGAAGAAGTAGTCCCCGAACCGGGTCACGAGGAACGCCTTCTTCGCGGCGCTCGGCGGTCCCTCCTCGCGGAACCAGAAGCCGATCAGCAGGTACGAACACAGACCGACGAGCTCGAAGAACATGAACGCCATGAGGATGTTGCTGGCGAACACGAACGCGAGCATCGAGAACGTAAAGAGGCCGAGCCCGGCGTAGTAGCGTGGCAGGCCGGTCTCACCCTCGTCGTTCATGTAGCCCAGCGAGAAGACGTGGACGAGCAGCGAGATGAGCGAGACGATGACCAACATTAGCGCCGAGAGCGGGTCGATCAGGACGCCGAGTTCGAGCGAGAACGTGCCCGTTCCCTCGACGAAGGTATAGAGCGTCTCGTTGTAGCCACCGTCACCGGTCGCGACGGTGAGGGCGACCCACAGCGAGAGGATCAGCGAGCCGGCAGTCGCGGCGATGCCGGCGAGCGCGCCCTTCTTGGGCATGTATTTGCCCGCGAACAGCGCGATCACGAACGAGACGAGTGGCAAGACGGCGATCGCCGGAACGAGGTCGAATGCACCTGTCATGATTACCACCGCATTGTCGTCGGAGCCGTCACGTCGATGTCACCGAAGTTACGATACAACACGAGGATGATACCCAGGCCGATGGCGACCTCCGCCGCGGCCAGCGCCATCCCGAACAGCGCGAACACCTGACCGTCCACGTGGCCGAAGCGCTGGGAGAACGCAATGAGGTTGATGTTCGCTGCGTTGAGCATCAGCTCGACGGACATCAGGAAGATGAGCGCGTTACGCCGGGTCAGAACGCCGAATAGACCGATACAGAACAGCCCGGCCGACAGCAGCAGATACCACTGGACGTCGATCATCGACGTTCACCTCCGTCGGGCAGAGTCTGCTCTTCGTCGTCGCGACGCGCGAGCATGATCGCGCCGTCGAGCGCGGCGTCGAGGACGATCGCGATCGTGATGAACGCGAAGAGGAACCCTTCGGTCGCCAGATCAGACTGACCGACCAGATCGAACAGCGCGTAGCCGATGCCCTCGGTGATCGCGGCGTCCGCGCTGAAGCCCGGGTTCTGGAACGCGAACTCGGCGCTGAGGAAGACGGCCGCGAGCACGCCGAACAGCGCGACGGCTGCCAGCCCGGCGACGGGGTTGAGATCCTCGGCGAGTCGGGGGCGTCTCATGACCCCACCTCGCTCGCTGTCTCGGTGTTCTGTCGTGTGAGCATGACGGCGAAGGTGATCAGGATCAGGACCCCGCCGACGTACACGAGAATTTGCATCGCTGCCAGGAACGGAGCGTGAAGCATCACGAAGTGGACAGCGACGCTGAGCAGTGATACGCCCAGCAACAGCGCTGCGTGCCAGACGTCACGCACCAGCACCACGCCCGCTGCCGACCCGAGCGTGACGATGGCAAACAGCGCAAAAGCGATTGACTCGTACAATGCCATACTATTCGGCTCTCCGAACGGACGCCCTTTGAAGATTTCTTTCTCAACGCGCGCGTGGTACAGTGTGGCAGCAATAATTTCCGGATCTATGTCGGACTCTCGTCTGCGCTCTCGTTTTCTCCATCTGCGATCTGCAATTCAGTTTCGAGTTGCTCGACTCGGTCCTCCAGTTCTGATACGTTCTGGGACAACTGGCTGCGCTTGCGCCGCCCGTCTCGATGAAGAATCAGCGGGACACTGACACCGATCACAGCGAACAGGCCGAGTACGAATCCGAGGGGACCCGCCAGCAACGTCGTGAGGACGACCACGGCTGCTGTCACCAGCATGGCACCCACTCCCCCCCAGTTCACGGAACTCATGAAGCGGTGATTCAGCCATCACGCGAATAGTATTTGTGGTTTCGGTACCGATACCAACCACCGTATCCTTCGTCGCATTCGCTCACTGCGTTCGCTGCTGTTCCTCGAAAAAGCTGGTCGCAAAGCGCCCGCCTCCGTGCCGCTCGACGATCGGCCGCCGTTGGTTCACTCGCTATCAGCTTCGCTGGTCGGATGCACGTCGAGTTCTGATTCGAGAGTTTCGACACGTTCTTCGAGCTCCTCGATGCGCGCTTCGGCCTCTACGTAGGCTGTGGGGGTCGAAAGCAAGACGAACAACCCCCTGACGAAGCCGACCAGCAATCCCATCAGGCCGAACAAGAGCATTGCGGCCGCGCCGGTGAGGACGGCCCACCTACCACGGCGATCCACCGGGACAGCATGCGACTCATACAATTACCACTGACTGCAGTCGCTATTCAATAGGTTTCGAGGATTACACGATCCTGAAAATTCCCATCCTAGTGGCTGCACTGACCCACTTTGTTCGATTCCAGAGAAACGTGCCTTCGGCGCGTACGTTCTACTGATAGTCGACTTCGCCTTCGGGCCACCACTTTTTCCCGCGTCGGGTATCCTCGGCCTTCGGCCTCCGGGTACCACTCGCGGCAAAAACGTCCTCAGAAGTCGAGGACTTCTGATGGGCTGCGGTAGAGCTCCGCTCTACCGAACGTGGGGAAAAACACCTCGACCTCGCTTCGCTCGGTCGAGCGAAACGGCGCTCACTTCGCTCGCGCCGTACACTTGCCTACTGATAGTCCACTTCGCCTTCGCCTTCGCCAATCCACGCACCGCGATCCGGCTCACGCGACGCAAGCGGGTCGATATCCTTGTACCACGGCACGTTCTTGAGTTGCTCTTTGTTGTAGGCGAACTCGTCTTTCGTGTCCGCGGTGAACTCGAAGTTCTGGGTCAGCAGGATGGCGTCGACGGGACAGACCTCCTCGCAGAGTCGGCAGTAGATGCACTGGCCGATGTGAAGGTTGTACTGCTCGCCGTTGCGCTGTTCGTCCTGCACGATCTGAATCGTGTCGTTGGGACACACCTTCTCGCACTGGCGACACCAGATACAGCGCTCCTGGCTGAACTTGTGAACGCCGCGGAATCGCGGGCTCACTTCCGGCGTGTCTTCGGGGTACTCGACGGTGAACGTCTGGCCGTCGAGCGCGTGCTTCATCGTCGTTGCCATCGATTTCAGGATGCCGATCATTGTAGGTCACCTCCGATGTGGAACAGAGACTGAGAACTCATGCGATCACCCCGACGATGACCGCCGTGAGCACGAGGTTCGCGAAGCTCAGCACCAGCATGCCCTTCCAGCCGATCTGGATGAGCTGGTCGATCCGGACACGCGGGACCGCAGAACGGGCCCACTGGGTGAAGAAGAACACCGCCCAGATCTTGATCGTGAACCAGACGATCCCCGGCAGGACCGGGCCGGCCGGTCCACCGAGGAACAGCGTGGCGATGATCGCCCCACCCAGGAAGATGTGGATGAACTCCCCGAGATAGAACAGGACGAAGTAGACACTGGAGTACTCGGTCTGGTAGCCGGCGACGATCTCGGTCGGCGCTTCGGGGATATCGAAGGGGTTACGGCCGACTTCCGCCAGATTCGCGACGAAGAACAGCGCGAACGCGAACGGGTTGACGAACGCGAACCACGCCGGCACCGAGATCGGCCCCAGCGAGAACAGCGTCCCCGACTGTGCCGCGACGATCTCGCTCATCCGCAGCGAGCCCGCGAAGATGACGACCGACGCGCCCGTCAGCACCAGCGGGATCTCGTAGGCGAGGTTCTGCGCCACTGCGCGGAGCCCGCCGAGGAACGAATACTTGTTGTTCGAGGCGTAGCCGGCCATCACCAGCCCCAGCGACGCGATCGAGGCGACCGCGAACACGTAGGCCAGCCCGATCTCGGGGTCGGCGACCTGGATGCCGTTGCCCATCGGGATGACCGCGAAGCCGAGCAACGCGGAGGAGGCCAGCACGAGCGGCGCGATGTCGTATGCCGGGCGGTCGGCGTCCTCGGGGATGATCAGCTCTTTGCTGAGCAGACGGACGGCGTCGACGACGATGGTCCCGATCCCGGCCGGACCGATTCGATTCACGGAGATCCGGTCGGTGAAGGCTGCCGTGATCTTCCGTTTTGCCCACGGACCAGCGAGGGCGGTATTGAGAAGCATGAACGTGCCGACGATTGCCGAGGCGAGGATGCCGGCGAGCAGTTCGCCGGCGATCCCGAACCCACCGAGGCCGAGCAGCCCCGACAGCGTGTCGGGCAGCGGTGTCTCGGTCATCGGTCGACCTCCCCGAGCACGATGTCGAGGCTACCCAGCGAGGCGACCATGTCAGGGATGTACTCGCCCTCGCTCATCTCCGGCAGCGTCTGCAGGTTCGAGAAACACGGCGAGCGGATCTTGAACCGCGCCGGCTTGTCCGTGCCGTCGCTGCGCATGTAGATGCCGAGTTCGCCCTTGGCGCACTCGACGGCCTCGTAGACTTCCTTGTCGGCGTCCGGGCGCAGGGTGCGTGGGACGTTCGACTGGATCTTGCGTTCCTCCTCGGGCCAGTCTTCGAGCAGGTCGACACACTGGTCGATGATCTTCGCGGACTCCTCGACCTCGCGCATCCGGACGAGGACGCGAGCGTAGTTGTCGCAACCGTCCTCGGTGACGACGTCCCAGTCGAGTTCGTCGTAGTAGCCGTAGGGATCGTCACGCCGCAGGTCGTAGTCGACGCCCGATCCCCGGAGGACTGGACCGGTCGCGCCGTAGTTCTTCGCGACCTCCGGCGGGAGCACGCCGGTGTCGACACAGCGCATCTGGAAGATTTCGTTGCCCGTGACCAGATCGTGATACTCCTCGATCCGCTCGGGCAGGTCGTCGAGGAAGTCCCGGATCTTCTCGAAGAACTCCTCGCGGGGCTCGGGAACGTCCCAGGAGACCCCGCCAAGCCGGAAGTAGTTGAACATCAACCGCTGGCCGGTCAGGTCTTCGAGGATGTTCTGGACGATCTCGCGATCCCGGACCGCGTACATGAAGATAGCCGTGAAATCGCCGTAGACGTCCAGTCCGAAGGTCCCGAGCGCGAGCATGTGCGCACAGATACGCGTCAGCTCTGCGGACATCGTCCGCAGGACCTGGGCGTACTCGGGCACGTCGATGTCGGCCATCGACTCTGCCGCGCGGGCGTAGGCCCACTCGTTGAGGATGCCACCGGGCGTGTAGTCCCACCGGTCGGGGTAGGGCATGATCTGGTGGCGGTAGGTCGACTGCTGGCACATCTGCTCCTCACAGCGGTGGAGATAGCCGATGTCGGGCTCCAGATCGGCGATCTGCTCGCCGTCCAGCACCGTCTTCACGTGCAGGACGCCGTGAGTCGCGGGGTGGTGGGGACCGATGTTGATGAACATCGTGTCCGAGTCCTCGCCCGCGCGATGATCCTGTTCGAGTGGATTAGCGTGCTCGCGTAGCGGGACGATCTGTGGCTGGTTCTGGTTGTAATCCTGGCCGAGCGGGTGGCCCTGCCAGGTCTCGGGCAGGAGGATTCGCCGCAGGTCGGGGTGGTCGTCGTAATCGATCCCGACGAGGTCGTAGGCCTCGCGCTCGTGCCAGTCGGCCGTCCGGAAGACCGGTTCGGCGCTCTCGGAGATCGGGTCGTCCTTCGTCGTCGGGACGACGACACTCAACTGCTGGGTCGGATCGTCGAACTTCTTCAGATGATAGATAGACTCGAAGCGGTCTTCGTACTCCTGTGCGGTGACACACGAGCAGTGATCGAAGCCCGCTTCCTCTTTCAGCGTCGAGAGCGTGTCCTGGATGGCGTCGGGATAGACGACGAACGCCTCGGCGTTGACGTGGCTCTCGCGGTCGACGACGTGCTCGGAGACGAGCGCCTCCAGTGCGTCGTAGTCGAGGCCGTCCTCGGTCACGCCGACTTCCTCGGTGGTGTCCGGGACTGGTTCTTCTAAACTCATGCGAGACACCTCCGGTGTCGAGTGTGGGGTCGATAGTCGCAGATTGCGAGCGTACGCGAGCAGGAACGTCTATCGGAAATCATGGCGAATCAGTCCAGTTGTACCGCATGACGAGGTCCTCTTCGTCGATCTGATCGGCCAGGTGCTGGACGAGTTCGTCGCGTTCGAGGTCGCCGAACTCCTCCAGTTCGTAGGGCTTGACCGTCACGGGAGCGGTCTCGCCGTGTGCGATCTGCTCCTGCAGTTTGGCGACCCCGTAGATCAGCGCCTCGGGCCGTGGCGGGCAACCGGGGACGTGGATGTCGACCGGGATGACCTCTTCTGCGCCCTTCACGACGTTGTAGCCTTCCTGAAAGGGGCCACCGGAGATCGTACACGAGCCCATGCCGATGACGAACTTGGGCTCGGGCATCTGGTCGTAGACGCGCTTCATCCGCGGGGCGAACTTCGAGACGATCGTCCCGGGGACGATGATGACGTCCGCCTGTCGCGGTGAGGCGCGGGGCACACCAGCGTGGAATCGGTCGAGGTCGTGCTTGACCGAGTAGGTGTGCATCATCTCGATGCTGCAGCAGGCGATCCCGAACTGCAGCATGAACATCGACGAGCCGCGGACCCAGTTCATGAACTTGTCGAACTTCGTGAGGATGAACGGCGACGTGCCGAACGCCTCGCGAAGCCGCGAGTTGAATCGGTCGTCGACGCCCTCGCCCATACGCGCTTCCTGGGTTGATTTCCCGCCTGTACTGCCGGCCGGTGGTGTCTGTTCACTACTCATGGTTACCGTTCGACCTTCTGGCGTTGCGCCCGGGGGCTACGCACCCAGCGGACGGCGCCGTTTCGCCACGCCCAGCCGAGGCCCACGACGAGGATGCCGATGAACACGAGCATCGGGACCAGCGCTCGCATCATCCCGACCTCCGTCACGGCGTCGTTGTAGATGACCGTCCAGGGGAAGATGAGGACAGTTTCGATGTCGAAGACGACGAACAACAGCGCGACCATGTAGTACTGGATGTTGAAACGAATGCGCGTGTCGCCCGTCGGGACCTCCCCGCTCTCGTACGTGGCGCGTTTACTCAGTTCGGGGACGCGCGGGCGTAACAGCGCCGAGACCACCATCATCGCCACTGGGATGATGACCGCGACGAGCGCCAGCGCGCCGATCGCTATCCACGGATTGCTCATAAGACTCCTGAGCGGCGCTTAGTAGCCGTCGCATATAAGGGTTCAGTGTTGCAGTCGCCGGCAACGCTTTCTGGGTCTTCACGCACTGGTTGCGACCGCGAGCACTTCTTCGACGAGACGCCGGTAACGGCCCCGCTCGCCGTCTTTGATCACGAGCGCGTCGACGTCTTCGACACCCGGGCGGTCCGCGAGTTTGTACTTCGCCGAGCCGGTAAAGAGCACGAATGGGAGCTCCGGTTGCTGATGTTTGATCTTCTGACACAGTTCGAGACCGTCCAGCGTCGGCATCTTGAAGTCACAGACGACCGCATCGAGTTCGCAGTCCGATTCGACGGTCTCCAGCGCCGCTCGCGGATCGGTCTCGACGACCACGTCGCGGACGTCGGCCGCCCGGTCGAGGTACTCGCCAGCCAACGTCGCCACCGACGGATCGTCGTCGACGACGAGCACTCGAACGCTCGCTTCTGCCCGGTCAGCCGGTTCGGCTTGCATCTGTTATGTCGTACAACTGTCGTCGTTCCCCTAAAAATAGCCCAGTGGTTTCTCGCGCTGAAAAAAGGGGTCCAAACGGCACCCCTACGCTGTGGTCTGTCGTCCACTTGTTCGACACATTGAACCTTTCGTCGACCGTACCCTCGGCCGATGTCCAGACGGATGGTAGCGACGGTCGTTGGACTCCTGTTCGCGAGCACCCTCGTTGTTACCGCTGGCATCGTCGCCGGTCACGGATCTGTCTCGGTGGGGTTCACGACCGAGACGGTCGCGATCGATTCGGGGGCGAAGGTCCAGGTCGATGTCGTCGTCGACCGCGCAGACGACGGTGTCGACACCTACGACCTCTCTCTCTCGACCGATTCCGAAGCCGTCGTCGCGATCACCGACGCCAGCGTATCGAGCGGAACGGCGACCGTAACAGTCGGCCCGAACGGAAGCCGACTGAACGTCTCGGCGTCCGGACTCGCGCGCGACGGCCCGACGGTGGAAGCTCTCACGCTGACGCTCGCTGCGCGGTCGAACGGGACGGAGACGCTTTCGATCGACGCCGCGTCCGTGCTTCCGCCGGCGGGAGCACCCTACCTGACCACGGAGCGTGGCACTGTCGATGTCGTCGTGGGTGCGGACGACACGACCGAGAGCGCCTTCGGTACTGGGATCGTTCTGGCTGGAAGTACCGTTGTGCTGTTGCTCGCTCTCGTTGCGTACGCCGTCGCTCGGCGTCGGTAGTGCTATCCAGGGGTTCGCTCGATCTCTCTGAAGGCCGTGTCGATGTCATCGAACGACTCCAGTGCGTCGTCGAGTTCTTCACGCAGTTCTGCGGCACGCTCCCGGAGCGATTCGACGTCGCTGTCTGCGAGCCGTTCGGGGGTCTTCTCCCCTTCCAGCAGGGCGAGTTTCGACGTGACGTTCATGTATTCTGACAGCCGCTCGTCGTACCGTCGGGCGGCCAGTTGCTGTTCGATCGCCTGTTCGAGATCCGCCTTTTCGACGGGCTTGCAGAGGTAATCGTCGAACTTCATGTCGAGGATCTCGAAGTCCGGGTCGACCGCAGTGATCATGATGACGCGGCAGGAGTGTCCTCGATCACGGATCTCTTCGAGGACGTCGTCGCCGGAGATGTCCGGCATCCGTCGATCCAGCAGAACCACGTCGACGGTGTCGTCGATCTTCGCGAGTGCGTCCTCGCCACCGTAGGCAGTCTCGGTCTCGTAGCTGTCACGCAACCGAAGGGCATAGACGTCGGCGACCTCCCGTTCGTCGTCGACGATCAACACGGTCGCGTCGTCAGGAGCCATGTGTCAGAGACTCAGACGGCCACGTGTATAAAACATCACCGTGGCACCGTCCGGTTCCGAGGTATCCGCCGGCCGACTGTAACGGAAGTTTAAAGACTGCGACCCGGCCAGGTGCAAACAAGAATGGCGACGTCACTACCCCTGCAGGTGATCGACAGCATCCTGCTGAAATACAACGTCGGGGACGCGTTTCTGCTGCTGTTCGGTCTGGCCGTCATCGCCGCACTCGTCGTTCGCTCACGAAAAGTGCTGGCACTGAATACGATGCTGTTCGGCGTCATCTTCGTCGCGACGCCGACATCGATGCTCGTCGCTGCCGACAGCAGCCTGCTGAGTGAACCACTCGCGTACAAGTTCTTCGGCCTGGTTCTCGTGCTGTCGAGCCCAATACTGTACGTGACTGCCAGAAAGTAACTATTCCAGTTTTCCGAGCGCGGTGAAGAAGTCCAGCGAAGGGCCCGCGACTCTGACTGGATCCGCCGCCCGCTGCAGTGTCACCTGCGTCGGTACCTCGATCTCTTCGGCGACGCGGCCGTCGCTGACGACTGTCGCGTGCTCGGCGTCTTCGACGCGGACGGTCACCTCGCTGTCGTTGTCGACGACGAGCGGTGGCATCTCGAGTTCGGCTGCCATCTCCGTGACGACTAACGCCGAAACCGACGGATGGACCAGTGGCCCCGCTTCGCTGAGGTTGTAGGCGGTACTGCCGGTCGGGGTCGCAACGAGGACGCCGTCGGCATGGCCGCTGGTGTACAGTGATCCGTCGACACGTACCGTAACGCCGATCCCGTTGCCGTGGCCTCGCTGTGGCCCCTGAATGACAACCTCGTTGAGCGCTGGTTGGAGCGCCCAGTCGGCACCGGAGGCCCGGACCCGTGGCATCTCCCGGGTGGCAATCTCTCCTGCTTCGCGACGCTCTTCGACGATGGATTCGATGGCGTCGATCGCGTCGTCGGGAGCGATGGCGTTGAGAAAGCCAACTTCTCCGAGGTTGACGCCGACGATCGGTGTGTCTCCGACGCCGCGAGCGGCGAACAGGAACGTCCCGTCACCGCCGATACTGACGACGAGATCACAGCCGTGGAGGTCCTCGACGGAGACCGTCTCCGGTCCGAACCGATCGCCGGTCGGACCGTATCCGCGGTGTTGATCGGCGTCCAGCGCACCAGCGGTCACTTCGTCGACGGCGACTTCGACGTCGATCTTCCGGAGGTGCCGACCGATCGTCTCGACGAGTGATCTGGCACGCGGGTTGTCCTTCTGTCCGACGAGTCCAACCTTCATACCCCCGGCTACGAGTGCCAGCAATTAAACCCAGGCGAAGCCGTGCGAGCCGGCAGTATTAATCCGGGTCCGGAGAAAGAGGTATGCATGGCCACGCCGAAAGGCAAGGTGTGCCGCGATGAGTGAGGACGACAGCGACGACGACTGGTTCGAGAGCGCCTTCGAGGACGACGCCGAAGCCGCTGACTCGCCATCATCGGAGTCGGTCGACAGTGACTCGGCTTCTCAGTCGCCGTCTGATGCCGACGACGCGTTCGACTCCGAGGCGCCGGACGACGCGTTCAGTGCTGACACTGGCGACGCCGCAGACGCCTTCGGCGGAGACGATGTCGAAGACCCGTTCAGTGGCGACGCTACTGAGGAGTCGTTTGGAGACGGAGACAGCGACGGTTCGTTCGGCGGCGACACCGCTGAGGATCCGTTCAGTGACGACGCGGGCGGCGGTTCGCTGTTCGACGGCGACTTCGGAAGTGCGATGGCGTCGGCCGGTCCCGGTGGTGGTGGCGGTAGCTCGACCGATTTCGACGAGGAGGACTACGAGTCGGAGATCCCTCGGATCGATCTCGGAATCTCCGGACTGGACAACATGATCCAGGGCGGGATCCCGGAACGGCATCTCATGGTTTCGATCGGTTCGCCCGGGACCGGCAAGACGACCTTCGGGCTCCAGTTTCTCCATCACGGCCTTCAACAGGGCGAGAGCGCGGTGTTCATCACGCTCGAACAGAGCCGTGAGGCGATCCTCGACACTGCAAACGAGCGCGGCTGGAAGTTCGATCGGTACGAGCGCGAAGACCAGCTAGCGATTGTCGACCTCGACCCAGTCGAGATGGCCAACAGCCTCGACAACATCCGTGGCGAACTGCCGGTACTCATCCGGGAGTTCGACGCCGAGCGTCTCGTGCTGGACTCGGTATCGTTGCTCGAGATGATGTACGACGACCAGTCGAAACGCCGCACCGAAGTCTTCGACTTCACGCGCTCGCTCAAAGAAGCCGGCGTCACCACGATGCTCACCAGCGAAGCCGACGACGAGAACCCCTACACCTCACGGCACGGCATCATCGAATACCTCACCGACGCCGTGTTCGTCCTCCAGTACGTCCGCGGGGACGCTTCCGAGACCCGTCTGGCCGTCGAAATTCAGAAGATCCGAAACGCCAACCACTCCCGGGCTACCAAGCCGTACGAGATCACACTGGATGGGATCGACGTCTACGAGCAGGCGAGCATCTTCTAGCTGTCTTCGTCGAGCGCGTGTTCGAGCGCCAGCAGCCGTGCCTCGACCCGGTCGCACAGGCGTTCGACCTCCGCAGTTTCCCCGACCGCTTCGATTCGCTCTTCGAGGCGGTCGAGCTTCGTTTCGATCGTCTCGACACGCTCGCCGACACCGCTGGCCGTCATCTCGTCGTCGAGAATCTCGTCGACACGTTCGGGGATCGACTCGCCGCGAGTCCGGGCTTCAATCTCGTCAAGCCGCTGGGCGATGCTCGAGTGTTGCATCGGATCTCCCTCGACAGTGTCCTCCAGGCGCGCGAGCCGGTTCGCGAGCGTCCCGTGGCGGTGATGGCCTGCGACCTGCTGTTCGAGTTGCTCGATCCGGCGCTCCAGCGCCCGCACGTTCGCCATACCACTTGTCGACGGGCCAGTAGCAAAAACCCGACCCTACCGGACGACTGTTACCGGAACGGGTGACCGTCTGATGACCGTCTCCGCCACGCTCCCGAGCAGGATGCGCGTCACGCCCGAGCGACCGTGGCTCCCCATCACGATCTGGTCGACGTCGTGCTCTTCGGCGTATCTGACGATCGTATTCGTCGGTTTGCCGACCTCAGTCGCGCGCTCTACCGTCCGCGCCTCGCCGACGATCGCTGCCATCTCTTCGAGGATCTCCTCGGACCGTTCCTGCTGACGTTCGTACCACTCCTCGGAGTAGGTCGGGATCGACGCCTGGACGCTGTATCCCGCTTCGACGGGGTTGATCACGTGCAGTAGCGTCACGTCGTCGTCGGGGAATCGATCGGCGACGAACTCGCAGGCTTCACGAGCCTGATCGGATCCGTCGACTGGGAGGAGAATGTGCATACCTGTGTGGTCGCAGTCCAGTCCCGTCAAAGTTCGGGCTAGCGGTCCCGCTCAGTTGAACGCGACCGGCGTGCCCACGCTGTCTTCGTCTTCGGCTTCGACTTTCTCGATCGCGTCCTCGAAGTCCTCGGATCTGACCGCTGTCCGACCGTCCCGTATCGCGAACATGCCGGCCTCTGTCGTCAGACTCGCCAGTTCCGCCCCGGTGAAGCCCGCCGTTTCGCCGGCCCAGTCGTCCAGATCGACCGACTCCGCGAGATTCATCTCGCGGGTGTGGATCTCCAGAATCTGCTCGCGTCCCTCCGGACCCGGTTCGGGAACCTCGATGAGACGGTCGAACCGACCCGGTCGGAGGATGGCGCGGTCGAGCATGTCGAAGCGGTTGGTCGCGGCGATGATCCTGATCTCGCCACGGTCTTCGAAGCCGTCCATCTCCGAGAGAAGTTGCATCATCGTCCGCTGGACCTCTGCGTCGCCGGAGGTCTTCGATTCGGTTCGCTTGGCGGCGATCGCGTCGATCTCGTCGATGAAGATGATCGCCGGCTCGCGTTCTGCTGCGAGTTCGAACAGATCCCGCACCAGTTTCGCGCCCTCGCCGATGAACTTCTGAACGAGTTCCGAACCGGCCATCTTGATGAAGGTGGCGTCGGTCTCGTTGGCGACAGCCTTCGCGAGCATCGTCTTGCCGGTGCCGGGCGGGCCGTGCAACAGGACGCCGCTCGGCGGGTCGATACCGACCTCGCGGAACTGCTCGGCGTTGAGCAGCGGTTCCTCGACCGCCTCTCGAACTTCGCGGGTCTGCTCTTCGAGGCCGCCGATATCGTCGTAGACCACCTCCGGTGAGGCGTCGACTTCCATCGCCTGGGCGCGGGCGTCCTTCTCGCTGTCCAGACGCGTCTTCACGGTGAAGGAGTCGTTGATCGCGACGCGGTCGCCGGCTTCCATCTCCGAGCGAAGCTGCGGGGAGACTTCCGTCAGGACTTCCTGGTTGTTCCCGTGTTGCTTGACGATGACACCGTCGTCGAGCAACTCCTCGGCCGTCGCGATGTACAGCGAGGACGTTTTGAGCGTGTCGTTCTGCCGTTCCAGTTGGTCGACCTGTTCGGTCAACTCCTCCTGGCGTTGTTTGGCAGCCGACACCTGTTGTTTGAGTTCACGATTCACCCGAATGACTTCGGCGTAGTGCTCTTCGAGCGCCGCCAGTCGTTCCGACGGCGACATTTCGGGATCGAGATCCAGCGTGGGTCGATCCGGGAGCGAGGGACTACGGGACATCTGCTTACCGAATGGTATTGGGTCAGTAAAAAAGTGCCTTTGGGTCGGGTCCGGATACTACCCCCACGTTCGCGTGCGGGTGTATCCCACGGATCGATATCTTCATTCTGACCCGTGCACAACCCGCCCGTATGCGCGTTCGTGACTGGCAGGACATCCTCGAAGACGTGGTCGAGAACGACACCGACCCCGACCAGTGGCGCGCCGTCGGTGGGGACCGAAAGAACGGGATCGGCGAAGACCTCTATCTCGCACACCCCTCGACTGGTGTCTACCAGCTCAAGACCTACGCGAAGAACCCCTTCGAGGTTCAGGGCGTGGGGTCGCAGGTCGCCCGTCGAATCGACGACGAGATCGAACCGCTCTTTCCCGAGGAGGGATCGGGTCTGTTCGGCGTCCAGCAGCCCGTCGCAGACGAGAACGAGGCCGAGGAGAAAGCGAACAATTTGGAAGAAGTCGTCAAGGCCCACGCCGACGCACCCACGAGTCCGAAAGCGCTGTTCGAGGATATCATGGACACGCTCGACAGCCCCGCCTACGGCCCCATGGACTACGAGATGGACGACCGACCCGAGGGGATGGACGACCTCACGAACACCTTCGAGGAAGCCGAGGAACTACTCGACGCCGAACTCGACGATCTGATCGACGAGGACGTGACCCGGGGCTTTCAGTAGAAAGCCCTCGCGAACCGCTGGCGCGGTTCGCTCGCCCTTTTCATTTCCACGAAAGCCCTCGCAGCCGCATGGCTGCGGCTGCTCGCCCTTTTCATGTCCACCAGGCCCGCCTTGCGGGAGCCGCGCCGATCGGCGCGGCATCCGCGTGGGTTACGCCGACGCTTTCTATAGTCGGGCGCGGTTTGCGCCCGACGACTCCCCACTCCTCCCCGGCGGCCAGCATGAACGCTGGCCGCTGGCTTCCTCCGCGACCGCCACCGCCGCCGCTCCGCGTTTCGCTTCGTAGACAGACACGACGAATGCGCTACCGAGAGACTGCTGACACCACGCCGCCGGCCCGCATCTTCCCCGCTGTGGAGAAGTCGTATGCCGACCCCTTCTCACCACAAAACATATGACCTGAACAAAACACGAGTCGGTATGTCCCGTCCAGCCCTCTTCCTGGCTTGTCTGCTCCTGCTGAGTGGGTGTTCCGGAACGCCGTCGACTACCGACTCAGCACCTGACGTCTCGACCGTGAACGGCAGTATCGAACAGCCGAATCTCCCGTGGCCGTTTCTCGGACACCATACCTGGCCAGACATCGGTCCGAGCTACGTGGTCGGTGAGCCGTCGACAGCGCAATTCGAGGGCGTCGTCACGGCGTACGTCTGGAACGCAGACTCCCAGAGTCGAACGTTCGACGTCTCGCTGTCGTACGGACCTGACGAGACGATTCACGAGGAATCTGTCCGGCTCTCGGCGAACGAAACTCTCGGACTCAGGCTGGGCCAGTCGGGTGAGTATGTGCTCACTGTGAACTATGGAGGCGAATCCGGGGAAAAACGAATCACGGTAGATCCGTCAGACTGTAATACGAAAGCCCACGTGCTCTGGGTGGATCGATCCGGGGAGATCGACGACAGCATAGTCAGCACTTCGATGGGGTGCGAACGGAGCGGGAACTGACTGGAGTCATCGACCGGCTGGCGACACCGCCTCGACTACCTCGGCGAACACCTCGGTCGCCAGTTCGATCTCGCGACTCGTGACGTCCAATGGCGGGAGCAGCCTGATGGTCTTGTAGCCCGCCCCGAGCGTCAGCAGGCCGCGCTCGAAGGCGGCCTCCTGGACGGCCTCGCGGCGCTGCTTGGTGTCGAACTCGACACCGATCATCAACCCCTTCCCGCGGACGTCCTCGACGACTGCCGAGGGGAGTTCCGCACGTAGCGCTTCCCGGAAGTGCTGGCCCTGCTCGGTCGCGTTGTCGGTCAGATTCTGCTCGCGAATGATGTCGATCGTCAGACTCCCCTGGATCGACGCCAGTATGTCGCCCGCACCCCACGTCGAGGACAGGCGGCTCTTCTCGCCCGGGAAGACGTCCTGGGGAGCGACTGTCGCGCCGACGCGCAGGCCCTTGGCCGCGGCGATGACGTCCGGTTCGATCGCGTAGTGATCGCTGGCCCACATCTCACCCGTGCGCCCCAGCCCCGACTGGATCTCGTCGGCGATGATCGGGAAGCCGTGTTCGTCCTGCAGGGCGGCGATCTCGTCCATGAACGCCTCGCTCGGGACGTGATACCCGCCCTCACCCTGGATCGGTTCGAGGATCAGGTAGGCGACTTCGTCGGCGTTGACGTGGCCCGTCTCGGGGTCGAGCATCCGCCGCAGTTGGGAGGTGTCGCCCGCGAAGAAGCCACACTCACACGACTGGGGATCGCAGTGTCGGTCCCGACAGAACGGCGCGTCGTGGACGCTTGCAATCTCGGGGAACTCGCGGCGATAGACTTCTTTGGAGCGATTCAGTGAGAGCGCGCCGAGCGTCCGGCCGTGAAACGCCCCTTCGAATGTGATTCCGTACTTGCCGCCGGTGTCGTCGTAGCAGATCTTGAGTGCGTTCTCGACCGCTTCGGCCCCGGAGTTCGAGAGGAAGACCCGGTCCATGTCGTAGTGGTCGCAGATCTCGGTGAGTCGTTCCATTAGTGCGTCGGGGCCCGGGAGGTCGGCCTCACCTGCGGAGGCGTAGAAGTCCTGGCCGGCGATCTTCATCGGATCGACGAGGTCGAACTCCGCGAGTCGATCCCGGATGGTGGGGTTGTTGTAGCCCAGCGGGGCGGCCCCGACGTGACCGGTGAAGTCCATGAGAACGTTGCCGTCGACGTCGGTGCAGAACGGACCGATCGCTTCCTCGGTGTACTGCCAGACGAACTCGTAGACGTGCGTGCTCGGCGCGGCGTGTTCGTGAACGTGCTCGACGAACTCGGCCGCCCGTTCGCCCGGCATCGACGTGACCGTCGGCGTCGCTGTCTCCCGATCCATAACCCTACGTACGGACACCGCCCTCATAAGGATGGGTCAAACGTGCACTTATTTTCGTGATGGTTTTGGCGCCGTCACTATCGAACCGGCCTTCGACTACTCGGATCGGTCACTCTGCCGGCCGCCGCTCAGACCGTCGTCAGTCCGGTCGCGGTGGCGGCGACTATAAGTAACTGCTCTAAACGGCTGTTTGTCCGGCGAACGACCGGTTCGAACTTGTGGCGGGCAGGCCAGCTTTGACTCCGATACTGACCGCAGTCGCGAGCAGGATAGCTGCGCTCAACCCCACGCAACGCGACGACTCCTGTCGGTCCAGCTTAGAGGTCGATATACTGCTGTTCCCACTCGCGACGCGCCTCGATCTCGCGTCGCCCGCGTCGCGTCAGACTGTAGTAGTTTGTCCGCCGGTCGCGTTGTCCTTTCTCGACCAGACCCTTGTCTACTAGCGTATCCAGATTCGGATAGAGGCGTCCATGGTGGATCTCTTTCTCGTAGTACTCTTCGAGTTCCTCTTTGATCGCGAGTCCGTGTGGCTCCTCTTTGCCTGCGATGACATATAGGAGGTCACGCTGAAATCCTGTCAAGTCGTACATCGGTAATGTCCACCTGGATATTATTGTCGGAATCTCATAAATATGTCGACTCGAACTGGTGTGTGGGCGGAGATAGCTACACGAACGTCGCTCTCAGTCGACTCTGAATGGATAAAGGCGCTGATGTAATTTGAGGTGAGTACATACCTCGGCTTACTAGAATAGCTGACGTCAATAACGATTGGTAGTTCAATCCCAGATAGAACGTCGACGATGCATTCTCTTGTCGCTGGGGTTAAATATCTCCATTGCCTAGCAGTAACGATGCCCGAAAAAGTTCTCTTCAAGTCCGAACAGGTCGCGAGTCGAGGCGATGTCGCCGCGTATTTACGAACGGTCGCGGACAAACTCGACGCAGGAGACGCGCTGACGCTCGAAAGCGGTAGCGAGTCTGTTAGTCTCGACCCACCCCAATCCGTAGAGTTCGAGGTGAAAGCCGAACACGAGGGGCCGGCAGAGGCAGGCGAACTGAGCGTCGAGTTCGAGATCGAGTGGGACGTCGACGGGAGCGACGGCTCGCTCGAGATCAAATAGGCACTCCAAGACAACCCAGTCGCTATCGAGTTCGATTACACGTAACGAGTGGAAAGCGTCCGTGCAGGCGGAAAAAGCCCACACGGACGCTTGCCGCCCTGAATTGGTCCCCGCTGACGCTTCGGCCCTCCAAGCGAAGCGTCACCCGAAACTGGTGCCTGGATTGCCTTAAAGTTACCGACACCGTCTCAATTGGTGAGAATACCGAGAGGTCTTCGGACGCAATCGTGGGACTGGACTACAGATACGGTTCTTCCTCCAGAACCCAGCCGAGCGCCCGTTTGTAGTGAGTGAACAACTTTCTGACACCCTCGTGGCGCATCTCCTCGCTTTCGAGTTGCTCACAGAGGAACTCGTACTGCTCGCGGATTTCGTCTTCCTCACGCATGTCTAGTGGTCGCGGGACCGATCGGATAATACTGCCGGCGAGTTCGAACGGGGTTGTTTTCAACGTCCCGTGCCTACGCCGAGGTATGAAGGTTCGAGGGGCGCGTGAGTGCCAATCCTGCGGGTCCCAGTGGTCCTACTACGAGACCGGTTCGATCGAGTGTCCCGACTGCGGCAGCCTCCGAAGTGTGGGCATCGACGAGCGAACCGAACACACCGATAGTCCGGTCACGCTGTCACTGTCGCCGGTCGTCGAGCGGATCGATGGCGATGCGCTCGCGGAGGTCGCGACCGACGCCGCAGATCGTTGCCAGGAGTACGTCCGCAAGCGCGGCTTCGTCGATGCAGGTGATCTCAAGCCGCTCGACGCCACGTACGTCGCAGCCGTCGAGTTACGCTACGTCGCTAGCGAACTCGCCCGGTCGATGCGCGTGAGCGAGGAGGAAGAGCTGTACTTCCTGTCGTTACTCCGGGGGGCCGAGGCTGGTGAGCGCCCGCCGCCAGCGGAGGTTCCGGCGTCGCTCGCCGACGCACGCGGACTCGCGACGGCGGCTGTCGTCGACGCCTATCGTCGCGATCTGGTCCGGTATCTCGACGAGCAGCCCGACCAGACCGCCCGAACCGTCCTCGGACGGATCGTCGATCACAAGAAGCGGATCGAAGCTCTCGACGGCGCGGTCGAGGTCGCGACCGCCGAGACACTGCTGCAAGCGCTAGTCGATCTGAGCCACTACGCGGCGCTCGACGACGAACCGGCGCTCGCGTCCGCACAGGAGCGACTCGACAGTCTAAGCCGTTAGGGTAATTCGATGTCGACGCCGGACTGTCGGCCGGCGGCCTTGACCGTGTTGTACAGTAGCATCGCCCGGGTCATCGGGCCGACGCCGCCCGGAACGGGCGTGATCGCGCTGGCTTTGTCTTTGGCGCTGTCGTACTCGACGTCGCCGATCAGTTCGTAGCCCTTCTCGGTGTCGGCGTCGACGCGGTTGATCCCGACGTCGATGACGACGACGCCCTCCGAGAGCATCGACCCGTCGATCATCTCCGGGACGCCCGCCGCCGCGACGACGATGTCCGCGTCGCGGGTCTTCTCGGCAAGGTTCTCGGTCCGGGAGTGACAGACCGTCACCGTCGCGTTACCGCCGTCGGCCTTCTGCATGAAGAGGTTCGCCATCGGCTTACCGACGATGTCCGAACGACCGACGACGACGGCGTCTTTCCCTTCAGTGTCGACGCCAGCGGTAGCCAGCAACTTCTGGATGCCGTGGGGCGTACAGGGTTTGTATCGGGCGTTCCCGGCGACGAGTCGACCCACGTTCTCGGGGTGGAAACCGTCGACGTCCTTCTCGGGGTCGATCACTTCCAGGACCGCGCGCTTGTCGACGTGCTCCGGGACGGGCATCTGGACGAGGATGCCGTCGACGTTCTCGTCGGCGTTCAGTTCGTCGATCGTCTCGAACAGTTCCTCGGCCGGCGCGTCGGAATCGATCTCGACGTCGATGGCCTCGATGCCGACTTCTTCGCAATCGTCCTGCTTCATCGAGACGTAGGTCTCGCTGGCCGGGTCGTCGCTCATCAGGACGGTCGCCAGCGTCGGCGTCACGTCTTCGGCTTCGAGCTGGTCGATGCTGGCGCGCAAGTCGTCGCGGATCCCCTGGGCGACGGCGTTACCGTCGATGACGTCTGTCATTACCCGAAGGGCCGGCCGCCCCGGGCAAAAGGTTCACTATCCGGGTCGCTTCTATTCTGCCCCGTGTCGGGCGACACGCAGAGTTATGCTGTGAGACAGCGTCTATACCCCATGGTTAGACGACGGCTACTTGGGTTCGTGGGGAACATCATCGTACGGGACGCCAAACGCGACGTCGACAGACACACGAGCGCGGTCCGCCGCAACACGCGGCGGGTTCTCTTTCGACCAGTTCGGACCGGCTTCTCGATCCTGTTCATGACGCTGCTGGTCGCGGTCCTCTATACGATCACGACCGACCCGACAGCGAGCACCGCCGTGGACGAAGCCGAGGCCAGCGGCGACACGCTCGGCATCCTGTTCGCGTTGCTCCCGCCAGCACCCATACTGCTGGCAATCGCCGCCGCGATGATCGTCCTGGTCCCGATCTCGCTCATCACAGGCGGGATTCGCCGTGACCTGCGGTACGGCCGCCCGTAATCACTCGTACAGCGGCTCGTCGTCGTCGTACAGCGGGAACTCGTCAGTGAGTTCGGCGACGCGCTCGCTGACCTCGGCGACGACGTTCTCGTCACCGGGTGCGTCGACGATTTTCGCGATCAGGTCGCCGACCTCGCGACATGCTTCCTCGTCGAAGCCGCGCGTCGTGAGCGCGGGTGTCCCGGCGCGGATACCCGAGGGATTGAACGCCGAGCGCGTTTCGCCGGGGACGGTGTTGGCGTTGAGAACGATCCCGGCGTCTTCGAGCGCTTCCTCGACCTCCTTACCCGTCGTGTCGGGATGAGAGGGACGAAGATCGATCAGGACGAGGTGGTTGTCCGTGCCACCGGAGACGAGTTCGAGTCCGTGGCTCTGGAGCCGGTCGGCCAGCGCTCTGGCGTTCTCGACGGTCTGGGCCGCGTACTCCTCGAATTCCGGTTGGAGTGCCTCTTTGAAGCCGACGGCCTTGCCGGCGACGTTGTGCATCAGCGGGCCGCCCTGGCTGCCGGGGAAGACGGCCGAGTCGACGTCGTCGGCGTACTCCTCGTCGCACATGATGATGCCGCCCCGCCCCGAGCGGATGGTCTTGTGCGTCGAGCCGGTGACGAAGTCGGCGACGCCCACGGGAGATTCGTGGACGCCAGCGGCGACCAGCCCGGTGATGTGGGCGATGTCTGCGAGGTGGTAGGCGTCGACGTCGTCGGCCACGTCCTGGATACGCTCGAAGTCGACCTCACGCGGGTACGCGGAGTATCCCGAGACGATGATGTCCGGCTCGAACTCCTCGGCCTGCTCGGCCAGCCCCTCGTAGTCGAGGTAGCCCGACTCGGCGTCGACCTCGTACTGTTCGACGTCGTAGACCTGGCCCGCGAAGTTCGCAGGGTGGCCGTGGGACAGGTGGCCGCCGTGGGTCAGATCCAGCGAGAGAATCTTGTCGCCGGGTTCGAGCACGGCGAGGTAGACACCCATGTTGGCCTGGCTGCCCGAGTGGGGCTGGACGTTGACGTGGTCGGCTCCCCAGAGGTCTTTCGCACGGTCGATCGCGAGCTGCTCGATTTCGTCGGCGTACTCACAGCCGCCGTAGTACCGCGAGCCGGGATAGCCTTCGGCGTACTTGTTGGTCAGGACCGAACTCTGGGCTTCGAGGACGGCCTCGCTGACGTGGTTCTCGCTGGCGATCATCGCCAGTGTCTCGTTCTGCCGCTCGACCTCGCCGGAAAGCGCCGCCGCGACTTCCGGATCGATCGCACGCACTTCGTCGTAGTCCATATCGGTCACTGGCGGCCCGCCGGATAATAATCTACCTTTCCACCGTCGCGAACGTGAACTTACGAACTGTTGTTGGTTGAACAGGTCGACCAGTAAGTATAATAGGGTCTCCTGCACAGGCATAGAATGCATGGTCACCTGGGGGGTGACAGATGCGGGAGTAAGTCGGGGTGGCGATGGTTTCGACGTCGAAATCGCTGCCGCCGACTGGGTGGGGTACCCCTCCACCGCGCGTCCCGCTCTGGACGATGACGATCGAGATGCGACGATCAGCGTCTGCGCTCACACCGGCGCACCTATCACGGGGTCGACGACTCGATTGACCATACCGGCGACGACGGCACGAGTTCACGGGGAGGGAACGACACGTCTGGCTGACCATTCGTTTCCGCTGTCCGACGGTTCGTACCGTCTGTCGTGTCGGTCCTCGTCGACTCCCGACTGTGGTGCTCGACCGCCTGACGCTGCACCCACGGTCGTCATCCAGTTCCAGGGACCTGCAACGGTCGAGGGGACCGACGAGACGGTCCAGATATCGTTCGACCAGCCTCGAACTGTTACGATTTACGCCCACCCGAACGGGGCGCTTCCGACAGTCACGATTCCACCCACGCCCGACGGGCTCGCGGCCGGTCTGTCCGCGATGGCGGCCGCCCATCACTGTCGTGGACCAGCCCGTTCGCATCCGGACGAGCGGTCACATCCGCCGCTCGTCGATGTCGGCGCGTCACTCGCTGTCCCTGAGAAACTGGACGTCGAGGCGGACACGTCGGCACTGACTGTGACGGTTCCGGAGTCGCTGGACGCGCTGTTCGTGGTCGCGCCGCTGGCGTATTACCTCGGTGCGACCGTCACGGTCGCTAACGTCGAGCGGCCGCGGCTCGTCGCAGACACGGGCGCATACGAGCGGACGTTCTCGCCGCTCCCTGGATTTCAATACGAGTGTGCCTCGTTGCTACGCCAGGTGTTCTATCTGGACTGTCTCGCTCGCGAAGATACGCCGGCAGAGCCGCCGCTGCTGGCGAAACACGACCTCGACGCGGCCCGGCTCCGGGAGTTAACCGTCGCCGAGCGGCTGGAACGGTACGAGAGCGCCTTTGGAGAGCGATTGCGTCAGCGACTGCCCGAGTGGCACCTCTCGACATCCGCCAGCCCGACAGTCGAGCACGTCCCGGCGCTGCCGTACCTGCTGGACGACATGAGTCTCGTCTACCTGCCGTCGGCCTCGTCGATCGAGAGCGCCGACTTGCTCGATCGGGCGCTCTCGGACGCCTATCGGGCAGCGGGTGGGATAGAAGCCGTCGACGTCGTCGAACCGGAACTCGGCGCGGGGTCGTCTCATGCCTGGCTGGCGGACGGTGCGCCACTCGATGCGTTCAAGACGACGACCAGCGCCTACCGGAACAGACATCGCTACGATCGGCAACCGGACGATCCATTCAGTGTAACTGTCGTCCTCAACGACGAGTCGATGGCCGCCGAACACACGGCTGTCGCGGAGATCTACCGTGAACGAGCGACTGACGTCCCGATCGACGTCAGCGTCGAACAGGGACTGAGAACCGACGAGCTCACGGCCGTGCTCGGCGAGCGCAACGACTTCCTCCACTACATCGGCCACTGTGAGGCGAGCGGGCTGCGTTGCCCGGATGGACACCTCTCGATGGCCGACGTTCCCGAGTCTCGAACTCGGACGTTCTTCCTCAACGCTTGCGGATCATACCGCGAGGGGTTGCGGCTGGTCGAGCAGGGGAGTCTCGCGGGGGCAGTGACGCTGACGGCCGTCCTGAACGAACAGGCGGCGAAAGTCGGGACGGCGTTCGCCAGGCTGCTGGTCCACGGGTTCAGCATCGAGGGCGCACTCCGGCTGGCCAGACGGCGGGTACTGATGGGTAAAGACTACGCCGTCGTCGGCGACGGCACCGACTCGCTGGTCCCGACCCGGGGCCAGCCGGCCCTCCTCCGGCTGAGCGATCAGCCCGACGGCTATCACGTCACCTACGAGCCAGTCTCGGCGAAGACGACTGGCCGCCGGTACGAGTGTCCGTTCGACGGTGATGCACGGCTGTACGGGCGGACAGTCGAGACAACGGTCCAGGCCGACGAACTCGCGTCGATCCTCGATGGAACCTCTCTCCCGGTCGTCTACGACGGGGCGTTCCACTGGTCGAACGACCTTGCCAACCGGGTCTGATCCCGGCTGATAGACTCCCGCGTGGTCAGGGACCACGTGCCTCCCTTAGCTGTTGCTCTTCCGTTCTGTACGACAGATTCGAGACATTCAAGTTCCTTCGATAGAAAGGTGGACCAGACGGTAGCGTCGCTTGTCGTTACATCTTGTTGAAATAAATCTAAGCTGGTCGATACAATTAAATACATACGTTGAGTATATAGTAATACAGTATGGTCAGCCAAAACCTCCTTGAATCGGAAATCGAAAACATCCTGCGGACGACACTCACGAGCGCCGGCGAGCTCGTCGTCGTCAACCCCTCCCCGGAGACGATCCGTGAATTGGTGTCGTCGATGGATGGCATCGAGGAGGTCCCCGTAGTGAACGTACTCGCCGACGAGCGCAATCTCAAGGACGTCATGGACGACTTCCTGGTAGCGAGTTCGGCCGCCGACCTCGTCGCGTCGGACGTGCTCTCGCTTCGCGTGCTCGACGGAGAACCAGTCAACTCCCTGCTCGTCTCACCGGACGCGGTCATCTCACTGGTCAGCGCGGGCGATCAGGTGGCCGGTCTGACGACGACGGACGAAGCGTTCGTCGAAGAGGCATACGACTACTACAAGAGCCGCTGGGAAGACGCCGAGGAGTTCTCGCTGCGCACCCCGCCGCTGTCGACCGTTCAGGAGACCCTGATCAGCGACATCGGTGACGACGCTGCAGCGGACTTCGACGCCGTGTTGGACTCGTTGCAGACCGCCCGCGGCGACGGCGACGGACTGGACGAGGTAACGATCAGTCTGCTCGTCGCCGCGAAGAACGGCGAACTGCTGTACGACATCAGCAAGTGGGGCGAGGACATCGGCCTCGCGAGCAAGGCGACGTTCTCGCGGACGAAGACCCAGCTCGAAGACCGTGGCCTGATCGACACCGAGAAGGTGCCGATCGACGTCGGGCGACCGCGCCTGCGTCTGAAGCTCGGCGACGAGCGTCTCACCAAGGCCGACGCCGACGAACTGGCGAGCGTCGCCCAGAGCCTGATTGCATCGTAAGCGACCCGTGGCCGATTTCACCATTTTTCAGCCGCTGAGCAGCAGGAGTCGCTTGGAGTGACAGCAGTCAGGGTTCCCGGCGACTCCGACGCCCTGGGGTTTTTCTCTCCGGCACGCGAGTACCAACCCAGAGATGACAGTAGGTCTCGTCGGGTCCGGCCCAGCGGCCGCGGCAGTGACGACCGCGCTCGCTGACGTGGACGTCTCGGTCACGCAGACGGATCCGGCCGAACTCGACACGACGGAGCTGGCGATTGTCGTTGGTATCACCGGCGATCAGGTGTTCAGACAGGTCACCGACACGCTCGAAGCCACACCGTGGATCGCCGTCGAGCTTGGCGGCGTGGGTAGCTACCCTGTGGTCGACGCGGCGATCACCGGATTCGGTCCCGAGACAGCCTGTTATTCGTGTCTCGAAGGACGGATCGAGTCGAACGTCGATCCAGACGAACAGCCGACGGCCGCGCCGGCGATCCCACAGCAACGATTCGCGGGCGCGATCG
This sequence comes from Halapricum salinum, assembly GCF_004799665.1. Lineage (NCBI taxonomy): Archaea > Methanobacteriati > Methanobacteriota > Halobacteria > Halobacteriales > Haloarculaceae > Halapricum > Halapricum salinum. Next base: position 2,794,529 of record NZ_CP031310.1, read on the forward strand.
CCGGTCGCGCGGCTGCGAGGGTGCTGACCGATGGTGATAGGGACGTCTTCGGGCAGGTACAGACGATTCCCGAGGCGACACATCCGTTGCTCGCACTGCCGGGCTGTGCGTGTGGTGAGTCCCCCGAGCGGACGCTGGAGTGGACGGTCAGTGACAGAGACGTCGACGAAGCGCTCGCGAGCGCGGAACTGGCCCTGGACGAGCGAACGGGACTGGTCAACGAAGTCGGCGAGGTCGAGTCGTATCCAGTCCCCTACTATCTCGCTCGTGGGTGTGATACGAGCGGGTTCAGCGACGCGACGGCCAGTCGGGAGGCCGCGGGCGTCGCGGGCGACTGGAACGCGGCATTGATGAAAGCCCTGGGTGAGGCACTCGAACGCTACTGTGCGGGCGTCTATCGACTCGCCGACCTGCGGGAGGCCTCGCCCGCAGACCTCGACGATCCAGTGTTGCCCTCGGCGTTCGTGACGCCGGATCTGCTCGACGACGACCGCACCCGGCACTGGATCGAGGGCCAGGACCTGCAGGAGAAGCGAGACGTCTGGTTGCCGGCCGAACTGGTCCAGTATCCGCCGCCGGAACGGGAGATCAGGCCGGCGATAACGACGGGGCTCGGACTCGGGAACGGAACCGTCGAGGCCATGCTCTCGGGGTTGTACGAGGTGCTCGAACGGGATGCGACGATGCTCGCGTGGTACTCCTCGTTCGAACCGCTGGGGTTGGCGGTCGCAGACGAGCAGTTCCAGACGATCGCCTCCCGGACCAGAGCGGAGGGGCTGTCGGTGACGCCGCTGTTGGTGACCCAGGACGTCGACGTTCCCGTGGTCGCCGTGGCGGTCCACCGAGAGGGCGAGTGGCCGCGGTTCGCGCTCGGATCTGCCGCCGACCTCGACCCGGCGGCTGCGGCCCGGTCGGCGCTGTCGGAAGCCGTCCAGAACTGGCTGGAACTGCGCGGGATGGGTCGGGAGGCAGCGGCCGACGCCAGCGGTGCTATCGGCTGGTACGCCGACTTCCCCGAGGAGATCGAGACCTTCGTCGACGTCGATCGATCCGTCTCGGCGGCTGACGTCGGTCCCGAGGAGCTGCCGACCGGTGGGGACGAACTCGAACGCGTTCTCGACCGTCTCGACGAGGCAGAGCTGTCGGCGTACGCGAGTCGGATCACGACTCGGGACGTGGACTCGATCGGATTCGAGGCCGTGCGCGTACTCTGTCCGAAAGCCCAGCCGCTCTTTTTCGACGACGCGTACTTCGGCGAGCGCGCCCGGACCGTCCCGGAGTCACTCGGGTTCGAACCGCGGCTGGATCGCGAACATCATCCCTTCCCGTAGAAGGAGTACTTCAGATTCCGAACGTCGCGCGGATCATGTCCCGCGTCCCGGGACCGAGGCCGACTGCTGCAATCGCCATCAGCATCACGATCGCGTAGCGCGGACTCTCCTCCATGAAGTCGTCGGTGAACAGCCAGACGATGGCGACGGCGACGACGATCTTGATCAGCAGGAACGGCCACGAGGTGCCGATGACGTCCGTGACGGAGGCGGGGAGCACCGAGTCGGTGATCGAGATGACGGTCGCGTTGGCCGGGTGTTTCGGGACGTACCCGAAGGGCAACCCGAAGACGTCCGACCAGTCGGAGGCGAGGACGTTCGCGACGCCGTCGATGGCGTGTGACCAGACGACGACCAGCCCGATGTAGCCGGTGCCGCGGTTGATCTCGGGGGCGAATCGCTCGGCCAGCCAGTAGATCCCGTAGGCGATCACGGAGGCGAGTCCAACGGTCACCAGCAGGAAGGATGGGTAGAACCCGACGGAGTCGCGGAGGACCGAGACGATGATCAGACTGGCGAAGGTGAGCACGAACAGGACCGCTCCGATGATCCCGAGCGTCTTCGGGTAGGAGTCGACGTAGTCCCGCCTGGAGAGAGCGACGCTACTCAGCAGCGCGCCCAGCGTGACGAAGAAGACGGTGAAGTAGATTATCGGACTGATCAACAGGGTGTTGGTCGGATAGGGGATGAGTGCTTCCCCGCCGAAGTTCGGACCCATGACACTGTCGTTTGCGTCCTCGACGACCCGGAGGACGCCGCCGAACAGCATGAACGGCACGAGCCCGAAGAAGAGATTGCGGTTGTGGCCGAGGTTGAGTCGACGCAACAGCAGGATCACGCCGAGCAGGAAGAACAGCCCGACGATCATGTAGCCGACTTCCGAGACGGCGGTGTATCCGGGCGTCGCGACGAACGCGTCGGACGGGACACCAGTGCAGACGGCGTCAGCGTATCCGTAGGTTACTGATTCGCCGTCGTTGATGGCACACTGGGCGTTGTGTGCGTCCGCGGCGACCGGGCCCCAGAAGTACCGCCAGATGAACCCGTCGTACACTGTCCGATGTGCGAGGGTCGACCCGGTGGCCAGTCCCGCGACACTCGCGAGGAAGGCGGCGACCCACAGCCGCACCGCGCCGATCCGATCGATGACGTCCATGCCCGAGTAGGCGGGACGGCGCGTGTTTAGATTTCCGGTCGCGTGCGAGGCCGGTGTCGAACCGCTCCCCGTGGGCCTTTAGTTGTACCCGCCGAAGGGAGAGGTATGAGCGACGAATCGAGGGGATTCAGCGAGGTGACACGGCTGGCCGACGCGGTGGCGACGATCCAGGAGGCGACGACGCCGATCGATCGCACGGATCGACTCCCGCTGTCGGCGGCCGAGGACCGCGTCCTCGCCGCGCCAGTCACGGCCCGGCGCAACGTGCCCCACTACGAGCGGGCGGCGATGGACGGGTACGCCGTACGCGCCAGCGAGACGTTCGACGCGAGCGAGCGCTCGCCCGTCGTCATGGAGCGCCAGAACGTCGACTCGGGACCCGTCGAACCTGGACAGGCCCAGTGGGTCCACACCGGGAGTCCGATTCCCGAGGGCGCTGACGCCGTCGTCAAGGTCGAACGAACGCGCCAGCGTGACGACCGCGTTGAGATCGAAACGGCCGTCGCCGAGGGGGCCAACGTCGGTCCAGTGGGCGAGGACGTCTCGGAGGGCCAGCAGCTGTTCGAAGCCGGCCATCAGCTTCGACCCTCGGATCTCGGCCTGTGCAAGGTCGCCGGCGTCGGGAAGGTCGCGGTCTCCCAGCGACCGACTGTCGGGGTCGTTCCGACCGGCGACGAACTCGTCCAGCACGATCCTGAGCCGGGCGAGATCGTCGAGACCAACGGCTTCACGGTTTCGCGGTACGTCGAGCGCTGGGGCGGGGCTGCGACGGATCGAAATATCGTCGCCGACCAGCGTTCGGCGCTGCGGTCGGCCATCCAGCGGGACCTGACCAAGGACATCGTCGTCACGACCGGCGGGTCGTCGGTCGGCGAGCGCGACCTGCTCCCCGAAGTCGTCGAGGACCTCGGCGAGGTGCTGGTTCACGGCATCGCGATCAAACCCGGCCATCCCGCCGGCCTCGGGATCGTCGAGGGTCGCCCGATCGTCATGCTGCCGGGCTATCCCGTCTCCTGTATCGTCGGCGCGGTCCAGTTACTTCGCCCCCTCCTGAAGCACATCGGCCACTTGCCGACGAATCCGCTGCCGAGGACGGAGGCACGACTCGCCCGAAAGATCCCGAGCGAGGTCGGCGTTCGGACCTTCGCTCGCGTTCGCCTGGGGGACAACGAAGAGAGTGAGCCGATCGCCGAACCGACCCGGACGAGCGGCGCGAGCGTCCTTTCGAGCGTGGCCGAGGCCGACGGCTGGGTCGTCGTCCCCGAGTCCCGGGAGGGAATCCCACAGGGCGAAACAGTCGCGGTCGAGAACTGGGAGTACAATGAGTGACCGGACCGAGTTCCGTGACCTCGCGAGCCCCGAGGAGGCTCACGAGACGATCGCGGACCTGGATGTCGGTGGCGGCACCGAAACTGTCGCCCTCGACGAGGCTCGCGGCCGGGTGCTGGCCGAGCGCCTGGAGGCGACTATCGACGTCCCGGGGTTCGACCGGGCGGGTATGGACGGCTACGCAGTTCGGGCCCGCGACACGGTGGGCGCGGGCGAGGCGAATCCCGTCGAACTCGAACTCGCTGGAGCGGTTCACGCCGGTGAAAATCCCGATGTGACAGTCGAGGCGGGGACGACAGTCGAGATCTCGACTGGCGCAGTGCTGCCCGAGGGCGCGGACGCCGTGGTCAAAGTCGAGCGCACCGACCAGCCGGACGAGGGGACGGTCGCGATCCGGACGGCGGTCACGCCCAGCCAGAACGTCATGCTCGCGGGCGCGGACATCGCGGCGGGTGAGCGCGCACTCGGACCCGGGACCGAGATTACGGCCCGCGAGATCGGCCTCCTGTCGGCACTCGGCGTCGCCGACGTCTCCGTGAGAGCACCGCCGCGGGTCGGGATCGTCTCGACGGGCGACGAACTCGTCCGGCCAGGCGAGGACCTCGACCACCGCGCGGGCCAGATCTACGACGTCAACACCCACACGATCGCTGCTGGCGTCGAAGAGGCCGGCGGCGAGGCCGTCACCTACCCCCACGTCGGCGACGATCTGGACGAACTGGAACGAGTCCTCCGGCAGGCCGCCGAGGAGTGCGACCTCGTCCTTTCCTCGGGGTCGACGAGCGCCTCGACGGTAGACGTGATCTATCGCGTGGTCGAGGACCTGGGCGACCTGCTCTTGCACGGGGTCGCCGTCAAGCCGGGCAAACCGATGCTCGTCGGGCGCTTCGCGGAGGCGGCCTACGTCGGACTGCCGGGCTATCCCGTCTCGGCGCTGACGATCTTCCGGACGTTCGTCGCGCCTGCGATCCGCGAGGCTGCGGGCCTGCCGGAAGGGCGAACGGCGACGATCACTGGGCGGATGGCCGTTCGCGAGCGCTTCGAACAAGGTCGGCTACGGTACATGCCGGTCGGGCTGGTCGAGGGCGGTTCGAGGACCGAACCGGACAGTCGAGCGGCAGCGCCGCGAGAGAGTGGGGCGGGCGAGACGTTGGTCTATCCGGTCGACAAGGGCAGCGGCGCGACGACGTCGCTGACGGCTGCCGACGGCGTCGTGGCGATGGAACCGGACACGAACGAACTCTCCTCGGGTGAGAGGGTCGAGGTCCAGCTGTTCTCGCCCTCGGTGCGTATTCCGACGCTCGTGGGGTGTGGTGAGGACGATCCGGCGCTGTCGCGATTGCTCGACCAGGTGGAGCGGCCGCGCTATCTCGCGGATGGCTCGCGAGCAGGTGTCCGCCGACTCGAAGACGGGATCACCGACGTCGCGGCTCTCAGCGGGCCGATCGAGCCCCCGTCGGACGCCACGGAGGTCGGTTCGTGGACTCGCGAGTGGGGCTTGCTCGTCCCCGAGGGCAACCCAGACGCTGTCGAGGGGCTTGACTCGCTCGTCGCGGCGGATCTGTCGTTCGTCAATCGACCCCGGGACAGCGGCCTGCGGGCGACGTTCGACGCTGCGCTCGCTCATCTGGATACCGAGAACGCAGCCGACGAGATTTCGGGCTACGAGCGGGCAGCCCGCGCCCACGAGAGCCCGGCGCGGATGGTCGCGCGCGGCGACGTCGACGCGGGACTCGGGCTCCGGGTGTCGGCCGAGAAACTCGGGCTGGGATTCGTCTCGCTGGGGTCCGAGACGGTTCGGGTCGTCGCAGCCGAGGACCGCGCCGGGAAACCCGGTGTCGAAGCACTCGCGACGGCGATCGACGACGAGACAGTGTTCGAGTCGCTGGCGGGCTACGAACCCTGATCACCCGGCGTCTTCGGAGCCACTGTCGGCAGTCCCAGCGAGCGCCCAGAGGTCGTCCAGGCGATCGACGCGGTGGTCGGCTCGGACACACTGGCCGCGCTCGTGCGGATCGAAGCGTTCGACGTGGGCGGCGTCGAGACCGGCGTTCCAGGCCGCGCCCACGTCGCCGGGACTGTCGCCGACGAAGACGCCGTCGTGGCCGTTGCCGGCGACGCCCAGATCGGAGAGCGCGAGGTGGACCGGGTCGGGGTCGGGTTTCCAGCCGATCTCGTCGTCACAGCAGACGACGGTGTCGAACCAGTCGGCGATGTCGAGGTGGTCCAGCGCGGCCTCGGTGAGGTGGGTCTGGCTGTGGGTGACGAGGCCGACCGGGCGATCGAGCGAGGCGAGCAACCGTTCGGCGTCGTCGTAGAGGTAGGTCGCCTCTGCGCGGCGGATCGGATCTTCGATCTCGTGGAAGGCCTCCCAGAACGGCTCGGGATCGATCCTCCACTCGCGCAGTTGCTCGTTGCGTGTCCCGCCGAGACCGTGCCAGAGAATCCGCACTTCTTGATCGGAGAAGTCGCGGCCCAGGCAGTCCCCGATCTCGTCGAACACCCACCGCGGATGGTCGGGTTCGATGTCGATCAGCGTCCCGTCGAGGTCGAACAACCAGACATCGTAGGCCGCGTTCGCCATGAGGACTGCGAACCTAGTCGATCATCCAGTAAATGCTTTCCGCCGCCGGTTCACTCGCGACGAGTCAGCGACGGTCGCGCGACACTACACGTCGACAGCCGTGAGGTGGAGGTATCGTCCCCGAAGCTGGCCCGGTGTCGGGACCGACCCGAACTTCGAGTAGCCGTCGTCGGTTCGCCGGAGGATGCTGCCGCGGTGGGTCGAGAGGAACACCTCGTCGTCTGCGACACAGCCGCCGACCACCAGTTCGTCGGGGACGGGTGAGAGGACCGTCTCGACCGTCTCGCCGTCGTGAGACTCGAAGATGGCGTGGTCGGTGTTCTCGTCCCAGGTCGGCGAGGGACCGTGTGCGCCCCCGGCGTAGACGACGCCGTCGTGGACGAGTGCACCCCGGAAATATCGCTGACTGTGGCCGGTGTCGAGCCGTCGCCAGGTGCGGCCGGCGTCCGCGGTTCGGAAGAGACCGTCGCCGGTCGCGGTGACGAACGTCTCGCTGTCGTCGATCACGAGTTCGTGGACGTCGTCGGGGTGTTCGGAGTCGACGTCGCTAGCGTGGCGTGCGACCCACGTGTCGCCCCCGTCGTCGCTGACGAAGACGCCACCGACTTCGAGACCGGCGACGATCCGTTCGGGGGCGTCGGGGTGGGTCTGCAGACTCCGCACCTGGGCCTTGTCGTCGTGGCGCGGCAGGCCCCAGTCGGCCTGTTCGCGGAGGTCGCGAAAGCCGTCGAGTTCGGCCCAGTCCGCTGACTCGGCCGGGAGGCCCGCCGAGAGGTCGGCGCTGTAGATCCGGGCCGGTCGCGTCCCCGCGTAGAGCGTGCGTCCCGATGGATCGGTAGTGACCGAATACACCGACGACTCGGGGACACTCAGTTGCGACCACTGCTCGCCGTCGGCGGTGTGATACAGCCCGGACTCGCCTGTCGCGAACGCGCCGTCGACGCCGTCGAACTGCCGAACGCGATACACGCGCCCGGCGTCGAGCACCTTCCTCGTAGACTCGGCGTCGATTCGATACACGCCATCGTCGCTTCCTGCGTACAACATATCTCCCAGTTCCACCCACAGTCACTTGTTGCTTCTCTGAGCTGTGTTTCAGTAACGTAGGTGTCACGTTCCGGGCGGGCGGTCGAGCGGGCGAGTGCAGGTACCGTTCCGTCGGAGGATCGCGACGTACTGATTCTCGCGCAGTTCCTGCTCGTCGGAGTACTGGTTCGTGTGTGGGTAGATCCCGTTGCGGAGAATCTCGGTGATCGATCCCGGCGTGGGTCGATCGGGGACGAAGTTGGGTGGTCGATCCCCGAACTCGGCGACGATCTCGTAGCCGTAGCTCCCGTTGAGTAGCCCCCGGTAGTGCTCGCGCCGTTCGGTGGTATTGGTCCGGGTGAACCACGTCCGGTGGTCGTCGGGCACGTCACGGAGATACAGTAAGTCACGATAGGTGAGCTGGACGTATTCGGGGCAGGGCTCCAGCGTCGATTGGTCCTCGACCCCGTCGATGTACTGAACCTCCAGCCAGTGGGGGACGGCGGCCTCCTCGAACCCGGAGGTGTAGATCTCCATGGTCGCGTTCCGGTCGACGTTGTCGTTCATCCAGTCGACGGCTTCCGCTCTGGGCATCGAGCCGTACTGGGCCGCGCCCACGCCGGCGTAGGCGGCTGTCGTGAGCAACAACACCGCGATCACGGGCCGAGCAATCGCAGGTCTACGGTCGCGCAGGTCCGCGAGGCCGATCGCCAGGAATACGACGAGCAGCGGCAGCGTGGGGAGGAGGTGATGCGGCCGGAAGTCGTGCCAGGTCGCGAGCAAGAGCACGTGGCCCAGTAGATACATCAGGAGGACGGCCGAGGCGTCGACGGCGGGCAGTCGCCGGCGGAACCGGACGAGTGCGGCGCCGACGCCCGCAACTCCTGCCAGGAATAGCGGGAGACCCAGCGTCGTGAGATAGCCGCGGAGGAACCACCACCAGATGGGGGCGTCGGGGCCTTTCGTGACCGTGACCCGGTAGGCCGGATGGCCGAAGACCCGCGAGACGAACTCGGCGACGCCCCCGACGAGTAACGTGGGAAAGCCGAGGACGATCACGAGTGCGCCGATTCCCGCGCCTTTCGCGATCAGGGCACGATCGTCCAGTATCGACCGCCAGTCTCGGCCCTCACCCTGGACGCGGATCAGGTGCGCGATGGGGATCACGAACACGATCAGCGCGGTCGTCAGTTTCAGCGTCATCGCGGCCGCGCCGGCCGCGCTCGCGGCGAAGAAGTACCATTGTGAACCGTCCTGGACGTACCGCACGAGCAGGTAGAGCGCGAGCAACAGCACGAACAGCGACGGCACGTCCTCGCCGGCCTCGTGGACGAGCGTGATCAGCCCCCAGGTGACGGCGAGGAACGCGCCGGCCAGTCGCCCGGTCGTCCGGTCGCGAAGTTGCGTCCCGAGTCGGTAGGTGAGATAGACCGCGCCGAGGGCGAACAGGACGTTCAGAAGACGGATGAGCAGTATCGTCCACGTCCAGATCCATTCGGGCGTCGCGTGCCAGACTTCCCAGAAGCCGAACTCCTGGGTCGGCAGTCCGAACTGGGCGAAGGCGTCGAGATCGCCGACGACCGCAGCCGCCAGCACGACCGGCAGGACGACGAGTCCGTAGAGGTAAAACGTCGATCCGAACGGTTCGCGCCCCCAGACGACTCCCTCGCGGAGCGCGCCCAGACTCGGCTCGTCGATGACCCGCCCGTAGGCGACCATCGGATCGAGCACCCGATCGCGGCCGTCCCAGGTCGCGAAGTTCGGAATCTCTTGCCAGACGAACAGCCCGGCAAAGACGGCCGCGCCGGCGAGGATCGCCACGAGATACGGGTCCGAACGGAGATCGGCGAGGACCCGTCGCTTCGCTCGAGCAGCCAGCGACCCCAGACCCAACATATGTCTGTGAGTCCAGCGAGCGGGCGCAAAAGGGTTGCTTTTCCGACCGACGGCACCTTCCTACTCGGTGGCCTTGAGATTGTGAACGGGATCGAGCCACTCGACGATCTCGGCGGTGGCTTCGAGTTCGCTCGCGATCGCCCCGGCGTCCTTGTAGGCGATTGGGGCCTCGTCGAGGACCGATTCGACGATCGACTCGGAGTAGACGCCGTCCATCTGTTCGGCGAGCTCCTCGACGCTGCCTCTCGCGCTGGCCTCCCGGCGACTCATCGTCCGGCCCGCTCCGTGCGGAGCCGTCTGATTCCAGTCGTCGTTACCCGTTCCGTGAGCGAGGACCGATCCCTCGGCCATGTTGAACGGGACGACCAGCCGTTGGCCCTCACGGGCCGGTGTCGCGCCCTTGCGGATCGTCAGGTCCCTGAAGTCGATGTAGTTGTGCACGGACTGGAAGCGATCGACGGGCTCGACACCCAGCGCTTCGCAGACAGCGTCGCTCATCAGGGCGCGGTTCCAGCGGGCGTACTGCTGGGCGAACAGCATGTCGACGTAGTAGCCGTGAGCTTCCCGACCGTCGAGGAAGTCCAGATCAGTGTTGCGTTCCTCGGGGTCGGGTTCGATGGCGTTCAGCCGATCGAACACTCGCTCGATTTCTTTGCCCTCGAAGTCCGCGAGGACGGCCTCGCGGTCGATGTGGGACTCGCCCTTGCCACCGGTGATCCATGCCCAGAGGTCCGAGTCGCTCACGGCTTCGGGATCGAATTTCAGGTACGTTTCGAGGTCGTCGGGGACGGCGTCGCGGATGGCGTCGGCGTTGCGGAGGTCGGTGGCGCGTTCCTGCCAGTATTCGGCGACTGCGAGGCCGAGATAGCGCGAGCCGCTGTGGATGACCAGCCAGTACTCGCCGGAGTCGCGGGCCTGTGCGAACTCGACGAAGTGATTGCCGCCGCCGAGCGTCCCGGCGCTCTTGATGACGTGGCTGATCCCCTGGCGCTTGCGTGAGAGGACGCGATTGCAGAGAGACTTGAAATAGGCCTCGTCGTAGCCCGAGAAGTCGAATTCGAGCGGGTCGATCGACTCGCCGAATCGCTCGCGATAGGCCGCGTCGAACTGCTCGAAGACCTGGGTTGCGCGCTCGAAGGGGAACTGCTCGACGAGGTGTGGTGCGTCGTCGTAGTCGTGGACCGACCGGCCCATCGGGATCGCCTCCCGGACCCGGCGCTCGCGTTCCTCGTGAGAGAGCGACAGGGAGTCTCCGAGGTTCGTCGCGGCCATGCCACAGCCGACGTCGACGCCGACGATGTTCGGGACAACTCGGTCGGGCAGCGCCATCGTGAACCCGATCGGTGCGCCCGCGCCCCAGTGCGTGTCGGGCATCACGACGACCGGCTCGGTGAACGCGGGGTGGTCGATCACCGACTGGATCTGTTCGATCGCCGACTCTTCGAGTAGCGACTCGTCTTCGACCATGATCGTGGCCGTCGTATATGTCCCCGACAGTTCGACGGGCATCAGTAGCCCAGGGTACGCGTGTTGGGGTGAAAGCGTTGTGGTACGGATTCGCCCCGAGTCGACATCTTCTTGTGCCAATGTATCGACCGTCTATATATCACGACGTAGGGCACTACGGCCGTCACCGACCCCGTAGCTGGCCATATCATTTACCCTCCCATGGACGCCGAATCATCTCCGCGACACGGTTTGACGCGTCGGCGCGCACTCGCCGGTGGTGCGCTCGCAGCGAGTGGACTCTCCAGTGGCTGCGTCGAGACGATCGAGCGGTTCTTCGGTGGCTCCTCTCGCGAGCAAGTATCACTCGAAATCGTCACTGTTCCCGCAGACGCAGACGCCCGTCTGACCGCCATCGCGAGAACACTGGTCGACCGCCTCGAAGCGGTCGGTATCGCGACGGACTTTCTGCTGACACCGACCGACCAACTCCGTAAAAAGGTTCTGACGAACCGCGATTTCGACGTCTATATCGGCACGATGGCCGCCGACCGGGACCCCGACTATCTTCGGACCACGTTCCAGTCGTCGTACTCGAACGGAGTCGGCTGGCAGAATCCCTTCGGATTTACCGATCAGGGAAGCGACTCGCTGCTCGACGCCCAGCGCTATCAATCGGGCCAGCAGCGCCGTGAGACGATTCAGGACGCGCTAACTGCTATCACAGGTGAACAGCCGATCGTGCCGCTGCTTTCGGATACGGCGATCGCGGCGGTCAGGCGAAACCGGTTCGAGGGTTGGGATCGGGTTAGGGCCAGGGATCCGCTGTGGTTGCTCGCGCTCGATCCGGCACCGGGGCGCTCCCCAGAGGGACGATTGCGGATGACGGCCGTAGAGAAGATCCTGACCGAACGACTCAATCCTCTCCTCCCGACGTTTAGCGAGTTCGACGCGCTGACGGCGTATCTGTACGACCCGCTCGGCAGGTACTACGACGGGCAGATACGTCCGTGGCTCGCGCAGTCGTGGTCGATCGACGAGTCGGCTCGCGAGATCCGTCTAGAACTCCATCCGGATCTCACCTGGCACGACGGCGAGGCCCTCACCGCCGCGGACGTGCAATTCACCTATCGGTTCCTGAACGACACGGCGATGGGAACTGGCGAGACTCGCCATCCCGCCCCGCGGTTCCGAAGACAATCGAGTCTGGTCGACGCCGTGGACGTCCTGGACGATCAGACGGTCCGGATCTCGGTCGACGCTGCGCCTGCTGTCGCACGGACTGTACTGACAGCGCCGCTGCTTCCGGAACACGTCTGGGAGTCGCGAACCGACGTCGTCGACGAGTCGACCGGATTGACACAGGCCGTCACCTGGGACAATCCTGACCCGGTCGGGGCTGGGACACTGGCGTTCGAGAGCCGAACAGTCGAGGAGTCGCTCGTTCTGACCCGAAACAGCGACCATCCGATGAATCGAGAAGGGACTGCCCTGTTCGAGCGGTTCGGTCCGCTGGCGTTCGACTCACTCCGGTTCCGGGTAGTTCCGTCCGATCTCGCCGGGCTCTCGTTGCTCACTGACGGTGACGTCGACGCGACCGTTCCGAAGCTCGGCAACGACGTCATCTCGAACGTCCGGAACGAATCGGCTGTCGATCTGGTGACGTCTCCCTCGCGGACGGTGTACCACGTCGGATTCAACGCCCGTCGACGGCCGCTCCAGAATCCGGGCTTTCGGCGTGCGATCGCTCGACTGTTCGACAAGGGTGATATCGTCGAATCGACCTTCGACGGGCACGCTGACCCGCTGACCACACCCGTGACTGACGCAGAGTGGATTCCGTCGTCGCTGGCCTGGAACGGTAGTGATCCGGAAGTACCATTCGCTGGGAGCGGTGGCGAGTTCGACGTCGAACGGGCGAAACAGTACTTCGAGGACGCCGGGTTCCAGTACACGAACGACGGTCGATTGGTTTATTGAGATCGATCGTCTGCCAACTATATGAGTAGATTCGATCGATGGCACTGTTCGAAGTATTGACGCAAGTTGCGGCGGTCGTCGCCCTGGCGGTAGCGGTATCGCTGGGGGCGGTCGTCGGTTTCAGTCGGTTTCCCCGGACGCGCCAGCAATTTTTCACGCAGTTGCGCATCGTGGCTCCGTATCTGGTATTTCTGGGCATCGTGCTCGGATTCACGAGCGCCCTTCGGGAAGTCGGCACGGTGGTCCAGTGGGCGATCGGCTTCCATCTCAGCCCGGTCATCTTCGAGATCGAGGGTACGTTCGTCGCCTGGCTCCAGACGTTTCAGACCTCCACCGCGACGACGTACTTCTCGGCCATCTACGTCTACGGCTACGCGTACCTGCTCGTGTTCCCGATCGTCGCCTACGCGCTCGCCGACCGGACGAAGCCCCTTCGTCTCTTGATCCTGGCGTACATACTCAACTACGTCATCGGGCTGGTCTGTTACATCCTGTTTATCGCCTATGGCCCTCGGAACTATCTGATCGGCGAGGGGATCCTGTACTCGTTCTGGCCGCAAGCACAGTTTCTCACCTCCGAGGTCAACACCAACACGAACGTCTTTCCGTCGTTGCACACTTCGCTGTCGGTGACGGTCGCCACGCTCGCCGTTATGACGCGTGATCTCTACCCTCGCTGGGCCCCGATCGCGATTCCGATCGCGCTCTCGGTCTGTCTGTCGACGATGTACCTCGGAATCCACTGGGGGGTCGACGTGCTCGCCGGGGCCGGTCTCGCGGCCATCAGCGTCTACGGTGCGGTCCGGCTTGACGACCACTTCGAGCGCGGTGTCAGCGCCAGCCGGGAGTGGTGGGAAACCCTTCGGAACCGACTCCCGATCTGAGCGCCCTCACTCCCGGACGTGGATCGAGCTTCCGAGATACTTGTTGAGCACTTCGCTCACGCTGTCGGCGTTGAACTGCTCGAGGTCGCCCTCGATCTCGCCTTTCAGTGCGTCGAGATACGCCTCGTCAGTTCGTAGCTCCCGGAAGTCGATCGACTCGACGGCCACCCCCAGCGCAGCCTCGGCCTCCGCGCGCATGAACGCCTCGTCGCCGAGTTCGCCCCGCCAGAGGTTGTGCTGGAAGAAGCGCCACCCCTCCTCGCCGGGCGGGTCCGCTGCCCGCGAGAGTGTGGTCTCGAAGGTCGCGGGATCGACTGCCACCGCGGGGTCGTCGGGTTCGAGTCGGAAGCGGACGCCGAAGACGTAGCGGGCACTCCCAGAGTGGTCGGAAGCGTCGCCGTCGACGTCTCGGTTGCTCATCAGTCGTAGATGCCGTTACAGCGCTCGGCGAGATCGATGTCCTTCTCGGTGATGCCGCCGGCGTCGTGGGTCGTGAGTCGGACCTCGACCTCGCCCCAGGTGATCGTGATCTCCGGATGGTGCCAGGCGTCTTCTGCGAGGCCGCCGACTGCCGAGGCGAACCCGACGCCCGGCAGATAGGAGTCGAACTCGAAGACTCGGACGATCTCCTCGCCCTTTCGTTCCCAGCCCTCGGGTAGCTGTGCCTCGATCTCGTCGTCTGTGAGCAGATCGCTCATGTACCGAAACTCGTCTGCCAGCCGAAAATAGATTGGCCCCGCGGCAGTCGGAGGAGGCTGGGTCGGGGCGAGAGGAGTCAGATCACGTTTGAATCGTGAGCCTCGACTCACAATTGCGGTGGCCGGGAGCGCGTTTCAGCGCGCGACCCGGGGGAGGGCAGGCCTGCTGCAGAGACGGACGTACGCGCCGAAGGCGTGTTTTTCCGTCAGAGCACAGCTCTGACGGCGTCTGCGTCATTGCACTCCGCAGACCCCCGGAATCGCCCACCATGGCGATTCCGGCCTTTTTCCCCAAGTTTTTGCGATAGTGCGAGAGCGGAGCTCTCGCATACCATGCGAACGGGCGCTGCGCGCCCGTGAGCAGACGCAGGGTGCCGCAGCGCGCTTCGTGGAGCGCGCGAGGACACCCGAGGAGTAAAAAGTGGTACCTAGAAGTGCCAGGGAAATTCGTCGAACTCGGGCTCGCGCCCTTCGTTGAAAGCGTCGCGACCCTCTTTGGCCTCGTCGGTCATGTAGCCGAGGCGGGTCGCCTCACCCGCGAAGACCTGCTGGCCGACCATACCGTCGTCGGTGAGGTTGAAGCCGTACTTGAGCATGCGCATGGCGGTCGGGGACTTGCTGGTCATCGTCTCGGCCCACTCCAGGGCGACGTCTTCGAGGCGCTCGTGCGGGACGGCTTCGTTGACCATGCCCATGTCGGCTGCCTCCGCGGCGGAGTAGGTCTTCCCGAGGAAGAACACCTCGCGGGCTTTCTTCTGGCCGATCTGTTTGGCGAGGTAGGCCGATCCGAATCCCGAATCGAAGCTCGCCACGTCGGGGTCGGTCTGGAGGAATTTCGCGTGCTCGGCGCTGGCGAGGGTGAGGTCACAGACGACGTGTAGCGAGTGACCGCCGCCGACGGCCCAGCCCGGGACGACGGCGACGACGGGCTTTGGGATGTGGCGGATCTGGCGCTGGACTTCCAGGATGTGCAACCGACCCACGTTCTCGGGGGCGTCGGGGTTGTCGGGGCCCTCGTCTCGCTTGCCTCTCGGGTCGCTACGCTCCCCGCTCGGCTTTTCGGAGTCGCCAGGCGACTCGCTATATTCATAGCCAGACTCCCCACGAATCGACTGGTCGCCACCCGCACAGAAGGCCCAGCCGCCGTCTTTCGGCGAGGGGCCGTTCCCCGTCAGCAGGACACACCCCACGTCGGTCTGGCGCTTGGCGTGATCGAGTGCGGTCGAGAGTTCGTCGACGGTCTCGGGGCGGAAGGCGTTGCGGACGGCAGGGCGGTCGAAGGCGATGCGGACCGCGCCGACCTCGCGGGCGCGGTGGTAGGTGATGTCGGTGAAGTCGAACCGCTCGATGGGGTCCCAGCGGTCGGAATCGAAGAGCTCAGAGACCATAGGGCGGTTGAGGGACGGCAGGTCAAAAAGTCCCCCGTCACGCCGAGGGCACTGGCTTTATTTGGGCAGGGTAGCTACTGTGAGTACAACCCCCGCACCCTAGCATGGCAGAGACGTTCTACGACGTCCTCGGTGTGTCTCCCGACGCCGACGCCGAGGCGATCACCGAGGCCTATCGCGACCGGATCAAGGAGACACATCCAGATGTCAGCGACGCCGATGACGCTGAGGAGCGGACGAAGAAAGTAATCGAGGCCAAGGACGTGCTGACCGACGAAGACGAGCGAGCGCGCTACGATCAGCTCGGTCACCAGAGCTACGTTCGACAGACGACGATGGACGCCGACTGGGGGGACGACGATTCTACCGCGGCTGCGACCGACACGTCGTCTGCGTCGAGCGAGGCGGCCGAGACCGACTGGACCAAATCGAGCGGGGAAGGGACGACCTGGGCCGGCAGAGGCGACTGGCGCGACGAGGAGGCAGCCGAGAAACGGCGCCAGCGCGAACGCCGACGTCGAGCCAGAGAAGCAGCGGGGGCGTCCGGCGTCCGCAACGAAGGCGGGACGTCCAGCGGTGGAACCGCGGCCGGCGGGGCGACGGTCGATGGGGGGGCGACGAACAACGTCGGTGGCCCGGTGGGCTGGGCGACCAGCGGCAGTCACGCCGTCAGGAACGAACAGGATCGAAGCGGCGTCCACAGCAGCCGACTGTTCCCGCCAGGCCAGTCGCTCGTGTTGCTCATCTCCGCGTTCGTCTGCTATCCTGCACTGGTGTTCTCCAGCCTGTTCCCTTCGTTTCCGCTCATCGTCAATCTCATCGTCGGTGCCTGTACCCTGATTTTGATCGCTTACTTGACGTCGATGCCGGAGGTCGGTGTCTACGTCTTCGGCGGCTGGACGGCTCTGGGAACAGTCGGACTCGTCGCAAGCGGCGTGAGTCCACTGTCACCCGTCGGATTGATCGTCCTGCTGTCGACGTGGTTCCCGTTCGGGCTCACGGTACTCACTTACGAAGTGTTGCGGTGGTGAACCGCCTCGGGGTCAAGTGGTTCGAGAATCTCCGATTCTCGTCATCTGCTCACGGCGCTTGCGCCGTTCGCAGGTTCGTGGGACTTCGTCCCACGCCCATCACGGAAATCTTCGATTTCCGTACGACCCCGAGGCACTCGGCCTGCTCCGCCTGTAGACCTCCCCCTGACGGTGGCGCTATTCGACAGCACCGCAGACCTGATCGTGGAGACGCTCACGGACCCGATGGCTCTGCTCGGCGTCGAACCTGACTTCCAGAATCTGGGTTCCAGCACTGCCGAGTGACTCTCGATAGGCCGTCTCGAAGCCTTCCAGATCGTCGAGGACGGCGTATTCGAGTCCGTAGAGATCACCGACAGGCTCGAAGTCGATCCCGTGGGGCGTCTTGAAGTGCTCGGTGAAGGGGGGATCGAACTCCTCGATCGGGAGCATGTGGAAGATCCCGCCGCCGTCGTTGTTCAGGAGCACGATCGTCGCGTCGACACCACAGCGCTGGACCGCCAGCAGCCCGTTCATGTCGTGGTAGAACGCCAGATCTCCGAGAACGAGCACGAGCGGATCGTCCGTCGCGCTCCCTGCGCCGAGCGCTGTACTGGTGATCCCGTCGATCCCGCTTGCCCCGCGGTTGCCGAGCACCGTCAAGTCGGCTCCTCGCGGCTCTCCGAAGCGGTCGAGATCCCTGACGGGCATGCTGTTGGAGACCATAATCGTCGCAGGATCGGGCGCGCCACGCGCGACCGTCGAGAGGACTGCCCCCTCGAAGTGCTCGGTGTCGACGGCGTCTGTGACGTGGTTCCAGTGTTCCTGTTCAGCGGTGCGAAAACGGGCGAGCCAGCCGTCTGCTCGGGGGCTGTCGAGCCGCGTCGCCAGTCGCTCGGCCAGCCACGTCGGATCGGCGGTGATCAGGTCCGTCGCGGTGAATTCGGCCTCGCGCCACCCGCCTGCGGGATCGACGACGAACTGCTGGGCGGCGTGATCGCGGAGGTATTGTCGCATGACTTTCGACGTGGGTGAGGCTCCGAAACGCAGGACAACTTCGGGGTCGGGCCAGTCTCCGGCGGCGTCGAGATACGAGTCGTAGCCGCCACAAATCTGGGCGTGGCTGTGGGGCTCATGGCCGAATCGGTGGCCCGAGAGTGGGTCGGCCAGCACCGGCCAGCCAGTCGCCTCCGCCAGCGCGGCCAGCGACTCTCTGGCGGGCGTCGGCGCGTTAGCGGGACCAGCGACGAGCAAGCCACGGTCGATCCCGGAGAGGTCGGCAGCGAGCCTGTCGAGCGTGGTCGAATCGAGCGTCGGCCGGCCCTGCGAGAGCCGGACGAACGGGCCGTCTCGTCCCGTCGAGCCGAGCGGCGCGTCCGCATCGAGGGTCTCGGGGATGTCGTCCTCGACCTCTGTCGGTTCCAGGGGCTTGGCGAACGGAACGTTCAGGTGGACCGGTCCTGGTGGCGTCCCAGCCGCGCGCTCGACTGCGCGGCAGGCGCTGACACGTAACGACCGCAACGCGCGCGATTCGGGTTTCGGCTCTGGCAGGGTCCGGTACCACCTGACCGCGTCGCCGTAGAGCTTCTCCTGGTCGATCGTCTGATTTGCGCCGCTGTCCTGCAATTCGGAAGGGCGGTCGGCCGTCAGCACGATCAGTGGGACTCGCGACTGGTTGGCCTCGATCACAGCGGGATGGAAGTTCGCGGCTGCCGTCCCGGAGGTACAGACCAGCGCCGTCGGTTCGCCCAGCCGTCGGGATCGCCCGAGCGCGAAGAAGGCCGCCGAGCGCTCGTCCAGATGTGAGAAGACTTCGACGTCATCACGTGCGGCGAAGGCGGTGGTCAGCGGCGTCGAGCGACTGCCGGGCGCGAGACAGACTCCGGTGACGCCTGCGGCGAGCAGTTCCTCGGCCAGCGTCTCGCCCCAGAGCGTCGCACGATTCGGTGCCGTCATCGGTAGCCACTCACCGTCATTCGAGTTCGTCGAGCATCGGGCGATACTTCAGTTGCACCTCGTCCCACTCGCGGTCGGGGTCGCTGTCGTGGACGATCCCGGCACCGGCAAAGAGCGAGGCCGTCCGCTCGCGGGCCAGCGCCGAGCGGATCGCGACGGCGAAGGTGCCGTTGCCCGCGGCGTCCATCCAGCCGACTGGTGCCGCGTACCAGCCGCGGTCGAACGCCTCGGTGGACTTGATCGTCTCCAGGGCGGCGTCCGGCGGGAGGCCACCCACCGCCGGCGTCGGGTGGAGTGCCTCGACCAGATCGAGGACGTGCCTGTCGGATTCGAGCGTCGCGCGAATCGGCGTCTGGAGGTGTTGAACCGTGGCGAGCCGACGAAGGATTCGATCGCCGGTCTGGACACTGGACGCGACTGGATCTAGCTGATCGCGGATCGCCTCGACCACGAGATCGTGTTCGTGATTGTCCTTGTCGCTGTCGAGCAGTTCCTCGCCCAGCCACTCGTCTTCGGCTGGCGTCTCGCCGCGGCCCGTCGATCCGGCCAGTGCTTCGGTCTGGACCGTGCGTCCGGACAGCGAGACGAGTTTCTCGGGGGTCGCCCCGAACAGCGTCCCGGCCGCCTCGGACTCGGTCGTGACGGCGAACCGGACGCAGTCGGGATACCGGGTGTCCAGTCGCGAGAGCGCGTCCGGAATCGACAGCGGACGTTCGAGACCGACCGACAGCGACTGTGCGAGCACGACTTTTCGGAGTGTTCCCGAGCGAATGTCGGCGACGGCGTCTTCGACCTGTTCGCGCCAGTCCTCCCGCGAGGGTGTCCGGTGTTGATCGACGATCCCCGGTCGGCCAGTCGGTTCGTGGGTCGGAAGGTCAGAGAGGCGCTCGCGCCAGCGTTCGAGCCGGTCGGTCGCCTGCCGGTCGGCGTCGGGCCCGGTCGCCGTCACTGTCAGCCAGCACCGGTCGCCGCTGGTCGTGACCTGCACGGTCGGGAGGACGAACCAGGCGTCGGGAAAGCCGTCCCAGGTGCTCGGCCCGCGGTCGGCCGCCCCGTCGTGGAAGGCGAAGCCACCGAACAGGCGCGGGCGTGCTGGCTGTGGTGTGGCCGGCGTCCGAAGGCGGTCGAACAGCGCCGTCGCCGTCTCGCGCACGGTCGCGAAGCGATCGGGTCCGTTGGCGGTAATCGACGCGGTCGCGCCCGTCGTCACGACGGCCTCCTCGCCGTCGCGCCAGACGACGCTCGGCCGCGATACCTCGGCGAGCAGGGCTGCGTGATCCACGTCGTCGAGTTCGTGACTGCGCGCCACGACGGTGAGATCCGACGCCGTCCCGACGGCCTCGTCCCCGCGCAGTGTTTCCATCTCCTCCTGCTTAGGCCTCCGGCGTTTTAACTGCTGGCAAATCCGGGCTACTCCCAGAACGACTTCGTCCTCGCGTACTCGCGCTCGCGAGCCAGAATATCCCGGTAGAAGTCGTCCTCATCCTCACGGAGTTTGTTGATGATCCGGGCTGCGTTGTGCGGGCCAACACCGCGAGCCGCGAGCGCGATGATCGCTCGCTTGCCGTGGCTCTGGACGAGACTGGCCGCCCGGTAGGCGCGCTCGGTCTGTTTCTCCTGCTCGTCGTCTTTCTCGTCGGCTTTGACTGCCTGGACGACCTCGTCGGCCCAGGGATTGAGTGCGGCGATCCGTGTCGAGCCACACTGTGGACACTCGGGCTGGTCGCTGACGCTCTTGACTGTGCGGCGGGATTTCCAGTCCTGGCAGTGCAGACAGAAGAGGATCACGCGGTCGTTCTGGATTCGCTCGCGCACGGTCTGGACGACGCTCGCGTCGGCGTTCTCGGGCGCGAGCAGTTCCTGCCCGCCCGAGCGACCGCCGCGGCCGATGGGCGTCCGCTCGCCG
The DNA here is from genome assembly GCF_004799665.1 of Halapricum salinum. Classification (NCBI taxonomy): domain Archaea; kingdom Methanobacteriati; phylum Methanobacteriota; class Halobacteria; order Halobacteriales; family Haloarculaceae; genus Halapricum; species Halapricum salinum. The sequence goes on from NZ_CP031310.1 coordinate 2,815,119, forward strand.
ATCGTCTCGACGTCGATCTCGCCCGACTGGATCTGCTCGAGGGTCTCGCTGGCGGCCTCGACCGCGAGTTCCTCGTGCAGCACGGCCCGCAGGGCTTCGTCGTAGATCGGCGTGTCTTCCAGCGCGGCGAGCAGACGATCACGGCCGAATCGACCGCTGCCCTTCCCGCGCCAGCGCTTGAGCGCCCCGAACTTCGTGGCGACCTGGGCCAGCCTGAACTTCAGGACGTCGGCGTTCTTCAGACTCAGTTCGATGATCGCTTCTAAATGCTGGGGATCAGTGTCTTCGAGGACGTCGACGACGTCACGGGCCGCGATCCCGCCCGGTACTTCGAGTTCGATCCGGTAGGGATCGATCTCCATCCCCACCGAGGAGCCGGTCTGCTGGCCGAGCATGGCCGAGACCAGTCTGCCGAGGGTCTCGTTGACGGTGTGGCCGAAGTGGGCGTTGATGACGACTTCCCGGCCTCTGAACTCGACGAGAATGCGGTCGTCGGTCGGCAGCGGCGCTTCGTGGCGGTCGATCGGGTCGAGCGCCGCCGTGATCGTGTGTTCGTCGGCCGGGTAGCGCCGACGGAGGTCCCGGGCCACGGCCTCGGGCGTCGCGCCACCCCGGAGCTGCGTCCCCGCGACGTCCCGTATCTCGCCCACTTCCTGGGCGACCGCGAAGGGGACAGGGATCTCCTGGCCGACCCAGGAGGGGACTTCGCCGCCGGGGTCGGCGACGGGCGTGACCTGCACCAGTTCCTCTTCCTCGTCGATCTCGGTGATCCGCCACATCTCCCCGCGCTGGATGAAGATTTCGCCGGGCTGGGCGAAGTTGACGACGAACCGTTCGTCGAGCGTCCCGATCTGGTTCCCGGAGGCCATGTCCTCGACGCTGTAGGTGGCCTCGTCGGGGATCATCGAGAGGTTCTGGTAGAAGTACTGCCAGGTCCCGCGTCGCTTCTCCAGGGTGTCACGCTCCTCGTCCAGCCAGAGCACGTCGTTGCCGGCCAGTTCCCTCACTACTTGCTTGAAGTCGTGTTCGCTGACCTCGGCGAAGGGGTAGGCCCGGGTGAGGATGTCGTATGCTTCCATCGCCCGAATCTCGCCGAAGTCCATGACGAGACCGGCGATCTGGTTGGCGACGGTGTCGAGGCTGCCGTGGTGGATCGCGGCGTCTTCGACCTCGCCCGCGGTCGCGCGGCGGGCGATCGCCAGCGCTTCGAGCGTGTCGTCGGGCCGCGTCGTGATCACCGTCCCGGAGGAGACCAGATCACGGCGGTGGCCCGCTCGCCCGACGCGCTGGAGGAGTCGCCGCACCTCGCGGGGGCTGTTGTACTGGACGACGTGCTCTACGCGACCGACGTCGATCCCCAGTTCCATCGAGGACGTGCAGAGGAGCGCGTCGAGTTCGCCCGCTTTGAACTGGTCTTCGACCTCGATACGGGCCTCCTTCGAGAGCGAGCCGTGGTGGACGCCGATGTCGGTTCCCAGCTTTTTGAATCGCGAGCCGAGTGCCTCGGCTGTTTGGCGAGTATTGACGAACACCAGCGTCGAGTCGTGGTCGTCGATGATCTCGTCGATCGCCCGGACGTGACTGGCCACTGCGTCGTCGGTCATCAGCTTCCCCGAGAGACGACCGTCTTCCGCCGTGATCTCGGGCTCGCGGACCTCGATATCCAGTCGACTCCCGACGTCGACCTCGGCGATGTGACAGCCCCGGTTTCCGGTGAGGAACTTCCCGACTTCTTTCGGATCGCCTACCGTAGCCGAGAGGCCGATCCGCTGGAACGGCCCGGCGAGTTCGCGGACGCGTTCCAGCCCGACCGTGAGTTGTGCCCCGCGCTTGGCCGCGGCGAGTTCGTGGACCTCGTCGACGACGACGTGGTCGACATCTTCGAGCGCTCGCCGCAACTTCGAGCCGGTCAACATCGCCTGCAGCGTCTCGGGCGTCGTCACGAGCACGTCCGGCGGGTCGTCGGCCTGCTTGCTGCGCTGGTAGTCCGTGGTGTCGCCGTGGCGGACGTCGACGTCGAGATCGAGTGTCTGGCCCCACCACTCAAGGCGCTCGCGCATGTCGCGATTCAAGGCTCGTAGCGGGGTGACGTACAGCGCGCCGATCCCGAACCGATCCTCTCCCTCCAAGGAATCGAGCACAGGCAGCATCGCCGTCTCGGTCTTCCCTGTCCCCGTGGGGGCGACGACGAGTGCGTTCTGGCCCTGCGATATGGGTGGAATCGCGCGGCGCTGTGGCTCGGTGGGCGTCTGAAAGCCGCGTTCGGACAGCGCGTCTCGGAGAGCCTCACCGAGTTCGGTGAAGGCCGCCGCGCCGTCGGCCGCTGGCTCTGCCATCGGGACGAATTGGGGCTTGAGCCGATTAAGCGGCGCGGTCGCGGCCGATCGAGCGTGTCACCGGAGACGGCACACGCTGCCGGAGACCCACACCGGTAAGTAACGACGAGGTCCTACGTTCATCCAGTGAAATCGAGCATCGTCGAGACGCTTGGCTCGCCCCTCGTCGAGATTGACGGCCCCGAGGGCGTGACAGTCGCAGCGAAGATCGAGTCGTTCAATCCCGGCGGCTCCGCGAAGGACCGCCCGGCGAAGTACATGATCGAAGCCGCCGAGGAAGCTGGCGAGCTCGAACCGGGCGACCGCATCGTCGAGCCGACGAGCGGTAACACCGGGATCGGCCTGTCGATGGTCGCCGCCGCGAAAGGCTACGACATCACCATCGTCATGGGCGAGGACAAGTCCGTCGAGCGCCGCCAGATCATGAAGGCCTACGGCGCGGATCTGCACCTGATCGACGGTGACATGACCAGGGCCCGCGAGGTGGCCGACCGTCTCGAAGAAGAGGAGGGCATGGTCCAGATGCGCCAGTTCGAGAACCCCGCGAATCCCCGCGCGCACTACGAGACGACCGGGCCCGAGATCCTCGACCAGATCGGCGACCGGACCATCGACGCCTTCGTCGCCGGGATCGGCACTGGCGGGACGATCAGCGGGACCGGCCGCCGCCTGAAAGAGGCGTTCCCCGAGATGACCGTCGTCGGCGTCGAACCCGCCGACAACGCCGTTCTCTCGACCGGCGAAGCCGGCGACGACGACTTCCAGGGGATGGGTCCCGGGTTCGTCTCGGAAAATCTCGACGTCGACCTGATCGACGAGATCGAAACCGTCCACGTCGAGGAGGCCGAAGACGAGTGCCGGCGACTCGCACGCGAAGAGGGAATCTTCGTCGGGCAGTCCTCGGGCGCGATGGGGGTCGTCGCGCGCGACGTTGCAGCGGAGATTGCTGATCTGGATGCGGAAGAAGAGCCGCTGGTCGTGACGGTCTTCTGGGATTCTGGCGAGCGCTACATGTCGACCGGGATGTTCGAAGCGTAGGGGGCGTCGAGTCGCGATCAGTCGCCGAGCAGCCGATAATAGCAGACGTCTGCGACCGTCGGAAACACCAACGTGGCAGCGATTCCGACCGCGGCGGCACAGGCGACAGCGATACCCGGGCCGCCGAGGAGTGCTTCGACCGCCAGCCCCCCGTAGATCGCGACCAGCAGCGTCGCGTTGTAGTAGAGTGCTCGGAGCGCTAGCAGCGAGTAGCGAGTCGACACCCACCCGAGCGTCTCCGAGCCGAGGGGCGTGATCCAGCCGCCCCGGAGGAGTGTCGCGACGCCGACCATCGCAAACCACGCTGCCAGCGTCGGAGCGGTCAGTGGCTGGTCCACGAACGGGTGGGTCACCCAGACGTACACGAGCACGGGGAGGCTGAACACCGAAATGTCGGCGTAGACGCTCACGAGGTCGTCGAGCGTCCGGCCGAACCAGCTCTTTTCGACGACCGCGAGCGAGCCGATCCCGTACCACGTCCGACGCTTGTGCGAGTTCGCCGCTCGCGTGTTCCGCGTCTGCGAGCGAGGGATGACGTCTTCGGGGTCTCGATCAGCCGTCTCCCATGGCACGGGCTCCATCGTACCCGTAGTGGTGGCTCCCAGGCTCAAAACGTATTGGGTCGATTCGTGGCCGTCGACACTCGAGAGAGGCGACTTACTCGAATTCGGCTTTCGTCACGCGAACTCTCACCGTCTCTTCGACGTCGCGCAGATCGTACTCCGGCAGTTCGGGGCCCGTGCGCGTGACGAACATAGGCTCGACAAGCTTCGGTGGCCGATCCTGCTCGATCTCCTCGTCGGCTCGCTCGTCCCCATCGTCGCCACCGCTCGTCCCTTGCTGGGCGACGCCGTAGATCTTCAGGAACCGCTCGGTCTCTTCGGCGGTGAGTTCGTTGTCCCGCACAGCGGTCGCGACGTCACGAGAGAGCCACTCGTCCTCGGAGACGCTCGGTTCGAGCACGAGCACGTCGTCGACGAACCGGACCAGATACCAGTTGAGGTCGTTCAGCAGCGAGACGGCCGCGCCGAGACTGACGGTCTCGAGTGCGACGGCGTTGTCGTAGGGCTCCCTGAGGTCGTAGGTCGCCAGCGCGTTCCGGGAGGTTTCGCGGGAGAGCAGTTCGTACTGGAGGTTCACGTCCTCGTCGCCGAGCAGGCAGACCCGCGTCATCGAGTGGACCCACGCAACCCCGCGGGAAAGCGATTTCGCTCGATTCCGTGCGTCACTCCTGCAACGACCGCACGGCAGCCGATCGCGCGCGGTCGAGCAGCCCGTCGGGTTCGGCCGACTCGACCTGCTCGATGGAGGCGTTTGTCTCGGGATAGGAGGGGGCGACTCGGTTGCAGCCGGCCTGGATCGACGAATCTTCGTAGGTTCCCAGCTCCCGGCCCTGGTTCATGATGTCGGTCTTGTCCCGCGTCAGGAGGGGCCGGTGGACCGGCAGGTCGACAGCGGCGTCGGTCACGGCGATGTTGGCGGTCGTCTGACTCGACTTCTGCCCGACGGCCTCGCCGGTGACAATCCCGACGGCGTCGTGGTCCTCGGCGACTCGTTCGGCGGCAGCGAGCATGGCCCGCCGAAGTGAGAGCATCCGCGTCGCCTCGACCTCGCGCATCAAATCCGCGACGATGTCACCGAAGTCGAGGACGCGCAGGTGCATGTCGTACTGGGGCGCGAGTCGGGCGAGGCGGTCGGCAGCCACGTCGGCGCGGGCGCGGTGGTCGACGCCGCCGTACTCGCCGAGGTCGACGTAGACGGGAATCACGGGCGAGCCGCGGCGCATGGCTTCCCAGGCGGCGACGGGCGAGTCGTGGCCGCCCGAGAGGAGGGCGACGAGTGGCTGCTGGCTGCCGAGCGGCAGCCCGGCCGGCCCCGAACGCTTCTCGACGAAAATAAAAGCCTTCTCGGGGCGAGCCTCGACGAACACAGTACAGTCGGGATCGTCCAGGTCAGCGACAGGGTCGTGTCCGAGACGATCGATCGTCTCGCCGACGCGCTGGCCACCGTCCTGTTCGAGGTCGCGGCTGTCGAAGTCGTGGATCTCGTCACCGCCGGCCCGGTGAGCGTCGACGGCGAAGGTTCCACCGTCGTAGCAGGCTTCGGTCGTCCGTTCCATCGCGTCGAAGATGGGTTCGAGTGCCGGCTCGATCTTGACCGCGGGGCTTGCCGAGACGACGCCGAAGGCGTCGGTCGCGGCTTCCGTCGCAACTTCGATGTGCTCCGGGTCGGTCTCGACGTAGAGGCGGTTGCGCTCGGTCCGAACCCGCCCCGGGATGTCACGGTCCTCAAGGAGACACTCGATGTGGCCCTGGAGCTGGCGCTCCATCTTGATACGGACCTGATCGCTCTTGACGCCGAGTTCACCGTGTCGGACGACGATGGTCTCGGCTCCCGGCGGGTGCATGGCCCAGGGTTGACGACTGGCGTGTAAAGCCGTGTCGTTAGAAGGTCGAGAGCTTACCCTCGATGACGTTCTTCGTGACGTCGGTGATGTTCGCCAGTTCCTCGTCGATGGCGGCCTCGACTTCACGTTCGACGTCGCCCACGGAGACGCCCTCCTCGGTCACGAGCTGTGCGTCGGCGACGTGGGGGTTGTCGATCGGCTGACCGATCTGGCTGAGTAGCCGGACCTGCACCTCGCGGATACCCTCGACCTGTTCGGCGACGGAGTGGGCGATCTCCGTCGAGAGGAGGTTGTAGATCTTCCCGATGTGGTTGACGGGGTTCTTCCCGGAGGTGGCTTCCATGCTCATCGGACGGTTCGGCGTGATGAGACCGTTCGCGCGATTGCCTCGGCCCACGGAGCCGTCGTCGCCCTGCTCGGCAGAGGTCCCTGTGGTCGTGAGGTAGATCGCACCGTCCTCGTAGTCGTCGGCCGTGTTGACGTGGACCGTCACGTCGCGGTCGGTGTACTCGCCTGCGAGTTCGGTGACGTGCTCACGAACGCCCTCGATCACGTCGCGGTAGTCGGCCATGTCCTGGACGTAGTGGTCGATGATCGCGACAGCGACGGTCACGTCGATGTGGTCGCCCTCGCGCTTGCCCATGACCTTGACGTCCTGGCCGACTGCGGGGTTCTCATCGCCGTACTGACCGTTCAGCGAGCGCTCGGTGTTGAGCACGATCTGCTCGGTCTCGGTCAGCGGTGCGTGACCCACGCCGTAGGAGGTGTCGTTGGCCATGGGGACCGTCCCCTCCTCGCCGAAGACTTCCTGGAGGTCACCGCTGCCTTCGCCGAGTTTGACGTCGACGATGACGTCCTTGCCGACGTCCAGATCGGGGAACGTCTCGTCGAGGTAGTCTCGCGCTGCTTCGAGCGCGATCGATTCGGCGGGGAAGCGCTGCCCCTCGTAGGTCTTGGTCGCGCGGCCGACCACGAGGAGATAGATCGGGTCGAGAACTTCGCCGCCGCCGAAGGCGGGCGCGGCCGTCCCGGCGACGAGCTGGGTCTCGTCGGTGTTGTAGTGCAGGACCGTCCCGTAGCGGTCGAGGTACTCCTGTGCGAGTGCGCGCGAGACGCTCTCTGCGACGCCATCACAGATCGAGTCCGGGTGGCCGATCCCCTTTCGCTCGACGATCTCGACGTCCTGGTCTTCGACTGCGCTTTCTCCTGTGGCTTTGACGCGAATGTTCCGCTGACTCATTACCACCGCTTGGCCGCCCGGTGCTCTATAACTTACGGAAACTTTTCGCGTTCGTCTGATTACTCCTGGGTATCCCCAGCGAGGAGGAGGCCAAGATAGGAGGTCTGGGTCTGCTCGTCGGGATCCAGTCCGAGGTCCCGCAGGAGGTCGAACGCCTGCTCGCGGGCGGGCCCGACCTCGCCTTCGGTTTCGACGGCAGTCTCGACTTCGACGAACTCGCCCACGCCGTCGACGCGGTCGAGCGTGACGATGAATTCTCGGATTGCGTATCGCTCACGCTCTTTACGGACGGTCGCCGCAGGATCGAATCCCAGCGACTCGGCGATCGATCGCATGACTTCGCCGTCGTGGACGCGCGTCTCGAACTCCTCGCGGGTCTTGGAGTCGGCTTCGACGAGCGGTCCCTTGTAGGTGATCCGCGTCTCGGTATCGCTTCCAACAGTCTCCTCACGGACGCGGAATGCCTCGTCTGTCGCCGCGAAATCGCGGTGGGGTGCGTCGTAGTAGGTGTCGACCTGTTCGACGCTGTCGACGTGTTCGGCCCCGAGCTCGTCGAGTCGCTGGCGGACGGCTTCGAGGTCGGCTTCGACCTTCACCTCGACTTCGTACATACCGGGGGGTCGGCGGCCCGGGACAAAAGTCGCCCGTTCGTCCGCGCGACGAAACGTTGTCCTTAAGAGTGCAAAGAGGGACAGACGAACTATGAGTAACGAATCCGAGGCCGAGGAGGCCGACGTGGACGACGTCGAAGAAGACGTCGAGAACGAGACGGCCGATGAAGAGAGCGAGGGACTCCAGCGCGGCGATTTCGTCGAACTCGATTACACCGCCTGGACCGTCGAAGGCGAACAGCTCGTGGACACGACCGACCCCGAGGTCGCCGAGGAAGAGGGCGTCGGTGAGGACCAGGAGTTCGGTCCGCGCACGGTCGTGCTGGGGCAGGGCCACATCTTCCAGGCCGTCGAAGACGACATCGTCGGCAAGGACGTCGGTGACTCCGGGACCGTCGTCGTCTCCGCAGCGGAAGCGTTCGGCGAGTACGACGAGGAAGAGGTCCGCACCGTGAGCGCGAACAAGATCCCCGAAGACGACCGCTACCCCGGTGCGCACGTCGACGTCGGCGGCGAGCACGGTCACGTCGAGACGATCATCGGCGGCCGCGCACGCGTCGACTTCAACCACCCGCTCGCGGGCGAGGACATCGAGTACGAGTACGAGATCCTCCGCGAGATCGAGGACCGCGAGGAGAAAGCCAGCGGCCTCATCGAGATGTTCCTCGACATGGAACTCGACGTCTGGTTCGAGACCGACACCGTCGAGGAAGAGCAGCTCGTCGAACCCGACGAGGACGACGAGGACGCCGAGCCCGAGACTGAAACGGTGGAGGTCGAGAAGGACACCCTCTACATCGAGGCGACGCCGCAGCTCACGATGAACCAGCAGTGGATGATGGGCAAACAGCAGATCGCCCAGCAGCTCACCCAGCAGCTCGATGTCGACCGCATCATCGTCCAGGAGGAGATCGGCGGTGGCGGCATGATGGGCGGCATGGGCGGCATGATGGGCGGTATGGGCGGCGGCGACGTCGACATCGAAGAGGCCGTCGAGGACATGGATCTCGAAGACGAGGATATCGACGCCGACGAGATCGTCGAAGAACTGGAAGACTAAACTTTTTCCACTCGGGTTCGAGTCGCGCCTCCGGCGCGCTCGAACCGCTCGTGCAAAAACTTTAGCGATCCAAAAAGGCCGGATGCTCGGTCTTCGACCTCGCATCCGGTGAAACGCCTCACTTCGTTCGGCGTATGCTTCGGTCGATAGCTACAGTTCGAACTGCTGGAAATTTGAATCGAGTCCGAATCGCGACCTCTCAGCGGTGTCGCGCATTTCAGCGGTCGAAAGCCCTGAGAGATACTCACTCAGATGGATCAGGACTGCTGTGCGGTTGGGGGCAGTTGCGAAGTAGCATACGCGCCTTCGGCGCGTTTCACCGCGAGCGCGCTACCGCACGCTCGCGGCCTTTTTCCCCAAGTTTTTGCGCTTGAGTGGTCCGCCTCGCGCCGACAGGCGCGAGTGCGAGACCCGACGCAGCAAAAAGTGGCTAGGCGATATCCCGGCTCGTGTCGATGGAGACCTCTTCGACGAGGTTGAGCTTGATGACGTTGGTCGGCGCGCGCCCGCCACGGAATTTCGGGATCGCGAGCTGGTTTTCGACCTCGTCGCCCTGGATCCGCGTGTCCATGTTGAAGATGACGTCCGCGAAGTGCTCGGTGGTGTCACGCAGCGGCGGGACCGACCGGCCGTCCAGACAGTGTAACACGGCAAGGCTGCCGGTGTTGAAGATGTGATTCTGGAGGTCGTTCATGAACGAACGGAACCGCGACGGCGGTTCTTGCTCTTCGAGGACGTTCAGCGGATCGATGATCAGATTCGATGTCTCTGGGAGCGCGCTCACCAGTTTCGAGGCGTTGTCCAGCGGTGCTTCCCCGGAGACGTGCCTGACCGTAGGCTCGCCGGTGTTGGTCGGGGAGTTCGAGAGGCTGTCGCGGATGGCCTGTTCCGACCGATCGAGCGAGAGATAGAGCGTCCCGCGCGTCGCGGTGAGTTCGTACAGAAACAGCTCTGCCTGACTCGCCGGGTTGGCGTTCAAGACGACGATACTGCCGGCCGGGATCCCCCCATCGAGCTTGCGATCGAGGACGTCGATCCCGGTCCGGAGCCGATCCTGCATGTATCGTAGGATGGTTATAGTTGCATGTGATTAAATATTGTGCTCGTATCGAATTCGACAGCAGGCAGACCTGTCAACCCGAAACATCTGGTTCGTATGGAGAATGTGATGTGTCTGGAACTGTGTCGGGAGATTCAAGAGCGTTCGCCGCGGGGATACGGTCGATGCGGCACGACCACATTATCAGTCCGAAACAGCTCTCCAGAGAGGACATCGAGGAGGTGCTGGACCGAGCTGCCGACATCGCCGCGGACCCGTCGGCATACGGGGATCGCCACGCCGGGAAGTTGCTGGGCCTGTTGTTCTTCGAGCCGAGTACGCGCACGAAGATGAGTTTCACGGCGGCGATCAAGCGACTCGGCGGCGACGTCGTGGACATGGGACCGGTCGAGTACTCCAGCGTCAAGAAAGGCGAGAGCCTCGCAGACACTGTCCGGGTCGTCGAGGGCTACGCCGACGCGCTCGTGCTTCGCCACCCCAGCGAGGGCTCGGCGAAGATGGCAAGCGAGTTCGTCGACGTCCCACTCCTCAACGGCGGCGACGGTGCCGGACAGCACCCGACGCAGACGCTGCTGGATCTCTATACGATCCGGGAGAACGCGGGGTTGGACGATCTGACGATCGGAGTCATGGGTGATTTGAAGTACGGGCGGACGGTGCACTCGCTGGCACACGCGCTGACGAACTTCGACGCCCATCAGCACTTCATCAGTCCCGAGAGTCTCCGTCTGCCGCGGTCGGTCCGGTACGATCTCCACGAGGCCGGCGCGACGATTCAGGAACACACGGAACTCGAGGAGGTGTTGCCGACGCTGGACGTGCTGTACGTGACCCGGATCCAGAAGGAACGGTTCGCCGACGAGAACGAGTACCAGAAGGTCGCGGGCGAGTACCAGATCGACGCCGAGACGCTCGAAGCTGCCAGCGACGATCTGTCGGTGATGCACCCGCTACCGCGCGTCGACGAGATCGATCACGACATCGACGGTACCGACTACGCCACCTTCTTCGAGCAGGCACATAATGGCGTCCCGGTTCGGATGGCACTGCTCGACCTGCTACTGGAGGACGACTCATGAGCGACGACCAGAAACTCCGCGTCAGCAAGATTCGCAACGGTACCGTCATCGACCACATCGCGGGCGGACAGGCGCTGAACGTCCTGGCGATCCTCGGGATCGACGGCACTGACGGCGAGCCGATCAGCATCGTGATGAACGCCCCGAGCGATCGACTCGGAACGAAAGACATCATCAAAGTCGAGGGTCGCGAGCTGAGCGAGGACGAACTCGACGTCCTCTCGCTGGTCGCGCCGGCGGCGTCGATCAACATCATCCGCGAGTACGACGTCGTCGACAAACACGTCGTCCACCGCCCAGAGGAGGTGATCGGCGTGCTAGAGTGTCCGAACCAGCACTGTATCACGACCGAGAGCGAGCCGGTCGACTCACACTTCGAGGTCCTGGACGAGGGCGTCAGGTGCACCTACTGCGATACGATCATCCGTGAAGACCTCGCCGCGCACATCCTGGCTGGCTGACCGCCGAGGGGAAAGGTTTTGTCCGGGGGAATCGTTGGATTACGTGATGTCGACGAAAGTGAAGCTACTGTTCGCCCTGCTCGCCCTCGCACTCGCGTACAAGCTCGTCGTCAAAGAGTAGCCTGCCGCTGTGAGGGGCTTGTCGTATCGTCGTTCGAACGTGACTGATTTGACGACGCGGCCACGAACTCGATCATGGTCGGCGTCGTCACGCGGAACGAACCCGAACTGACGTGGTCGGAGTTCGACCGCGCTTTCTACGAATGTAAGTCGGTCAGCGGTCGCGCTAGCGATCCCGTCAGCGAGGGGATCAACACGCTCTCGTGTTTCGCCGACAACGCTGCGGCGCGCGAACAACCAGATGTCCTCGCTCGCTCGCGCGAGGGTGAATCCGCTACGCGCGAGCGCCCCTACTTCGACTGGTCCCACATCTGCCCCACGCACGAGCCCTATCGTGAGGGATTGCTGGAGATGATCGCCGACGCAGGCGCAGCCAGCGGCGACGTCCGTCTGGACGATGTCGGGTTTCCCCGCGGAGAGTACTGTCACTGCGAGCGCTGTAACGACGCCTTCGCCGACAGCGAGTTCGACGACCGCGGGCAGTGGCGCGCTGCGGTCATCACCGAGTTCGTCGCCGACGCTCGCGAGCGCGTCCCGGGTGATTTGATCCTCGCACTCCATCCCGACCCTTATCCGGGCCATCTCTACGAGCGGAGCGGGATCGACCTCGACGCGATCGAGCCGCTGGTCGAGGAGTTCGTCGTCCCGCTGTACGACACCAGCTACGGGACGACCTACTGGCTGGAGTCACTGGCGAGTGGCTTCGCGGATTTGCTCGACGCTCGCCTGACTGTCGAACTCTACGCGGTCGACGTGGACGTGGATGCACTGATCAACGCTACGAGAGTTGCCGAAACCTATGCCGACGACGTATGCTATGGCTACGACGCGAGTACTGCGAGAGTGGCGATCCGACGCCGCTCTGCCGACGACCGCGACGGCGTCACCCACCGTCCGGACGAATCCTAATCCTCGCGCCAGGACTGGAGAACGCTCCGATCACGCGTGTCGTCGGGAAGCGTGTCGAACCACCGAGCGTCGACGATCTCACCGTCCGGATCCTCGACCGAGAGATCTGTCGCGTCGGCGCTCCCTTCGTAGATGGGCAGCACGCCCCAGGTCGTGTGGCCGTCCCCGTGGAATTCGACGCGTCCGAGGAGCGCGAGCCCTTCGAACGTCGCCGGGATGCCCGCCTCTTCGATGAGTTCGCGCCGAGCGGCACTCTCGAAAGTCTCGCTGCCGTCGACCTCACCGCCGGGCAGGACCCACATGTCGACGTCGCGGTGGCGGACGAGCAGGAGGTCGCCACTGTCGCGAGTCACGAGCACGTGCGAGCCGTAGGGGAGGCCGTTGTCGCCGATCCGCTGGGCGATCGTCCGGAAGCGTGGCCGCGAGACCCACCGCGTCTTGGTGAATCCGGTGACGTCCGCGTGCGCAGACTGGAGGCGGTGGTAGGTTCGCTCGGCCTGCTGGTCGGCTTCGTCGGCGAGATACCACAGATTGTCGACGGCCGTCATCGTTGACGATCGGGGCGGGTCGGTGTCTGTGGCCGGTGACAGCAGTCCGGAGGGGCGAACTGAGCGGTAATCATACCAGCCAGTATGGGGGTATGAAGTATAAGTCTTCGACCCGGTGGCGAATCAGTCCCTTTTTGAGCGGGACGGGAGTACCCGAACCTATGAGTTTCGAGGAAGACGACAGAGTCATCCTGCACGACGAGCACAGCGACTTCGACGGCGAGACGGGGACGGTCACCCAGAAGATCGAGACGATGTTCGGCGACGCGAACTACATCGTCAGCTTCGAGGACGGCCAGGAGCAGGGCGTCCCCGAGGACAACCTCGAAGCCGCCCCGGACGAAGACGACGAAGACGCCGACGAGGAATAGCGACGGTCGATGTCGTCGGTCCCGTTCCACTACGTCGACCTCCGGACGTTCTGTTACGCGACGGAGGACGACAAACGCGTCGAAGACGCACTTCGGACGCTGCTTCCCGAGGAGTTCGAGGTCCAGCGCACCGAGAGCGAAGGCCATCACGGCGACCGGATCGTCGTCTTCTCTGCCCGCGTAGAGAACGCCGACGACGTCCGGCGGGTACTCGATCGACTGGGCGAGTTGCCCGACGACGAGCAGGCACGACTCGTCTCGGAACTGGACGAGCGAGTCACCGCCAACACCGAGCTGTTTCTGACGCTCGATAAACAGGCAGCGTTCAACGGCCGGATCGAACTCGGCGACGGGATCAAGTTCCGTGCGAAAGTCGAGGCCTATCCTGCCTCGAAAGACGCAGCTGTCGAGAACGCGAGCGACGTGCTCGATGATCTCTGATGTACGAGGGCGTCCACGCCGACCTCGACGGTGACAGCACGGTCGCGCGGATGGCGCTAACCGCGAGCGAGTACGGGTACGAGGGGATCGTCGTCCGCAACCACGGCGACGCACTCGCGGCGTACGACGCGTCGGCGATAGCCAACGAATACGGAATCGACGTCGTCGAAGGCGTCGAGGTCAGAGCCGACGACCCCTCGCGGGCGAGCGGGTTCGTCGGCAATCACCGCGAGTCGAAGACCTTCCTCGCCGTCCACGGCGGCAGCGTCGCGATGAATCGCTTCGCAGTCGAACAACCTGCTGTCGACGTGCTGGCGCATCCGATGGTTGGCGACGGCGATTTCAATCACGTTCTAGCCAAAGCAGCGGCGCGAAACGACGTCCACGTCGAACTCTCCTTCCGACGGGTCCTCCGAGCTGACGGCGGCGCACGCGTCCAGGCGTTGCGCGACCTCCGAAAACTCCGGGAACTGCTGGCCGACGCCGGTGCTCCGTTCGTCGTCAGTGTCGACCCCCGAAGCCATCTCCAGATGCGATCACCGCGCGACCTCACGGCACTCGGTGACGTGCTCGGCTTCGAAGACGCGACTGTCGAACGCGGACTTGCTGCGTGGGGCAAACTGGCTGAGCGAAACCGCACCCGCAAGAGTGATTCGTTCGTCGAACCGGGCGTTTCCATCGACGACGACCGTTAATCTCACCTCCTCTGGTAGTCGAAATCATAACTAACGAAAAACATAATGGTCTATAGTTATAATAGTCGGGCATGGTGGGGACAGGAGTCTCACTGACCAAGCGAGTTGTCGGCGCGTTTGCGGCGATCGTCGGGGCAACGGTGGTTGGACACTCGACAGTGGGGTTGGTCGAGGCGATGGAGGCCGCCGATACCGCCGCGTACGCCTCGATCGCGGGCGTGGCGATCGGTGCGGCGGCGGCGATCGTCGGGACGATGCTCGTCTTCGGGAGTCTCTGGGCCCGGACTGCCGGAACGGTCGTCTTCCCGGCGGCAGCGGTCTTTTTCGCTCTGCGCTTCGGTGTGACTGGGAGCACGCTCTGGGCCGTCGCGGCGGGCGCGAACCTCGTGTTCTTCGTGTTGCTGTTGAGTCGACGCCCACCGCGATCAGTGGAGGTCGACGAGGAGACGAGCGGGATCTGGGTCGGGACGATTCATTGATATCGGTCCGTTCTTCATTCGGCCGTCCGTATCGGCGCCTATGAGTGACTTTGCCGCTCGCAGGATACGGCCGGGCCGCGATGGGGGACGACCGTGAAACACCTCCCAAAGCATCTCCGCCCGCGCTGGCGCTATCTCGCGGTGTCACTGGAGAACTGGCCCGAAGCCGACTTCGATCGGAACGCCTTCCAGCGTCACGTCTGGTTCGCGGCCCAGAACCTCCTGGGCGATGTCGGCAGCGCCGCGATCGATCTGACCGTGATCCGTTTCGAAAGCTGGGACGGGGGCGCCGAAGCGATCGTCCGTGTCAGGCGCGGTGAGAGCGACCGTGCGCGAGCCGTATTGGCCTGTCTCGCGGACGTCGACGGCGAGGCGGTCGGTCTGCGAGTTCGCGGGACGAGCGGCACGGTCCGGGCCTGTGAAGAAAAGTATATGGGTGGGGGGCCGGAACGAACGGGGCAGAGACACGTCGCGATCGGAGACGCCGAGCGACCGGCTGTCGTCCGTGACGGCCGCGTCGACTACCGCGATGACGACGCGTTCACCGGGGCGACGCTACTCGATACCGAGTAACTATGCAGGGAAGCCAACAACAGCAGGCGTACGATCGGGGAATCACCATCTTCTCTCCCGATGGGCGCCTCTATCAGGTCGAGTACGCCCGCGAGGCGGTCAAACGCGGGACAGCGAGCATCGGCGTTCGAACGAAAGACGGCGTCGTGCTGGCGGTCGACAAGCGCATCCGATCGCCGCTGATGGAGCGCTCCTCCGTCGAGAAGATCCACAAGGCCGACGACCATATCGGCATCGCCAGCGCCGGCCACGTCGCCGACGCCCGACAGTTGATCGACTTCGCCCGTCGGCAGGCCCAGATCAATCAGGTCCGCTACGACGAGCCGATCGGCGTCGAGACGCTGACGAAATCGGTCACCGATCACATCCAGCAGTACACCCAGGTCGGGGGCGCGCGCCCGTTCGGCGTCGCGCTGATCATCGCCGGCATCGCCGACGGCGAGCCGCGTCTCTACGAGACTGACCCGTCGGGAACGCCCTACGAATGGAAGGCTCTCGCGGTGGGCGCCGACCGCGGCGACATCCGGGAGTATCTCGAAGAACACTACGACGAGGAGATGACCCTCGACGAGGGCGTCGGTCTCGCGCTGGCGGCGCTGGCGTCGGTCAACGACGATCAGCTTTCGCCGGAAGGAATCGGCGTCGCGACCATCTCCGTCGACGACGAGCGGTTCCACGAACTCTCCGACGAGGAGAAAGAAGAACACCTCGAAGCCAACGATATCCTCGCGAGCGAGGACGACGCAGACGACGAGGACGAGTCCGACGCCGACGAAGAGTAGCGACGTCGATCACGTTTTCGCCGTCTTTTCGCCGCCTCACCCTTCGTAGGAGATCCGTTTCACGCGACCGGGCGTCGAGCGGAACTCCCAGATGTGACTGCCGTCGCGCGCCGGCTTGACGCGGTCGACCTGTTCGAGCCCCTGTTTGATACACTCCCACCACGAACTCTCGGAGTCGTATCCCGCCGGAAAGTCCTCGTAGAGGGCGTCGACGAAGTCGTTGCGTTTGGCCGTCTCCAGATCACGTAACAGCGCGAGCGCGACACCGACGGCCTGTCGACGACGGGCGACCAGTTCCTCCTCGTAGCCTGGGACCTCGATCTGGTCCAGATCAGCGATGTCTTCGCCGACGCGGCGATCCTCGCCGATGGCGTTCTGCGAGCTGTAGTCGATCCCCGAACCGACGCCGTCGCCGAGGCGTTCACGGGTCTGGGCGACCGCACGGCGGGCGAACTCGTCCAGCCGGTTGGCCTCGACGTTCGAGAGGGCGTCGGCGCTGGCCCCGAGCTTGTCGTCTTCGATCCGGGCGACGTTCGGCGCGAGGTTCGACTGCATCGGCTCCGGGACGCCCTCGGCGTCGGGGTCGGGCTCGACCGACGGTTCGATCGGCGGCGTCTCGACGTTGCGCAGATCCATGTCCTCGGCTCGGTCGGCGTAGGCAGACAGAAGGTCGGTGTACTCGTCGTCAGTCTTGATCGAAAAGCGCTGGCTGACGATCCACTGGAGGTACTCCCGGCGCGAGTCGAACCCGAGGAGATCGGCCTCGACCGCGAGACCCCGTGCGGTCTCTTCGGGCAGGTCCAGCTCGAAGGTGGACATTCGATATACAGTACATCGGTGGCTCGCATAAAACTATCACACGACACCGACGGTCGCGTGCCGGCGACGGAAACGGACGAACGAACCCGGCGTCGCTCAGTTGTGGCTGGCGTCCTGGGCGACGAGCAGGTCGAAGGACTCGTCTGCGGGTTCGTCGTCCGGCGTGAGGTAGCCCGCGGCGAAAGCCGTGTAGACCGTCCCGCCGTTGAGGCTCACGTCGAAGTCCGCGACGACGTCGCCGTCGTTGCTGTCGGTGTCGCCGCGGATCTGGACGGTGTAGTCGTTGGCTTCGACCTCGGCGTAGCCCGACCCGCCGTAGGGGACGCCGTCGAACAGCACGACGTCGCCGCCCGCGGCCGTCACGTCGACGGCGGGGGCGTCCGGCGAGGCGTGGACGACCCGGAGACGAGACTGATTGGAGCCGACCTCGGAGTTGTCGTCTTCGAGCACGAGCGGCTCGAACGGCTGGTCAGCCTGCTCGCCGATCTCGCCGATCGCCGCGATGGTGTAGTCGGTGTCGGCCGCGACCGTGACCGGCCCGGAGAACACCGAGGTGTCGGGGTCGCCAGCGGCCGTGATCTCGACGTCGTGCTCGGTCGCCGAGACGGTCAGATAGTCACTGACTGCACCGAATGGGACGTCCTCGAGGACGGCCGACCCGTCGAGATAGACGTCGACGTTGGGTGCGTTCGGCGACATGTGTGCGACCCGGACGCGACCCTCACCCGTGGGTTCCGGAGCCGCGCCGCGACCCTCGACGGTCGAGAGGAGGAGGTTGAACGGTTCGTCGCCGGGTTCGTCGTCGGGCGTCAGGTAGCCCGCCGCGAACGCGGAGTAGACCGTCCCGCCGTCGAGGGTGACCTCGTAGCTCGCCACGACGTCGCCGTCGTTGCCGTCGGTGTCGCCGCGGATCTCGACCGTGTACGTGCCGGCGTCGACCTCGACGGCGCCGGACTGGCCGTACTCGACGCCGTCGAACAGGACGACGTCACCGCCGGCGGCCGTGATATCCACCGCGGGCGCGTCGGGGGAGACGTGGAACGCCTGCAGCCGGGCAGTCTCGTCGTCGAGGTCGGAGTTGTCGTCCTCGACGATCAGTGGCTCGAATGCCTGGTCAGCCATGTCTCCGATCTCGCCGGTTGCGGCGATGGTGTAGTCCGTGTCGCCGTCGACCGTGACCGTCCCGGAGAACACTTCGGTGTCGGGATCACCGGCGGCGGTGATCGCGACCTCGTGATCACCGGCCGGCAGCGAGAGATAGCCGCTCACGGCGCCGAAGGGCACGTCTTCGAGGACTGCGTTGCCGTCGACGTAGATATCGACGTTAGGCGCGTTGGGCGACATGTGTGCCACTCGGACGCGGCCCTCCTGGGGTTCGGGGTCAGGCGCTGGGCCGCGACCATCCATCGTCGCGACGAGGAGATTGAACGGCTCGTCGCCGGGTTCGTCGTCGGGCGTCAGATAGCCCGCCGCGAAGGCCGTGTAGACCATCCCGTCTTCGAGGGTGACCTCGAACTCCGCCACGACGTCGCCGTCGTTGCTGTCGGTGTCGCCGCGGATCTGGACCGTGTAGGTACCCGCGTCGACCTCGACGGCGCCGGACTGGCCGTACTCGACGCCGTCGAACAGGACGACGTCACCGCCGGCGGCCGTGATGTCGACCGCGGGCGCGTCCGGCGAGGCGTGGACGGCCTGGAGTCGGGCCGTGCCGTCGTCCGGGGCGCTGTTGTCGTCCTCGACGATCAGCGGCTCGAATGCCTGGTCGGCCATGTCTCCGATCTCTCCGATCGCTGCGACGGTGTAATCGGTGTCCGCCGCCAGGGTCACTGTTCCCGAGAACACAGCAGTATCGGGCGAGCCTGCGGGCGTGATCTCGACGTCGTGATCGCCGGCAGACACCGAGAGATACCCACTCACGGCGCCGAAGGCGACGTTTTCGAGCACCGCGTTTCCGTCGACGTAGACGTCGACGTTGGGCGCGTTCGGCGACATGTGTGCCACGCGGAGTCGGCTCTGGGCCGGCTCCGGCGTCGGCGTCATTCCGGGCTCGGTCGTGGTCATCCCGGGTTCCGTGGTTTCCATTCCAGGTTCGGTCGTCGTGTCATCGTCGCCATTCCCGCCTCCGCTACAGCCCGCGAGGGCGATGGTCGACGCCGCTCCCATGCCAACGAGCAAGTTCCGTCGTGTCGTGAGTCGGTCCGTCATGTGCATCCGACACTGGCGTATGATAGGACATTAACAATTTTCGAGAGTTAGACTCAAATTCGTCGTGAAATCCACGAAAATGATTGGTAGAAGTCCCGTATCCCCCGTCTGACTTTCGAGGGAGATTTTAGTCTAATCCACCAAAACCCCTATACTGTCTGTTCGGATAGGACAGAGCAATGGGATCGTCCAGACTGACGGCGCCGTCTCACAGAGCGACGAACGTGGTCGCTCCCGGTCGCAGTCTACTCGACTCCGCCCCCCGACCGGTTCGCGGAGCCGCTGGTCCGGACTTCCGACCGATGGTTTATTTTAGGCTCCCCCAGAATCGAAGCGCGTATGGAGGCGGTGCTCTGGCAGACGCTCGCAGGGACGCGCGGCGGACCGAACAGGGCACGCATCATCCGCGCCCTGGACGCACGCCCCCGCAACGCGAACCGCCTCGCCGAAGACCTCGATCTCGCGTACAACACCGTTCGGCATCATCTCGATGTTCTGGAGGACAACGATATCGTCACGAGCGCCGACGAGAGTTACGGTGCCGTCTACTTACCGAGCGAGCGAGCTCGACAGCACTGGGACACAGTCGAGGATATCATCTCTCAGGTGGAACAATGACTGACCGACGACCCCGAGCCCGAGCGGTACAGGGAGGACGACCATGACGTATCTCGAGACACTACTGGACGCTGCACGTGTCGCGGCGGCACTGAACATCGTCCTCCTGACGACGTTGATCGTCATCTGGGGGCGGCTCTACCGTGAGATCCGCTCGACGTTCACCCTCGGATCGATCGTCTTCGCCGGGTTCCTGCTGGCGGAGAACGTCGTCGCACTGTGGTACTACATGAGTGCGCCGACGGCCACACCCGCGCTCCTATCGGTCCCACTGGCCGTCGAGGTCATGATGGTCCTTCAGATCCTGGAAACGTTCGGGATTGCGACCCTCCTCTACATCACCTGGCAGTGACGCGCTCCTCCCGGTTGTCTCTCGCGTCTCCTCGGACCCAGTCGTTCGGAAACACCTTTTACCCGCCCCCAAGTAGGGCCGATATATGATATCGCTTGACGAAGCCGTCACGGCCCGGCTCGAATCTCATGGCGAGCGTTTCGAGGTCCTCGTCGACCCCGACGCGGCGCTGGCGATCAAACGCGGCGAGTTCGACGGCGACCTAGAAGACGTCATCGCTGCCGAGGACGTCTTCGAGAACGCTTCGCGTGGCGATCGACCGCCCGAGAACGCCCTCGAAGAGGTCTTCGGCACGACCGACCCGATGGAGATCATCCCCGAGGTCATCAAACGCGGGGAGATTCAGATCACTGCCGAGCAGCGTCGCGAGATGCAAGAACAGAAGCGCAAGCAGTTGATCCAGCGCATCACGCGCAACGCGGTCAACCCCCAGATGGACGACGCGCCCCATCCGCCCGACCGGATCGAATCCGCTCTCGAAGAGACAGACTTCCGGGTCGATCCGATGGAGCCAGTCGAGAATCAGGTCGACGAAGCGCTCGAAGCCCTGCGACCAGTGATCCCGATTCGCTTCGACGAGGTGACTATCGCCGTCCAGTTGCCGCCGGATTACGCCGGCAGCGGGCAAGCCAAGATCAGGGAATTCGGCGATCTCAAACGCGAAGAGTGGCAAAACGACGGCTCGTGGGTCGGCGTCGTCCAGTTCCCCGCCGGGTTGCAGAACGACTTCTACGACCTCGCGAACGAGGTCTCCAGCGGCAACGCGGAGACGCGGATCATCCAGGACGAAGACGACATCAACAGACGTTGATCGAGACGCAACGACAGACGCCGATCGGCCGGCGTCGCAGAATCAGGCTTTCTTGAAGCCGAGGAAGAAGCCGCCCACGAAGCCAGCGCCGACACCGGCCGTCGAGACGAACGTCATGATCCAGTCCTGACCTTGCTCTCTGCCTTCTTTGCCCGCTTTGACGATCCCGTTCGTCAGTTTGTTCCAGTCGACCCAGATGATGTCTCGCGATTCGAGGAACTTGAACAGGACGAGCTCCAGGCCGATGATGATCGCGATCACTTTCGCGACCTTCTTTGCAGCAAATCCTATCAAAAATCCGATCGCACCGGAGCCACCGACTTCCAGGCCTAGTTGTGTGAAATTGAACTCTGCCATATGCGCCAACTCACCGTCGGGCTACATTACTCTTGTGCCCGAAAAATGACGGACGAGTCTTCCGATTCCCCGATCAGGCGGACATGTTCTGGACGCCGTCGGCCTCCAGCAGTTCCTTGTAGCGGTTGCGAATCGTCACTTCCGAGATGTCTGCGACCTCGCTGACCTCGCTCTGGGTGACGCGCTCGTTACTGAGCAGCGCCGCGGCGTAGATGGCTGCCGCAGCGATTCCCACGGGGCTCTTGCCGCTGAGCAGGCCGTCAGCGCGGGCGGCGTCGATCAGCCGGCGGGCCGTGCGTTCGACCTCGTCGGAGAGGCCGAGGTCGGAGGTGAACCGCGGGACGAAGCTCTCGGGGTCGGCGGGCGCGACTTCCAGGCCGAGTTCGCGGATGATGTAGCGATACGTCCGGGTGAGTTCCATCCGGTCGACTCGCGAGACGCGTTCCATCTCGTCGAGGCTGCGCGGGTAGTTGGCCTGTCGGGCCGCGGCGTACAGCGCGGCGGTCGCGACACCCTCGATCGACCGACCCGGGAGGAGGTCGTCTTTCAGCGCGCGACGATAGATGACGCTCGCGGTCTCGCGGACGCTCTCGGGGAGGCCGAGCGCACTCGCCATGCGGTCGATCTCGCCGAGAGCCTGCTTGAGGTTGCGCTCTTTGGAGTTCTGCGTGCGGAAGCGCTCGTTCCAGGTGCGCAGACGCTGCATCTTCTTTCGCTGGCTGGCGTTGAGACTCCGGCCGTAGGCGTCCTTGTTCTGCCAGCCGATGTTCGTCGACAGGCCCTTGTCGTGCATCATCGTCGTCGTCGGCGCCCCGACGCGGCTCTTCTTGTCTTTCTCCCGGGCGTCGAACGCGCGCCACTCGGGTCCGTGGTCGATCTCGTCTTCCTCGACGACCAGCCCACAGTCGGTACACACCGTCTCACCGCGCTCGCTATCGGTCACGAGCGCTCCGCTGCACTCGGGGCAGCGTTCGCTCTCGGCTTCGTCCGTTCGGGCGTTCAGTCGTTCCGTTTCGGCGTCTGTGGTTCGAATCGTTGTCTCGCTCATGATGGGGGAATCGAGGACGACTCGTCACTCGTCTGCCAGCGTCCTCTTACCCTATAGTTAGTGCGACAAGTATTTAAAGATTTCGCAGACATTTATATACTAAACAGGAATACCGTATATACATTGTGTTTTTCTGTGTACATAGACTTCCGTGTGAGTGGATCACACAGTAAAAAGGTGTCCATCGGTCGGGACCGAGAACAGGCCGATCCGTGCGCCGGCATCGAGCCATGCGTGGCCGTAGGAGAACGCGGCCAAGGCGTTCACCAGATCGTCCTCGTCGCGGAAGTGACGGCCGTCTTCGAGGTAGGACTCGGCCATTTCCAGGCACTCTTCCGCACCGTCCGCGAGCGGCGTATCTTCTGGCGGGGCGACGCTCGCTTCGTCCAGTGCTTCACTGAGCAGTCGTTCGTAGCGGTCGGTCTTCTCGGCGATGTCTGCCATACAGGCCCCTCGCAGCGAACCGGCCTCAAGGTTCGGACTCCGTCCCGCAAGCCGTTTGTAGGCCACTCGACTAGGAGTGGTAGTGACCGACGACGCTCCTGCAGACGCGACGATCGATACCTTCTACGACGCCCTCGAAGCGCTGGGCCAGCCCGTCGTGACGGCCTCGCGATTCGCCCAGCAGCTGGACGTGCCACAGAGCGAGGCCACCGACGCGCTCGACTCGCTTGTCGACGCCGGAACCGTCGAGCGCCAGGACGTCTCGACCGATCCCGTCGTCTACTACCCCAGCGAGTGGTCCCGGATGACCGACCGCGAGCGCGTGATCGTCTTTCCTGAACGGCGACAGCTCGTCGTCGACAAGCCCCACCAGTTCACCCGCGCACAGCTCTCGCAGTTCGCGCGGCTCGTGGACACCACGGGATCGGAGGGCTACCTTTACGAGATTACGCAGGCCGATATCTGGCAGGCCCCCTACGACGGCGTCGAAGAACTGCTGGCCACAGTGAGAGATGTCCTGCCCGAACGTCTGCCCGATCTGGAAGACTGGATCGAGAGTCAGTGGGAGCGGGCCCACCAGTTCGTCCTCCGTACGCACGAGGACGGCTACGTCGTCCTCGAAGCCGCGAGCGAGGACCTGATGGGAAACGTCGCCCGCCAGAAGCTCGACGAAGACCACCTCCGGGCGGCCATCTCGGACACCGAGAGCTGGGTCGCCGAGGAGTCGATCGCCGAGGTCAAACGAATCCTCTACGAGGCGGGCTACCCAGTCGTCGACCAGCGTGACCTCGACACGGGCGAACCCCTGCCCGTCGACCTGGATCTCGATCTCCGTCCTTACCAGCACGAGTGGGTCCAGTCGTTCCTCGAAGGCAACTCGGGCGTGCTCGTCGGGCCGCCGGGCAGCGGCAAGACCGTCGCCGCCATGGGGATCCTCTCGCGGATCGAGGGCGAGACCCTCATCCTGGTTCCGGGCCGCGAACTGGCGAGCCAGTGGCGCGACGAACTGCTCTCCCACACGACGCTCACCGACGACCAGATCGGGGAGTACCACGGCGGGACGAAGGAGATCCGCCCCGTGACCATCGCGACCTACCAGACCGCCGGGATGGACCGCCACCGGCACGTCTTCGACGACCGCAAGTGGGGCCTGATCGTCTTCGACGAGGTGCATCACGTGCCAAGCGACGTGTTCAGACGGACTGCGGATCTCCAGAGCCGTCACCGCCTCGGCCTCAGCGCGACACCCCTCCGGGAGGACGACCGCGAGGAAGAAATCTTTACACTCGTGGGCCCGCCGATCGGCACCGACTGGGACGCGCTGTTCGACGCCGGGTTCGTCGCCGAGCCCAGCGTCGAGATCCGCTACGTCCCCTGGGCCGATGAGACTGCCCGCAACGAGTACGTCAGTTCCCACGGTCACGAACGCCGCCAGCTTGCCGCCAGCAACCCCGCCAAGGTCGAGGAAGTCCGCCACCTCCTCCGCGCCCACGAGGGCGAGCAAGCCCTGGTGTTCGTCGACTACCTCGATCAGGGCCGGGAGCTTTCGGCAGCCCTCGACGTGCCGTTCGTCAGCGGCGAGACGCGCCACGCCCGTCGCTCGGAGCTGTTCGAATCGTTCCGCTCGGGGCTACGCGACACGCTGATCGTCTCGCGAGTCGGTGACGAGGGGATCGACCTTCCGAGTGCCGAAGTCGCCATCGTCGCCTCCGGTCTGGGCGGTTCGCGCCGCCAGAGTTCCCAGCGCGCCGGTCGGACGATGCGGCCGGAGGGCCAGGCCACGATGTACGTCCTCGCCACACGCGGCTCCCGAGAGGAGGACTTCGCCCGCCAGCGAATGCGTCACCTCGCTGAGAAGGGCGTCCGTGTGACCGAGTCCTCGGCCGAGAGTGTCGAGCCAGATTCGACCTGATTCGGGCCGCTCGAAGCCCCTTCTGCATGCTATCGTCCACCGTGTGAACGCGTTTCATTCGTGCAAAAGAATTAATATGTTACCCGTCACAGCACAGAGTGAAGCGATCAGGTGATCCCAATGTCCGAACTCCACATCCCGTCGCCGGCTATTGCGCCCAGCAATGGCCAGGCCGTGATCGGGGGGTCGATTTCGACCCCGGCGGTCCGCGGCGGGACTGACGGTGGATTCGGGCAGGTCTCCTGGCCCACCCGGTACAAGCCCAGTCTCGCCGCGTAACGCTCCCGACGGGGGCACGGTGCTCGCCATCGAGCGCCCGAGGGCGGCAGACTGGACGTGACCCGCGTGGGCACGCCCTTCTCTGTCGTCACTACTCCGTCGAAGCCGCTCAGCCAGCCTCGACGAGACCGTCTTTGAAGGACAGCATCGACGACGCTGTCACCGCCCGGTCTCGACGGCTCCCGCTGGCAGTCTTCGCGTGGCCCTCCAGAGACATCCCTCCCGGACAGCAGCAGCACCCGGCGCGTGGTCGCGTCCGGTCGGTTCGATTCCGGCCGCCGGCCTATGGCAGTGCAAGCCAGAACCACGACCGTGACGGCGACAGTCACCCTCTGGGTCCCTCTCGACGCGAGCGGGGATCTGACCAGCGGCGTCGAGAACGTCCTGGGCGATGTCGAGAACGTCGACGGACTCGACGTCTACGACGTGACCGAGGTCCAGCCGCGCGCGACCGACATCCAGGTCACGGCCGTCGTCGGCGTCCAGCTGGCCGTTCCCGCGGTCGAGGACCGGACTGTGCGCGAGACGCTGGCCGACGGCTTCGGCGTCATGAACGTCGGCCGCGTCGAGACCGACGCGTGATCGAGGGTATGACCGCTCCGGGTGGTCCACGCCAGCCCCGCTGGCGCGTGGGTTCGATTCCCGCACGGAGTCTCGGGGCAACCGCCCCCGCTGATAGACATGTTGCGATCACTGGCCCTCCGAGCCAACCTCCTGAAACAGGAGTACGAACGCAGTCGCATGGATCGAAACTACCGCCGCTCGCGACGCTATCGATGAGTGGCGGCCTGCGATGACGGATACTCTCCCGAGCACTCCTGAAAAGACGGTCTCTGATGGTGGGTACTGTAGGTCTGTTCCGTATCGACCGCACGAAGACGTGCGGTCAGAGCGGTAAATCGCTACAGTACCCACCATGGCATGGTCTCGACCGTCGTTTTTCGGCTGTTCTATTCGACAGTGACGACGCTTTGGAGTGTGTTAGTCGGTCGTTTCGACCGTGACCTCGTCGTCTTCGTCCTCCATCTCTTCGGTCGGTTCGTCTTCGGTATCCTCCTCGTCAGCGACCGCCGGCTCGCGTTCGAGCAGCAATCCGGCGATTCCGGCGGCGACCATCCCGACGCCTGCCGCCCGGGTGCTCGTCGCGTACCAGTTCTTGGGTTCGAGTTCCTCGACGTTCTCGAAGCCCAGTAGCCACAGCTTTGCGGTGAGTTTGAGTGCCAGCCGGGGTGCGAGAACGTAGAAGACCCCGTTGAGTACGAGCCACGCGTAGCCGAGTCTGCGACACTTGCGGAACATCATCGACACTACGAACTCCAGCGACGTGAATGCACGCCCGAACAGGGATCATTCCGGGGACCACCGCGCGTCCGACAGCGTCCGCTGGACGGCCGCCTGGCCGATGGCTCGCGCCAGCGTGTCGAAGCCGGCGCGCTCCTCGTGGTCGTCGGCGTTGGCGACCAGCCGCGAGATGATGAATTCGGGCGTCGAGCGCCCGACGGTTCCAAATCTTGGCTGGTAGTCGACTTCGAGTTCCAGGTCTGGGGTCAGTCCTTCCGCGAAAATCCCGTCGACGCGGGCCGTCTCGGGCAGTGGTTCGAGGTCGTCCGCGAGGTGGGTGACGAACACGCCCAGCGCCTCCCGGTCGACGGTGAGGGTGACCAGGCCGTGGAGGAGGTCGGCGGCGCTCCCGGGTTCGGTGATCGCCTCGAACTCGTCGACGAGCATCAGTGTATGCCCGCTCTCCGAAAGTGGTGGGACGACGTTTTTCAGTGTCGACTCCAGAACGCCGGCGTTGAAACTGGCGTGCCGTCGGTGGAAGACGATCGCGTCGACGAAGCCGATCTCGGCCTGCTCGGCCGGCACGGGCAGCCCCATCTGGGCGAGGAGCTGGATCTGAGCCAGTGTTTCGAGGAGGGTCGTCTTCCCGCCGCTGTTCGCGCCAGTCAGGACCGCAACGCGGTCGCCGCTTGGCGGAGCGTCGGCCTTCGGGAAGTCGATCGTGTGTTCGCCGATCGCGTAGGTCACTGGCTGGACTGTCTCGTCGGCGGCTTCGAGAACGACGTTCCGGGCGGCCTGGACGGCGAGGACGTCACTGTCGTCACTGAACTGCGGCCGGACGAGGTCGAATTCGAGCGCGAAGCGCGCGAGTGAGAGCAACAGCGCGATGTCGTCGACGGCCTCGACCGCGGCGTCGATGGTCTCCCGGGACGCTTCGATGGTCTCGCTGGCGTCGCTCGCCACGCTTTCGGCCCGCTCGTCGACGGCCGTCCGCAGGCCGTCTGTCAGCGAGCGCAACGTTGCACCCACGAAATCCCGGGCGTCGGTGGCCTCGTTCGGCATGGCCTCGCGGACGCGTCCGACGTCGACGCCTGTCTCGCTCACGACGTGCTCTACAACACCTTCCTCGAAGGCGTCGGGCGTCCGGATCTCCTCGCGGACAGCCTCGACGACGCCCTCGGAGCTGGCTGCCAGATCCTCGGCGGCTCCGAGTTGCTCGCGCAGGCGATCCAGTTCTTCGTCCGCGCCCGCGGCGACGCTGCCGTCAGGTTCCAGTGCCCCAAGCGCGTCGGCGGCAGCCTCCAGATCCGACGGGTCGAGTGCGGCCAGCGGTTCGAACACGCCCGAGTCGACGCCGGCCGCACCGAGTGTGCGCGCGACGTCGACGGCCGAGCGCTCGCCACCGCCGACGTCGTCGTAGCGCTCGAAGGCCTCTCGAACGGTCTCGCGGGTCGACTCGTCGAGCCCCCGCCACGTGTTCCGGGCCTCGACGACGTCGTCGAGGCGCTCGCGGATGTCGTCGCGGTCCGCCAGTGGGGTCAGGAGGCGAATCCGATCTGCAGCGTGGTCGGTCAGCGCGTACCGGCCGATGACGTCCAGCAGGTCCTTGTAGACCTCGCGGGTGTCACGCGTCGCGAGGACGTCCATCGCGGGACCACCCTCGACGCGCCGGAGGATCCGCGTCGCGCGGCCGCGACTGAGTCCGGCGTCGGTCAGCGTCCTGATATCGCCGCTCTCGATGGCCTGGATGGCAGCCTCGACGCCCAGTTCCGTCGTGAGTAGCTCCCGGGTCTTCGGCCCGATTCCCCAGTAGTCCTCCAGTCGCATAGCAGGTCGTCGGACCCGTAGCGTTTAGAGGTTTCTTCTCCCGCAGGCTCAAGACCGTCGGGTTCGAACCCGTGTACATGTCCGACGACGGAATCGACGCGTCCTGCCCGCAGTGTGGCGAGCCGATCTCGGGCCACGAGGGCCGGTGTCCGTCCTGCGGACTCGACTTCCTCGACGGCGAAGGTGGACTCTCAGAGGACGCGATCGACGCGATGCTCGCAGACGCTGGCATCGAGGGCCCAGAGGCCACCCCACACGGCGCACTTTCGACACCAAGGTGGGTCCGCTTGCTCGTCGGACTGTCTATCACCGTCCCGATGGGGCCGCTCGTGATGTTCGTCGTCGAATCCGTTTGGCCAGTCCCCCTGTTGGTGTCCGTCTTCGCGTTCCTCGTCGGTTGGCTCGTCCCCGGGTATCTGCTCTCCAGGTGGAGAGTCCCCACCGCGATCGTCGCCCTCGGTCTCCTGCTGGTCGGACTCACGTTGTCGGTGACGCCGCTCCTGATCGTGGGCGGTCGCGCGCTGCTCGGCACCGACGCCAGCGAGATCGGCACGCTCGGATCGAACGTCGTGGCCGCCCAGACAGCGTTTCTCCTGATCGGGCTGGTCGTAGTCGGGCTCGGGGCCGTGGTCTATCGTCATGCCGTCTCCCGGCGGGAGGCGTGGACCCAGCGGACCGACCAGTAACCGTTCCGACTAGTCCAGCGCGTCAGTGACCGACGTCCCGGTCGCCGAGAGGCTGGCCGTGAGCGTCCGCGGATCCGGCGGCCCGCCGTCGGTCCTGTCTGGACCGATGATCCGCACGGGCGGGGCCTCCTCACGATTGGCGAGCGCTATTGCTTCGTGAATCTCCCTCACAGATTCCCCCGCCCGATCCTCGGTGACCAGCGCCGCCGGTCCTTCTCGCCGCTTCTCGTCCGTGTGCTCGCCGATTCGAACAGTCGGTGACACGTCTGGATCGACGTCGTCGTCCGCCGCCGGCCAGACGAAACCCGACGTTTCCTCGGCGGTCGCGTCGCTCGACGCGGTCTCGGAAGAGGGGCCTTCCGTATCACTGGCGGCTGTCGCGTGCGCCGACTGTCGCCCGTTCTGGGATCCTGATTCTGGGGCCTCGTACGTCGGAATCACTGCCCCGTCTCTCTCGTGGTCCGACTCCGCCTCCCTTCGGTCTTCTGTCGATCGACCTGTACGACCCGCTGTCGCCGTCGTTGTGTTTGGAGCGGCCTCACAGGCCGTCTCTTCGGAGTCCGCACCGGTCGTCTCTTCGTGATCCGGCCGACCCTCTGCGTCTCCAGTGTCGTCCGCGGGCGGCTTTTGTTCGCCGCCGTCGACCGCGATCTGACCAGAGTCACCCCCTCCATCCCCGGCATAGACGCCGTTGGCGGCCGCGACTGTCGTGACCTCGGTGGGGCGGTCGGCGACCGGCGGTTCGACGTACGCCTGATCGCTGCCGTCGACGAGTGCGTGATGACTCCCGGATCGACACTGCGGACTGCCGTCGTCTATCCCGGGCATCCCCTCGAAGTCGTCCATCGAGATGTCGATCCCGGCCGTCCTGGCGTCCTGGACGAACGCTGCGAGCCGATCCGACCGACGGTTCGGCGGTGCGTCGAGCTGACGTCTGGCAGCGGCCAGCGCTTCGGCGGTCGTCGACGGCGTCGTCCGTTCGAGCACCCGCGAGACGTCGACGGCGTATCCCTGTTCGTTCGCGGCCTCGCACAACTGCCCGAGATCCTCGCGGACAGACGGACCGACTCTCACGTCGAGCCCGTTCGTCTGTCGAGCGTATCCAACCAGGACTGCTTCTAACGAGAGCGGTGACTCACGGAGAACCGAGCCGGCTGCGAAGACGCGCGCGGTCGGCGGTCGACCCCTCTCTTCGAGGCGCTCGATAGCTTCGGCTCCACGCTCCCGATCCCGCGAGAGCGGTTCGTCCGGAGTGAACGTCCCGATCACGCTCTCGCCCTCCTTCGACTCTCGACGCCGTAAGTCGCCCACCAGCGAGTTTCCCCTGGCGTCGTGTGTGCTGTTCGTCGATCGATGGCTGATATCTCTCTCACCCCAATCCCCCGTTGCGTACGTACAGATCCACCGATCGCCTGCCTAATATCAGTATCGGTTGGGTGCGAAACGAGCGCTCCAGTGCAGTGGCCGGTCGGCTTAAGGTGTTCGCTCACGAACGATCGATCGATGGCCGCTGGCTCGTTGTCCGGAGACGAACAGGCAGTCTCAGAGATGGCGAGCGTGATCACACTCGTCGCTATCGCGTTCGTGATCGTCTTCGCTATCGGGGCGAACGTCCTCTTTTTCGAAGCCGACACGGACGGGCCTGACACTACGATCTCGTTTCAGTACTTCGAGGAACTCTCTGCGTTGCAGGTCTCGCACGACGGAGGCGAGGGGATCCGTGCCGGTGATCTCCTCATCCAGGGCCCCCAACGAGAGGTGACCTGGGCCGAGATCGACAGAGGAATGGACGACTCTTCGATGGTCGAATCGGGAGATGCGATCCGTCTCGGTGACGCAGGTGCCTACGGTGAAACCGTCGGAGAGAACGATCGCATCGTGGTCCTCTACGCCAACGTCTCTGCCGAGACTACCGTCCTCGCCCAGTGGAACGGGACTCGTGGATAGGCATTTAACGCCACGGGCGAACGTCTTCCCGCGCCCTGTCACGCCCCGGCGGTCGGGATCGCCGACGACGACTGAGTCTCAGTCGACGCTCTCAATCGCTGCTATACGCGTCCAGCGCGTCCCACTCCTCCTCGATCAGTTCCCGGACGCCGTGAGTGAGAATCCCCTCCCCCAGGCTCGTCGCCCGGTAGTACGAATACAGTCCCTCGCGGTCGGGCTCGCTGCGCTTGCGGTTCTCGACCAACCCGACGTCGACCAGTTCGTCCAGGTGGTAGTGCAGCGTGTTGCCCGCGACGTCCAGTCGCTCCTCCAGTTCTGTCGGCGTCATCGCGCCCGCCTCGACCAGCGTCGCGAGGACGCGAAACCGCGTCTCGTTGCCGATCGCCCGCTGCATCGCCAGATACTCTGACAGCTCCAGCAGGCTCGCCTCGGGTAGGAACCCCTCCCGCCCGTCGCTGGGTTGTCGCCGCGATCGGTCACCACTCTCAGCCATACGTGAATATATAAAATGCGCCACTGTAAATGTTCGCTGACTCAATATTCGCTGAAACGGCCGCTATTTATATATGTATGGCGTGAGCGACGCCAGATATGCGCGATCGGATCATCGAGGAACTGGGGGGACTCGCACACGACCGATTGCTGGTGTATCTCATGGGTCCCTACTCGGCGTTCGACATCGGGGCAGCGCTGGAACGAGCCGACACACCAGAGGATGTCGTCGACCTTCAGGCACTCCCCGAGGCGGTCGACTTCGGAGCGCTGGTCGGGACGGATTCGGGGGTCGAAGGCCAGGAGGCGACGCTCGACCTCTTGCTCGGCGTGCGCGATTCGTTGCGGACGGACCCGGGCGTGAATGCCTTTCTGGCGATCGACGTCGACGTCCCACTGGAGGAGATGGACGCCGCGACCCAGAGCATCGAGTTCGCGCTGGCGAGCAACGCTGTGGTCTACGTCGTTCCCAAGGTCGGGAACAACCTCGGCGTTGGGATCGAGACAGGGGCAGTCCTCGAGGCGATCTTCCAGCGCGAGGCCGACCCGACCGATCACCGCGAGCGCGTCGTCTTCGTCCACGAAGCGGGTGTCACGAGCGCGATGATCGCCGCGGTCCTCGATCGCTGGGACGCCCGCGTCTACGACTACGAGGACCGCGCCGATCTCGTTCGGCAGGTCCGCCTGTTCGTCAGAGACGTCGTCCGACGCGAGCAAGTCGGCGACCTCTCGACGCTGGATGCAGAGTGATATCGGACGTGCCGAAC
The DNA here is from genome assembly GCF_004799665.1 of Halapricum salinum. Taxonomy (NCBI): domain Archaea; kingdom Methanobacteriati; phylum Methanobacteriota; class Halobacteria; order Halobacteriales; family Haloarculaceae; genus Halapricum; species Halapricum salinum. The sequence continues at coordinate 2,847,174 of NZ_CP031310.1, forward strand.
ACGTTCGGCCGTCGTATCGGGGCCTGAGAAGCTGATTCTCAGTTGAAGTACGTCGGTCGGCAAGCGTCACGTGTAGGACCCAAGTGATCACCATGTTCGACACCTCACGCCGCAAGCTGCTCGGTGCGGTCGGGCTCGGCGCGCTCGCCTCGCTCGCCGGCTGTGGCGGCGACTCCGACGGCGACCAGACTCCAGGCGCTCGGGCCAGCCAGTCGACGCCCGAACCCGCCAGCGAACCTGACGTCGACTCGGTCGCCGCCGACCCGACCGACGTTCCCGACCCGATCGAGCGCGACCACAGCGAGACCATCGAAGTCACGCTCACCGTCGAGGAGGTCACCGCCGAGGTCGAACCCGGCGTGACCGTCGACTACATGACCTTCGACGGACAGGTACCGGGGCCGATGCTCCGCGTCCGGCAGGGCGACACCGTGGAGTTCACCCTGGAGAACGCGCCCGAGAACGCCACGCTGCACAACGTCGACTTCCACGCCGTCTACGGGACCGGCGGCGGTGCAGTCGCGACGACGGCCGCCCCCGGCGAGGAGAACGCCATGCGATTCCAGGCGCGCTATCCCGGCGCGTTCATCTACCACTGTGCCGTCCCGAACATGGACTACCACATCTCGACGGGTATGTTCGGGATGATCCTCGTCGAGCCGCCGGAGGGGTTGCCCGAAGTCGATCAGGAGTTCTACCTCGGCCAGCACGAACTCTACACCAGCCACGACGCGGGGACGCCGGGTCACCACAGCTTCGACTACGAGGCGATGCGGGCCGAGGAACCGACCTACGTCCTGCTCAACGGCGAGAAGTTCGCCTACGCCGCAGACAACCACGGCCCGATGGAGGTCGATGTCGGTGACACCGCCCGCGTCTACATGGTCTCGGGCGGGCCGAACCTCACGTCGAGTTTCCACCCGATCGGCAACGTCTGGAGCGAGGCCTGGCCCAACGGCTCGGTCACCACCACGCCCGACGAGTTCGTCCAGACGATGTCCGTCCCGCCGGGCAGCTGTTTCGTCGGGACGCTGGACTTCGAGGTCCCCTCCCGCGTGAAGCTCGTCGACCACGCCCTGACGCGAGTCACTCGAAAGGGCTGTCTGGCCGAGATCGACGCGACCGGCGAGGAAGACGAGTCCATCTACGATCCGGACTTCGACGGGAGCACTCACGAGGGACCACTATACGACTGACGTGTCGACGGCCGGCTCGTGAGCAGTCTCGTCTGCGAACAGTTCACCCCTTGATGTTGCAGACGGGGAACGTCCGAGCGACCTTGTCGCCGATGCCGAGCGCGTCCGAGACGTTCACCACCTCGTCGACGTCCTTGTAGACGCCGGGCGCTTCCTCGGCGACGGTGGCGCCGCTCTGGGCTTTGACGTAGATGTGCTGTTGCTCGCGGAGGTCGTCCTGCACGTCCTCGCCCCAGTAGGTGTTCTTCGCCTGCGTCCGGGACATCAGTCTGCCAGCCCCGTGGGCAGTCGAGCCGAAGGTCTCTTCGAGCGAGCGCTCTCCCCCCCGGAGGACGTAGCTGCCCGCGCCCATGCTCCCCGGGATGATGATCGGCTGGCCGACGTCGCTGTAGGCTGGCGGCAACTCGGGCCGGCCCGCCGGGAACGCCCGCGTCGCGCCCTTGCGGTGGACGTACAGCTCCCTGTCCTCGCCGTCGACGTCGTGGACTTCTTTCTTGGCGATGTTGTGCGCGACGTCGTACAGCAGGTCCATCTCCATGGCCTCCCACTCCCGGTCGAAGACGTCCGCGAAGACCTCGCGAGTACGGTGCATGATGAGCTGGCGATTGACCCACGCGAAGTTGATCGCCGCACACATCGCTCCGTAGTATTCCTCGGCGAGGTGCGAGCCAGCGGGGGCGGCCGCGAGTTCCTTGTCCGGTAACTGGTTCAGCAGCCCCTGATGGGCCTTCTCGATCTCCCGCAAGTAGTCCGTGCAGACCTGATGACCGAGCCCGCGCGAGCCACAGTGGATCAGCACGACGATCTGGTCCGCTTCGAGTCCGAACTCTCCCGCTACGTCCTCGCGGAAGATGTCGGTGACGCGCTGGACCTCTAGGAAGTGATTGCCCGAGCCGAGCGAGCCGACCTGGACTTTCCCGCGATTCTTCGCCTTCTGCGAAACGGCGCTCGGATCGGCGTCCGGCCGCCGTCCCTCGTCCTCGCAGTGTTCGAGGTCCGCGGGGACGGCGTAGTCGTTCCGCAGCGCCCACTCCATCCCGTCGGCGAGAATCTCGTCGATGTCGCCCTTGGTGCCCTCGAAGATGCCACCGCCGCCGAGACCTGACGGAATCGCGTCAAATAGCGCGTCGACGAGTTCTTCTTCTCGTCCACTAACGTCGCTGTCGGTCAAATTCGTCTTCAGCATCCGGACGCCGCAATTCGAGACGACAAACCCGTCTGCGAGGAAATTGTGAGCGTCGTGAGCGACACCGATGTCATAGACCGCTTTCTCACCAGCGGGTTCGATGTGTTCGATCGTCGATTCGACGGTCATGTCGTCACTGACAGTCGTCTGCTCGCAGAACTCATCGAACGTCGGGAACGCGTCGCCGGGACGCGGACGCCCTTTCCGACCGGACCAGGCACTGCGCTCGATGAATCGGTCGTTGATGTCGTACTTCTCTTTGAGCGTCTCGACAGGTGTTCCACCGTCTGCTAGCGTTCTCACCTCGTTTGCGATGTGTTCCCGGCGTTCGATCTCTCGTTCTTTCAGCTTGAGATACTGGATCGCTTTGACGGCCAACCGACGTTTGTGTCGGTTGTAGCGGTACCCGACCGTCTCGAAGAAGCGGATCAGATTCGCCGAGTCGTTCTTGACACCCAGTCGAAGTCGGACGGTGTCGTGTTCGCGGTTCGAGTCAGTCTCGAAGGACTCTATCTCGTTCGTCTCGATACCGAGATCACCGAGGAACGACGCGAGGTCCGCAAGGAATCGCCGCCCGTCTCCTGCAGTATCGACGGTCCGGGTCTGTGAAACCTTGGGACAGTAGAGATTCATGTCGTGCTGGGCTGCCGGCGCGTTCATTTCGGCTCCGAAGTACGCGCTGTAGAAGAGTGCCTTCTGCCAGTCGGCAAGTCGGTCGAGATACCATGGTGTCGAAAAGCCGGCCGCGACTTTCGGACCGTCCGGGACCCCGAGTTTCTGGAGCGTCAGACGAAGGGCTTTCGATGTCGTCTTGAAGCTGTATTCGGTCGTCTCGAAGGTCTCGCCCTCGATGTCGTGGTCTCGGTCGCGCGAGTAGACCTTCGAGGGCTTGAATCCGATCGCTTTCACGTCCTCACGGATACCTTCGAGATCTTCCGGCTCCCCGTAGAACCAGAGCTGTCCCTCACCACCCAGCGAGCCGTCACCGAGATGAAATCCGACAAGTTTGAGCAGGCGATTGAATGCCTCATCGGTCGATTTGAGGGGCAAGAGACCCCGATTTTTGAGGACGCTGCGGATCTGTGGATTCGCGTCTTCCAAGTCGTCGACCGAGAGGACGGTGAATTCTTCGGGATCGTCGTGCTCGATTCCCTGGAAGGGCTGGACCAGCGCTTCGTCGCCGGCTTCGAGATCGCCGAGTTCGACCATCCCGTCAGGTGTCGCGAACGGGTGGTCCGCGGTTGCTTCGATCGTCTCGCCGGTCGCCGTCTGGACCTCGTAGACCTGCTTGGTCCCGCTTTCGGTAAACAGTCGAATATCTGAACTGGTGAGTGAGTCCCCGGCTACGGTCGCCCGCTCTCGCTCGAATCGATCGCGAACCGATTCGATCGGCATCTTCCGACCGAACGACAGCCGGACGTCGGTCGACCCCGGCAAGCAATTGATGTCATATCCTACCGCTCCGGGGCTGATACAGCCGTCTTCGGCATCTATCCCTGCCACCCCGCCCACGGGAAACCCGTAGCCCTGGTGGCCGTCCGGCATGCAGATGGCGTACTTCTGGATGCCCGGCAGATGAGTCGTATTCGTGAGTTGTTCGAGGGTCTTGTCCTCGCTAATCTCCTCCAGCAGGGCTTCGCTCGCCAGTACTCGGGCGGGCACGTTCATTTCCCCCTCTTGGGGAATTTCCCAGACGTATTCACGCACCTTTTCGAGCGTGACGTCGCCGGCGTCGTAGGTGGTCATACTCGAAGCTTCTGCGGCCTTCCTCAAAAGCTGTCGGACGGGGGTGTCACTTCCGTCAGTCGGTTGCGGCCGGTGTCCCCTCGGGGCGACTCGTCGGTTGCCGGCCCAGCCAGGCGTCAAGCGAGAGTGGGCCAGCACCGAGCGTGAAGACGGCCGAGGCCAGCCCGAACAGCGTGATGTGTGCGAGTACGGGGTCGTCGGGCAGGCCGAACAACGTCAGCGTGAACAGGACGAACGCTCCGGCGGCAGTTGCGCGCGTCAGGAGGCCCGCGATGAGAAGCAGACCAAAGGCGATCTCAGCGAGGCCCGCGCCGACAACCCAGACGCCGGGGTCGACGGGCACGATCGACGTGAGATCGTATTTCGCGACGACGCCGAGCCCGGGACCGGGGTTGAGCAGTTTCTCACCCAGTCCCAGAAGGACGAACGTCACGCCCAGGCCCACGCGCAGAATCACCGGCACGTAGGCGGTGTAGGGGTCGAGTCGCTGCTGAAGTTCCCGTGCTCGAGCGTGGACCGGGTCGATCCGGCTGTAGTAGGTTCCAGGTGAGCTGGCGACGCGGCTGAGGAGGTGGTCGCCGCTTGGTCGCCCGCTCCCAAGCAAGAAGATCGCCAGCAAGCCGGGGACGTACTCCAGCGCGAGGATCGTCCTCGGGAAGAACGCGAGCGAGGCGACGTAGGTGAGCAGTCCGACGAGCGCCACGACGCGGGTCGCCAGCCCGAACAGCAGGAAGAAGCCCAGGCCGATCATGAGCAGGCGGACTTCGGCCTGCGCGGCCGCTCCGAGGTGATCAGCCGTCATCACCGACGGGCTGAAGATGTAACCGATGAACCCCGCACCGACCAGCGGCAGGCCCATGCTGAGTCGGAGCATCCACGGGACGTACGTCAGATACTCCGCCAGCGCCGACCGGAGCACCTCGAAGTCCGGGATCGTCGGTCTGACCCACAGGAACGCCCCGACGCCGGCGGTCGCGAGCAGGCCGACCCCACCGAACAGCACGGCGTTTGCGGGGTCCGTGAGCACCTCGATCGTGAACTGGAGCCCCTCTTGCGGTGGATTCTCGGTGACGTAGCGAACGTGTGCCACTACTGGCCGTACACTGACTGCCAGCAGCGTCAGTACCGCGACGAGCAGGCTCGCCCGCCGGGTGTAGGCGCGAGGAACGGTCATCGTCAGTCGATAGGGCCTCGGGCCGCTTAAACGGACAGTTCGGTACACCTCGGCGGACGCCAGCCCGATCAGACGTCGAAGACGACGTACGCGCACCAGCCAGCGTCGGTCTCGTGGAGTTCCATCTCGGAGTACGTGACGGCCTTGACTTCCCGGGCCGTGACTGCCGAAAGCGGGACTCCCCGTGCACTGGCGTCGACTGCCCAGCCGTCGGCCGTCTCCGTGACCGTCGCGTCGTTGTCGACCGGGAGGACGTTCCGCACGTCTCGCTGGTAGATGAGTTCGTCCAGATAATCGAACAACAGCGCTTCGGACGACTCGGCTGTCACCGAGAGCCTGAAGCGCTCGCCCTGGGCTGGCACGTCTTCGCACATCGCAGCCGCCAGCCCGTCTGCGACGGCCGCGAAGACGTCGTCGATCGACTCCCCTGTGGCTTCGACCGCGACGTCTGCGGTGTGCTCGCGAAGCGTGAAACTCATAGCTCCGAGGTGTCGCGGGGTGGGACGTCGATTTCGCCCCCGATCTCACCAGGGATCTGCTCTTCGTCGGCCTCGTTGATCGCGACGCCGCTGGTGACGACCGAGCGCATCCCTTCCTCGACGCTCATGTCGACGTCGTAGACCTGCTCGTCTTCGACGTGGACGACGAACCCACCCATCACCGGGTTGGGCGCCATCGGCAGGTAGAGCGTCGTCATCTCGTCGTTACCCGTCGCTGCACGGATGTTCTCGGAGGTATCTGCAGTCACGAAGGCGACGCAGTACGACCCCTGAGTGGGGTACTCGACGAGTTTGACTTCCTGAAAACTCTGGACGTCGCTGTCGAGCAGCAGCTTGCTCATGTCGTTGAAACTGCTGTATACTGCGCCCAGGCCCGGAATCGAGGACATCGCGTTGTCGAACGTGGCTTCGATCCGATTGGACAGCCGGCTGGTTTCGGTGAGGACCCCGATCAGGAGGATGAGCGACAGCAGCGAGACCAACGCCGCGAGGTCGGCGGCGAACTGATCGCTGATGCCCAGCTCCTGCAGCAGGGTGGCAAGCGGGCCGACCGAATCCAGCATGAAGTTCATCGCAAAGCGGAAGACGAACAGCGTGATGAGGACCGGAATCGCGACGGCGAGACCACTGATCATCGAGGTTCGCAGGAACCCACGGATCGATCGATCCCCGCCGGATCCCGGCTGCATCGGGCCTGAGGGTTGCATGTGCGGGGTAGTCACAGTGGGGACACAAAAATGGTCGTTTGTCTCGCGGCGCTGAGCGCGAACTGTTTTTTCGCTCGCCCACCAACGGCGTCTATGAGCGATACTGACGACCCAGCCGCCGCCGACGTCCAGGCCGGCCGCGTCTACGATCCGAGCGCAGATCACTCCTTCCCGGACGAGCGCGTCAACGACGTCCTCGAGCGGGTGGCGAGCGACGAGGAGATCCAGACGCTACTCGAGGCACAGAACGTCAACCCCGTCACGCGAAAGCGGTACAACGACCACGGCTCGAAACACGTCAGCATCGTCCGTAACCGCGCGCTCTGTCTGTACGACCTGCTCAAGCGCGGCTCGGTCTCGTTCAACGGCGCTGCCGATCAGGGCCTCGACGAGGCCGACGAGGCCGTCATCGTCGCGCTCGCGGCGACCTTACACGACATCGGCCACATCGTCCACCGCGACGACCATCCCTACTACTCGATCCCCCTCGCTGCGGACGTCCTCGACCGCGTCCTCGAGGAACTCCCCTACTACGATCTGGCCGACGCGGTCAGAGTCAAGGGAGAAGTGCTACACGCGATCCTCTGTCATCACACCGAGGAGACACCGCTGACGACCGAGGCCGGCGTCGTCCGGGTCGCCGACGCGCTGGACATGGAACGCGGTCGCTCGCGCATCCCCTACGAACGGGGTGGCCGCGGGATCAACACCGTCTCCAGCCAGGCGATCAGGAACGTCCGACTCGGGCCGGGCGAGGACAGGGTCGTCCGCGTCGAGATAGAGATGACCAACGCCGCCGGCGTCTACCAGGTCGACAACCTTCTGAAGGCAAAGCTCAGGGGCTCGGGACTGGAAGACGATATTCGGATCGTCGCCGTCAACGTCCGCGAGGACGCCGACCAGATCGTCGAGCGGGTCGAACTATAGGACAATTTTTGTTGGATCGCCGCCAGAATACTTTTGCGTTCTGGACGGAATTACTCGGCTGTGTCCGAGGCAAGTGTACTGACTATCGGTGGCGCGAAAGGTGGTGCGGGAAAGACGGTCACTGCGATCAACGTGGCGTCGGCCGTCCGTTCGGTCGGCTACTCTGTCGTGGTCGTCGACGCCGACCTGGGGACGACGAACGTCGCCGACATCCTCGAACTCGACTGTGAGACGAGCATCCACAAAGTGCTCGCTGGCGAGGCCGACATCGGCGAGGCAATCGTCACCACCGAGACGGGTCTCGACGTCGTCTCCGGTGGGGACTCACTCGAATACTTGATCGACGCCGACCCGGCGGAACTTCGGCCCGTAATCGACACGCTCGCCGACAGTTACGACGTCGTGATCATCGACACCGGAACCGGCCTCAGCCACGAGGTATTGGTCCCGTTCGGCCTCGCTGACGGAGTCGTCCTGGTCTCGACGCCGAAGAACACCTCCATCGTCGACACGCGAAAGACTGCGGAAGTCGTCGAGAAGGTCGACGGTACGCTCCTCGGCGTCGTCGTCACGCGCGTCACCGACGACACCGACGTCGACCGGGTCCGCGACCAGATCGATCTCGATCTGCTGGGACTGCTTTCTGACGACCCCCAGGCCTGCAAGACTGAACCGGTCGTCATGGAAGCGCCCGACAGCGACCTCGCAGATGGTTACCGCCAGCTCGCGACGACGCTCATCCGCCTGGAAAACGACCGCAAAGACGCCGACGGCGACGATCAGTAACCGTCGTCGCTCGACATTCGAGTAGACACAATCGTTTTGTTCCATGATACCGATGTACACACATGAGTCTCACTCCGACAGACGGCCCGGAGGTCCGGGGCTCGGAGGGCCAGGAAGTCCCAGAACGGGCGACACGCCCGCCACTGTCGGGTCGCGCGCGAGCCGACGCAGTCGCTGTTAGCCTCCAGCGCAGTGTTTCTCGGGGATGGCGATCAGTTTGGGCGACCGTTCGAACCGGTTTCGATCGCCTGCTCAGCCCGGGGTTAGCCGCCAGTGACCAGAACTCGCTGGCCGACGACGCCGTCGAACCCCCTCGTTGCCCGCGGATCGATACCCTCCCCGCCCGCGCGTTCCCGCTGACCTACCCCGCCCGATCCTACCGGCTCGTCGACAACGACGCCGACCTCGTCGCCGAAGTAGACGACGACACCCTGCGGATGTATCACCCTGAGGGCTCCGACGCCTGGATCCGATCTGACATCTGGATCGACGTCCAGCCGTGACATCCTCCCCATCCTGAAGGGCTTGACAGCGGTGGCCCCCACGATTTCTGGGACTGAATAGAAAGCCCTTAATCCCGGCACGGCCAACTCGATTTTGAGCGGGGCTGGTCTAGTCTGGCTATGACCTCAGCCTTCCAAGCTGACGACCCGGATTCAAATTCCGGGCCCCGCACTTCTCTACTGCAATTCCGTCAGAGAGCACCGGCTTCGTCTCGGGACTTCCCGCTGATCCGGGCGTAACAGTTCCCGCTCGACACCTCGAACTCTATCACTCGGCAGTCACTCGCCGCCAGGTCCGCCTCGAACTCCGCGGGCGCGTAGATGTGATAGAATCGCGCTACTGTTTCCCCTCCCGGAAGTGTCCAGTCGATCTCCGTATCGAACCCCGTCTCGGCCTCGGCGTCGGCGTCGAAGCGATCGTGGGCCGTACTCCAGGCGCTGACCAGTGCCTCGCCCTCGGGAGAGAGGACCCGGGCCAGTTCGTCCAGACTCTCTCGGCGCCGCTCGCGACTCGGCAGGTGGTGCAGCGTCGCCACGTAGACGGCCAGGTCGACGCAGTCGTCCGCCAATGGGAGTCGCGCGGCGTCGCCCTGGAGCAACCGGACCCACGTGGGATCGAGTTTCTCGCGGGCCTCTCTCAGGAGGTTTCGACTCGCGTCGAGGGCGAGCACCTGATCGGCCCGTTCGTGCAGCACGGCGGCGTGTCGGCCGTTCCCACAGCCGAGATCGAGTCCGAGGTCGACCTGTGTGGCGGCCTCGACGAACTCGGTGACTTCCGGCCAGGGGTGGGCCCGCGTCTCCGAGAAGTGACTCGCGATCGTCTCGTAGGTCTCCCGAACCGACCGGGCGTCGTGGTCGTCGCTACCCATACCGACCACAGATCCGCGGCCGGCAAGGGGGTTTCGCTACCGTCGCTCGACGCGCCAGGTCGTCGCGTTAGTGTACGACCACTTCTCGATCGCCAGCTCCGAGGACCTGTCCGCGAGCTGGCCGAGTACGCTTCCGATCTCCCGCGCAGAGAGATCGATCTCCTCGGCGAGGAACTTGCTCTTGACGTACACTGGTTCCTCGGCGGCGCGCTCGCGGAGGTGGGCGGCGACTCGCTGGCGCTTGCGGTCGGTCGCGGCCGAGGACATCACTGGTCACCTCCGAGCAGCCCCGCGCGTGCGATGACTGCCAGCACCCCTGCGTCGTGTGACGGTCGGTGGCGATGCCCGACGATCAGACACGCGGCGTTGAGGACGAGCAGTGGGGCGATCAGTTCCAGGGAGTGATCCAGTGCGAGCGCCGGGAGATAGCCCAGTGGGGCCAGGACTGCACCCCAGAACCCGACGGTTTCGACCGCCGAGCGGCTTCGAGACAACGCTGAGGAGGGCAAGCGGCCGAGGTGGTCGACCGCCGTTTCGTGACGGCTCATATCTCACCCCTCGAACGCCACTCCCCAAAAGGCGCTGAAAGCTCAAATAGCCGTTTGATACTGGCCCCGCTCCGGATTTCCCTGTTCACCCGGGAGCCGGACGCACGTCGCCGGTAGACACATCTGCCAGGCGGTCGAACGTCGGTCGATGGCCACCTCCCAGGAACTCAGGGACGTCCTCGCCGGCGGCGATACGCTGACGATCGTCTGTCACAACAACCCCGACCCCGACTGCCTGGCCAGCGCGCTGGCACTCGGGCGCATCGCCGCGACAGTCGGCATCGACGAACGTCGAATCCTCTACAGCGGCAACATCTCTCACCAGCAAAACCGCGCGTTCGTCAACCTCCTCGATATCGATCTCAGGCCGTTCGAACCCGAGGCTGTCGTCGACCGCCCCGAGGGATCGTTGCTCGCGTTCGTCGACCACGCCGTCCCCGAGTCCAACAACGAGGTCCCGGAGGGAACGCCAGTCGATATCGTCGTCGACCATCATCCCGTCGACGGCATCGAAGCCCGATTCGTCGACCACCGCGTCGAGGTCGGGGCGACGGCGACGATCCTTGTCGAGCACCTCCAGAATCTCGGCGTCGAACTGGACGCGACTCTCGCGACCGCGCTTCTGTTCGCGATCCGTCGGGAGACGCTGGGTTTTCTCCGCGGGACGACGAGCGCCGAATACCAGGCCGCAAGCACCCTCCACGACCGCGCCGACCGTGACCTCCTCCGCAAGCTCTCGACGCCCTCGGTCAGCGGCGTGACCGTCGACGCCATCGCCGACGCGATCCGAAATCGAGTCGTCCGCGGGGCGGTTCTCATCACCCACGTCGGGCGGACAATCGAGCGCGATGCGCTCCCGCAAGCGGCTGACTACCTCGCCACCCTCGAAGGCGTCGAGACTGCCATCGTCTTCGGGATCGTCGACGACGCGATCCACGTCAGCGCCCGCTCGACCGACGCCCGCGTCCACATCGGCGAGGTACTCGATGCTGCCTTCGCGGACGTTGGCAGCGCCGGTGGCCACCGCGAGATGGCCGGTGGTGAGATCCCGCTCGGGATACTCGCTGAATACTCAGCCGACGACGAGACACTGGTCGACATCGTCGAACAGGTCGTCACCGCTCGGCTGCTGGCCGGTCTCAACATCTCCGAGAACGGGGATTCAGTCGAGAGCTAGGCTGAGCAGAAATCGATGCATGCTTTGTCGGGCCCCCCGACCTACAGGGTATACTGATGACAGACGGGTCCACGGACGAGAGTATTCGCGAGCATCGGCGCAACTTCGAGAAGATCTGGTGGCAAAACCCCGAGCGACAGAACTGGGCGTCTTCCTCCTGGTGGTTTTTCATCCTCTTTCCCGAGGGCGAGGAGGGGTACGGCCCCAAGCAACTCATGTTCTCGATCGCCGCCCGCGTCGGCGATCACTGTCTCGTCAACGACCGTCCGACGCCCGGACTCGACCCGAACCGCCCGGTCTCCGACGATGAAGACAGATTCAACGTCATGACTGTGGGCTGGGCCGGTGACGACGAGGAAGTCCACGATCACGTCGTCAACCAACCGTCCGAGGCCGTTCTCTCCCGAAACGACCAGCGCATCGATGCCTGGACCGAGAACGAGGCTGGCGAGCGCCGCGGGAGCCATCTCGAAGCGCTCTCGGACCCGCTCGGACTCAAGATGGAGGTCGTCGGCGACGACGTCGAGGCGGAGTTCGAGGCGCGCGGGGAACTCGACTCGACGCTGACAGCGCCTCACCACGGGCTCGACGTCGAGACACCGCTAGGTGGCGTTCAGGTCCTCGCCTGGCGCCAGATGGACTTCGAAGGTGAGTTCGACCTCCCCGGCGGCACGGAGACGCTGTCGGGATCAGCGTACTTCCAGCGGGTGTGTTTCGACATGCCGCTGTTCCCCTGGAAGTGGATCTGGGCCATCTTCCCCGACGGGACGGCCTTCTCCGCGATGGTCCCGTTCATCGGCCCCCAGTTGTTCCGCAAGGGCTACAAGTTCTTCTCCTCCACTCGGCTCGAACGACTGACGATCCCGCTCCGGCAGACTGCGTTCTGGCAGTGGGGTGACGGCAGTCGCGTCGACTTCGACCGGGTCACGATCGAACCGATTCTCGATACCGGCGAGCACCCGGACTTCGACGTCCGCGTCGAGAACGACAACGGTGACTACGTGTCTTTCGTTGCCAGCACCTACGGCCACGCACGCAACTGGCTCGACCGGCCGATTCTGGGCGGCCTCGCGGAGTCACACTGGAGCTACAACGAGTTCATGTTCCGCATGTCGGGCCTCGCCGGGCGCATCGACGGCGAGGAAATCGATAGCGACTCGCTTGGCAAGTGCTTCGGGACGCTCGAATACAGTACCGGAATCGGCCTGTAACTGCTGGTCTCTAAGTCGATCCTCTTTCGCACCACAGCACCCCAGCAGGGATTCGAACCCGATGACGAGACTCGCTGCGCTCGTCTCGCGTGGTTCAAATCCTGAGTCGCATTTGCGACTCACGAATTTGCGATCGCAGAGAAATGCTCACGGGTCACTCCGTTCCCTGTTCGCGTTCGAGGCCTCACTGCGTTCGACCTCGCTATGCTCCGGCAGGGATTCGAACTACCTCCACTTCGCTCGCTATCGCTCGCTCGTGGCGTCATTCAAACCCTGGTTCGCATCCGTCGCTCGCGAACTTGCGAGCGACAGAAGTGCTCCGGCAGGGATTCGAACCCTGGTCATTGCCGTGAGAGGGCAATATGATTGGCCGGACTACACCACCAGAGCGTGCACTCGTTGGTACTGGGGAGATACGTAAAACGGTTCCGTTTCCGACCGCCGTATGCCGATGTGTCTCACTCTTCGTCCTCGAACGGCGACCCCGCAGCGTCCGGTTCGTGGCCCGGTAAACTGATGATGTTCTCCCGGCCGACCCGCAGTTTCGTGATCTCGTCGTCCTCTTCCATATCCGACAGCAGCATGCTCACTTTCGACTTCGACCAGTTTGTCTCCTCGACGATTGCCGACTGTCGCATCCGACCGCCGTGGGATTCGAGCAACGAGGCGACGCGATCTGTGTCCGAGAGTAACTCTTCGTCGGTGACTGTCGTCGCGGGCTCGTCCGAACCTTCCGCCTCAGTCGGCGTCTCGGCCGCTGCCCCACTGTCGTCACTCGACGGCGTTGATTGGGTGACCCTCCTCTCGTCGCCATCGTCGGCCGAAATCACCGTCCGATAGAGTGCGACCGTCCCGCCAGCCAACAACAGGACGATCAACCCCACGACGAACATCCCGCCGATACCGTCGTCCGCGCTGGTCTCGACCGGTGCAGTCGTCGGTGACTGTCCCGAAGTGGTCGGGCCCACACTTGTCGTCGGAGTCGTCGTGGCTGCTGTCGACACCGTCTGGGTTGTCGTCATCGTCCGCCCAGCCGGCTGGAACGTGACCAGGGGCCGCTCTGGGTTGAACTCGTACTCACCCTCCCAGGCGATCCACTCGCTCTCGGCCTGCGAGTCGGGATCGTCCTGCGAATCCGGCCCGGGATCGACGCTCGCAAAGACCAGCCCCGGCCCCGGTCGTATCGTCAGACGCTGGTTTGGACCGAGGTACAATCCGACATCGAACGCTTCGCCGAAGACGACCTGCTCACCTTCGACACTCGCGAGGTTCGTCCACAGAAACGACATCTCGACTTTGCCCTGCGTCCCGAGGTTGAACCCGCCCCGGGCGACGTGCGCATGCTTGCGGAAGTTCGTCGCGTTCATCGTCCGGTTCGTCGACTGCGTCCCGGTCGCCGCCAACGACTCTGCTTGCGCGACGAACTCCCGGTAGAGCTCCATCTCCGTGTTGTTGAACTCCTCCGCGTAGGATTCGAACGCAGGGACTTCGCTCTCGTTGAGTGGCCGCGAGTGTATCGTCGTCCACCGAACCGTTCCGTTCTCGTAGACAGTCAGCGTGTACGACGTTCGAGAGAACCCGTCCGGTGTCGAATCACTGACGTTGCCCGCGTCGACGGCTGCGGGCTGCAGAGAACCAGTCGCCTGCGTGCCGGACATGCCACCCGTTACACCCACGAGACCCGTGAGGGAGACGGCCAGAATGACGAATCCGATCACGTGGGGGCGGCGGACCATCTATTCGTACTGTCCAATGGATCGTATAAAAGAACTACGCCTACGTGATCTCAGTAGACGAGGTGGCGAGACGGAAACCACCCGACGTGATCAGGCAAGGGCGTCGGCGAGCCGCTCGATCGGGTGGGGCGGTTCCTCGCCCTCGTAGTCTTTGAGCTGGCCGCGGCAGGAGGCCCCAGGTGCGACGACGGACTCGCCCGAACTCCGGTCGAGCTGGTCGTAGAGGATCGACGCGATGGCCTTGCTCATCGAGTAGTGCTCGGCCTCGTAGCCGAACGAGCCGGCCATCCCACAACAGCTGGAATCGACGGCGTCGACCTCGTAACCTGCCCGTCGGAGCACACCTACCGCGTGGTGATCCTTCTTGGTCGCCTTCTGGTGGCAGTGGCCGTGATACGAGAGCGACTCGGTGGGTGCGTCGAAGTCGATTTCCGCGTCCAACCGATGCACGTCCAGATATTCGGCGATTCCGTAGGCGTTGGCCGCGACGCGTTCGACGTCGTCGCCCGAGAGCAAGTCGAGGTAGTCCGACTGGAACATCACTGCCTCAGAGGGTTCGACGAGGACGACGTCCCATTCCTCCTCGACTCGCGGTGCGAGTTTCGCGACGTTCTCCTCGGCCTGCTCGCGAGCCGTGTCCAGAAAGCCCTTCGAGTGCGGTGCGCGCCCGGAGTCGACCACGTCGGTAGGGACCTCGACGTGGACGCCCGCCGCTTCCAGTACTTCGACGGCGGCCATTCCCGCCTCGGGACGGTTGTAGTTGGTGAAGGTGTCGGGGAACAGCAGGACTTTCCGGTCGGCCGCCTCCTCGCTGACAGCTGGCTCGTGATCGGCGAATCGATCGACGAAGGTGTTGCGGTAGAATGTGGGGAGTTCCCGCTCGCGAGCGATTCCGAACAATTTCTCCTGAACGATTCCGGCACCAGGAAGCTTCTGTGCCCAGTTCGACAGCGGGGCGAGCGCGCTCGCGAGTGGGTAGAGCGTGCCGGCGTTGGCGAACAGCCGATCGCGGATCCCCGGTCCCTCTTGCTCGTGGTGGGCGTGTTTGACCTCCACTTTGAGCTTGGCCATGTCGACCTCGCTCGGGCAGTCCTTGGCACACCCTTTGCAGCCGACACAGAGATCCAGCACCTCCTCCATGAATTCCTCTTCTCGTGGATCGTCAGGGAGGTCGCCACTCATTGCCTGGCGAAGCATGTTCGCCCGCCCACGAGTCGCCTGGATCTCCTCGTTCGCGGCTCGATAGGTCGGGCACATCACGCCGCCAGTCGTTCCCTGCGGGCCGCGACAGCCGCCACAGCCGTGACAGAGTTCGACCATTCCGGCCATGCCGTTGTCGTTGTCCCAGTTCAGCGTCGGCTCGAACGGGATCTCGAGTTCGTACTCGGGATCGAACCGGAGATTCTCGGCCATGTCCGCCACGCGAGCGCGCTCGGGGACGCCCTCCGGCAGCTCCTCGTCGGCGGCGTAGCCACACACTTGACTCGGGTTCAGCAGCCAGTCCGGATCGAAAGTGTGCTTCAGGTCTCGGAGGAGCTCCCAGACGTGCTGGCCGTAGAGTTTCCGGTTCCACCCGCTCCGGGCGCGACCGTCACCGTGTTCGCCCGAGACGCTACCACCGTACTCGACGACCAGATCGGTCGCGTCCTCGGCGATCGAGCGCATCTGGTTCACGCCGTCCAGCGTCTTGGTATTCACGAGCGGCCGGATGTGCAAGCAACCAGGGCCGGCGTGGGCGTAGATGCTCGCAATCGTGCCGTTGTCTTCGAGGACTTCCTGGAATCCCTCGACGAACCCGGGGAGGTTCTCCGGCGGGACCGCCATGTCCTCGATGAAGGAGATGTGTTTTTCGTCTGTCGTCCGGCCGAGCAGAATCGGGAGGCCGGACTTGCGAAGCTTCCAGAAGCGCTTGCGCTGGTCGTCGTCGTGGGCCTCGCGAGCGTCGAAGGCGATGACGTCCTCGTCGGTGATATCGGCCGCGCCCTCGTCGGGCTCGACCATCGACTCGACGCCCGCAGTGCGGTCGGCAAAGAGGTTCGCGACCTTCTGCTTGCCGTCGGCGTCGTCCTCGGCGTAGAACTCCACCAGCAGCGTGGCCCGGGTTCCATCGGGCAAAATCTCCTCGACAAGATCGCCGAAATCCTCGGTATCGGCGGCCAGATCCAGCAGGACCTCGTCGAGCACTTCGACTGCCGCGGGGTCGTGTTCGAGGATGATCGAGACGTCTTCCATCGCGCTGACGAGATCCTCGTAGAACAGCAACGCGACGGACTTGGTGTTCGGCAAGGATTCGAGTCCGACAGTGGCTTTCGTGACCGTCGCGAGTGTCCCCTCACTCCCGCAGAGCAACTTTGCGAGATTGACTGACTCCTCCTCGCGTGCGCGTTCGACCAGCCTGTCGAGGTCGTAGCCGGAGACGTTGCGCTTCAGGCTCGGGAAGGCGTCCAGAATCTCGTCGCCTTCCTCCTCGATCAGGCGCTCGACGGTCGCGCAGATCTGCGCTTCGAGGTCGCCATCGGGATCTGCCCGGTCACTCAGTTCTTCCAGACTCATCTCGCCCCACTCGGTGACAGTCCCGTCGGCCAGCACGACCTCCGCACTCTCGACGTAGGCGGCGGTCATGCCGTACTTCAGCGAGTGTGACCCCGAGGAGTTGTTCCCGATCGCCCCGCCGATGGCGCTCTTATCCCGCCAGGCCGGGTCGGGCGCGAACTTTAGTCCGTGGTCTTCGAGTTCGGTGTTGAGATCACCGATGTACATTCCACACTCGAGTCGGGCGGTCTGTCCCTCGGGATCGACGTCGAGCAGGCCAGTCATGTGCCGCGAGAAGTCCAGTACGACGGCCTCGTTGACGGTCTGGCCGGCGAGACTCGTCCCGCCACCCCGCGGGAGGACGGGGATCTCCCGTTCGGCGCAGTAGGTCATCACGCTCGAGACGTCGTCGGTATCCTGCGGGAAGACGACGCCGATCGGCGTCACCTCGTATGCGCTGGCGTCGGTCGCATAGAGCTGGCGGGTGTACTCGTCGAAGCGGACGTCTCCCTCGACGCGCGAGCGCAGGTCCGCGACGAGACCCGGTCGTTCGACCTCTCCCGAGACGTAGTCGTAGTCGGCGCGTCCGTCCTCGGCGGGATCCACTGACGGCCCGGACTGTCCGACGTGATCGCTGATTCCCATTATCCGGCCCTTCGGACGCCCGGAGATTAAACCCACGCTCTCACGTTTGACTTTTCGGCCGGCTGGACTACTCACACACAAAAGTGTTCGCGAGCCGGCCGTCGACAGGTCAGGTCTCCCGGCCGGACTGTTCGCAGACGAGACTGCTCACGAGCCGGCCGTCGACAGGTCAGGTCTCCCGGCTGGACTGTTCACAGACGAGACTGCTCACGAGCCGGCCGTCGACAGGTCAGGTCTCCCGGCTGGACTGTTCACAGACGAGACTGCTCACGAGCCGGCCGTCGACAGGTCAGATCTCCCGGCTGGACTGGCTGCGCATCAACGCGCAGCCGTGCCGCCGTCGACACGACAGTCGTCACCACGTATAAATCATTCTCACTCCTACTACAGAGTATGAAACTCCGGAACGCGCTCGGTGCAGTCGTCGGCGGGGTCGGCCTCGCGGCCGTGACCAACCGCGTGCTCTCCTCGAAATCCGAAGCACTCGCCCCCCCGTTGTCGGGCGAACATCGGACGTATCGCTGGCGAGGGTTCGACGTCGGATACACCGAGGCCGGCGATCCCGATGATCCCGAGCTGGTGCTCTTTCACGGCGTCAACGCCGCAGCCTCCAGCCACGAATTCGAACCCGTCTTCGACGCGCTGGCCGAGAACTACCACGTTCTCGCACCCGACCTGCCGGGCTTCGGGACCTCCGATCGCCCGCCGCTTCTGTACTCGGCGTCGCTCTACCAGACGTTCGTCGCCGACTTCTGTGTCGACCTCACGGACGAGCCGACGGTCGTCGGATCTGGTCTCTCAGGCGCGTACGTCGCGCTGGCGGCCGAAGAGATCGAGGTCGAGCGCCTGGTACTGATCTCGCCGACGGACTCGACCATGGGTGGTGACGGCCAGCGAGCCTGGGTCCGGTCACTACTGCGCGCACCAGTCGTCGGCCAGGCGCTGTACAACGGGATCGTGAGCGAGCGCTCGATGCGGCATTTCCACGCCGATCACGGTTACTTCGATCTCGACAACCTCACTGACGAGCGACTCGACTACGAGTGGCAGAGCGCCCACCAGCCCGGCGCGCGCTTCGCCCCGGCGTCGTTCCTCGCTGGCTATCTCGACCCCGAGCAATCCCTGGAGGAGGCCCTGGGCCGCCTCGACGTCCCGGTGACGCTGGTCTGGGGACGAGACGCGTCGGTAACGCCGCTGTGGGAGGGCCGCTCGCTCGCGGAATCCGCCGACGCGACGTTGGTCGTCTTCGACGAGTCGCTATTGTTGCCCCACGTCGAACACCCCAACCAGTTCGTCGACGTACTGAGTGGCGATTTCGACAGCGAGTCGGGCTGATCCGCTCTACATACCCATGTCTTCGGCGGGCTCGGGGATCGGGAGGTCGTGCGGCGAGACGCCCAGCAGTTCGCCAGCATGGTCGAGCGCCATATCGAAGCCGTAGTAGCGTTCGAGTTCGTCCCCGTCGGCACTCGGCCGGACTTTCAGCATGGCGTAGCCCTCGATGTTCTGGGCGACGGCAGCGGTCCGCCCGTCGCGATCGAACGTCAGGATGCGCTCAGTCTCTGTCTCTTCGTAGCGGGCGGTGATACCGTTCGCGGACGCAGAGGCCTCGGTCATTGGCCGTGACTGAGTCCTACACCAAGTGAAGCGTTCCGATTCACAGCGCAAGCGAAATCAAGTAGTGGGACGACCACGACCCTCGGATATGAAGTGGCTCCAGAGCGGCCGCCGCCGCGACCTCTGTGTGCTTCTCTATAGCAGCGACGGCGTTCCGGCGCAGAAGCTCAAGACCAGTCTCGAACGCCGCTATGACGACCGAATAGATCCCAAGCAGTTCTACGGCGCACTCGATGCCTTGGAACGACTCGGCCACGTCCAGAAACGGACGGAGGGACTGAGCGACGTCTACGAACTCACAGCTGCGGGCCGCGAACACGTCGAGAGCTATACCGAGTGGCTGGACGAGCAGGTCGACCAGTGATTCGCTACTGGAGCAACTGATCGGCGATCGTATTCCTGAGGACTTCGCTGGTCCCCTCGTAGATCTCGTTGAGTTTGGCGTCGCGGTAGAATCGCTCGACCGGGAAGTCCTTGGTGTAGCCGTAGCCGCCGTGGATCTGGATCCCCTCGTTTGCCACCTCTCTGGAAATTTCGGAGGCGTAGAGCTTCGCCTGTGCGGCCTCTTTGATGTGGTTCTCGCCGCGGTCTTTCAGATCTGCGGCCTGGTGCATGAGCAGCCGGGCGGCCTGGAGCTTGGTGTCCATGTCCGCGAGCTTGTGCTGGATCGCCTGGAAGTCGCTGATCGGCCGGTCGAACTGCTCGCGATCCTGGGCGTACTGGAGGGCCTCGTCCAGGGCTGCCTGGGCGATCCCGACCCCGCGAGCGGCGATGGTGATTCGACCACCATTGAGCGTCTTCAGCGCGTGGACGAATCCCCGGCCCTCCTCGCCGAGTCGCCGCGATTCTGGAATTCGCATGTCGTCGAAGCGCAACTCGGCCGTGGGACAGCCCTTGTCACCGAGTTTGTGTTCGGTCCCCTCGACGTGGAAGCCGTCGTCTTCCTCGGGGCGGACGATGAACGAGGAGATTCCCTTGTTGTCGGCCTCGGGATCGGTCTTGGCGAAGAGGACGACCGTGTCGGCCACTGACCCGTTGGAGATCCACAGCTTTCCGCCGTTAACCACGTACTCGTCACCGTCTTTCTCGGCAGTCGTCTCCATCGCTGGAACGTCGCTGCCCGCCCCTGCTTCCGAGAGCGCGAACGCACCGATCTCTCGGCCTTCCGCCAGCGGCGTGAGATACGCCTCTTTTTGACTCTCGTCGCCAAATTCGTAGATCATGTTGCACGCCAGCGAGATGTGCGCTGCGACGATGGTCCCGAGGCCGCCACTGCCCCGGGAGATCTCTTCGAGTGCCATCGCGTAGGCGTGGTAGTCCAGGCCGGCCCCGCCGTACTCCTCGGGGATTGGCATGCCCATCAGGCCGAGGTCGGCCATCTCGTCGATCAGATCCTGTGGAAATTCGTCTTCGTCGTCGATCTCTGCCGCGCGCGGGACGACCTCTTCGTCGACGAACTCGGCGACCATCTCCTGGATCTGGCGCTGCTCGGTGGTCGGGCTAAAGTCCATGCCATCCGCTAGCTCCCCCTCTGTCTTTACTGTTGGTGAGCACCGAGGACAGAAAACGTGCAAACAGTTCTCACAATACCCGAACAGGGGGGCGTTTCGGACCTCCCGTAGTTCCAGCATATTAGCATGGCAATTCCCGGTCTTCCAGCGGAACTGATCGGGTCACTCGTACTCGTAGAATCCCTTGCCGGTCTTCTTGCCCAGATCACCCGCATCGACCTTGCGCTTGAGCAAGTAGGGCGGCTTGTACCGATCGCCCAGTTCTTCGTGGAGTGTCTCGGCGGCGTTCAGACAGATGTCCAGACCGATGTGATCGGCCAGTTCGAGCGGTCCCATGGGAACGTTCGTTCCGAGCTTGAGTCCGCGGTCGATATCCTCGCGCGTCGCCGTCCCCTCGTCGAGTGTCCGAATGCCTTCACACACCCAGGGAATGAGCACGCGATTGACGACGAACCCGGGCTTATCGTCGGACTGCCAGGTCTGCTTCTCCAGGGACTCGGCGAAGTCGTGGGCGAATTTCGCAGCGCGGGCCTCTGTCTTCTCGCCGGCGATGACCTCGACGCCGGGCATCAGCGGGACGGGATTCATGAAGTGGAGGCCGACGACGAATCCCTCGCGGTCGGTGACGCTGGCGATGGAGGTGATCGAGAGCGTGCTGGTGTTGGTCGCCAGGACGACATCATCGTCGACGATGTCGTCCAGCTCCGCGAAGATGTCCTGTTTGACTTCCAGGTTCTCGACCACGGCCTCGACGACGAGGTCGCACTCGGCGAGATCAGCGAGGTCGGTCGTCGCGTCGATTCGGTCCCGGATCGAGGCGGCCTCGCTCTCGGTGAACCGGTCCTTCCGGACGAAGCGATCGAGACTGTCCTGGATCGACTCCGCACCGCTGGTCAGGGCCTGCTGGTCGACGTCGCGCATGACCACGTCGTAGCCGTTGGTCGCGGCGACCTGGGCGATTCCACTTCCCATCGTCCCCGCGCCGACGACGCCGACGGTGTGCACTGCATCGAGTTCGCGCATATCACGAGTCCGCGCGCGGACGCGGTAAACGTGGCGGTGGGTTCCCCGATCCTACGATCCAGTCGTGAGGTACTCGTTCGTCACATCCTACGAGTATAACCACACTATCAGGGCCTCTAGGGTCGTATAATGGTGAATATACATTAGACAGAACACTGTTGTGGATGGTCAAGAGACCGCAAAACGAAATGGGGAACCCCGGTTCGCGGTCAGACCTCGACGCCGACGAGACATCGATCGTCACACCGATCATCGAAACGCTCGCCGACGCAGTGCCGAAGATCAGAACCGCCTTCGAGACACATCGTGCCTACGAGGGCGAGGAGAATCCGAGCGGTGAGGAGATGCTCGCCGCGGACGTCTACGCCGACGAACTCCTCGAATCCCGACTCGGCGACCTCGACTGTGTGGGGACCTACGCCAGCGAAGAGCGTGCGGATCCGGTCGACACGGGCGAGGGACTCTCGCTGGCGGTCGATCCGCTCGACGGATCCAGCAATCTCACGTCGAACAACGGCGTCGGGACCATCGTCGGGATCTACGACGCCGAACTTCCGGCGACAGGCCGCGACCTCCTCGGTGCAATCTACGTCCTCTACGGACCGACGACGACCGCGATGGTCGCCACCGAGGCGGGAGTCACGGAGTATCTGGTCAGCGACGGCGACCTCGACGTGTTGACCGAGGAGGTCGAAATCAACGACGAGGGAGCCGTCTACGGATTCGGCGGCCCAGTCCCGGAGTGGTCACGAGAGTTTCGCCGGTACGCCATGTCGATCCAGCGCCGACTCAAGCGTCGGTACGGCGGCGCGCTCGTCGGCGACGTCAACCAGGTGCTGAGCTACGGCGGTGTGTTCGCCTATCCGGAGTTAGAGACGCGGCCCGAGGGCAAACTACGACTGCAGTTCGAGGCCAATCCGATCGCGTTCATCGTCGAGCAGGCCGGCGGCGAGTCCTTCGACGGCGACTCCTCGGTACTGGAGACCGAGGCCGAGCGTCTCCACCAGCGGACGCCGCTATTCGTCGGCAGCGAGGAGCCGATGGCCCAGTTGATCGAGACACTCGGCGGGCGAGCGCGGGACCCCCACGTGACGACGCGGGACTCGCCGTGGGAGTAGGTTTCCGTAGCTTTTCTACCGCGGCCGCCGAACTGTCGGCCATGACACTCGTCGCGTTCCTGAGCGTCGCACCGGTCATCGAAGACAGCATGTCAGGCGAGGTCGCCAAAGCCGTCGCCGCACTGGACGACTTCGCCGTCTCCTACGAGACCACGCCGATGGGGACGATCATCGAGACCGACGACACTTCGGAGTTGTTCGCGGCCGTCGAGGCGGCCCACCGCGCCGTCGAGGCCGACCGCGTCTCGACGTTTCTGAAAATCGATGACAAACGGACGATCGAACAGGAGGCTCGCGAGAAAGTCGAATCCGTCGAGGAGCATCTGGGCCGACCCGCCAGAAGCGAGTGAGCTACGGTATCGATTCTCACACAGTGGGAATCTTGCTGCAATTATAGAGTGAGAGGGTACAAACCGTTCTGGTAGACCGATGACTACCAGCGAGGACGCGCCACTGGGGAGGGGAATCAGTCCGGGGGAAGCTGCTGCGAGTGTACTCGCGGAGGTCCCTCGGTTCGAGCGTGACCACGATTCGCGAGCGGATCGATCCGAGTCGGGAGATTCCGATTCGCGGCGTGTGAACCGACGCTCCGTGGCCGAGACACTGCTTCTGGCTGGACAGTGAGAAATCGGTGCGTGTCCGATCACGACCGATGATGAGAAAACGGTAAACGGCTCCCGAGCGAGGGTCCGGGCATGGATCCCCTCAATCGGATGGCCACCGAACTCGTCGACGAGGCCATCGACTTCGCCGACGAACTGGCCATCGACGTCCACCAGCTCGATAGCGACGCCACAGTACTCGATTTCGGCGTCGAGACCCCCGGCGGCGTCGAAGCCGGCCTCATGCTCGCGGAGATTCAGACGGCCGGCCTGGCGACCCTCCAGACCGACATGCGCGAGATTGACGGCGTCCCGCGCACGCACGTGGAACTCTCGACTGACTACCCCGGACTCGCCCTGCTGGGCTCGCAGAAAGCGGGCTGGGAGATCAGCACCGAGAGTTTCGAGGGCCTGGGATCGGGACCGGCCCGCGCGCTCGTAGCAGAGGAAGACGAGTTCGCCCGCCTGGGCTATCGGGACGCCTTCGAGTTCGCCGTCCTCGCGCTGGAATCGGACACGCTCCCCGACGAGTCGGTCGTCTCGCAGGTCGCAGAGATGGCCGGCGTCCCCGAGAGCGGCGTCTTCCTGCCGACGTACGCCAGCGCCTCCATTCCCGGAAGTGTCACGGCGGCCGCTCGCGCCGCCGAACTGGCGGTCTTCCGACTCGCCGAACTCGGATACGATCCGCTGGACGTGCTCTCGGCGTCGGCCTCGGCACCGGTCGCGCCCGTCGCCGGCGAGGAAGACCTCGCGATGGCCCGGACCAACGACGCGCTCGCCTACGGCGGGCAGGTTCACCTGGTGGTCGACGAGCCGTTCGATCGCTTCGAGGAGATCACCGCCAGCGCAGCCCCCGAGTACGGCGACCCGTTCGTCGACATCTTCGAGGGCGTCGACTGGGAATTGGCCGACCTCTCGATGGAACTGTTCGCCCCGGGGCAAGTCACCGTCGACGTCGTCGGCGGCGACACGCACGTTCTGGGACAGCGCCGCGAGGACGTCCTCGCCGAGAGCTTCGGCCACTGAGGGATGGCCCGGACGAAAGCCGTCCCCGCCCCCGTCTCGATGGACGCCCTCGAATCGGCCCGGCAGGCCGTTCCGCTCGTGCCAAAATCCACCGACGACTGCTGTGGCCGCGTCCAGCAGCGCGGGCCGGCCGACACCAGGGAGTCGGCCCAGGACTGGCTGGCCTTCCTCGACGCGCTCGACCTCGTCGCGGAGACGAGTCGCGGCTACGAGCGCGGGAGCGTCGGTCTGACCGAAACACCGCTGGGTCAGTGCTTCCGCGAGAACGTCTACGGCGTCGCCGAGGTCCTCGACGCGCTCGAAGACGGGCCGCTGACACCCGAGGTGGTGTTCGAGCGGACCCGCTCGATCGTCCCGACCTGGGAGCGCAACCGTCACGCTGACTGGGAAGCGGTCTGGCGCGAGCGGACCCAGCGAGTGCTCCAGTGGGCGGTCGTGTTCGGCCTCGTGACAGCCGACGACGGCCAGTTTGGCACCCAATAGCGCCCTCCATCTGTCGGGCGGTTTATGGTTGCTGAGGCGTTAGAGAAGGTGTATGGCGGAAGAACTGGCTCCGGGTGTGTGGTTTCTCGATCTCGGCTTGATCAGGCCGGTCGAGACCAACTGTTATCTCGTCGACGACGGCGAGGTGACGCTCATCGACACCGGACTCTGGTGGAACCGCCCCTCGATGGACGCCGAACTTGCGGAGGCGGGGTACACGCCCACAGATGTCGACCGCGTGCTCCTCACGCACTACGATCTGGACCACACCACGGGACTGCGACACCTCCCTGGATTCGAAGGGCCGATCTACATCGGCGAGGCCGACTACGACCTCTACACCGGCGCGAGCGACCCGCCGTTGATCCACCACAAGGGACTCTTTCACCGGCTCGTTCGGCCGTTCTTCCCGCTGCCGAGAGACGCCGACGTCCGGCCCGTCGCCGATGGCGAGCGGATCGGCAATTTCACGGCGTATCACACGCCCGGACACAACCCCGGTCACCTGGCGTACGTCCACGACTCGGGTGCGGCGTTCGTCGGCGACCTCCTCTGGGAGGACGACGGCGAGCTGACGCCGCCGTTCTGGCTGGACTGCTACGACACCACGCAACTGCGCGAGAGCATCGTCGCCTTCGCCGGGGCGATCCCGGACGTGGAAGTCATGGGCATGGGCCACGGCACGCCGATCAGAACGGGCGCGCATCGACTGCTCGACGATCTCGCGGCGCGGCTGTGAGTAGTTCGTCGGTGCGCGTCGCCCGACAGCCGAACGTCACGTCTTTGGGGCCGCCGCCAGTGGTGGCAGTATGGACCGAAAGCGGGAACTCACGAGCGTCGACATCGCGGCCCTGGCCGGCGAGTTGGGCCGGTACCGCGGCGCGAAAGTCGACAAAGTCTATCTCTACCCCGAGGAGGATCTGCTGCGCTTCCGAATGCGCGATTTCGACCGCGGCCGCGTCGAATTCCTGATCGAAGTCGGCGAGGACAAGCGCGCCCACGTCGCCGACCCCGACAACGTCCCGGAGGCCCCCGAACGCCCGCCGAACTTCGCGATGATGCTGCGCAATCGCCTCTCGGGCGCGGATCTCGCGAGCGTCGAGCAGTTCGAGTTCGATCGCATTCTCGTCCTCGAGTTCGAACGCGACGACGCCAACACGAAAGTCGTCGCCGAGCTATTCGGCGACGGCAACGTCGCCGTCCTCGACGAGAACGACGACGTCGTCGACTGCCTGGATACCGTGCGCCTGAAATCTCGGACCGTGGTCCCGGGCAGTCACTACGAATTCCCGTCGGCGCGGTTCAACCCCCTGACCGTCGACTACGACACCTTTCTCGACCGTATGGGCCAGTCCGACAGCGACGTGGTCCGGACGCTGGCGACGCAGCTGAACTTCGGTGGCCTGTTCGGCGAGGAACTGTGTTCGCGTGCCGGCGTCCCCTACAACCAGGACATCGACGAGACGACCGAGGCGGAGTTCGAGACGCTCTACCGGGAGATCGAGTCGCTGTCGCGACGCCTCTCGGAGGGCGATCTCGACGCCCGGGTCTACTACGAGGGCGAGGGCGACGACCGCGTCCGGGTGGACGTGACGCCGTTTCCCCTCGAAGAGTACGACGAGCGCGAGAGCGAGGCCTTCGAGTCGTTCAACGCCGCGCTGGACGACTACTTTACCCACGCCGAGGCGGATCACAGCGAACACGAGTCGAGCAGCGGGGACGGTGGTCGGGGACGGCCCGACTTCGAGAGCGAGATCGAGAAACAGAAGCGGATCATCCAGCAACAGCAGCAGGCCATCGAGGACTTCGAGGACGAGGCGGAGGCCGAACGCGAGAAGGCCGAGCTGCTCTACGCTAACTACGATCAGGTCGACGAGGTACTCTCGACGGTTCAGGAGGCCCGCGAGGCGGGTCACTCCTGGGACGCGATCGCCGAGACGTTCGAGGAAGCCGCCGAGAGCGGCGTCGAGGCCGCCGAAGCCGTCCGTGACGTCGACGGCAGCGAAGGGACGGTCACGCTGGACGTCGATGGGACGAGAATCACGCTCGACGCGAGCGACGGGGTCGAGAAGAACGCCGACCGCCTCTACACCGAGGCCAAGCGGATCGAGGAGAAAAAGGAGGGCGCGAAAGCCGCCATCGAGGACACGCGCGAACGCCTCGAAGACGTGAAAGCCGAGCGCGAGGCCTGGGAAGCAGACGACGGCGAAGCGAAAGAGAGCGACGAGAGCGAGGACGAGGAGGAAGTCGACTGGCTCACTCGCTCGTCGATCCCGATCCGCCAGAGCGAGCAGTGGTACGAACGGTTCCGGTGGTTCCACACCAGCGACGACTACCTCGTGATCGGCGGCCGAAACGCCGACCAGAACGAGGAACTGGTCAAGAAGTACCTCGACCGCGGGGACCTGTTCTTCCACACGCAGGCCCACGGCGCGCCCGCGACGATTCTCAAGGCGACCGGGCCGAGCGAGTCTGCCAGCGACGACCTCGAGATCCCCGAGGGGAGCAAAGAAGAGGCCGCCCAGTTCGCCGTCTCGTACTCGACAGTCTGGAAAGAGGGCAAGTACGCCGCCGACGTCTACATGGTCGGCCACGACCAGGTCACCAAGACGCCCGAGAGCGGCGAGTATCTCGAAAAGGGGAGCTTCGCGATTCGCGGGGATCGCACCTACTACGAGGACACACCTGTCGGAGTCGCTGTGGGGCTCACCTGTGAACCCGAGACGCGCGTGATCGGCGGCCCGCCGAGCGCGATCGGTCCACAGGCCGAGACCAGTATCGAGGTCGAACCCGGCCAGTTCGCCCAGAACGACATCGCGAAACGCCTCTACCGCGAATTCAAGGAGCGGTTCGCAGACGAGACGTTCGTCCGGAAGATAGCCAGCCCGGACCTGGTTCAGGAATTCCTGCCGCCGGGCGGCAGCCGGATGGTCGAGTGAGAGCTCACGGATTTCCCGTGGCGTGGGGGCGAGGGCGTCTACGATCGGATTTCTCCATCCATTAAAAATCTTTTGTGAAGTGGGACATCACGTTCGTCGTTTAGCCAATCTTTTACGTATTGGGCGGAATTCGATCACGATGCCCCGATCCAATCAGGACTGGTGGCCGAACCGACTGAATCTGGAGATTCTCGATCAGAACGGCCGTGACGCCGGGCCGATGGAGGAGGAGTTCGACTACGCGGACGCGTTCGAGCAGCTCGACCTCGACGCAGTGAAAGCCGACATCGAGGGGGTCATGACGACCTCCCAGGAGTGGTGGCCGGCCGACTACGGTCACTACGGGCCGCTGTTCATCCGGATGGCCTGGCACAGCGCCGGGACCTACCGCACTGCAGACGGTCGCGGCGGGGCCGCAGGCGGGCGACAGCGCTTTGCCCCATTGAATAGCTGGCCGGACAACGCGAACCTCGACAAGGCCCGACGGCTGCTGTGGCCGGTCAAGCAGAAGTACGGCCGGAACCTCTCGTGGGCCGACCTGATCGTCCTGGCCGGCAACGTCGCCATCGAGTCGATGGGTGGGAAGACTGTCGGCTTCGCCGGCGGTCGCGAGGACGCCTTCGAGCCCGACGACGCCGTCGACTGGGGGCCGGAAGAGGAGTGGGAAGCCAACGAACGCTTCGACGAACCCGGCGAGATCCAGGAGGGTCTGGGCGCGTCGGTGATGGGGCTGATCTACGTCAATCCAGAGGGTCCCGACGGCAACCCCGATCCCGAGTTGTCTGCGAAGAACATCCGCCAGACCTTCTCCCGGATGGCGATGAACGACAAGGAGACGGCCGCGCTCATCGCCGGCGGACACACCTTCGGAAAGGTCCACGGTGCCGACGATCCAGAGGAGAACGTCGGTCCCGAACCCGAAGCGGCCCCGATCGAGCAGCAGGGGCTGGGCTGGGAGCACGAGGGCTCCAAAGAGGGCGCGATGATCACCAGCGGGATCGAGGGTCCCTGGACCAGCTCGCCGATCGAGTGGGACATGGGCTACGTCGCGAACCTCCTCGACTACGAGTGGGCAGCCCAGAAGGGTCCCGGCGGGGCCTGGCAGTGGACGCCGGTCGATGACGACATCGAGACTGCACCGGACGCCCACGACGACGAGGACGTCACGCCGATGATGCTCACGACCGATATCGCGCTCAAGCGTGATCCCGACTATCGCGAGATCATGGAGGAGTTCCGGGACAACCCAATGTCCTTCGGGATCAACTTCGCGAGAGCCTGGTACAAACTGACCCATCGCGACATGGGCCCGCCCGAGCGCTTCCTCGGTCCCGAGGTCCCCGACGAGGAATTCGCGTGGCAAGATCCCTTGCCGGACGCCGATCACGGACTGGTCGGCGAGGAAGAGATTGCGGCGCTCAAAGACGAGATTCTCGACTCCGATCTCTCGACCGCCCAGTTGGTCAAGACGGCCTGGGCGTCGGCGTCGACCTACCGCGACAGCGACAAGCGCGGCGGAGCCAACGGAGCGCGGCTCCGCCTGGAACCCCAGAAGAACTGGGACGTCAACGAACCCGAACAACTGGAGCGCGTCCTGGAGACGCTCGAGGACATCCAGGCCGAGTTCAACGAATCACGGGGTGACGGCACGCGCGTCTCGCTCGCGGATCTGATCGTCCTGGGCGGCAACGCAGCCGTCGAACACGCGGCGGCCGAGGCCGGCTACGACGTGACGATTCCGTTCGAACCGGGTCGCGTCGACGCCGACCCCGCCCAGACCGACGTCGAGTCCTTCCAGGCCCTGAAGCCGCGCGCGGACGGCTTCCGCAACTACCTGCCCGAGGACGAGGAGACGCGGGCCGAAGACCTCCTGGTCGACAAGGCAGACCTGCTGAATCTGACCCCGTCCGAGATGACGACGCTCGTGGGCGGCATGCGTGTGCTCGGTGCGACCTACCAGGACACAGACTGCGGCGTCTTCACCGACGAATCGGGCACGCTGAGTAACGACTTCTTCGTGAATCTGCTCGGGATGAACCTCGAATGGGAGCCGGTCTCCGAGGATCGACAGGTGTTCGAGGGATACGATCGTGACACTGGCGACCTCGCCTGGAAAGGGACGCGCTTCGATCTCGTCTTCGGCTCGAACGCGCGCCTTCGAGCCATCGCGGAAGTCTACGCCGCCGACGACGGCGAAGAGCAGTTCGTGCAGGACTTCGCGGACGCGTGGCAGAAAGTGATGCGACTCGATCGGTTCGACCTCGAATAGCGGCTGGCCGCCAGCCGCTGAGCGCGCCCGGCCGAAACTGCTACGTTTATACCCGGCCCGCCGTGACTCGACGGTGAGAGATGATCAAGGAGGCGCTTCGGGCCCCACTGGCTGGCGAGCGACGATGGAAACGCCTTGCGATCGGCGGTGGATGGCTCGCGGTTTCGTTCGGTATCGTCCCACTGTGGGTCGTTCTGGGGTACGTGGTCCAGTTCGCCGAGGCCGTCGCCGAGGACCGTTCGGACGTTCCGCCGTCGTTCGAGTACTGGGGCCTGCTCATGAGCAGGGGGGTCCGGGCGTTCGGCATCAGTGTGGTCTATCTGTTCGTACCGGCGGCGTTCGCGATCTACGGTGCCTTCCTGTATTTCATCGCACCGTTCAACGAGAGCTTCACCACCGCGCGGGCCCACGAACCGCTCGCTATCGCGGCTGTGCTCTTCGCGATTGCGTTCTACCTCCTTCCGGCAGCACTGCTCACCTACGCCATCGACGGCCGTACCCGTGCAGGCTTCTCCCCGCGCCAACTGGTCCGGTTCTGGGTCTCCTGGACCTATCTCCGGAGCTGGCTCCTCTCCGTGTCACTCGTGGTCGCTTTGCACCTCTGTGCAATCGCCGTCGCGCTGACTGCCATCGGCGTGCTCGCAGTTCCCGTTGTGATCTTCTACAGCTATCTCGTCGGCATGTACGTCCTCACGACTGGAACGAGCAGTCTGCTGGCAGACATCGATACGCGCACTCGGCCGGGGCGACGGACGTAATACCACCGGGACGATCCTCTCTGAGGATCCGTCGTCGAATCAGGGTTCGTTTTTATATGGTTATTCCTCGTTGGCATCGACAATGATCGAAGACGCGATTTCGTTTCCACGGAACAGTGACGACTGGCTGACGACACTGCTGATCGGCGCGATACTCTCGATATTCTCGTTTCTGCTCGTCCCTGGGTTGATCCTCCAGGGGTTTCTGCTCCGGGTTGCGCGGGCCGGCGCGAACGACGAGGTAGAACCGCCGACGTTCGGCAACTGGATCGAACTGCTGGTCGACGGCGTGAAAGCTTTCATCGTCGCCTTCGTCTACGGAATTCTTCCAGCGATGGTATTCGTCGCCATGATTTCGGTCCTGGCCGGCGGTGCGGTGTTCTCGGCGCTGAGTGGGAACGCGGGGGCTGCGGCCGGATTCGGCGTGCTGATCGCCGTGGTCGTCCTCG
This sequence comes from Halapricum salinum, assembly GCF_004799665.1. Classification (NCBI taxonomy): domain Archaea; kingdom Methanobacteriati; phylum Methanobacteriota; class Halobacteria; order Halobacteriales; family Haloarculaceae; genus Halapricum; species Halapricum salinum. The sequence goes on from NZ_CP031310.1 coordinate 2,878,412, forward strand.
TGATGCTGCCGGTGTTCCTGTTGATCGGCTATCTCACGATCGCTGCACAGGTCCGCCTTGCAGTCACCGGCGACCTCGGCGCGGCATTCCAGGTCGGCACAGTCGCCCGGACCGCGTTCAACGCTGATTTCTTCGTGGGGTTCCTCCTCGGAGTGATCGTCGGGATCGCCCTTTCGATCGTCGGCTCGCTCCTCGTGATCGTCCTGGTCGGCCTGTTGATACTGGTCTACGCACAGATCTCGATGTACTATCTCTTCGGCCGTGGGTACGGGAAGGCGACCGGCGATAGTAGTCGGGCGTGACACAGATCGGAAACAGCAGGCACTTACCGCCACCTCTCGGAGCCACGACCATGCGAATCGCCGAGCGCCAGCGCGTCGAGGGCGGGGGCGAGCGGATCACTGTCGTCCCCGAGAGTCTCGACGACCTCTGGCACCTGAGCTACGTCATCGATCCCGGCGACTTCGTGGCCGGGGACACGACCCGCCGTATCCAGCGCAACGACGAGGACCTCCGGGACACTGGCGGCGAGCGCGAACACCTCTGGGTCAAACTGGAGGTCGAGGACGTCGAGTTCGCGAAGTTCGCCAACCGACTCCGGGTGTCCGGCGTCATCTCGGAGTGCTCGCGGGAGGACCAACTGGGGCTGCACCACACGATCAACGTCGAGGAACACACCGAACTCGACGTCGAAAAGGTCTGGAACACAGATCAGCTAGAACGCCTCGAAGAAGCCGAAGAGGCCACTGACCAGCCCGACGTCGCCATCGCGACCGTCGAGGAAGGCGAGGCCTACGTCCACACGGTCGCCCAGTACGGCACCGAAGAGCGGGCGTCGATCACCGGGCCGACGGGCAAAGGCGAGTACGCCCGCCCTCGCGAGGAGCTGTTCGAGGAACTCACGGCCGTCCTGCAGCGCCTCGATGCGGACGCGATCATCCTCGCGGGACCGGGATTCACCAAACAGGACGCCCTCGGATACATCGAGGAGAACGCGGCAGACCTGATGGAGAAGATCACGACCGTCGATACGAGTTCCGTGGGTGATCGTGGCGTCCACGAGGTGCTCAAACGCGGTGCCGTCGAGGACGTCCAGCAGCAAACTCGGATCGCCGAGGAGGCGTCGCTGATCGACGAACTCACCGAGCGCATCGCTACGGGGGCAGAAGTCGCCTACGGCCCGGATTCGGTCGCCGAAGCGGCCGACTATGGCGCGATCGAACACCTGCTCGTACTCGACGACCGACTTCGCTCGGAGCGTGCAGGCGAGGGCGAGTGGGACATCGACGTCGACCGGCTCGTCGAGACCACCGAACAGAAGGGCGGTGAGGTGACGGTCTTCTCGAGCGAGTTCGACCCCGGTCAGCAACTCGCGAACCTCGGCGGGATCGCTGCATTGCTCCGTTATCGCCTTTCATAATCTCGCCGAAACGGTTTTTTGCCTCCCCGTCCATCGTTCTGTAATCGGGTACCGATTCGAGATAGATGTCATTCGAAGAACAGGCAGACTTCGCCAAGCAGGTCGCCGATCTCAACAAGTACGGACAGGCCCTCAACAGCTGTGAGACTGTCGAAGAGGTCGTCTCACTCACGCTGGAGGCAGTCTCACTACTGTTCGATTTCACTTCAGCGACGTTGATCGAGGTTCGGACGAACGGACCCGAGGTCATCGAGAGCACGAATCGGAACCTCTCTGCGGGCGATCGGCCCAGTGAGGTGGGCCGTCGTGCCGTCGAGACCAAGGAGACGATCACCGAGACTGGCGCGGACGCCGGAGTGGCCCCCGATTCGTCGGTCACGGCGACGCTTGCGGTCCCGGCGAAGATCGTCGACGACGTGGTGGTCGTCCTCGTCATTCGGTCGACGTCAGTCGACGAGATCGGCGAAGAGTACGCGACGCCGCTGGAGATTCTGGCCTCACACGCGGCGACGGCGATCAGCAACATCCGCTCGCGCCAGCAACTCGAACGCGCCCGCAACGACCTGGCAAAGCGCAAGGAGATGATCGAGCTCTACGACAAACTCCTGCGCCACGACCTGGGTAACGACCTGCAGGTCATCTCCGGGTTTGCCGACGCGCTGGTCGGTCGCCTCGACGGTGACAACGCCCGCTACGCAGAGAAGATCCATCGGGCGGCCGAGAACTCCGCCGACCTCATCGAGCGGGTCGGGAACCTCGTCTCGACGCTCGAAGCCGAGGAAGAGCCCGAACCCCGGTCGCTGCAGACCGTGCTCACGACCGTCGTCAAGAACGTCGATTCCCAGTACGAGACGTTGCGGATCGAGTTCGATCCCGACATCTTCGACTACCAGGTCTACGGTGGGGATCTGCTGGATTCGGTCTTCCAGAACATTCTCTCGAACGCCGCCGTCCACAACGAGGGCGAGGTCACGGTCCGGCTATACGTCGAGGAACTCCCGCCGGATGCGCTCGTGGTCGGCATGGCTGACGACGGCAGCGGTATCCCCGAAGCGATCCGCGACGAACTGTTCGAGATGGGCAAGAAAGGCCCCGAGAGCGAGGGGACCGGTCTGGGTCTGGGCTTCGTCCGTGCGCTCACGGAATCGTACGGCGGCGGTGTCGAAGTGACCGACAGCGAGTTCGGCGGTGCCGAGTTTCGCGTCCACCTCGAACGCGTCTGAGTCGCCCCCGCGCTCCGATCAACTGACCTCGACCGTGAGCCCGTCCTCGGCGAATCTGACGTCCCCGTCGTATTGCTCGTCGAGCGCGTCCAGCATCCGCTCGTGTCGCCCCTCGGTGTGTGGATAGAGGTGGCTAAGATAGACGCGGCCGACCTCGGCGTCCGCGTTCGCCAGTGCCCGGCCCAGACTGGTCGGCGTGGCGTGGTTCGAGACGTCGACCTCGTCGGGGAACGAGCAGTCGTGGACGAGGACTGCCGACCCGTCGGCGAACGCGATCAAGTCGGTGAAGGCCTCGCTGTCACCCGAGAACGTGAGTTCGGCCTCGCTGTCGGGGTGGCCGAGTCGGTAGGCGAAACACTGCATCGAGTGGCGCGTCTCCATCGCCTGGCAGTCGAATCCGGCGAGGGAGAACGACCCCTCCTCGAGGTCACGGATCGCCAGGTCGACGCGGTCTTGCAGGTAGTCGTGGACCTCGAGCAGATCGCGGACGAGCGACGCCGTACCCGGCGGGCCCGCGACGGTCAGCGACTCTGCGCCGGCGAGCCAGCGTGCTTTCAGCAGGGCGAGCAGATCCGAGACGTGATCGAGGTGGTGATGCGTCAGGAGGACGGTGTCGACGCCCTCGTAGCCGACGGGGGTGCGCTGGAGGGCGTGCAGGACCCCGCTGCCGCAGTCGACCAGGAGTCGGTCGTCACCCGATTCGACGAGGAGTCCGGTCTGGAACCGGGTGCCAGTGGGCATCGCAGATCCAGTACCGAGGACGGTGAGTTGCATGCATAGAGCGACGACGCCCGGGAGAAAATGGCTGGCGGTCCCCAGCGCCAGTGACAGAATCTCGCTGCCGCGCAAGACGCGAGTCAGACGCTCGGAAGCCGAGCAACCAAGAGTTAAGGTTCCACAATTCGAGAGGCCGCATATGGCTATCGACAGGGAGACCACGCCATCGGAGATCACGACGCTGGTCGGTCGCGAAGTCTACTCGAACAACGGCGTCTTCGTCGGCGAAATCGAGGATCTACGCCTCGATCTCAACGCCGAGTCCGTCACGGGCCTCGCCCTCCACCAGCTCAACCACGAACTGTTCGACCAGGAGACCCGCAGCTCCAGGGGCGTCATCGTCCCCTACCGCTGGGTCCAGGCCGTCGGCGACGTCGTCATCATCAACGAGATCGTCGAGCGGATGCAGACCCCAGACTCCGAATCGGCAGAGCCGGACGCAGAAGGCGAAATGCGCGCCTAGGACCCGTTGGAACTGTCGCCCTCGACGCCCATCGCCTCGAACAGTTTCGTCTTGACGGCTTCCTCGGTGAGCGACAACAGCAGTTCGCGATTGTCCTCACTGCTCTCGATGCCCGTAAAGATGCCAAGCGGAATCTCGACGCTGGCGTCGGTCGAGTGGCCCGCGGCCTCGCCGATATCGGAGAACGCGTCGCTGAGGACGTTCCCGATGTTCATCCGGATATCCTTCGAGCGCGCGGCGAGATAGATCGTCTCGTCGACGATGCCGAAGACTGCAGTCGTGGTGATTCCCTCCAGATTGAGGAGTTGCTGGGCGGCCTGGGCCAGCGCCTCCCGATCGCGGATGAAGCCGGCGTTCGAGACGAGGTGGCTCCCCCGGACGTCTCGGTTGCGGATCGCCTCGGCGAGAACGTCGAGGGTCTCCGGGCTCATCGACGGCGACTCGACCTGTTCGAGCGTGTCGTGATCCGCGAACGGATAGAGATAGGCGGCCGCAGTCAGATCCGCCGGCGTCGTGTCGCGTTTGAAGTCCAGCGTCTCGGCTCGAATACCGTACAGCAAGGCTGTCGCGACTTCTTGACTCAGGTTGAGGTCGAACTCCTGAACGTATTTGGTGAGGATGGTCGAGGTCGCGGAGACGTTGGGCCGGACGTCCGAGAAACTGGCGTCGATCTCGGTTTCGGGTTCGTGATGGTCGATGAGGATGTCGACGCTTTCGAGTGGTGTGGCCTCCGGGTCGCCGCTCTTTGAGTAGTCGACGATGGCGATCGTGTCGTACTCGTCGAGATTGGTCTCGTCGCGGGCGAGGAGATCGATCCCCAGGAGATTGACGAACGCGCGGTTCTCGTGGTGGCCGATCTCTCCCTCGTAGATGATATCGGCGTCGATTCCGCGGTGGTCGGCGATCGCCTGCAATGCGGCCGCACTGGCGATCGAGTCCGGGTCCGGGCCCCGGTGAATGAGAATCGCGAGTTGATCGCCGGTCGCGTCGATGACCTCGGAGAGTTGTTTCGCGCGGTGTTCGAGTTCGCCGGTTTCGAGCGATCGGAGTGCAGAGTCGGCGATGACGGCCGAGGGATTGATGACGACGTCGGCTCCGCGCTCGGCGAGTTCGTCCGCGGAGACGGGGTCGGACGCGCGGGCGACGATGAAGTGGTCGGTCTCTGCTTCTCGAAGCGTTTCGACGGCCGTTTTGTTGGCCTCGACTTCAGATGAGAGGATGAGGACGGCGTCGCGGCCGGCGACGTCCTCTGCGATCGAGGGGTCCTGAATGTCCGCGACGCGTGCGTTGAGATCCTGATCGCGGAGCGCTTCGACCCGTCCCTCGTCCTTGTCGAGGATGAGGACGTCTTTGCCCTCCTCGACCAGTTCTTCGGCGACGGCGTGGCCGACGCTTCCACAACCGAGGATGGCGTAGGAAGACATCGAGGCCATCGTAACGACGCTGCTCATAGCGTCTTGGTGGTCGTGTCGGAAGGCCTTATAACACCGACTTTCCTCTCAGTCTTTGAAATGAGAGGGCGTGCCGTCCCGCGGTCGAAAGGAAACCTATTTTACCGGCCTGCCATTACGAGCAGGTGCAAGGGCCGGTAGCTCAGTCTGGCAGAGCGTCTGACTCTTAATCAGACGGTCACGTGTTCAAATCGCGTCCGGCCCGCTCACTCTATCGCTCGCAAAACCGCGAGCAATTGCTGTGCGGACCCGGCGGGATTTGAACGCAGGGAGTGGGAGGTGAGCGACGTCGAAGGCGGAGCGAACGGGAACGACCGTGTGTTCAAATCGCGTCCGGCCCGCTCACTCACTCTTCGTTGTACGTCACGAGAAGCACACTGACATCGCTGCGGCCCCGCATCGTTTGACCGACCAGTCCGGGGTCGACAAGAGGATTTGAACGTTACTGGCCAGTCATAACAGCCCCGCATCACGTCCGATAGCCCGCACGGTCGATCGAAGCTCTTTGCTGGTGAACAAGAGCGAGACGGTGTAGGTCAGGCCACCGACACAGAGGATCGCGATGACATTTCCCCACCACGCTAGCGGTAGCATCGACCTGGCCGTCCACACGACAGCGGCCATCAGCGCACCGCTGACGAACTGTTCGATCAGCGGCCGTGGGAGGAGTTCGATCCCTGGAACGAGAGTGCCCACCACATAGGCTCGGAAGAGATACCCAAGAGCTTCGCTGACGACCGTCGCGGCGACGACACCGATCGGCCCGATCAGGAAGTACAGACCGACGCCCAACAACAGGTTCACGGAGAAGACGACGACAGAGGTTCTGAGATTGAGTTCTGGTCGGTCCACCCCGTTTATCACCGAGACGAGGATCGATTTCTGTGACCGAAACAGGTGAAACAGCGCTAGTCCGGCGACGAAGGCCCCAGCATCCGCGTATTCGCTCCCGAAGAACGTGACCACGACTGGTCGGCCCATCACCAACCCACCGAAAAACAGGGGGACAGCGATCACGCTGGCGTACGCGAGATTGTTCCGGACTTCCCGTTCGATCTCCTCGCCCTTGCTCTGGAGATTACTGATTCGCCCCATGAGACCACTGCTCGACACGCCCGCAACGAACATCGCCGGCATGGTAATCTTCATACTCACTTCGTAATTACCGACGACACTGGTACTGGCCAGCGCACCGAGGAGTAGCACGTCCATTCGATTCTGTGCGGTGCCGACGATACCGTTCGGGATACTCGACCGGGCGAAAATCCCGATTTGGCGGAGTGAGTCCAGGGACGGGACCCGCGGTCGGGCCCCGATCAGGTAGAGCGCAACCGGTGCGACCACGAGGTTCGCGATGACCATCCCACCGACCATCCCCGCGACCCCGTAGCCGCCGAGCACAAACGCCGCCTGTGCGAGGACGCGGATGACGTCCCTGGCTGCCATCAGCCAGTTGCTCACGCCAAAATATGCAGTCGATTTGAGCACTTCCAATGTCGTGAGATACACGACAACGCCCGAGAACAGCACCGAAACTAGAATCCAGCCGTCGGATTGCTCGGTAAGCCTCGCGATCGGGTCGGCGAACACGAACGCCGTTATCGTGACCACGACGATCGAGATGAAGATCCCGATCAGCGTCGAGCTGACTGCCTCTCCCGACGGAAAGTCGACTTCAGTCAAGCGCTTTCGACACGCATTTGCCCACCCTGTGACAGGATTGTCGAGAAACGAGACGATCGCCATCAACAGATAGAACGCACCGTATCCCGACGGTCCCAGCAGGCGTGCGAGAAGTATCGCACCGAGGAACGCGACCAGCATCGTCACGACCCGTCCAACTACACCGATCCCGACCTGGACGCCGAAGTCCGTGTCTCCGATGCTCATCTGTCAGATCTTGGAATTGGGGTTGTCGTACCCGTCGGTGCCCGCCAACGAGTGGCAGTCGTCGAAGAGCGTGTGTACGTCGAAACAGTCTTTCCTGACGGTGTCCAGAACGACCAGGGCAACGTTCGCCATTTCAGACTCTGTACCCGAGATCGCGGAGCCGATTGTCGATCTCGCCTTCGTCGCTCTCGTGACGACTGATCTCACCGTCGACGATCCGTCGTCGGGAACCGACTTCTGTCACCGCCCACGGGACCTCCGTGAGTCGGGGGTGTCGAACGCCGTCGGGATGGGCGTACCCGCGCAGCGGGAACGGCCAGAGCCGCTCGCCGAACAGTTCCCCGTGGTCAGCACTGAACACTGTTCGGCCCCCGAGGTCCTCGGCGAGGTCCTGGGCGTAGTGGAACGCATACTGGAGGTTGTCTTTGTAGCCTTCCCACACTTCCTCGCGTGTCACGTTTCCCGCCTTGAGGTCGTCACCCGGGTGGAGCCCGTCGTCTGTGTCGGCTCGCGGTGTCCCGTCGGCGTTACCAACCACTGGTGCGTGCGGCTGGAAGTAGTGGACGATGATCCGCTTGTTCGGGTATCTCTCGTGGACCGACCGAGCTGCGTCAGAGAGCGTGTCCGGATGGATGGTGACACCTCCGCTGACACCCACACCGTCGATCGCACCACCGGCGTTTTTGATCTCTTTTTCGGAGAGCTCACCGGACTCCACCCACAGGTTCACGATCTTGTGGAAGGAGTCGGGCGCGATCTTCGAGATCCAGGGGTTAGCCGTCACGTAGACCGTGTCGGGATACGCCGCGCCATCGAACGTCTTCTCCATCCACTCCGGGCTGGAACAGCCGATAGAGTGGACACGCCGGTACTCGTCGAACTGCTCGGTATCGATACACTCCTCGAAGAGATCCGCTCGGCAGGCGTCCAGAAGGAACAGATTGTCCCAGTCTTCGTCCATGAAATCGATGCCCGAATTACCGTGTATCTTCCCCAGTATCGGGCCCGCGATGCGGGAAGAGAACCGCAACCGCCACCAGTACGGATCGTCTCCATTGGCGGCGATCTCGGAGGCCGCGTACCGTATCTTATCCAGCATTCTTGTGGGACACGAGGTCACGCTGGTTGAAATCAGTCGTGGTTTGTCGGCCACCGAGATATCGCTCACAGGAGGCGTTGGTAAACCGCTGCGTGGGTCGCGGCGATGTCGTCCATCCCGTGGGCAGCCCGGTAGTCCCGCATCGATTCGAGTACCGGCTGTGGGTCTTCGAGCACCGTTCGCACTCGCTCCGCACCACTGTCGGGGTCGTCGATCGGGAACACCGCCGGGAAGCCGTACTCGGCTGTGAGTTCCCGGAAGCGCTCCACATCGGTTCCGAGAACCGGGACCTCGTAGGCGAGACACCAGTTCAGTATCCCGCTCTGTGTCACTGATTCATACGGGAGCACTGCGAGGTCCATCGCGTTGAACAGCGCGTGAAATTCGTCGTCGTCCAATACCCCTGTGACGACGACACCCTCGCCACATCTGGACTGGATCTCGGCCATGTACTCCTCGTATTCGCCTTCGTGCGTACCGCCGCCGACGACGAACGTCGCTTCCGGGACTCGTTCGGCGATATCGAGGAACGTGTGATACCCTTTCTGCGGCCGCACGAACCCCGGTTCGGCGACGATGTCGGTGTCCGGATCGAGCCCGAGCCGATTGCAGGCTTGTTCACGTGACATCGGATGGATGTCGGTCGGAACGCCGTGGGCGATCACCTCGACGGACGACAGCGACGTGGTCGCCTCGAACGTCTGCCGCGTGTCCTCGGAGAGGAAGATCGCGTAGTCGGCCACGCGTGCCAGCATCCAGTTGTTGAGGCGGAGATACGTCCACTTCAAACCCACCAACGGCGGCTCGACGGTCTCTTCGCCCCATGCACTGTGGAAGGTGATGACGATCGGGCGTCTACGGAGCGTCGAGAGGATCCACAGGATCGGAAAGACGAACCAACTCGCGATACTTTTCGGCCCGTAGATATCGTACTCGTGTTGAACGTGAATGACGTCGCTGTCCGTCGTCCCCGCCTTCACAGATTGTCTGATGTAATGAACCACGTTGCATGACCGCAATCTCAGCGGCGTTCGGTGGTAGTCGATCTCCAGAGCGTCCTCTAGAGTCTTCGTGTATGTCGCAATGCCACAATCCTGATCCGGGCCAGTCGCGAAGAGCTCTACTTTCATTGGACGCCGTTTTCGTAGTGATGGCCCTGCTGCCGGCAGATAACTCTTTCCATCCCCTTCTCCTCACCCGACCGAAGGGAATATAGTGGCTACCACGCACACAACGATTTGATGAGCGTCCTCGACGGATTACGCTACGCATACCGAGAGATACGCGACAACTACGACGACCGTTTTTGGTGGCGTAATCGATTCTTCCATCGTCTCATCGCGCCGTTCCACCTCACTGTGTATCCGACACGGAGCGCTGCGATAGACGTTCCAGAAGCGGACTGGGATACGCTGATCGTTCTCGATGCCTGTCGAACCGATCTCTTCGAGGAACGGGCGGATGTGGGCAGGTTCGACGAGTACCGCACCGTGACGAGTCGTGGCAGTGCTACCCAAGAGTGGGTCCGTCAAAACTTCGCTGGCAGGTCGTTCGGTGATATGGTCTACGTGACAGCGAACCCGTTCGTCTCGCGGGAAGCGGGGGATGCCTTCCACGAGATCTACGAACCCTGGGTGAGCGAGTTCGACGAGGAGACGCGGACAGTTCTCCCGGAGAAGACGACCGAAACCGCGATTCGAGCCCACCGTGACCATCCCGACAAGCGAATCGTCGTCCACTACATGCAACCCCACCATCCGTTCGTCACGGCCCCCGAGTTACAGTTTCACGGGTGGCAGATCGACGACTTCGAGGGGTGGAAAGAGAAACAGGAAGAGACAGGGCTGAAAGACGACGTGAAGAAGGGGCGCCCACATACGCCGTGGGACGCACTGTATATGGGTCTCGTCTCGAAGGAGGCTGTCTGGGACGCGTACGGGGACAATTTGACCAGAACGCTGGATTCCGTCTCCGAGTTGCTAGACGAAATCGAGGGACGGACGGTCCTGACCAGCGACCACGGAAACATGCTCGGTGAGCGGACGTTTCCCCTGCCACTGCAGGTGTACGGTCACCCGTCCGGCATCCGCAATTCCGAACTCGTCGACGTACCGTGGGCAGTCGTCGAGACTGGGCAGCGCCGGACCGTCTCCGACGACGGAACGGTTACGCAATCGGAGCACGATCAGGAGATGGTTCAAGACCGTCTCGAAGACCTCGGCTACGTCTGATAGTGATTACTGTCGGTCTGTTCCACATCGACCGTCCGGAGTCGGGTGGTCGTAGTGATAAAGCGCTACAGTACTCACTGTGAATCACCGTCGCGGTGATCGCTACGTTCGACTGTCGGCGTCGGAGAGGTCCACGAACGACCGGTACTCGCTGTCCAGCGTGTTCCGAAGTCGGCGACCAAACGCGTCCACGGAGAATTTGTCCACCCGCTCACGCGGGTCGCCGTCGATGCCGTCACGCTCGAATCGCTCGATGGCTTCCCGGATCTCGCCTGGAGTCCCGTCGTGAAAGAGCCCGTTTTCGCCCGCAGTCACGAACACTGCCGGGAATCCCTCTTCGCGGGTCAGCACGGCCTTCCCGCTGGCGTTTGCCTCGATGGGGACGATCCCGAAGTCCTCGTTGCGACCGTTAAAGACGAGTGCCCGACAGTTCGACAACAACTCGTACTTGGTCTCCTCGGGCACGAAGCCCCGGTACTCGAGGTTCGGCGCGCGCTCGATGTCGCGCCGGACCGTGTCCGCAACGTCTCCCGCACCGCCTGCGAGGACGAGTTCGTGATCGGTCCCCCGGAAGGCCGTGACGATCTCGGGAACTCCCTTTTCCTCGTCGAGACGGCCGAGGTGGAGGTAGTATCCGCGATCCCCGCCAGTTCGGCACGCAGCCAGGTCGACTGGCGGATACACGACTGTCGATTCTCGGTCGTAGTACTTCCGAATTCGACGGGCGATGACCGGGCTGTTGGCCAGATAGTGATCGACGCGGGGATCGACAGTCACGTCGCGCAGCCTGAGATATCTGACCAACGGGCGGGCGAGTTGCCCCGTGAACGAGTCCTTGCGGTCGTGATAGAGGTCGTAGAACCACCGCGGCGGCGAGTGACAGTAATTGATGTGAAGGGTGTCGTCGGGCGTAATTACAGCCCGGGTCGTCGCGCCCGATGTCACGAGGATATCCGGATCGCCGAACGCCCGCCAGTCGACGTCTTCCCAGAGGGCGTACTCGAAGACACGGCCGACACGAGACTGGAGGCGTCGAAGCGGCGTCGGAGACAACGACGGTACGACGTCGACAAACTGCACGTCTCCATATGGATTCGGTTCGTCGGGAGACGGGGTGCCGATCGTGTACACTGTGTCTTCACCGAGCACGTCGGCGAGATGCGTCACGAGATACTCGGCGCCACCCCAGGCGTTGACGTGCCAGTGGGCGACGGCTACGTCGAGATCCGCCAGCGCGTCGTCGGTCATACGATATCGTGGGGGACGCCGGTGAAAAAGATAGCGAGCGCACCCCCCGTCGTAGCCACTGCATCAGCGTCAGTATTTGCGGGCGCCATAGAGGTAGCCCGCGCCGACAGTGCCAGTCAGCACGAACAGCATGACCAACTGGGTAATCGCGGATTTCGACGGTGACGTAACGGCTGACCGAAACCGTTCCGGGGCGAACTCGGTGAGCAATCGTTCCAGAAAATCGGTCTCTTCGTCGGTCGAATCCTCGACGAAGGTCTCCATCGCCCGCTTGGAGTAACCCTGCCAGAACGCCCTGTCGAGCAACCAGCGGACGTCTGTTCGATACTCGAATACCTTGTGCGCGACGACCGCCCTCGGGTTGTACCAGACGCCCTGTCCGTACTCTTTCTGGAGACGTGCACAGAGCTCGGTCTCGCCGCCCTGGAGGTTGGCGTCGCCCTTGCGGCCGCCGATGTCGGTGTCGAATCCGCCCAATTCGAGGAAGACCTCGCGATCGAACGAGATGTTCGAACCGTTCGTGTTGCGAACCTCGCCGGCTTTCTCGACGTCGCCGTCGGGGCCGAACCCGCGGTGGGTCACGCCGATCAGCCAGTAGAACTCTTCGGGGAGAAATCCGGGTTTGCCGGCGACCCACTCGGGGACCATCTTCCCGCCGGCTGCGATGGCGCCCCGATGTTCGTACGCCTCGACGAGTTCGGCGACCCAGTCGGGATCGGCGATAGCGTCGTCGTCGAGAAACGCCACGACGTCGCCGGTCGCGGCGTCGGCACCGTGGTTGCGGGCTTCGAGGAGGCCGCGGTTCTCGGGAAGTTCGGTGACGACGGTGTCTCCGTCAGCGCCGAAGTCCCACTCGAACCGTTCTGTGACCTCGTCGTTGCCGTCGCTGACGAGCACGAGCTCGACGTTCTCGTAGGTCTGGGCGCGGACGCTGTCGGCGGCGTCCAGCAGGTCGTCGTAACGATCCAGCGAGTGGGTACACAGGACGACCGAGACGCGCATGGGTCGGGGTGGGAGGGCCACGGGCCTAAGCGTTTTCTTCCGAATGCGGTCTGCTCGACTTCCGGCGATCTGACCTCCCCGAGCGGACAGACTTCATAAGGCTTATGCGCGCCTTGGCAGTTTGACCGGCTAATGAGTACCTGGAGGTCGCCCGTTTATGAGCCAAGAGAGTGACGAAGCGTTCGCAGAGGTAGACGAGGCGCTGGCATGGTTCAAGCAGTGGTATCACGTGCCGGCGCTTTTAGGACTCCTCGTCTTTGCGTTCTGGACTCGGGCACGGACGTGGGGAAACTTCGTCTCCGGTGGCGAAGTGTATTTCAGCGGAAACGACGCCTGGTATCACCTCCGCCAGGTGAAGTACACGGCCAGGAACTGGCCGGAGACGATGCCGTTCGAGGTATGGACGAACTTCCCGACAGGAACCTCCGTATCGCAGTTCGGGACGATCTACGATCAGGTAATCGCCACGGCCGCATTGGTCGTCGGGCTCGGGAATCCGAGTCAACAGACGATCGAATTAGTCCATCTCTTCGCGCCAGCCGTCGTCGGGACGTTGATCCTGATCCCGACGTACTACCTCGGCAAGCGACTGGGTAAGAATCGTTTCAGTGGCATCGTTGCAGCTGTGATCGTCGCCCTGTCGAGCGGAACGTTGCTGGCCCGCGGTCTCGTCGGCTCCGCGGACCACCACGTCGCCGAGGCGTTCACGCAGGCGCTCGCCGCACTCGCAATCGTCGTGGCACTGCAGGTCGCAGACCAGGAAAAGCCCGTCTGGGAACTGGTCCTCGACCGAGACTATGCGGGGCTTCGCCGGCCAGTCGCCTATGCAGCACTCGCCGGAATCGCGACAGCGCTGTACATGTGGGTCTGGCCGCCTGGCGTGTTGTTGCTCGGCATTCTTGGCCTGTACGTCACTATTCAGGCTGTCCTGGACCATCTCAAAGGCCGCAGTCCCGAACACGTCCTCATCGCCGGCGCGGTCCTCTTCGTCGTCACCGCGGTCTTGATGCTGTTGCCCATCGAGCGACTCGACGTCGCACCGGTGAAGTTCTCGCTGCTCCAACCCGGGCTGGCCTTGATCGGGGCGTTCTGGTGTGCAGCACTGGCCGGTATCAGCCGAATCTGGGACGACCGCTCGTACCCCGAGTGGACGTACGCCGTCGTCGCTTTCGGCACGATCATCGTCGGGGTCGCCGCGATAGCGCTCCTCGCGCCACGGGTCTACAACCTCTTCTACCAGCAGTTCATCCGTATCTTCGGTCGGTTCGTCGGACAGAGCCCCTCGGGCGCGGCGGCAACCGTCGCCGAAGTTCGAGCGCTGCCGAACCCACTGGAGACCCTCCAGACGTGGTACGGGTTCGTCCCCTTCATCGCGCTCATCGGAGCTGGGCTGGCAGTCGTTCGCTCGGCCATCCTGCAGAAGTCCCGACCCGAGCTGCTGTTCGTCGTGCTGTGGCTGTCGGTGATGTTTTCAGCCTCGTACACGCAGGCACGATTCAGCTACTATCTCACGGTCCCCTTCGCAGTGATGGCAGCCTACGCGATCGGCACTGGCTTCCAGTATCTCAGCCAGGCCGCCAGAGAGGCCTCGACGGACGTTCGTCCGTATCAGATCATGGCGGTCGTGACGGTGTTGTTGCTGCTGGTCGTGCCGATGGCCGTCGGCGTGAGTGGCCAGCAGAGCGACGTCCTCTCACAGTCAGAGACCCGCGAGCCGATCAGCGTGATCAGCTGGGACAGCAGCCTCGACTGGCTGAACGAGAACACCCCGGACCAGGGCAACTACGGCGGCGAAGGCAACACGCTGGACTACTGGGGTGAATTTGCCAACGTCGACGACTACGATTACCCCGACGGATCGTACGGCGTCCTCTCGTGGTGGGACTACGGTCACTGGATCACGACCGAGGGCGAGTCTATCCCGGTTGCCAACCCGTTCCAGGAGTCCGCCAGCGACGCCGCACGGTTCCTGCTGGCCGAGAACGAGACCGTCGCCAATCAGGAAGTCCTCGCGAACATGAGCGAGGGCGAGAACGCCCAGACGCGCTACGTCATGGTCGACTGGCAGATGGCGACTGGCGGCAGCAAGTTCACTGCACCGCCAGCGTTCGTCGACGACAAGGAAGCCAGCGACTACGTGCAGGGTGTCGGACTGGGACAAGGATACTTCCTGTACACGCAGGACTACTACGAGACGATGGTCAACCGTCTCTATCGCTATCACGGCAGCGCGATGGACCCACAGCCGATCGTGACGCGCTGGGGTGGTGGTCAGGACACCCAGCTTCTCCAGACCTACAGCAGTATGAACGCTGCACGAGCCGCGGTCAACAACTCGACGGCCGCGCAGGTCGGTGGGTTCGGTCCGTATCCGAGCGAGCGCGTGCCGGCGCTGGAACATTACCGACTGGTCCAGGTCAGCGACCGGACGATCAACCCACTCCAGGCGTCTCACAACCGACTGATCAGATTGTATCAGCAAGGGCTCGATCTGAGCCAGTTCGGGCTCAGTCCTCAGCGAACGCTGCAGCTGTCAGAGCGTAACCCCCACTGGACGAAAGTCTTCGAGCGCGTCCCCGGCGCGACCATCGAGGGGCAGGGGCCGGCCAACGCGACAGTCACGGCGACCGTCGAGATGCGGATCCCGAACACCAATCGGACCTTCCCGTACTATCAGCGCGCCCAGACGAACGCCGACGGCGAGTTCACGATGACCGTCCCCTACGCCTCGACCGGCGCGGACGAATGGGGCCCGGACAACGGATACACCAACACGAGTGTCCGTGCGACCGACTCCTATCAGTTCGCAGCACAGCAGTACTCGCTGGTGAACGGATCGGTCGAGATGGCCTACTACAACGCTACCGAGGACGTGACCGAAGCACAGGTCATCGGTGAAGACGACTCGCCGGTCGAGGTGACGCTGACCGAGGTCGACCTCCCGGACCAGAACCAGACCAACGACACCACAGACGGATCAGGCGATAACTCCAGTGACGACGACCAGAACAGCGGGTCCAGCTCGATCGAACCCGTCTTCGACGCGGTCGAGCCTCAGATCCCCGCGGTCAGAGTCGCAGGCTAACCGTGGCGGGCGACACCCAGCAGGATACGGCGGTCGCTGTCAGCGCGTCCGTCCAGCAGCTGGTAACGGTCTATCTGAAGGGGCTGGCGATGGGCGCGGCCGACTCCGTCCCTGGGGTCTCCGGCGGAACGATCGCGTTCATCACGGGGATCTACGAGCGGCTGATCACGGCGATCACGCGCCTCGATCCGACAGCAGTGTTCCTGCTGGCCGGCGTCCACCGTCGTGAGGGCCGGCGGCGCTTCTACGACCGACTGCTGGAGATGGACGTCCCGTTTCTGCTGGCACTGGGCCTCGGCGTCGTCAGCGCCATCGTCACCGTCTCTCGGGTCATGCACGCCGCACTCCAGGAGGCAGAAGCGCTCACCTTTGCTTTCTTTTTCGGACTGATCGCTGCCTCGGCGGTCGTCCTCTACGAGCACATGGCCGTCGATACGCCCGGCCGGATCGCTGCGGCGGTTGCGGGCTTCGCGATCGCGTTTCTGGTTTCGGGAGTCACCTCCGGTAGCGACGTCGCCCACACCGTACCGATCATCTTCGTCGCGGGATCGATCGCGATCGTCGCGATGATCCTGCCGGGCGTTTCGGGGGCGTTCTTCCTCGTATTGTTCGGACAGTACGAGTACCTGACTGGTGTCCTCACGTCGTTCGTCGACGGCGTGCTCGCCGTCGTCGTCGGTGATCGTGCGATCGGATCACTCGCCGACGCCGCGACGACAGTGTTCACGTTCGGTCTCGGTGCGATACTCGGGCTCTTCACCATCGCGCATCTGATCAGGTGGGCGCTCGACAACTACCGCGTCGCGACGCTGTCGTTTCTGGTGAGTCTGATGGTCGGTGCGTTGCGACTGCCCGTCGAGCGCGTACTGGATACGGACCCGACACTCGCAGCCGGGTCGGTGTTGCCGATCGTCCTCGCCGTCGCTATCGGTGGCGGTGTAGTGTTGCTGCTGGATTACTTCACCGACGACCTCGCGTACTGAGCAGATACCCGGGCACCGCTTCAGTTGAAAACGTATATCCGTTCGGACAGGAGACACTCATCCAATGGGAACACTACGAGAGTGGGCCGGACGAGTCGGTTTCCTCGCGATTTCAGTCCTGGTCCTCGCTGGCGGATACGTCCAGGGATTCTGGGCAGTGGGACTCTCGGTGGATCAGCCACCGCTGGTCGTCGACCTGCAGTTCATCGAAGCGACCTTCGCGATGACGACGTTCGCGGGCTTCTTTCTGGTCTCAGGGCTGCTCTTTCTGTGGCACAGCTACCGGGACGGCGAACCCGGGATCGCAACCGATGGTGGCCACGTGGCCGCACTGGTCCCAGTTTACGACGACGCGGGCGTACTCCACCGCAGCGTCGAGAGTCTACTCGCTTCGACTTACGAGAACCTGACCGTCTGGGTCGTCTACGAGTCCGACGATCAGCCGAGCAAGCAGCGAGCACACGAACTGGCCGACGACCACGAACGCGTCGAAGCCCTGGAGAACACGAAGTATCCGGGATCGAAAGCCGGCGCGATCAACTACGCGACCGAGATCGTCGACGCCGCGTTCGTCGCCGTCTTCGACGCCGACGAGCGGATCCACCCGCGGTTCGTCGCGGCCGCCGTCGCCGAACTCGACGACTGTGACGTCGTCCAGGGGCGGACGATCCCCGACCCGACTGGCGTGATCGAGTCGATCGCCTACTACGAGTCGGTCCTCCTGAACTTCGTCGCCCGGCGCGGACTCTACGTGGTCACCGACTTTCGGATGGCCGCCTCGCGTGCAGTCGTCATGCATCGGGAGGCGCTGGTCGAGACTGGCGGGTATCACACCGAGATGCTGACCGAGGACTTCGAGTTCGCCTATCGGTGTTACAAACATCGACTGGACGTGGTCGAACTGCTGGCGTACCCCTCCAAGATCGAGGGCGCACACACGTTGCGGGACTGGTGGGGCCAGCGCAAGCGCTGGATGACGGGCTACGCCCAGTCATCCCACTACCTCCTCGGAGAGAGTCGACCGCTGACGGACTACCGCAATCCGCTCTCGGCGCTGATCGCGCTCGGGACCGTCGCGGCAGGGTTGTTCTTGCTGTCGGTCATCTCGAAGTTCGCCGTCCTGGCCGTCGACGGCGGATTCGACGTTCTGATCGGTGGACTGGCAATCGTCATCGCGATCACACTCGCGGTCCAGATCCAGGATTACTGGCAGGGGTCGATCGACGCCTTCGGGCTGACGTGGCTGGCGATTCCCCTGCTGTTCCCGCTGTACAGTCTGGTCGCTATCAAGGCGCTCGTCGAGTACCTCTTCACCTGGGAAGGCGAGTGGTACAGCGTCTCGAAAGGCGTCTCGGCCGACTGAGGGGGCGGAAAACCGAAGCGGCGGATCGATCAGAGGTCGTACAACTGGCCGTACTTTTCGGTGACGTACTCGAGGAAGTAGTCGGCCGTATAGGACTCCCCGGTCGCCACTTCGACCAGTTCGTCGGTCGTATAGCGCGCACCGTGCCGGTGGACGTTCTCGCGAAGCCACTCCTGGAGGGCTTCGAACTCGCCGGCTCGGATATCGCCGTCGAGGTCGCCGAGGTCGTCTTCGGCGGCCGCGTAGAGCTGGGCTGCCATGACGCTGCCCAGGGTGTACGTCGGGAAGTACCCGAAGTTACCGTAGCTCCAGTGGATGTCCTGTAGACAGCCCTCGGCGTCGTTTTCGGGCCGAATGCCGAGATACTGCTCGTACTTGTCGTTCCAGACCTCGGGGACGTCTTCGACGTCGAGATCGCCGTTGACGAGGTCGCGTTCGATCTCGAAGCGGACGATGATGTGCATGTGATAGGTGAGTTCGTCCGCGTCGACCCGGATGAGGTTGTCGTCGTAGACGACGTTGGCGGCCTCGTAGAGGGTCTCGTCGTCGGCGTCGACGTCGAAGGTCTCCCGGACGTCGTCGCCGATCAGCTCCCAGAACGGCTGGCTGCGGCCGACGTGGTTCTCCCAGAGGCGCGACTGTGATTCGTGGACGCTGAGATCCCGGGACTCACCGAGCGGGTCGCCGTAGTGGTCCTGGGACAGGCCGAGATTGTAGAATGCGTGTCCGAACTCGTGGATCGTCGCAGTGAGTGCACTCAACGGATCGTCTTCGAGGAACCGCGTGGTGACACGGCAGTCGAACTGAGAGCCGGAGGTGAACGGATGACTGGACGTGTCGAGGCGGCCGCGCTCCCAGTCGTAGTTGAGACGGTCGAGAATGTCACGTGAGAGCGATTCCTGGGCGTCCGTCGAGTACGAGCCGCCGTCGAAGGCACGCGGGAGCGTGACGTCGCTCTCGCCGATGTCCTCGATCAGCGGGACGAGTTCCTCGCGAAGGCGCGTCAGCACTCGTTCTGCGGTTTCGAGGTCGAGGTACGGCTCGTACTCTTCGAAGAGTACGGCATAGGGCTCTCGATCGGGGTCGATGTGAGCGGCGATCTCGCGGCGAAGTTCGACCAGCTTCTCCAGAGTCGGTGCGAACTGCGAGAAGTCCGAGTCGGCCTTTGCACCCTCCCAGACTTCGATCGCTTCCGAGGCAGTCGCGGTCACTTCCTCGACTAGTTCCTGCGGGACAGCGTCGGATCGCTCGTACTCTCTGCGGATCTCCCGAACGACGGCTGCCTGCTCGTCGCTGAGGTCGGCGTCGGCGAGAGCTTCGAGGGCGTCGCCGACGGCCTCGTCGGTGAGCAGTTCGTGCTGGAGTCCCGACAGCGTCGAGAGTTGCTGACTCCTGGCGGGGGCACCGCCTTCGGGCATCATCACTTGCTGGTCCCACGAGAGCACTCCCGAAGCCTTGTTCAGATTACTGTATCGTCGATAGTGCTCGAGCAACTCCCGATATGCTTGCGGGGCGTCGGTCGCGTCGTCTGTCGTCGCTGGCATAGCGCGGCCTACGGGCGGGCCACCTAAAGAATCCGTGGACGTGCGCGAGAGAGTCTCAACCACGCTTTTCGACGGCCGGAACGTTCGACCGTCTCGACCTAGGCCCAGGTCTCTGCGATGGATCGGTAGATCGCCTCGCAGCGGTCGACGACCGCTAGCGAGACGCTCTCGGTCGCGGTGTGGGCTTCGCCCGGCTCAGCGGCCCCGATAACCAGACACGTCGTCCCGGCCCGGGAGGCGAGCCAGCCGGCGTCAGTCGCGTGGGGTTTGACGACGAACTCGGGCGTCCCGTCCTGGACCGTGTCTGCGGCTTCGAGCGCGACGTCTGCGAAACGCCCGTTCCCGCAGGCCATGGGCGGCAGGTCTTGCTCGACAGCCCAGGAGACGCCGTCCAGTCGCTCGACGCGATCTAGTGGCGCGCGCGTTCCCGGAACGGTACGCTCGTCGACTGTCACGGTGCACTCCTCGGGAACGACGTTCCAGGCGCTGCCGCCTTCGATCTCGGTCGCGACGAGACTCCCCGCCACCTCGTGATCGAGCACCGACGTCTCCGGGAACGGCAGGTCGCGGACGATGTCGACAGCGTCCAGTGCACGGTAGATGGCGTTCTCGCCAGTCTCGGGTTCGCTCGCGTGTGCGGCTGCACCTCTGGCAGTGATCGTACTCCCGCGCCGACCCTTGTGGGCGATGGCGACGTCGGTCACGCCGGCTGCCGAATACCCGGTCGATCCTTCACCGACGACCGCGAAGTCGGGCGCGAATCCATCGTCGATCGCCGCACGACAGCCGATCCCGCCCTGTTCTTCGCCGACGAACGAGACGAAGACGAGTTCGCCCGCCGGGTCTGCGTCGCTGAAGGCAGTGGCCATCGCGGCGAGTGATCCCTTCATGTCTGCGGTGCCGCGACCGTAGAGCCTGTCACCGTCTGCTTCGAAGACGTATTCGTCGTCGTCGAGCTGGCTGTCGTCCGGCGCCACGACGTCGTGGTGGCCGACCAGTGCCAGCGACTGCTCGCCCGAACCACGGCGTGCGAAGACGTTGCCGTGGTCGTCGCGCTCGACGTCGGCGTCGGTGTGGGTTTCGAGCCACTCGACCAACCGGTCGCCGACTCGTGCCGGATCCTCGTGGCTCGGAATCGAGACTAACTCACGCGTCAACGACGCAGCGTCCATACCCTCTCTAGAGGGAGGGGCCGCAAACAAGCTTCCCAAGAACGATCAGCGGTCGTTACTCGTCGGTCCGGGTCGAGCGCATGTGTGATAGCGTAAACTCGTCGATGGGACACTCGCGGGTGTCCACGGACGGTGACGTTCCCTCCGGCAGGACGTTGCGATCCCCGTGCGCTCGGATCTGAGTCGTGGGCATATCTATGCGTTCTCACGCATCCATCAAAAAACCTTGTATCCGGAGATACAAATAAGTAATAAACAACCGTGTAGGCTACTTCGCGTCGTGTTTTGGCGTGGACACTCTCCAGTTGAGTACCAGTAGCACCTGATTCTCGGCCACACCTAATAACACCTATTACAGACAGTTTGAGACATTATACCGGAGCGCAGTATTAGGGGAAGGTATATATGATCGACATCCGTGTATCCGAATACAACATGAGTTCCAAAACGAAACCTTCGATGGAAGATAGTGACAGTTCGTCCGAGAAAGTGCTGCATTTCTGGTCGAAGACCGACGCCAAAACGGCCCGAAAGACGAACGAACGGGCGTAAACGAGCAGATCGTTTTTTAGATCGTCAATATTTCTCGAAGAGCATGCGACGAATGTCGTTCCTGAGGCCTCAGCCCAGAACCCCGTGGCGATCGACACGGACGTCGTCGAACCGACCACCGTAGGCGACGTGGCCGGGGTGGGTCGGCTCCATGCCGGAGCGGACGACCCGATCGAATTTTTCCCAGGTGTTCTCCCAGCCGAGGTGAGCAAACTCTGCGAGACAGCGCACGCGATGGGTGGCTCCGGTCCGATGGCGAAGTTGTGGGTTGCCGGACCGTAGTGCTGCCGTCAGGTCTTCTGGGGCGTTTATTGGTCGGTCGAACGTCGTCCAGGCTTCACCGACCGTGGTCAGGAGATGTGCGTACGAAGAGGTGAACGCGGGGCGGTCGGACTTGCGGGTGATTTCACTGGCTCGTCGGTTGTGCCAGGAGAGGTGTTTCGGATTGTAGGCCTCGACGCCGTCGATTACGTCGCTGTAGCGGTCGATCTGTGCGCGGTCGAGGCTGACTGTCAGAAATTCGGGATGTGGGACCAGAACAGTCGCCTGCTGACGATCGAGTTCCTGCATCGCGCCCTCCAGGGTGATGAAGTCCGGAATCGGCTGCGAGAGGTCGACCGCCAGGACGTGGCGGCGGTCGTGCCAGGGACCCGCGAATATCTCTCGGGCGGGCACGACGGTCAGTTCGTCGTCGCTGAACTGTTCGGCACGCTGTTGGATCGTCGGCAGTCGGGTGAAATGTGGTGCGTAGACCAGCACGTCGATTCCGCGTGACTTGGCGCGTTCGACCACCGACTCGTCGAGGATCTTCACGTGCATGTCGACCCTCGTCCCGCGACTCTCGGTCACTGTCCCAGGTATATCCCGGGCCACCCCAAAGGGATTCTGATCCAGCCCGGATAGCTTTAAGTCCCTCAGGGGGCCTACGTGTGAGTATGGCACGCTGGGAGTGTGCGATCGAGGGCGACGGCCGGACCTTCGATCGTGTCGAGGACCTTATCGTCCACCAGGCGACCGATCACGAACGCGTCGAGTGTGAAGTCTGCGGGACCGTCCTGCCCGACGGCTACTTCGCCATCCGCCACGCGTTCGAAGAACACAGCCGCGCCGAGTACGTCCGTGCCTACGACGCCACCGCCAAGGAGGTCCGCCAGCGCGAGAACGTCAAGGACGTCATCGAGAGCGAGGCCGACCTCCGCGAGGTCATCGACCGACTCGAAGGTGGCAGCGGTTCCTTCTAAGCCTCGCTCGGATCGACTACGTCCCCAGTCTCGGGATCGACGCCGACTTGCTCGCAGAGATCCGCCATCGGACAAGCCTCCGGGTCGTCGAGGCAGGCCGGCTTACGCGCGCTGCAGTACTCCCGGCCGAACTGGATCGTCGCCGTGTGTCCGAACCCACATTTCTTGGCCGGCACTTCGCGTTCGAGATGCTCGCGAACAGTTTCGTGATCGGCGTCGGCAGGGGCCAGCCCGATCCGGCGGGCGATCCGGTGGACGTGGGTGTCTACTGGAAAGACACCCTCCTGCCCGCCCGCAAAGAGCAAGACGCAGTCGGCAGTCTTCGGCCCGACGCCGTCGTAAGAGAGCAGTTTCTCTCGAACCTCGCCCGGCTCACCGTCGCGAACGAACGTGTCGAAGGCGTCCTCGTCCCCGAACTCCGCGCGTATCTCTTCGGCGATTGCGATGATCCGCTCTGACTTTTGATTGTAGAGCCCGGCCGACGAAATCGTCTCGGCCAGTCGTTGCTGGTCGGCTATCGCGAGTGCGTCGACGAGGTCGCCCCGACCGGCCGGTCCACCTGGGCCGTAGCGCTCTATCAGGCTATCGTGGGCGGGCTGACTCGCCACGTCGGAGGTATTCTGACTCAGGATCGTCCTGACGAGACACTCGAAGGCGTCCTGGCCGCCGTAGGCTTTCTGCCAGTAGCGCTCGCCGAGGCGGTCGACGACTTCCTCGGCGCGCGTCGCGGCTTCACCCGTGGTGAACGCACTCGCTCGCCCACCACCCGATTCGCCGCCGCTGATGTTCTCGGCAGGTTCGTCCGCTGGCATGGTCGACTCTCCGGGTGAGAGCACGAAAAACGCAGTGGTCGTCGCCGCGTGACTGCCCACGACGACAGTCTGTCGTCTACCAGCCGCGTCACTCGACCGAAAGCGTCAGCGTCACCGCAGCACCGTCGGCTAGCGCACGCACCAAGTCGCGATCCAGGTCGCCGGCAGCGGCGTCTGCTTCGACCATGACCGTCCGGTCGTCGACGTACTCGCTGGTCCGGCCGACCAGCGAGCCCTCGTTCTCGAAGGTCATCTCGGGATCACCGCGTCCGGTGATGGTCGTCTCGTGACCCCCGGCTTCAAGTGTCGCCGTGATCGTCGCCTCGCTGTCCTGGCAAGCTTCGACGAAGGCGTCGTCGAACTCCGCTGGGACCCGGTCGGCCTCGATACCCAGGATACAGTCGCCCGCGGGCGTCAGGTAGTCGTCGCTGGTCAGTTCGAACGTACTCGCGTGCTTGGCGCTGACGTTCTCGTGACCGCTGGCGCGAATCGTCTCGTCCATGTATTCGGCGAGCGGACCGGCGGATTTGACGGTGACGATCCGAGTTTAGCTCTCTTTGGAGAGGTCGGCTTCGACGTTCCGGCCACTGAAATAGGCGGCAAAGCGCACGCCGATCAGACTCACGAGAACGCCAGCGATCAGAAACAGCGCGAGTTCCGCGCGCGGTTGGAGCTTGACGGCGGCGACCGACAGCGGACCGAACTCGATGCCGGGCATCGTCACAGTCTCGACGAGGTCCGCCCGCGTCAGGAAGTACGAGGCGACCCCTCGAACCACGAGCCCGACGGCGATTGCGCCGAAGGGCAGGTTCAGATAGGCGTTTCGGACGCCTTCCTGTCTGAGTAGTTCGTCGACGAGTCGCCCGGTCGCCGCCGCCAACGCCGCTGCGGTCAGCCAGGGGACGGCGTCGTAGACGAACCGCATGCCCAACAGGAGGGTCGCGTGGTCACCAATCTCCGAGACGCCCAGCGCACCGGCAAACAGCCCGATGAGTGCGAGCCCGCCCGCGACGACGTAGGTGACCAGGGCCACCTGACCGGAGTACAGCGCCTCCCGAACCTGTGTCGAGAGCGTTTCGAGCAACTCGTCGATCCCCAGTCCCTTGTACAGCAGGAACCCGCCGAAGAACGCGGCGATCGCTCCGAGCGCAATCGTCACCTGCCCGAACACTAACAACAGGACCGGAAAGACCAGCAACGCAGCGCCGACGGGGACGAACACCGTCTCCCTGAGTTCTTCGTCGGCCAGAAACTGTTTGAGCAGGTAGTAGGTCGACTCGATATCCCGGGCCTGACGCACGACGACCCGGTCGACGGCGTCGACAGTCAGCCGGCTCTCGACGATCGGGACGAGCCGTTCGTCTTCGGCGCTGTCGACGACGACGACCGCCGAGTCGAGGTCGTACTCTTCGACGAGCCGGTCGGTCTGTCTGGCGACCGCGCGGTCGATGCTGACCGGATCACCCACACCCGAGAGCATCGCGACGACCGCGTCCTCGCCAGTGTCTTCGAGATCGCGGGCCACGCGCAGCGACTCCAGCAGACAGTTCACGTGGCTGTCTTCGGGGTCTTCGACGCCGAAGTCCGTCACCAGTGACTCGACGGCCTCCCAGCCGACGACCGGTGCGTCGGCGTCCCCCGCGACGTCTGCCCCGCGATCGATACTGACGACCAGCGTGGTCACAGCCGAGAGCAGACGGCCAGTCTATAAAAATCCTCGACACTCACCGCCGATAGCTGTCGCTCCGGGCTGTGAAAAACGGAGAAGAAAGAACGGACCGGGCTTAGAGCAGACCGGTCTTCTGCAGTTTCATCAGGTCCTCGGTGTCGAGGGTCTCGCCTTCCTTGAACTTCTGGTAGATCTCTTCTGCTTCCTCGCGAGCGGCTTCCTGTTCCTGCTCGCGTTCCTGGCGCTCTTCGGCTTCTTCCTTTTTGTCCAGCTCGCGCAGGCGCTTCTGGACGCGCACGAAGTCCTCGTGGTGCTGGTCGGCCGCTTCCTGGGCCTCGACGAACTTCTCGTGCATCTCGTCGGCCTCGTCACGGATCTCGTCGGCCTCGCGGTAGGCCTCGATCATCTCGTTGTGGTGTTTCTGGGCCTCGTCCGCGAGTTCGGTCACTTTCTGGTGGTGACGGGAAGCTTCAGAACGGATCTCCTCGGCTTCCTCTTTGATGTCGTCGACGTCGTCGGTCTGTTCGAGCTTCTCCTTGCGCTCGGCGAGCTTCTCGCGCTTGTCCTCGATCTTCTCGATGAGTTCGCGCTCTTCCTCGGTGCCGAGCACTTCGGTCTGCTGTTTGAATTCGAGATCCTCGATCTCGGATTCGAGCTTCTCGACGCTCTTGCCCTCGTTGAGTTCGAGGTCACTCTTCTGCTGTTCGACCTGCTCGAACAGTTCGTTGGCCTCGGCGTTGAGCTCGTTTCGCTTCTCTTTGTGCTCTTGGACCTGCTCGTTGAGCTCGTCACGCTTCTCGCGGTGCTGCTGGGCCTCGTCGACCTTCTCACGAGTCTTCGCGTTCAGCTCGTCACGGTCGGATGCTCGTTCAGAAGCGAGTTGGTTGAGTTCGTTGCGTCGATCCCGAAGTTGCCCGGCGAGTTTGATGAGTTCGCCTTTGGACTTCGTCTCGAGTTCTTCATCTGTCACCGATACGTTCTTGGATTCGTCTATCGAGTCTGCCATGTGTTGGAATCCTCCTATGCCATACAGCTCCCATCTTCGACAGAGGTTCCTCTAGAGAGTGGCGTACGCCGGATAACAAGGTTCCCTGTCATGTTGGGCGTCGCACGATGCTGCCGAACGCCAGGAGCGTTCTGGTGACTGTTTCTACACCTTTCGGGTATTAAAATATTCCGGTCGGGAACTCACCTGGGCATGAATACCACACACATGGACCGGGTACGCTATGGACTACCAATGTCTCTATGTACGTTTATATACTACTTCGATAGGAATCCACACACTACTATTCGGGCTGGAACGAGAGAAACGAACGACGGCTAGCCGAGAGCGTACGTATTCTCGACAGTTCGGTCGGCGGTCGAGAGCGTGAGCGTCACGGCCCCTTCTGCGGGTAACTCGATGGTCGTGAGGGCCGCGCGAGCGTTTGTATCGATGGTCACCTCGGTCGAACCCGACCCGGCCGGCGACTCCCACTGCAGTTCGCCGGTGAACCGGGTATCGAGGGCGTTGTGGACGAGTACGTCGCTCTCGCTCGCTCCTGGGTCGGCCAGCGTGGCCTGGATCGGTTCGTAGGCGCTCGCGAGTGCGTCGAACGCCCGCTTTCGGTCGCCGTCGCGTGACAGCACGCCCATCCCTGCGTCGCCGCTGTCCCGTAGTGCGAACCCTGCGAGTAGTGGCACGCCGGCGTTTCGTAGCCCCTCGGCGACTCGCTTGACGACGGTCGCCTGGTAGCGCTGGGAAGCCGCGACGTCCCCGCCATCGGTGTGAGTGTCGTGCACCCGTCGGTCGAAGCCGGCCGGTTCCTGCACCGAGTCGGTCGCGAGCGCGCCCGCACCGAACTCTGCGACGGCGTCGATATCGGGGTGTCGATCCAGCAACCAGTCCAGGTCGGTAGCCGAACCGTAGCGCCAGCCGGGATACAGCGTTGTCCCGTCGGCGTCGATTCCCGGCGGGCCAACCACTGGGAATCGCTCGACATCGTCTGGCAGCGTCTCGGCGATCGATCGGGCGTCGCCTGCGTCGTAGCTCGCGCGCCAGGCCCGCCAGCGAAATCGCAGTCGATCCAGAAAGCCGCTGCCCAGTGGCGTGTCGAACGGATCGACGGGATCGTCGTGGACGGTGACTGCCGAGAGCGAGGCCGCCCGGCTGTACTGCCGCCCGACCGCAGCCGCCAACTCTCGTCCCCGATCGACCGACACCCGCTGCGAACCAGTCTGGGGCAGATCGACCCATAACAGAACGCCCGCACGCTCACAGGCGTCGACGACGGCCGGAGAGGGAAGATGGGCGTGCGTCCGAACGAGGGTTGCGTTGGCCTCGACCGCGCGCTCGACGTCCTCGGGCGTCGAATCGAGCAGATTCAGCCCGCGAGCGGTCGTCTCGGTGCCGTTGATCGTCACTTCCCCGTCCTCGTGGTCGAACTCACAGAAACCGACGGTCGTCGCCTTCTCGACCCCGTCGAGCTTGGCCGTGACGACGTATCGATTCTGCTCGCCCAGATCGTGTGGCCACCATAGCGACGGGTCTCGCATGGGAATCGAGTGCTCGACAGTGACCCGCTCGCCCGCGGCCGCCTCGATCGACGCCCGTTCCATCATCCCTCGCTCGCGTCGATCACCGGCCGGTCGAACGGAGAACGTCAGTCGATCGTCGATGGCTTCGGTCGCGACGACGGTCGCCTGCACGTCGATCGTCCCTTCTGTCCCGTCGATTCGGGGCGTGCCCGTGAGCCGATCGAAATACGTTCCCTGATACGTCCTGAGCGTCGCGTCCCACCAGATTCCCGGGACAGTCGCAGCGTCAGGGAGGAGGTCGGTCTCGTAGACGCCACCACCACCGTCGGCGGGTCGCCTGCAGACGACGACGAGTTCGGTCTCGGGTGTGAGGTAGTCGTCCAGGCGGACCCGCAACGGCTCGAAGTAGGTGTCGTGGGTCGCCAGTTCGGTCCCGTTGCACCACACCGTCGTCTCGGCATAACAGCCCGACAGTTCGAGGACGGCGTGCGGTTCGGTCGCGGTCGTCGGATCCTCGACGACCGTCTTGTAAGCGACGGCCTCCGACCCGGCGAAGCGCTCGGGTCGCCCCGGCACGTCGACCGGTGTCCACTCCTCGGGGTCGGGACGGCCTGCCTGCGACTCGATCTCGGCACCACGCCACTGCATATCACCTTCCGCGTGCGCCGCCGGCATAAATCCCGCCACCACCACCTTTTTCTCGTTGGGTCGCTCCTCCGTCGCGACCACGCCTCGAAAAAGCTGGACCAAAAAGCCGCGAGTCGCTTCGCTCCTCGCGGTCCTACTGCTGGCGATTCCGCATCACACTAGTCGGGCGTCGTCGATCCGCAACCGCCCGCGCGTTCCGTCCCACTCTGTCGTATAGTCGAGTTCGATCTTTCGATCCATGTGTGGGCCGTCCGTCACCAGCGTCTCGAATTCGCCGCCCTCACCCAGGATGTGGACGCCGTACTCGTCGTTAAGCGTCTCCAGCTCGGCGATCGTACCGGCGTCGAGCGTGCGACCCAGCCAGGATTCGTCGAGACCATGGGCCGCGACCTGGATGATCCGGATCTCGAAGCCCGCGTCGAGCATCGCCTCGGCCAGCGTTCGGGGGTCGCGCTGCCAGAGCGGCGCGAACAGTTCGGCGTCGAGCCGGTCGGCCATCGCCTGGATCCGGCTGGTCTGGTACTCGCTCTCGACCGCGCCTGCCGTTATTCCCGTGACACCACCGACGAGTTCTGAATCGAGATTCTCGAGT
The DNA here is from genome assembly GCF_004799665.1 of Halapricum salinum. NCBI lineage: Archaea > Methanobacteriati > Methanobacteriota > Halobacteria > Halobacteriales > Haloarculaceae > Halapricum > Halapricum salinum. The sequence continues at coordinate 2,907,397 of NZ_CP031310.1, forward strand.
GCGGCCTCCAGCGGTTCGAGTTCCGCGTCGCCCTGCGCCCCCGAGTCGGTCGCAGACCCGGCCTCGAAGTCAGCGGGTTCGACTGCCACCAACTCGATCCCGATACTCTCGGCGGCGAGTTCGGCGAGTCGCGTCGCCGGCACGTGGTACATGTACGAGTCGCCCTCTGGATGGACTGTCACCAGCCGTTCGACCGGGTGGCCCGCCTCGAGCGCCCGGTAGAGCGCCCACGAGGAATCTTTACCGCCGGAGAAGAGACTTACCCACGCGCCGTCGTTCATACCCGCGGTAGCGTCGCTGCTCGTTTACGTTGCTCGGTTCGACTGAGAGGTTCCGGGAATCGTTTTTCGACGGTCTGGTAGAAACCCTCGATCGGTGATGGGATACTCGAGGACGCACCCGATCAATAATCGATTTCGGAAGTCGTACTGAATACAGCGCCTATTCAACACGAGACGCACGCGAAATATCGTGGACAAATTTTTCATTGGATCGTCAGCAATGCCTACACATGGTCCGCGTGACCCGCCGCCAGACCCTCCAGCTGAGCGCGAGCGCGATCCTCGGCGGCCTCACAGGGTGTAGCGCTCTGGGTGGTGATTCCGACCCCGATGCCAGGCTCGGTGAAATCGACGTGACGAATCTCGATTTCCGGGCACACACAGTGTCGGTGCTCATACTCGACGACGAGGAACCAGTGTACTCCGGGGAGATGACCGTCTCGGCAGCCGAACCGGAAGCAGACGATTCCACAGACGTAGCGACGGCCGGCGGTAGCTCTTTCGAGGGGGTCCCATCCTCCGTCGAGGGGTGCATTCTGTACGCCTGGCGCGACGACCAGTCTCCCTCGAAGTGGAGTGAATTCGACTTCCGGGAACAGAGCGCGTCGTGTCTGGGGTTGGACATCCGGGTCGGAGACATCCAGGATCCCCGCTCCGACGAGGTCACAATCTTGCACACGACGAATACCAGTGTCTGTGAAACGGCCGCCAATCACACTACTAGTTGACTGATACTGGGGTGTGAGAGATCTCTACTGCAGTTCCGTCCGGAAGAGACGCGAAGAAGAACTCGCCTCACGTCGTCAGGGTGCCCGAAGACAGCACCACAGGCGACGACAACTGGTCGCGATGCAGTCTTTACCGCCTACCGCCGGACTGTGATCGTCACCGCGCCACAGTCACACTCGTAGACGTGTCGCGTCCCACCGTCAGTCTCGTAGACGATCCGGCGATTCTCGACGTCGAGTTCGCGATCACACCCCTCGCCAGCGCACGTGCAGGTCAGTTCGTTCAACATATCTCAAACTATTGACCGAGGGGTACTCAAGGCGAGCCATCCGCGGAGTGAAAGTGAAAGTGGTCCGCTCGGCTGGTCGATGCGACGGAATCAGTGGCCGCTGAGAGGTGTCAGTGGCCATTCGCGTACATCAGTGCCCGTTGGCGATGTGAGTGTGCGCACCGATGAGCGCGCCCGCGAGGTCGAGGTTCTCGATGTGGGTGTCCTGATCGATGATCGACTCGCGGATCTCGCTGTCTCTGATCGTCGAGTCCGAGAAGATGATCGACTGATCTATCGTCGAGTCGACCACTTCGGCGCCCGGGAGGATGTGGACGTTCTCGCCGATAGTCGAACTTTCGACCGTCGCCGACTCGGCGATGATGCTCTCGCCGTCGAGTTCCCAGGCGACGGCGTCGAGGTAGCTCTCGGGCGTCCCGATGTCGAACCATGCCTCCTCGAAGGGGAACGCGTGGACGGCCTCGTTGTCGACGAGCCACTGGACGAACCAGCCCGGCTCGTCGGGGTTGTTCCCGTCTTCGAGGTACTCCTCGAACCGGACCGCGTCGGCCGGGAAGGCATAACAGGCGATCGAGACGAGCGTGCTCTTGGGATCCTCAGGCTTTTCCTGGAATTCGACCACGCGCTCGTCGTCGAGCTCGACGACGCCGTAGGCCGAGGCGCGGTCGTACGAGCCCACGTCGTAGGCCGCGATCGTCGTCGTTCCGTGTTCGTCGAAGTCGTCGAGGAAGTCACTGAGACCGAAACTGATGAGGTTGTCTCCGGCGACGACCAGGAGGTCCTCGCCGTCGAGACCCTCGCGTTCGACCAGCTGGGCGAGCGCGCCGACGACCCCGAACTTCTCGTCTTCTTCGGTCGTTTCCTCGATCGAGAGCGTCGGCTTCTCAAGGCCGGACTCGGCCATGTGGTCGCGGAAGTCCTCGGCGAAGCGTTCGTTGGTCGAGACGTAGACGCCGTCGATTCGATCGTCAGCCTCGAGTTCCGTGAGGATCCGATCGATCACGGTCGTCTCGCCGACCGGGAGGAGCATCTTTGGTCGGTTCTTCGTCACGGGCCACAGCCGCGTCGCGTAGCCGCCGGCGAGTACGACAGCTTCCATACTCGAACTCTCAGAACGTGCGGCAAAGTCCTTTGTGTTTCCCCCACCCGCAAATCGCCCTCCCGAAGACGTATGTATGTTCACATGGAACACACTGTATGCGCGAGGCGAGTCGGACCACGCGACAGCGGATCGCCGATCGATTGCGCGACACACCTTTGGGGGCGAGCGAACTCGCGGCCGAGTTCGAGATTCAGACCAGCGAGGCGCTGACACACGTCCAGCACATCGCACGCTCGCTGGATGGGACCGACGAGGAGCTACTGGTCGCGCCGCCGCAGTGTCGAGACTGCGGCTTCGAGGACTTCGACGACCTGCTCAATCGCCCGAGTCGCTGCCCCGAGTGCAAGAGCGAGAGTGTCGCGGAGCCGACCTTTACGATCGAGTAGGGTTCGTGTCCGCTGCTCAGAACCCGAGGCGTTCACCCGGTGACGTCGAGCCGCTTCCGGCGGTGTGGGCGTCGGCCGGGCCCTGGTAGGCGAACGCGTACTCGTCGTCGGTCAGCAAGACCTCACCGTCCTGAACTGTGACGTCGATCTCGTTCAAGTACGCACCTTCGCAGGGGCCGAAGGTACACTCTCCCGACTCGCGGTCGAACGTCGCCGCGTGGCGACGACAGGCGATCTCACCCCCGCGCATGGGAGCGCCATCGCCCGTATCGAGGCGGATGTCAGTCCAGTGCTGACAGTAGTTGCGCCAGGCGACGACCGAGCCGTCGGCCAGTCGCGTCAGGATCGCTTCGCGTTCCTCGTCGTCGTGTTCGACCGTAAAGAGGAGTGTCCCGTCAGTTGGGACAGCATCGAGATCCGCGATTCGAGCCGACTCGCTCATGAGATCCGGTGGGTCGTCTGCGTGTTTGAATCACACGCTTCGATCCAGTATTGCAGCCACAGTTAAGTCGGCGGCACTCGCCTTGAAGGACGTGACGGACGATAGATGGCTCATCTACGGCGCGTACGGCTACACCGGCGAGTTGATCGCCCGGGAGGCCGTCGATCGGGGGCTCGATCCGATCCTGGCCGGCCGAACTCGCGGCAAACTTGATCGACTGGCAGAGGACCTCGGCTGTGATTTCCGGGCGTTCGGTCTCTCGGACGAGGCCCTGCCCCAGTTGCTGGACGACGTCGCCATCGTGCTCAACTGCGCGGGGCCGTTCGCAGAGACCTACGAGCCGATGGTCGGCGCGTGTCTCGAAAGCGGGACGCACTATCTCGATATCACGGGCGAAATCGAAGTGTTCGAGGCGATCAAGGGCTACGACGAGCGCGCCCACGAAGCCGACGTCATGTTGCTGCCGGGCGTCGGCTTCGACGTTGTCCCCTCTGACTGTCTGGCCGCACATCTGGCCGAGCGACTTCCCGACGCGGAGTCGCTCGCACTCGGGTTCAAAGCAGAGGGTGGGTTCTCGCCGGGGACGATGAAGACGGCGATCGACGGGCTCGGAGAGGGCGGGATGATCCGCCGGGGCGGACAGCTCGAATCGGTGCCGGCCGCCTGGAAGACTCGCGAGATCGACTTCGGCGACGGGCCGGCGATGGCGACGACGTTCCCCTGGGGTGACGTCTCGACAGCACACCACACCACTGGAATCCCCGACATCGAGTTCTACCTCGCGTTCCCGCCGTCGACAATCGAGCGGATGAAGTACCAGCGCTATCTCGCGCCCGTGCTCTCACTGGGGCCAGTCAAGTCGCTGCTCAAGTCGCTGGTCGACCGCAAAGTCGACGGCCCCGACGCCGAGACGCGCGAAACGACCGACGCGCTGTTGTGGGGGGAGGTTAGCGACGGCGAGCAGACGCTGACGTCGCGATTGCGAACGCCCAACACCTACCGGCTCACGACGCTTTCGGCGCTCGAAATCCTCCAGCGCGTCCTGGATGGGGACGCCCCGGTCGGCTATCAGACCCCGGCGAGCGCGTACGGTCCCGACCTCGTGCTTTCGATCGAGGGCGTCGAGCGGACCGACGAGCCGGCCGAGACGCCGAACTGATACGCCTCGACGGCCAACCACCGGTATGACCGACGACTACGTCGACGAACTCGAAGCCAATCGCGCCGAAAAAGACCGATTTCTCGCCGAGCATCGACAATCGCCCATCCCACCCGAAGAGCGCGAGGACTTCGACGGGCTGGACTACTTCGAGCCGAACCTCGACTACCGGGTCGAAGCGAGCGTGACCGTCCACGACGCTCCCGAGACGGTCGAGATGGATACCTCCGCCGGACGGTCAGTGGAGTACCAGCACGTGATCACGTTTGAATTCGACCTCGACGGCGAGAGCCACCATCTTCACGGCTACCAACAGGCCGGCGACGACGCGATCTTCGTCCCGTTCCGGGACAAGACGACCGGCCAGCAGACCTACGAGGGCGGCCGCTACATGGAACTGGAGCCTGATCGCACGCTCGAAGACGGTGACACTGTGACGATCGATTTCAACCTCGCGTACAGCCCATTCTGTGCGTTCAGCGAGACGTTCGACTGCCCGCTCCCGCCGGAGGACAACTGGCTCGAAGTGGGAATAAAGGCGGGCGAGCAGTCGCGATAGCGGCACGCGAGCAATCTCGATCGAGATCAGTGACCAGTCGGGATAGAAACGGCTAACACCGTCGATCAGCTAGGCCCGTCAGACTCTGTGTCCCCCCGTTCGACCCGCTTCGTCCGTCACCTTCGACGGGTAGTGCTCGCGCTCGCTCGGTTCCTGAGCAATCCGATCAGCGGCGTCATCGTCGCTGTCGGGAGCTTGCTGGGTCGATTCGGCCTGGCCGACCGCGAGCGGACCGAGCGCACGGCCGAACTGGCCTGGCCCCGCATCGTCACCGGCATCGCCCGGATGTCGAAAAACGCCGTCGACGTCGCGATGGTCGGGATCGCCATCGGGCCGCTCGCGATCGCTGGCGTCGGCTTCGCCGGCCCGTTCTGGGGGCTGGCCTTCTCGTTCGGCGGCGGCGTCGCCGCCGGCTCGATCGCGCTCGTCTCCCAGCGCTTCGGGGCCGATCGACTGGACGCCATCGGCGGCGCGGTCCGTTCTTCGGTCTTGCTCGCGGTCGTCCTGACGCTCCCGCTCACGGCCCTGTACTGGCTGTTCCCGGTCGAGTTGCTCTCGTTGCTCACGGACAATCCGCGGACGATCGAACTCGGGAGCGCCTACCTGCAGATCGTGGGGCTCGGCGTCCCGTTCGCGGCACTGAACCTCGTCGGGAGTCGCGTCTACATCGGCGTCGACGACGCCTGGACGCCGATGGTCATCCGTTCGGCCGGTGCGATCACGAACGTCGCGCTCAACGCCGTGTTCATCTTCGTCCTCGACATGGGCGTCGTCGGCGCGGCGCTCGGGACGGTCCTCTCGAACGTGCTCGTGACCGCCACCTTCGCGTTCGGACTCGTCGTCCGGCAGATCCCGGGAACCAGACAGTTCCCCACGTGTATCTCGCCGCTGGGGACCTACGCCGATCGAGGGACGATCCGTGACATCGTCGAGATCGGCCTCCCCGTCGCCGGTCGCAACAGCGTCTGGACGGTCGCACAGTTCCCGATGCTGGCGATCGTCGCCCTCTACGGCGAGTTCGTCGTCGCTGCCTACGTCATCGCGCGTCGGATCTGGGGGCTGATGAACACGCCCGGCTGGGGTTTTGGACTCGCCGCGTCGAGTCTCGTCGGTCAGCAACTCGGAGCCGAAGACGAGGATCGGGCGGCCGCCTACGGCAAGGAGATCACCCGGCTGGCCATCGGGACCTATCTCGTCGGCGGGATTCTGACAGCGCTACTCGCCGAGCCGATCGTCCGGCTGTTCGTCGACGACCCCGCGAACACGTCGATCCCCATCGCGGTCGCGCTGGTCTACGCGGCCTGTCTCGCCATCGTCCCGCAGGCGATCAAGGCGACCATCGCCGGGGCGCTCGATGCGACAGGCGACACGCGCTGGCCGTTCTACAGCCAGGCGCTCGGGATGGTCGGGGTCGCGATCCCCCTGGTGTATCTCGGGGCCGTGACGCCCCTCGGGATGTGGGGCCTGTACCTCTCCTTTGTCGCTGAGAGCACGATCCCCGCGGCGATCAACTACTACCGGTTCGCGACCGGGAAGTGGCGCGCGATCAGTCGGGAGTACCGGCCGGACGCCCAGGTCGGAGACGACTGACGTGTCGACGGCCGGCACGGCCACGCGTTCATGCGTGGCCAGTCCAGCCGGGAGAACTGACGTGTCGACGGCCGGCACGGCCACGCGTTCATGCGTGGCCAGTCCAGCCGGGAGAGGATTGACGTGTCGACGGCGGCTCGCGAGCACGTTCATGTGCGAGTAGTCCAGCCGGGAGACCTGAGTTGTCGACGGCGGCTCGCGAGCGCCCTCGTGCACGAGTAGTTCCCCCCAATCGACGCGTCGTCAGTAACACAACTGTTCGACGCGTTCGTCGTAGAGTCGCGCGAGCAGGGTCGTCATCGGCCCGCGCCCGATCTCGATCCCATCGAGAGACGCGACGGGGCGGATCCCCCACGTCGAGTTGGTGAGAAAGGCCTCGTCGGCGTTGCGGACGTCCTCGACGGTGTAGCGACCCTCGCGGACCTGGAAGTCCTCCTCCTGGGCGAGTTGGATCACGATCGATCGGGTGACGCCGGGCAGGATCGACTGCTCGCGCGAGGGGGTCTTCAATACCCCGTTGTCGACGAAGAAGACGTTCGACGTCGCGCCCTCGGCGACGTGCCCCTCGGTATCTCGCATGAGCGCCTCGTCCGCTTGAAAGTCGTCGGTCGCCGCCCGTCGGAGTTCCAGCCGAGCGAGGATTCCGTTGAGGTAGTTGTGCGTCTTCGCGTCGGCCGGGATCGCCTCGTCCGGGACACGGCGAGTCTTCACGGACTGGAGGGTCGCGTAGTCGTCCCAGACCGACTCGCCCTCGACGCCGCCTCGGGGCAGCGAGTCGACCTGCACGACGACTGTGGGATCGACCGCTTCACCCGGCGTGAGTTTCCCGGGCTGGACCCCGCGGGAGATCGAGAGCTTGACGTAGGCGTCGTCGAGGTCGTTGCCGTCGAGTGTCGTGACGACCCGATCGTGAAGGTCCTCGCGCGAGGGGAGGGCGTCCACGAAGCCGAGGGTCTTCACAGTCCGTTCGAGACGGTCGGCGTGGGCGTCCCAGGCGAAGACCGTCCCGCCGTAGGCCCGCATCGTCTCGAAGGCCGCGTCGCCGTACATGAATCCGCGGTCGCGGACGCTGACGGTCGCCTCCGAGGCCGGCACGAGGTCGCCGTCGACGTGATACTGCATCACCCGCTCGTAGGAACGGGGTGAGTTTGGGGTTTTGGATCCTGCTGTGACGCAAGTGCTAATGCGATCGAACACACAGTTGCGATATGGCCCTCCGCCGGCTTCTCCGCGGGCAGATCGACTGGGATCGCCTGGAGGCGCTCGCCCAGGAGATCGCCGACCGCTACGACCAGCCCGGGAGCCGCGTGGAGTTTCTGGACGCCGACAACTGGCTGTCGACGCCCTTTGTCGTCGACGACCGCTATTTCGTGAAAGCGATCTCTCGGCAGCATTCACTGGTGCACACGCTGTTGACGACGGGCCGTAACCTCGGTGCCTATTCGAGCGGCTCGGAGGGATTCTTCGAACACGTCGACACGCCGGTCGAGATGGCCGAACGGGAACTGGCGGCCACCCGGCGGATGCGCGAGTTAGGTATCAACGTCCCACGACCGGTCGCAGCCTTCGAGTTCGACGGCCTGGGCGTGCTGGTGATGGAGTACATCCCCGAGTTCGAGACGCTGGACGACGCAGACCCCGACACCGTCGACGACCACGCCGAGGAGCTGTTCGAGTGGCTCACCGAGATGCACGAGGCCGGCTTCGCCCACGGAGACCTCCGCGCCGAGAACGTCCTGCTCTCACGGGGTGAACTCTACTTCATCGACGCGACCAGCGTCGACGAGGACAACATCCCCGACGCACGAGCCTACGACGTCGCCTGCGCGCTGGCCGTCCTCGAACCGATCGTCGGCGCGAACAGGGCCGTCGAGGCCGCTGGCGCGATCTGCGATCGCGAGACGCTCGTCACCGCCAGCGACTTCCTGGATTTCGTGAATATCCGCCCGGATCACAGTTTCGACGTCCTCGCAGTCAAGGGCGAACTGGCGAAAGCGACGGCGGGCTAATCCGCTTTGGGCCGCGACCGCGCCGTCAGCACGATCCCGGCCAGGACCACGGCACCACCGACGACTGTCAACGCGGGTGGGACCTCTCCGAGCAAGACCAGCGCCAGCAGCGTGCTCCCGACGGGCTCGCCCACGAGCGTCACGCTGACCACACTCGATTCGACGTGGCCTAATGCCCAGTTGACGACTGTGTGCCCGAAAATTCCCGGCCCGACGGCCATCCCCAGGAACAGGAGCCACTCTCGCGGCGGATAGGGGCCGAGCGACGCACCCTGGCCGACCGTCCAGACGAGCAACCCCGCCGTACAGACCGAATAGACCACGACGACGTAGGGAACGAGCGGCATGTGCTGGCGCAGAGAGCGGCCGGCGAGCACGTAGCCGGCGGCCGCGACAGCACCCAGGAGTGCGAGCGCGTCGCCGTACAGTGGGTCGGCCCCGGCGAAGACACCCCCTGTGAGAAAATCACCGGCCGAGAGAAGCACGCTCCCGAGCAGTGCAATCGCGATTCCGACGGCCATCCGGCGGTTGAATCGCTCACCCAGGAGGAGAACGGCTCCGATGGCGACGAACACGGGCTGAGTCTGGACGAGCGTGACCGACGCCGCCACGCTCGTCCAGTCGAGACTCTCGAACCAGGCTGCGAAGTGGACGGCCAGCGCCAACCCCGACGCAGTCGCGACGAACCAGTCTCGGGTAGTGAGTCGCGCGAACGCCTCGCGGTAGCGCCAGGCTGCGACGGGTACGAGCAACAGCGTCGTGAACAGGACGCGATAGAAGGCCGCGACCGACGACGGTGCGTGACTCCAGCGAATCAGGATGGCGCTGGTGCTGACCGCGACGACGGCGACAGCGAGCGCCACCAGCGGTGGCACGGGTGGCTGATCGTCGACCACGGTCGAGTCTCGGAGGCCAGCGCCCTCACCGTTTCGGACCGGCCGCGATCGGGGACCGCCGAGACCCGGACCGTCGCGGGATCGGACTTATTGTCTCCGGCGACGAATATCTATTATGGATGTCCCTGAGATTGTGACAGTAGACGATACGGACCGGGATAGACTACTGGGCAACGGGGGTGTCGGAGTGCTGTCGTTCGCCGGTGACGGGGGCGATCCGCCGCACTCAATCCCGGTTTCGTACGGCTACGACGTGAGCGAGGCGACGTTCTACTTCCGGCTTGCCGTCGACGAAGACTCGGCAAAGGGAGAGATCGCGGACCACTCTGTGACGTTCGTCGTCCACGGAACCGACGACGACCTCGGATACTGGAGCGTCGTCGCGAGTGGGCACCTCGAGACCCTCGAAAAAGCGGACGTGACTACCGACGCGCTGGACGGACTCGACTCGGTCCAGATTCCGCTCGTCGACATCTTCGGGACCTCGACGCGGAACGTCACGTTCGAGTTCGCCAGACTCATCTCCGAGAGCTTCACTGCACGCACCGATTCGCCGACCACCGAGTGACGACGATCCATGTACGACACAATCCTCGTTCCGACCGACGGGAGCGAACACGCACAGCGTGCAGCGGCTCACGCTCGCCAGCTTGCGATTGCTTTCGACGCCGACGTGCACGTCCTCGCAGTGGTCGACGTCTCGGACGCGGCCGGGCCGTTCAATGCGGGCGGCGTCGACAAAGCGTACGTCGAACAGCTCGAAACCCGGTACCGTGAGGGCGTCGACGACGTCGAAACGGTACTCGGGCCCGACGTGACCGTCCAGACGGCCCTCCGCCGTGGGCAGGCCGCCGAAGAGATACTGGAATACGCAGCCGAGGTCGACGCCGACGCCCTGGCGATGGGGACGCACGGTCGAACCGGGATCAAGCGATTCGTCGCGGGCAGTGTCACCGAGACTGTCCTCCGGAAGTCACCCGTACCAGTGTTGACGGTTCGGGCGACCGAACGGAGCGACGTTACCGGCGGCTACGACGATATCCTGTTGCCGACCGACGGTAGCCAGGCCGCAAGCGTGGCGTTCGAGCACGGGATCGCGCTCGCAACGGCTTTCGACGCTCGTATCCACGCGGTGAACGTCGTCGATATCGCCGCGTTGAGCAGCGAGGAACCGCTCCCCTCGAACGTCCTCGATATTCGCCGCGACGCGGGTCAGAAAGCCGTCGAGACAGTCGCAGCTGAGGCCCGCGAGTCGGGGCTGGAGGCCGTCACGGCGGTTCGGGACGGCTACCCGGCGAGTGATCTGCTGGAGTACGCAGAAGCAAACGAGATCGACCTCATCGCGATGGGGACGGCCGGTCAGACCGGCCTCTCGCGATTCCTGCTGGGGAGCACGACCGAGCGAATCGTCCGCCACGCCGAAATCCCGGTGCTCGCGGTCAACGCTCGCCGCGAGGAGTGACACCCCCGCAGACTCACCGTCGCGGTTCGAGCAGTTCTTTGGTCTTCCGGTGCCGATAGCGGAACATCGGCTCGAAGCCCACCCAGGCCAGTGGACTCGCTGCCCGACCGAGTCCACCGCCGGGGAGTTCGTACTCGACGAAGTCCCGGACGACCGTTTCGTCGCCGTCCCCGTAGAAGGAGTGTGTGTGGACCCAGTGTGGGAACGGTCCCTCGACCATCTCGTCGCGGAACACCGCGTAGTCGTCGTCGCGCTCGCGCTCGACGATCGCCGACACCCAGCGCTGGCGCGGCCCGACGCCGAACGGTCGGACCGTCGAGACGATCTGCGAACCAGTTTCGAGGATATCGGGGTCGGGCTCACCATCGGGCCCAGTCTCCGATTCGATCTCCAGGTTCATCCACCCGGGCGTGAGCGCGACGAGACCGTCGCCACTCGAATGAAACTCCCAGACACGGTCCAGCGGCGCGTCGACGCGGACCGATCGCTTGTACGTGGCCATACCTCCCGTTCGAACTCGACAAAAATAGGCGGACGGGTCCAGATTAGACCTGCTCGAAGTACCACCGCTGATTCGAATTGCCGTACCACTCCCACTGATGGACGTCCCCGCCGTCGGCGTTCGACCAGCCCGCGACGTCCAGACACTTCCCGCTGTGGCGTGAGGACACCCGATAACCGTCCCCGACAGACTGGATGTCCCAGCGCTGATTGTCGCCGCCGTGCCAGCGCCACTGATGGACGTTCGTGCCGTTGTCGGTCGACGGACCGGACACGTCGAGCGCCTTCCCGCTGTGAGCTGGCGTCAGTCGATACGAGCCGTCGTCCAGCGCTTCGGCCGTCCAGCGTTGATTCGAACCGCCGTGGTAGGACCACTGGTGGACGTCCGCCCCGTCGGCGCTCGACCAGCCCGCGACGTCCAGGTACTTGCCGCTGTAGGCGTTGCGGATCTCGTAGGTCGCACCGTCCTGAATGCCCGTTTCGGACTCACCAGTCGGTGCGTAGTACGTCCAGCCGCCGGCCGGGACCGTGACGTACGCCCAGCCCTCCGAATCGGTCGCGATCGGCTCGCCAGTCCCGGAGTAGTCCTGAAGTATCTGGTCGCTCCAGGAGGTCTGGACCCACTGGCTAATCGTGGTCGAACCGTTGTTCAGGCCGACCAGTAGGTGGCTCTCGCGCTCGAAGATCGCGAGGTTCGCGTCGGTGTGTCGCCATATCGTCGAACCGCCCGCGAGGTTCTTTTTCACCCAGATCATGTTCCGGAAGTCGGCGTCGCCCAGGATCTCGTCGGGGTAGAGATTGTACAGCATGGGATATCCCGCCGCGCCCAGGACGAACGCGTGGGCGAGTTTGTACTGGTCGGGATGTTGCGTATCGTGGTTCTCCACGATCGGCATCGCCCGTGCGGAATCCTGGGCGATCAGTCCGGCCCCTTCCAACACGCGCATGTCGCCGTGATTGAACGCGTCCTCGATGGCGAAGTACAGCGGGTAGTCGAAGACGTGCATCCCGGTGTCGGCGTACTGCTGGGCGAGTTCGACCGAGGTGGTGAACACTTCCCCGACGCGGAACATCCCGCCGAAGTCGTTCTCGGCCCACGGGTTGGCGTGCTGGCGGAAGAACCACTCCGGCATGTTCTTGGCGGCGTCGAAGCGGTAGCCGTCTGCACCCGTGTTCGCGATCTTCTGCATGTAGTTGTACAGCTTCGTGCGGACGTACTCCGAGGACTGCTTGAGATCCGGCAGATTCTCGATCGATCCCTTCTCGACCAGCTCGGGATCGCATTCGATGCGGTCGGGATCTCTGGGTTCGCCGTTCTCGAAACAGCGATCGTCTTCGGGATCGAAGCCGTACGCCCAGGTCGGAATCCCACCCTGATGGTGGAAGTCGTTCCAGCTGAACTGCGGGAAGTTGTCGAAGTTCATCCCCGCCGCCATGTGGTTCATGACGGTGTCGACGTACACTTCGACACCCTCACGGTGGGCGGTGTCGATGAGAGTCTGTAGCTCCGCTTCGGTTCCCATCACGCTCTCGAAGTCCAGCAGGTCGACCGGCTGGTAGCCGAACGGTGGCTCCCCACGGCCGTCCCGAACCTCGTGGCCGGGCGTGAGCCGCGATTTCTGTGGCGGCTGGATCCAGATGGCGTCGATCCCGACCTCGGAAACACGACTCAGATCGTCGGTGATCGTCGGCCAGTCCTCGTGGAAGTACTGTAACGCGACCGGCTCACCTGCGCCGTGGTCCGCCGCCGTCGTCCCCGCGCTGGAGACGCCAGCGACGCCTGCTGCGGCCGCGCCCGTGAGCCCTTTGAGTATCTGTCTGCGCGATACGTCCGTAGCGATGTCTCTCGATACCATGTGTGCCCCTGGAGAGAGGGCTGTTCCCCCTTCCCCAGACCATTCTCCAAGTACAGATATTATAAATATTTTCTAGATCAATTGAATAAAGAATGTAGTTTCGACAAGAGGACGATCAGCGGGTCAGACCTGTTCGAACGTCCAGCGCTGGTTGTCGCCGCCGTGCCAGTCCCACTGGTGGACGGTCGCGCCGTTGTCGGTCGAGTAGCCGCTCACGTCGAGATATCTTCCGCTGTGGCGGGCTTTGATCGCGTACTCGCCACCGCCGAGGCCTTCGATCGCCCACTGCTGATTCGAATTGCCGAAGTAGTCCCACTGATGGACGTTCGCGCCGTCCTGGGTCGCGCTCGTGCCACCGGAGACGTCCAGACACTTGCCGCTGTGGGTGGGCGTGAGACGGTAGTAGCCGTCGCCCGTCGCCTCTGCGGTCCAGTGCTGGTTGGCGTTGCCGAGGTAGTCCCACTGGTGGACGTCCTCGCCGTTGCCAGTCGCGCCCGTGCCACCCTCGACGTCGAGGGCTTTGCCGCTGTTGACGTTCGTGATCCGATAGGTCCCCCCGTCCTGGATTCCCGAGCCGCCGCCACCGCCGCCGTCGTGGCAGGCTGTCGAGTAGACGACGTACTCCTGGGCAGGAATCGTGAGCTGGACCCACGAGTCGCCGTTGGTGTCGACGTAGCCCATCGTCCCGGTACAGTCCGACAGCGACTGGTTCGCGCCGATATCGGTGTAGACCCACTTGCTGCGCTGGCTGCTGCCGCGATTGATGGCAACAAGCGCGTCCCCGCGGTCGAAGATGTACAGGTCGGTGTCGACGTGACGGACGGCCGCGCCGCCACTCAGGAGGTTGTTCCGGATCCACAGCAGATTCCGAATCTCGCCGTCGTTGACCCCGATCCGATGGCTGTAGACGCGCGGATAGCCCTCGTACGTGAGGATGAACGCGTACGCGAGGCGTTCGTACTGCGGTGGCCGACTGTCGTGGTTCGAGACGAACGTCATCGACCGATAGGAGTTCCAGTTGACGTACCCCGCGCCGTCGAGGGCGTTCATATCGCCGTTCTGGTGGAAGACGTCCTCTTTCATCGTGTAGTACAGTGGGTAGTCCGTCACCGACTGGCCGGTCTGGGCGTAGCTATCGCAGACGTTCGGGTCGCCGTTGAGTACTTCCCCGACCTTGTAGAGACCGCGGTCGTCGGCCCACTGGTTGGCGTGGTCCCGGAAGAACCACTCCGGCATGTGCTTGGCCGCGTCGAAGCGGACGCCGTCGACGTCAAGGTCGGCGTACTTGTTCAGATAGTCCTGCAGTTGCCCGCGGACGTAACTCGACTCCTGTTTGAGGTCGGGCAGCCCCGAGAGGTCACCCTTCTCGACTGACTCGGGGTCGTCGTAGTTAATCTCACCCCAGTGGTGGAAATCGTTGTAGCTGAAGTACGGGAACTGATCGAACGGGACGCCGTAGGCCATGTGGTTCATGACCGCGTCGGCGATGACATCGAGGCCCTGGTTGTGGGCCTCGTCGACCATCTGCTGGTACTCCCATTCGGTCCCGAACTCGCTGTCGAAGTTCTTGTGATTGACGGGCTGGTATCCCAGCGGCGTGTGGAAGATCTCGCTGTCGTAATCGCGTTCGTTCCACGACAGTTTGCTCTCCTGGGCCGGTGGGACCTGGATCGCGTCGTACCCCTGATCCGCGATCGTCGGGAGATTCGCGCGAATGTCGTTCCACCGCGTGTGGTAATACTGATACACCGCGCTGTCGCCGATCGCTGCCGACGCAGAGCCGGTAAAGCTCGCTCCTGCTGCTGTGGCTGCGCCTGCTGCGCCGATACTCTTCAATACGTCTCGTCGAGAGAAGTCTTCACTTCCCCCCGTGATGTTCCCCAACATCCATCTGGCGTTATTCACCCCCGTGGTAAAACATTATCTTATACTATATAGTATATTTAGTGAGAAGAAAATATAAGAAGTATTATACGAAATGGTCTAGTAGAGTGAAAGCTGCTCGAAAAATCGATGCTGAGAGGCGGTGACGAGGCAGTTAGATCTGTGTGAGCGTCCAGACCTGACTGTCGCCGCCGTGTTCGGATTGCTGTTGGACGGTGTCGCCGTTAGCAGTGCCCATCGCTTCTGCGACCTTGTCGCTGTGTCGTGCTCGAAGGAGGAAGCCACCGTCGACCGACTCGATCGACCACTGCTGGTTGGCGTTGCCGAAGTAGTCCCACTGGTGGACGTTCGCACCGTCCTGGGTCGCGCTCGTGCCACCGGAGACGTCCAGACACTTGCCGCTGGTGTGGTTCGGCGTCAGGCGGTAGTAGCCGTCGCCCGTCGCCTCCGCGGTCCAGTGCTGATTGTCGCCTTCGAGGTAATCCCAGACGTGGACGTTCGCGCCGTTGTCCGTCGAGACCCCCGAGACGTCGAGGGCTTTCCCGCTGGCGACGTTCTGGATGGCGTAGGTCGCGCCGTCCTGGACGGTCGTGCCACCGCCGCTGTCGCCGCCGCTGTCGCCGCCGTCGTCGCCGCCACTGCCGCCAGTAAAGCCGTCGGACCAGCCGTTGAACGACGGCGAGGGGTTGTCGCTGGTGTGGTTGTCACCGGACTCCCAGACCTCACCGGCGCCGCCCGAGGGACCGCGTCGGACCTTCCACTCGAACGACCCCGTATCGGCGAGGCTCACTTCCCAGGTGTCGCCGCTCGGGTTGGTCCCCTCGATTCCGCCGCCCCAGTTGGTGAGGGTACTCGTGCTACCGGTGAAGTACACCGACTCGCCGCTTCCGGTCGGAGCCTGGATCTGCAGCGTCGTCCCAGTGGTGTCGTCGCCGCCGCTGCCGTCGTCACCACCGCTGCCGTCGTCGCCGCCGCCACCGTCGACGCAGGCCGTCGAGAGGACGACGTACTCCTGTGCCGGGACCGAGACCTGGACGTATCCGTCGCCGTTGGTGGTGGCGTTGCCGACGGTGCCCGTACAGTCGGCCAGTTCGGTGTTCGCGCCGAAGCCGGTCTGGACCCACTGGCTGCGCGAGCTGGAGCCGATGTTGATCGCGACGAGTCCGTCACCGCGCTCGAAGACGTACAGATCGCTGTCGACGTGTCGAGTCGTCGCCGTCCCCGAGAGGACGTTCCGGCGGATCCACAGCAGATTCGAGATGTCGCTGTCGTCGATCGCGCGCCGGTGGTTGTAGACTCTGGGGTAGCCCTCGTATGTGAGGATGTACGCGTACGCGAGGCGTTCGTACTCCGGCGGGCCCTGGTCGTGGTTGGAGACGAACGTCATCGCCTGGGTGGCCGACTGATTGACCATGCCCGCCCCTTCCAGGGCGTTCATGTCGCCGCCGCTGTGGAAGACGTTCTCGCGCATCGTGAAGTACAGCGCGTAGTCGGTGACGGACATGCCCGTGTTGGCGTAGCTCTGATTGACCGAGAGGTCTCCGTCGAGCACTTCGCCGACCTTGTAGAGGCCGAACTCGTCGGCCCACTGGTTGGCGTAATCCCGGAAGAACCACTCGGGCATGTGCTTGGCCGCGTCGAAGCGGACCCCGTCGACGCCCAGGTTGGCGTACTTCGCGAGGTAGTTGTACAGTTCCCCGCGGACGTACGACGAGGACTGATCGAGGTCACGCAGGCCGACGAGCCAGCAGTCCTCGACCGATTCGGGATCGTTGTAGTTGATCGAACAGCTCGGGTGGAGGTCCTGGCTGCTAAAGCGTGGGATGTCGTCCATCGACACCTGCCGATCGAAGTAATCCCCACCCGCTGCGAGGTGGTTCATAACGGCGTCGGCGATGACGTCGAGGCCCTGATTGTGGGCCTCGTCCACCATCGCCTGGTATTCGGCTTCGGTGCCGAACACGCTGTCGAAGTTCGTGAAGTCGATGGGCTGATAGCCCAGCGGCTGGTGATAGACGAACTGGTCGCTGTCGCGTTCGTACTCGTACAGGCGGCTGAACTGGGCGGGCGGGACCTGGATCGCGTCGTAGCCCGCGTCCGCGACTGCAGAGAGGTTGTTTGTGATGGTACTCCAGTCGGTGTGATAGTACTGGTAGACGGCGCTGTCACCGATCGCTGCTGACGCAGATCCGCTGAGCGAACTGCTGCCAACCGCAACGGCGCCGAGTGCCCCCAGCCCCTTCAACACGTTCCGACGAGTCTGCGATTTACTACTGATGTGGTCTTTCCCCGACATCGAGTAAACGAAAGAGAGGGGGGCCTATAAACTATTTTGAATATTCAATATCATATTCTAACATATACAAAGCTAATTAAATACAATTTAGAAGAGTAGTGAAAGAATAACAGCCGAACAGCGACGAGTCGGTCGGCCTCAGGGAGCGTAACAGACCCAGCCAGTCGGCGGAATCCAGAGTTTGACCCAGGAGTCGCTGTTGGTCGTCACGTCACCCGCGTTGCCCGAATAGTCGTTGAGCGTCCGGTTCGCGCCGATGCCGGTGTAGACCCACTTGGACTTCCAGCTGTTGGTGCGGTTGAGCCCAACGAGGAGGTTGCCCTGACGCTCGAAGACGTACAGGTCACGTCCCGAGTGGCGCGTCACGGCCGAGCCGTTCGCGAGGTTCCGGCGAATCCACAGCAGGTTCGTGATGTCGCTGTCGTAGATGCCGATCCGGTGGTTGTACACGCGTGGATACCCCTCGTAGGTGAGAATGTAGGCGTAGGCCAGCTTCTCGTACTGGGGCGGCCGGCTGTCGTGATTCGAGACGAAGGTCATCGCCCCGAAGGGATTCTGATCGACGTAGCCGCCGTTGTCCAGTGCCGAGAGGTCGCCGTTCTGGTGGAAGGCGTCCTCTTTCATCGTGTAGTACAGCGGGTAGTCCGTCACCGACTGGCCGGTCTGGGCGTAGCCGTCACAGACACTCGTTGCGCCGTTGAGGACTTCCCCCACCTTGTAGAGACCGTGGTTGTCCGCCCACTGGTTGGCGAAGTCGCTGAAGAACCACTCGGGCATGTGCTTTGCCGCGTCGAAGCGAATCCCGTCGACGCCGAGCCCGGCGTACTTGTCGACGTAGTCTTTGAGTTGCCCGCGAACGTAACTGGACTCCTGTTCGAGGTCCGGCAATCCGACGAGGTCACCGTTCTCGACCGACCACGGATCGGAATAGTCGATCGCCCCGTTGTGATGGAAGTCCGGATAACTAAAGTACGGGAAATCGTAGCCGACGCCCGCCGCCATGTGGTTCATGACGGCGTCGGCGATGACGTCCAGGCCCTGATTGTGAGCCTCGTCGACCATCTGCTGGTACTCCCACTCGGTGCCGAACTCGCTGTCGAAGTTCTTGTGGTTGATCGGCTGGTATCCCAGCGGCGTCTGGAACTTCTCACTGTCGTACTGCCGCTCTGACCACGAGAGCTTACTCTCCTGGGCCGGCGGGACCTGAATCGCGTCGTAGCCCGCACTGGCTACGTCCGAGAGGCTGTTCCGAACGTCGTTCCATCGGGTGTGATAGAACTGGTAGACGGCGCTATCACCGATCGCTGCGCTGGCCGTCCCGCTCGCCATCGCCCCGGTCGCTGTGGCCGCACCTGCTGCTCCGATGCCTTTCAATACGTCTCGACGAGAGAACTTTCCGTTCCCCCGAATGTTGTGCCCCAACATCCACGTCAATCATAATTCGTGGGGGTATATATCACTATTTTACCCCATCCTATAATTTTGATTAGTCAATACAATTGTAATCTTGTGACTGACAAAGTATCAACAGCCACAGTGGGGAATTTTTGATCGAACGGCCAGATTTCAGTCAGGGGAAGACGCCGGCTTCCTCGGCGGCGTCGAGAACGCGTTGGATCGAGACGACGTACATCGCCGTCCGGAAGTTCGGCGTCTCACGGTCTTCGTAGGCACTCGTCAGGTCGTCGAAGGCCTCGGTGATTATTCGTTCAAGTTCCTCGTTGACGCGCTCTTCCGTCCACGCAAACCGCTGGCGATTCTGGACCCACTCGAAGTACGAGACAGTGACGCCGCCGGCGTTGGCGAGGATGTCGGGGAAGACGTGGACGTCACGCTCGGCCAGGACGTCGTCGGCGTTCGGCGTCAGTGGGCCGTTGGCCGCTTCGACGACGATATCGGCGCTGACGTCCTCTGCGAGATCGGCGTCGATCGCGTTCTCCAATGCCGCCGGGATCAGGACGTCGACGTCCAGTGTCAGTAGTTCCTCGTTGGTCAGTTCCCGGTTCGCGCCGTCGTATCCAGTGACGCTGCCCGTCTCGTTCTTGAACTGCTTGACGGCCCCGACGTCCAACCCGTCGGGGTCGTAGACCGCGCCGCTGGAGTCGCTGACGGCGACCACGTCAGCGCCCTGGCCGTCGAGGAGTCGCGCTGCGACCGAGCCGGCGTTACCGTAGCCCTGCACGGCAACGGTCGCATCTTCGATGTCTCGGTCGAGATACCCGAAGGCTTCCCGTGTGACGATACTGACCGACCGTCCCGTGGCCTCGACCCGACCGGCGCTGCCGCCGCTCTCGATGGCCTTGCCCGTGACGACGCCCGGTTCGGTCGTGTTTTCGAGCGTCTCGTAGGTGTCTTTGATCCAGTTCATCTCCCGCTGGCCGGTGTTGACGTCCGGCGCGGGGATGTCCCGGTCCTCACCGATGATCGGCCGGAGTTCCTCGGCGAAGGCCCGAGTGATCCGCTCCAGTTCCGAGTCGCTGTACTGGTCGGGATCGATCTCGATGCCGCCTTTGCCGCCGCCGTAGGGGATATTGACGGCTGCACACTTGTAGACCATCCACCCCGAGAGGGCCTTGACTTCGGCCCGGGAGACGTGGGGGTGGTACCTTATTCCACCCTTATAGGGGCCGCGATCGCCGTTGAACTGCGACCGGTAGGCCCTGAACGTCTCGATCGATCCGTCGTCCATCTCGACCGATAACGTCGTTTCGAGGACACGCTCGGGTTGTTTGAGCCGTTCGAGCATGCCGGGATCGACGTCGAGGTAGGCCGCCGCGTCGTCGATCTGTTCCTGCAGACTCTCGAACGGGTTGACCTCGTCTGCCATACCCCCAACTGACAGCCAGGACGGGCAAAAGAATGTCGACGTGAGTGTCTACTGGGATCGTCTCCCCAGGTCAGGCCAGCTCCCAGGCGTCGCCGGCCTGCGCCCGCGCCCGGATTCGTTCTGCCTGCCGGATCTGGGGTGCGTCGATCATCTCGCCGTCGAGGACGAACACCGCCCGATCTGGGTGGTCGCCTGCAGCGTCGAGAATTCGGCGCGCCCACTCGATTCGCTCTCGTGAGGGCGTGAACGCCTCGTTTATTACGGTAACCTGATCAGGGTGCAGCGCCATCTTCCCGTCGTAGCCCAGTTGCAGGGCGAATTCGGCGTCCTCCCGAAGTCCTTCTAGATCTCCATAGTCGGGGTAGTGCGTGTCGATCGCGTCGATTCCGGCCGCACTGGCCGCGAGGACCGCCTGTGAGCGGGCGGCGAGCACCTCTGTCCCTTCGTCGGTCCGCAACGCGCCGATATCACCGGCCAGGTCCTCGGCGCCAAACAGGAGCGCGTCAGTCGACTCGACAGCGGCGATCTCCTCGGCGTGGAGGACGCCCGCCGCGGACTCGATCAGCGCGAGGATCGGCAACTCGATGTCGTGTTCGCACACCTGTGCCGCCAGTGTCTCGACGGCTTGTGCGCCGTCGACTTTCGGGAGCATGACGCTATCCGGGCGCGAATCGGGACCGAGTACGCCGTCGAGGTCCGCCTCGGCCGTCTCTGGATCGGCGTTTACCCGCAGGCAGACTTCACAGTCTGGATCGATCGACCGGAGCGTCTGCCGCGCCGTCTCTCGGGCCTCCTTTTTGGCGTCTGGGGCGACTCCGTCTTCGAGGTCGAAGACGACCACGTCGGCGTCCATCTCGACGGCTTTGCGCTGCATCTCGGCTCGGTCGCCGGGCGTGAATAGAACGCTCCGTCTGACCATGCCGCTCGTAGGCAGGCCGGCGGTAAAGGGATTCGCGTGGACCCCCACAAGAGGTTTCCCGGCATGTAGCGTACCACCAGTCGATGAACGACGACGACATCGTCGTCGCCGAGGACGGGACCGCCCTCCCGGCGGTCGACGTCCTGACCGGCCGGGGCTTCATCACGGGCAAGTCCGGCAGCGGCAAATCCAACACGGCAAACGTCGTCGTCGAAGGCTTGCTGGAAGCCGATCACTCGCTGTTGATCGTCGACATCGATGGCGAGTACTGGGGCCTGAAAGAGCGCTACAGCATCCTCCACGCCGGCGGTGGCGGGAGATGCGACGTCACTGTCGACGAGCGCGACGCCGAGACGCTCGTCGACATCGCGCTCGACGGCCAGCCCGTGATCCTCGACCTCTCGGGCTATCTCCGTGCAGAGGAGTCGGCGGCCGTTCTCGAAGCCGTCCTCGAACGGCTGTTCAGACGCGAGACGGAAGTTCGAAAGCCGTTTCTGCTCGTCGTCGAGGAAATCCACGAGTTCGTCCCCCAGAAGGGGAGCCGCGACGACGTCGGCGACGTCCTCTTGCAGATCGCCAAACGCGGCCGCAAACACGGCCTCGGGCTGCTCGGCCTCTCACAGCGGCCCGCAGCCGTCGACAAGGACTTCGTGACCCAGTGTGACTGGATGGTCTGGCACAAGCTCACCTGGGACAACGATACGGACGTCGTCCGGCGGCTGCTCGGCACGGACGCCGCAGAGACGATCACGGACTTCGAGCCCGGCGAGGCGTACCTGCGAACCGACTGGACCGACGAGACTCGCCGGATACACTTCCGCGAGAAGCGCACCTACGACGCCGGGACGACCCCGGGGATGAGCGATTCTGATCCCCCGTCGCTGGTCGACGTGGACAAAGCGATTCTGAAACGATTCGACCGTGAGGACCCGGAACCAGCGAACGAGTCCGGGGACGACTCGGCGGAGCCGACAGCGCCGGGAGCGACAGCGACCCAGCCGACGGCGAGTACGTCGACGACCTCCGACGGCGGGACGGCCAGCGCGACTCCTCGATCACGAACCAGCGCCGAGGAGACTGCTGTGGACATGCTCGTGGAGTTCGCGTTCATGCTGGCCCATCTCGCGGTCCGGGCGGTCCAGGCGAGCGTCCGTGGCCTCCGCCGGGCCGAAGATCGGGCCGTCGACGCCGTCACACAGCGGCTCGACGACAGGGGATGGTCCTCTCTCCCCGTTCGGTTGGTACTCCGCGTGGTCCTCGTGCTCGCAGTAATAGTGGCAATCGTTTTCACCACGGCCTGAGCACCCAGAGCCATGAGCAAGCGAGAGGCGGTCGTCCGCGGAGCCGGGCTGGTCGCGGCCTCGACGGTGATCGTGACGGTCGCGTTCGTCGGGCTGCTCGCGGTCGTCTCCGGCGAAACGTCGGGACTGGCCGATCGGTTTCCCTTCTACGTCGTCGTGTTGAGTAGCGCGTTCACCGCGCTGATCCTCACGCTCGAACGCTATCTCGCCGACGGGCGGAACATCCTCCTGACGGCGGTCGTGCTCTCGATCACGATCGCAATCGTCGTCGGACTCGACGTCGAAGGAATCCTGTTCGCGATCGAAAATCCGGATCAACTGGTGGCCTCGCGACTGCTCCTCTATCTGCTCGCGGCCGGCTGTCTCTGTACGGGACTGGTCTACTGGAGCGTCCACCACTGGCGGGAATTTACGGCGTCCTGACCAGGGTTTTTATCTTCGCGAACCCGTAGTGTCAGATCGATGCCGTTCATGTCGGACTCGGACTTTTCGGTCCACGACGACGACTGTGAGAAACAGGCGAGCGGGTGGATGCCGATCTCTTCGCTCCCGGACGAGGTCTCCGACATCGACGACCTCGACTGTGAGTGCTGGGACGACTACGACTCGCTGGCCGAGATCTGATCACTCGCCGACGAGCCGCGCCAGGTGCTCGGGTGGCACCGCGCCGCGGGCGGCGTGCTCACCGTAGACGAACGTCGGCACGCCTGAGATTCCGAGTTGCTGGCCCTCGGCGAATCGCTCGCGGAGTTCGGCTTCGAGCTGCTCGTCGGTGATCGCGTCCCGGACTGGCTCGGGGTCGACGCCGACGTCCTCGGACAGTTCGGCGATGACCTCGGGATTCTCGATGTTCCGCCCGTCGCGCCAGTAGGCCGCGAACAGCCCCTCGTAGAACGCGCGTGACGTCTCGGCTGACTCCGTCTGCTCGACGAACAGCGACGCCTGCTGGGCGTCCCAGGAGTCGACGTCGGGGACGTCCTCGAAGTCGCGCATCTCGACGTCGTACTTCTCGCGCAGCCGCTGGACGTTCTGTTTGGCCTGCTCGAAGTACGCCTCGTCCTTGCCGTCGTCGACGTCCTCGCGGATGCGTCCATCCGGCGCGCGCTTGTACCCACGAAGATCGAACTGCCGCCACTGGACCTCCGGTGGGTTCTCGGCCGATTCGAGGTACTCTTGGAGTGACGCCCTGCCGAGATAGCAGAACGAGCAGACGGGATCGGCGTAGACTGTAAGTGTCGCTGTCGTCTTCGTGGTCGCCATGTCTCCACGAACGGACTCGACGGCCAAAAGTTGGCTGCTGTGTGCAGCGTCGCTCGACTGAACCCTTCGCACATAAACGTGCTCACGAGCCGGCCGTCGACAAGTCAGGTCTCCCGGCTGGGCTGGCTGCGCATGAACGCGCAGTCGTGCCGGCCGTCGACAATTTAGTCGTCCGCAGCGATCTTCTTCGGCTCTTCTTCGCGCGGGAAGTTACCGATCGTCGCCTCGCGGAACGATTCCTCGTCGAAGCCGTAGTCGGCATCGAGGAAGTCGACCAGCGTCCGAGTGTCGCGCATCGCGTTCTTCAGACAGGTCGAGGCCCCCGGCGACGGCGTGATGTTGAAGATGATCCCGTGGCCGTGGATCTTGGCCTCACCCATGTCCAGGGTCTTGTTGGCGGTGTCGACGATCTGCGGGCGGACGCCACCGTAACCCTTCGCGCGCTTGATGTCGTCTTCCTCGACGGACGGAACGACCTTCTGAACGTGGGGCAGGAACGCTTTCTTGCCGACTTTCGGCACGTCGTAGAAGAGGTTCTTCACGACGTACGGGAAGAGCACGCGGTCGGCGAGGATGTTCGCGTAGCTCAGGAACGACGACGCGTTCAGCCCGAAGACGTCGAAGAAGTCCGGTACCGTGTTCAGACGGCCGCGTTCGAGCGCCGGGACGAGCTTCGCGGTCGGACCGAACCGCGTGGTGCCCTGATCGTGGACGTCGGCGTCGCCGTGGACCGCCGCGAAGGGCAGTTTCTTCATCTGGAGGGTGTAGACCTTGCCGTTGAGCAGTCCCTCTTCGGCGAGGAAGAAACTCCCCGCGACCGGCAGCAGCGACTTGTTCTTGCCGTAGCCCATCTCCTTTGCGACCTGGAGGCTGTGAGAGCCTGCCGCGACGACCGTCGCGTCGGACTCGAAGGTCCGCTCTGCGGTCTCGACGGTGAACCCGTCCATCGTCTCGGCGATGTCGGTCACTTTCGTGCCGGTGAAGACGTCGACGCCCTCGCTGTCGGCGACCGTCTCGACGAAGTCTTTGGAGATCTCGCCGTAGTCGACGGTGTAGCCGTCGGGCGTCTGCAGCGCGAGCAGGTCCTTTCGCGGGTCGCGGCCCTCGACGACCTTCGGTTCGAGTTCGGCGATCCGATCACGGCCGATCGCGTCGAGTTTCGGGAACAGGTCGCCGAATCCTTCGTCGTGATAGCGCGTCTCGAGTTTGTCGACTTCCTCGTCGCCGACCGCCAGCACCATCTTCGAGCGCTTGCTGTGGATCTCACGCTCCGGATCGTTGGCTTCGAGGTAGCCAGCGACCATCTCTGCACCCTCTTTGACTTCCTCGGCCTTTTCGAGGGTGTAGTTCGTCTCGATATCCCCGAAGTGCAGCGTCTGGGAGTTGTTGGTATGGTGGGAGTTGATCGCCGCGATCTCGTCTTCTTTCTCGATGAGTGCGACGCGTTCGATGTCGGTGAACTCGGCCACCGTATACAGGAGTGATGCTCCGCTGATACCGCCGCCGACGATAATGAGGTCGTATTCTTCTGTCATGCGTTGATACCCGTCCGCGCGCGTGTCGCTATCACAAACCGATGGCTGGATCTACAAAACCTCTGCTATCGAGACTGACACTCTTCACGATTTATAATCCGAGATTGCGCACTTCGTCCGCTGATTGCCCAAACAGCGCAAACGTTTATTCAATTTGTCCAATAGTCAGGGCGACCACGTCTCGATACGCCCGTCACGGATGTCTTCGAAACAGCCCTCACAGTCCGGGTGGCCGGCCTCGTAACACCCCGGCCGCCCCTCGGCGTCGACCCCGATCGCACGCTGTTCGGCGTAGCGTCGACAGACGATACGGGCGTTCCCGTCGTCGTCGGTGGGAAGGTCGACGGCGGCCGCGTATTTGGCCCGTCGATAGGCGTCCTGGGCCTGGGCGACTTGCTCGCCCGCAGATCGAAGTTTCGCCCGCAGGAAGCGCTCGACGCGCCCGTCCTCGTCCATGACTGGCGTTCCGAACTGGATACACATAGGCCTTCTCCGACCAGGCGAATCGCTGCTTCACTTTCACCGAGGTCGCCGAGAGTTTATAAGCCATGCCGACCAACCGTCGAATGTCTCCCATCGAAAACCAAGGCGGAGACAGTGAGACCAATGAGTGATTTGCGTACCCATGCGGAAGAGATACACGAGCAGTTCGCCGACCAGCTAGACGTCGACGTCGAGACCGTCGAGGAGCGCCTCGACACGCTGGTCAACGAGTACAAGGTCCCAGTCGAGGAGGCGCGTCGCAGCGTCACCAACAGTTACCTCGACGAGGCCGGGATGGACCGCGACGAGCTGGGTGGTGGAGGTGGCAACGAACACGTCGAGCTCGCGAGCATCGACACGGCCGAGCAGTGGGTCGACGTGACCGCCAAAGTCGTCGAGCTGTGGGAGCCCCGGAGCGACGCCGTCGGGCAGGTCGGTCTGCTCGGCGACGAGTCCGGGACGATCAAGTTCACCAAGTGGGCCAAGTCCGACCTCCCCGCGCTGGAGGAGGGCACGGTCTACAACCTGGGCAACGTCGTCACCGACGAGTACCAGGGCAACTACTCGATCAAGCTCAACCGAACGACCACCATCGAGGCGGTCGACGAGGACATCGAAGTCGGCGACAATAGCGTCACCGTCGAAGGCGCGCTAGTCGACATTCAGTCGGGCAGCGGCCTGATCAAGCGCTGTCCCGAGGAAGACTGCACCCGCGTCCTCCAGAACGGCCGCTGCAGCGAGCACGGCGAGGTCGAGGGCGAGTTCGACCTGCGGATCAAAGGCGTACTCGACGATGGTAACGATGTCCACGAGGTCATCTTCGATCAAGAGGCTACGGAAGCGCTGACCGGGATCGAACTCGAAGAGGCCAAAGAGATGGCCATGGACGCGCTGGACACGACCGTCGTCGCAGACGAGATGCGGGGTGACACGCTCGGACAGTACTACCGCGTCACGGGGCCGACCCTGGGTCGATACGTCCTCGTCAACGACCTGGAAGTCCTCTCCGGGCCGGTCGACGCAGAGAGCGTGCTGATCAAAGCGAGGTCGATCTAGTATGAGTCAGGCACCCACCCGCGAAGTCGCACGACGCGTCTTCGCACGCGAGTTCAACGACGCGACGTACACCTTCAAGGAGAGCGACGACGAGCGAGCGCCGGTCTACGCGCTGTTGCCCACGGGAGAACGCGCGAACCGAATCTTCATCGTTGGCACGCTGACCGAGACCGAAGACGTCGGCGAAGACAGCGAGTACTGGCAGGGGCGCGTCGTCGACCCCAACGGCGGGACGTTCTTCGTCTACGCCGGTCAGTACCAGCCCGACGCCGCGAGCATGCTCCGGGAACTCGAACCCCCGGCCTACGTCGCGATCGTCGGCAAGCCCCGGACCTACGAGACCGACGAGGGTGACGTCAACGTCTCCGTCCGACCCGAATCGATCACCCGCGTCGACGAATCGGTCCGTGATCGCTGGGTCGTCGAGACCGCCGAGCGGACCATTGAGCGTATCCAGGCCTTCGAGAGCGACACTCCGAGCGAGTACGTCGAGATGGCCCGCGAGCACTACGACCTCCCCGTCGAGAACTACCGACGGGCGACGGTCGAAGCACTGGAGAGCCTCGAAGAGCCGGAGACGGCCGCCGAACCGAGTCCCTGAGATCGACCGCCGATTTCAGATCTCCAGCAGTTCGACGAGGTTGTTTTCGGGATCGCGGACGAAACAGATCTTCGTCCCGCTTTCGGTCGTCTGTGGCTCGCTGAGTGTGTCGACGCCATTTGGTAGCGCGTCGTAGACCGCGTCGAGGTCCTCGACTTCGAGGCCGACGTGAGTCGCACCGGGTTCGTGCAGCGACGGCTCGTTTCTGGTATCGCCCTCGGGATCGTAGCTGACCAGCTCGATCCGTGCGTCGCCAGCGTCGAGATGGGCGAATTCGGCGCTCGCACCGTCGACGTCGACCCCGGTCGCGAAGGCGTCGCCGCCGACGGAGAATTCAGCAATCACTTCCAGTCCGAGGACGTCACGGTAGAATTCGACGGCACGATCGAGGTCAGAGACGGTTATGCCGTAGTGGTGTGCAGTGAGATTCATATCAGATTCGGCGCTCGCCGGTCGCTAAACAGCTTCGACATCCGCTGCTCAAAGACGCGTCAGACTCGCGACAGAGACGGCTGCGACGACAACGTGCATGACCATCAGTACGACAACTGCACCCAGTGTCGCGGCCTCGTCGAAAACGAGAATCGCCAGATCGGGCACGAGCGAGACGACGAGGACGACGGCAGCGAGTCGCTGGAAGGTCCGGTTGGGGTCGGAGACACGCCGGGTCAATAGGCCGTAGACAAGAGTCGCCCCGACTGCACTGGCTACTGTGAGAAAGAGCACTGGCGGATACGAGAGTGCCATGAACGGTTCGACGAGGTCGGTTTCGAGGACGGCCCATAGCAAGGCAGCGTTGGCCAGCGCCGACAGCACGGCCGCGACGCTGCCTCTGATCGCGAGCGTCTGGACGTCGATCGGTGTCTGTGTGGCAGTCGACGACATGTTGAACGCCCATTCACTTCGAAAGAATACATAATTTCCGCCCGGGAACGGATCGTGTGATCGTCTGACGAAAGGTTAAGTGTGATGCGTGACGACCATAACGCAACGATGGGCAACAAGAACAAGACGATCTCCTTTCGCGTAAGCGAGGAGAAGTTCGAAACTCTCCGGGAGATCGCCGAAGAACGCGATATCTCGCTGTCGGCAGTCTTCCGGGACTACGTCGATTTGCTCGTCGCCCACGACGGTAAAGTCGAGGTCGTCCCCGAACACGAGCTCAACCAGGGCAGCGGGAGCGACGAGAAGAGCTTCCCGCCCAAAGTCGAGGTTCCCAAGAGCTTCATCCGGGAGCACGAGCGCCTCGAACTCGAAGCCGACCACCTCCGCGAACAACTGGAAGAGTACAAGCGCTACGCGACGGAGCTCCACGAGCGCGTCGACCAGAAAGACGAGGACGAGGTCATCCAACTGGAGGACCTCGACGGCGAGGAAGAGGAGGAGAAACCCTATCGGATCGGCGACTTCGACGACATCTAGCTGAGGTCTTTTCGCGCCTGGTGGGCCGCCTCGCGGGCGGCCTGTTGCCCATCGACATCGGCCAGCGTCTCGATCGCCTCGAGCCGCCGGATCGAATCGTCCAGGAACGACCGAACGTCACCCGGATAGGCGTAGACCATGTAGTCGTCGCCCATGACGTCGACGATGGCCTGTGGGCCGAGCCCACCCTCCCGCAGTTCGAGTAGGTAGGAGATGAATTTGCGTTGGGGACACCCACAGTGGGGCGCACCCTCGCAGTCGCAGTCCATGAAGTCCTGTGCGAAATCGAGGATGCGATCCTGCGTCGTGTCGTCGAGCTTCGCCAGGTTCTCGCCCTGGAAGAGCAGATCCAGCGTCGCGCCGGAGAACGCCCCCTTCGGGAAGTTCGTCTCCATCTGGGAGGCGAGCTGGCGATGGTTTTTGACGTAGATCTTGTCCGTGATAGCCACGCGTATCTGCGAAGAGAGGCTGGACGGCGAAAAAGACCGCGATCGACACTCACGTCGTCGATCCGGAGCGTCTCGCTCGACCCCGAAATTTTAGGCCGAGCGTATCCCGAGTCGGAGTATGCCGACCCAGTTGACTACTGTCGAGACCGTCCACGAAGCGGGATCGTGGCTGTTCACCGCGACCGACGCCTACGGCTCTGACGAGGAGATCCTACTGGTACCTTGTGAGGACGGCGTCCAGGCGTGGATCAACCGCTGCACCCACGAGGCCCAGCGGTTCGACACTGGCAGGGGTGCGCCGATGCGCGAGGGCCAACTCATCTGCCCGAAACACGGCTCGCTGTTCGACGCCTGCTCGGGCGAGTGTGACAACGGTGAAGCCGCGGGGACGACCCTCCCGGACGTCTCTGTGGCCGTCACGAACGGCCAGGTTTATCTTACGGACGACGACTTCACCTTCCAGCACGAGGGCGGTCTCGACGAAGACGACGGCCCGAGTTCGACCTCACATATCGGATTCTGACGCCTCCGGCAGCGATGCGATCTGCCGAGAGCCGAACAACTTTACTATCGTGGTGAGTGGTCGTCGATATGGGCCAGTTCGAAACCGACCGGGTGGGGCAACTGCTCGGCGTGGCAGCGATCGTCGTCACGTTCGTCGGGATCTTCGGCGCGGTCGCGCTATCTCCGTCGTTCGCCTGGAGCGAGAACGCCCTCTCGAATCTCGGTGTGGCCAGTCACGCTGCCGGAACCGGAACGACCGTCCTGCTGTTCAACGGTGGTCTGCTACTCGGTGGCGTGCTCGGAATCGGCTTTGCAGTCGCGCTCGCCCTCCGGGAGGCACGTCTGCTCGGCCGACTCGGGGCCGCCCTCTTCGGCGTGGCGATGGCTTCGATGGCCGGTGTCGGCGTCTTTCCGCAAGGCCACTCACTCCACTTCGGGGTCGCCTCGGGACTGTATCTGCTGTTCTCGGTCGCGACGATCGTCTACGCTGGCGGACTGGTGATCGACGGCGACCGACGGGCAGGGGCCCTCTCGGCTGGACTCGGCGTCGTGAACCTCGGGATCTGGATCGGCTGGGTCGGGGCTGTCGGGATCGAGGCCCCGGGGCTGGCGATCCCGGAGATTCTGGGCGCAGGCTGCGTTGGGGCGTGGGCGCTCTGGCAGGCCCGAGAACTCGGATAGAGCGCGACCGCGGAGAGACCGAACTGTTTACTCTCCGGGGGCGAAACCCTCGGTCGAATGAACCAGTGGTATCGGCGGACACTCTACTATCTCGTGACGCTGTTCGTCGTCATCATCGCGTACGCAGGTGCCTACGATTACGGGATGACCGCCTTCGAGGGGCGGTCCCAGAATTTCCTGCACTCGTTGCAGATTGTCGTCGAAACCTTCACCACGACCGGATTCGGTTCGGACGCTCCCTGGTCGTCCTGGCAGATGAACGTCCTCGTCATCGTGATGGACCTGACCGGGGTCTTCCTCATCTTCCTCGCACTCCCGGTGCTCGTGTTCCCGCTGTTCGAGGAGGCCCTGTCGACGACCGTCCCGACCAGCGTCACCGGCTACGAAGACCACGTCGTCATCTGTTCGTATACCGCGCGTGCCGACGCACTGATCGACGAACTGGACTCCTGGGACGTCGAGCACGTTCTGATCGAGCCGGATCGTGATACAGCAACCGACCTCTACGAGAACGACTACGACGTCATCCACGAGGATCCCACGTCGGTGTCCGGGCTCGAAAATGCCGACCTCGGGTCGGCACGCGCGGTCGTCGCCGATCTCTCCGACGAGGTCGACACGAGCATCGTCCTGACGGCACAGGAGGTCAGCGAGGACGTCCGGATCGTCAGCGTCGTCGAGGAACCGAGCCACCGCCGGTATCACGAACTCGCGGGTGCCGACGTGGTCCTCTCGCCGCGGCCGTTGCTGGGAGCGAGCCTCGCGTCGAAGGTGACGACCAGTTTCCGGACGGACGTCAGCGACGCGGTCGACATCAGTTCCGACCTCCAGATCGCCGAGATTCCGATCCGCTCTAACAGCCCGCTCGAAGGGACGACGCTGCTGGACAGCGACCTCCGTGAGGAGACCGGCGTCAACGTCATCGGGGCCTGGATGCAGGGCACCTTCGAGAGCCCGCCCGATCCGACGGCGACACTCCGACGGGGATCGGTCCTGCTGGTCGCGGGCCGGCCCGACCAGCTCGCAGCCCTCCGCGATCTCACGCTCTCGGAGATCCGGCGCTACGACGGCGGACACGTCCTCCTGGCCGGGCACGGCGAAGTCGGGAAACGCGTGGCCGAGCGTCTCGACGATGAGGAGATTCCCTACACCGTCGTCGACATCGTGGACAAGGAGGGCGTCGACGTCGTGGGCGACGTGACCGATCCCGCGACACTCGAGGCGGCCGAAGTCCACGGCATTCGGACCGTCCTGCTCGCGATCCCGGACGACACCGCCGCGGAGTTTGCCACGCTCGTCGTCAGAGATCTGAGTCCCGAGACGGAGATCATCGCCCGGACCGAGGAAGCCGAAAGCGTCCAGAAGATGTACCGCGCCGGGGCAGACTACGTCCTCTCGCTCGAAACTGTCACCGGCCGGATGATCGCCTCGGCAATCCTCGAAGACGAGGAAGTGATGTCCGTCGACACGCAGGTCGACGTCGTCCGGACGACCGCCCCGGAACTGGTCGGACAGTCAGTGGGCAGCGCCGACGTGCGCGCCCGAACCGGTTGCACGATCGTCGCCGTCGAACGCGACGGCGAGACTCACACCGATCTCGATGTAAACTTCCGAATCCGCGAGGGCGACGAACTGGTCATCGCAGGGACCGACGAGGGCACCAACCGCTTCATGGACGCCTTCCGGTAACGCGGACCCGCCGAGACGAGCCCAGGGGCCGAACTTTCAAGAGAACCGCCGGGAATTGTCGAACGTGACACGCGTTGTCGTTCCCGGCCACGGAGACAGGAGGCGACGATGACCGCCATCGAGACAGAGGGGCTCACCAGACGCTACGGCGAGGTGACGGCGCTCGAAGATCTCTCGCTCACGGTCGACGAAGGAGAGTTGTTCGGGTTGCTTGGCCCAAACGGGTCTGGCAAGACTACCACTATCGAGATTTTGACTGGCCAACTCACCCCGACGTCAGGGTCGGCCACGGTTCTGGGCCACGACCCCGTCGCGGAGCCGCTGGCAGTCCGAGAGGCTATCGGGATCCTCCCAGAGCGCGAGGATCCGCCGAGTTTCCTCACGCCACGGGAGTACCTCCAGTTCGTCGGTGACGTCCGGGATCTCGCCGACGTCGCGGGGCGGATCGAGACGTGGGCCGACCGACTCTCCTTTTCGCACAAACTCGACACGCTGGCGACCGATCTCTCGGAGGGTGAGCGCCAGCGAGTCATGCTCGCTCAGGCGTTCCTCCACGAGCCCTCGCTCGTGTTCATCGACGAGCCGCTGGTGAACCTCGATCCGATTCTCCAGGAGGAGGTCAAAGACCACCTGCAGGAGTACTGCGACGCCGGCAACACGCTCTTTCTGTCGACGCACTTCGTCGACGTCGCCGAGGAACTGTGCACCGACGTGGCGATCCTCCGGGAGGGTGAGTTGCTGGCGACACGGGACCCACGAGAGCTGGCCGGCGAGGAGACGCTTCTGGAGTACTTCATCTCCACAGTCGGGGCCGATCCGGCGGAGGTGACCCGGTAGTGATCGTCGCGAAACGTCGGGTCCAGGGAGTGACCGACGGATGAGCACGCCGACGCGGACCATCTTCGTCGCGATGCTCAAAGAAGAGTGGCGACTGCAATCGACGCTGTTCGGCGGCCGCCGGTTCGCCGCCTTCCCGCTGGCCGTGCTCGCACTCGCCGTCGGTGGGTTCGTCCTGCTCTCGGAGGCAGGGACTGGCCAGGAAGCGATCGTCGCTGGCCTGCACGCGCTGGTCGTCTTCTTCGGGCTGCAGGTCGGGACGATCGGGCTCGTCGGCCGTGACGCGATGCGCGACGTCCTCGGGGACATGACGTTGCTCGTGTTCAGCTCCCGGACGCTGCCGATCACCTGGCGACGCCTGCTCGCGATCTTTCTGGTCAAGGATCTGCTGTACTACTCGATCCTGTTCGTCGGGCCGGTCGCGCTGGCGTACACACCAATCGCCATCGCCGGCGGACAGCCACCGCTCGAAGTGGGCCTGCTGTGGCTCACCCTCTCTGGCGCGTTCGCACTCGGGGTCGGATCGAGCCTGACGCTGATCGGACTCGGCAGCCACCACCGCCTCGTCGGTCTCGGCGCAGTGGCTCTCGTCACTGCAGGCGTCGTTCTCGGTGGCGTCGATCCCGTCACGCTGACGCCCTACGGCACCTACACCGACGCGACGCTCGCCAACGCCGTGGCCGGATTCGCGCCGGTCGTGGTCCTCGGTGTGTTCGGCGTCCTCCTGTTCGAGCCTGGGGAGCGCTCACAGGGGCGCAAGCGCTTCGCACTCGTCGACCGTCTCGTCCGTGCCGTGCCGGACGACCGCGGAATCACACACAAGGCGTTGTTCTCGGTCGTCCGCTCCAGCGGCTCGGTCTGGAAGGTGCTGTTCTCGATGGGGGTGTTGTTCGGCGTGGCCGCACTCCTGCTCTCGGAACTGTCGAGGGCGACGGCGATCGAGCCCCATCGAGGGATCGCATTCGGCGCATTGCTCGGACTCGGCGGGTTCACGACCTACGCCTGGCTCACCCAGTTCGAGGACGAGGGCGCGACGCTACGCTATCCAGTCACGACTGCCGCCGTGTTCGCGGGGATCCGGCGGGCGTATCTCGCGCTGGTCCTTCCGACTGGGCTGGTCTACTTCGCAATCGCGACGGTGTGGGTCCCCATCTCGGAGTTGCTCGTCGGCGTCGTCGTCTTTCCACTCGTCGCAGTGTACGTCTACGGGCTGACGGCCTACGTGGCCGGCTTCTCGCCCACGGAACTGCTGTTCGACACGCCGCTGTTCCTGGCGTTCGGGTCGGGATTGTCGCTGATGGCACTGCCAGTGCTGATCGCGTCGCTGGCGAGTTCGGCCGCGCCGACGATTGCGATGGGCGTCGCCGTCGGTGTCTCGACAGTGGCAGCGGCGATCGGCATCGTACTCGGTCGACTGGCTGGGCCTCGGTGGGAGTCGCGGCTGCGGACGTCGTCATGACGAAAATACTTTCGTCAGTGCCGCCGATGCGATAGACGACTGACGTGGCTACCGAGACACCGCCGGACGAGAGCGCTCCGGGCTCGAACGCGATTCACGTACTCGTCGTCGACGACAGCGAGTTCTTCGCCGAGATGACCGCCGAGACGCTGGCCAACGAGCACGAAATGGTCACCCACGACGTCAACGACGTCGACGAGGCCAAAGCGTACCTCTCCGACACGCGAGTCGACTGTATCGTCAGCGACTACGAGATGCCTGGCGAGGACGGCCTGGCGTTTCTGGAGTGGGTCCACGACAACTTCGACGCGCTCCCGTTCATTCTCTTGACTGGGCGCGGCGACGAGGAGATCGCCAGCGAAGCGATCGCCGGCGGCGTCGCCGACTACCTGCTCAAACTGGAGGTCGTCGAAGACAATCAGTACGGTCGACTCGCCAATCGAATCCGGAGTGTCGTCGACCAGCAGCGAACCGAACAGAAGTATCAACATCTGGTCGAGAACACCCCGGATGCGGTCGCGCACGTCGGGGAGAGCGGCGAGATTCTCTCGGCCAACGACGCGCTCGCCGATCTCGCAGGCACGTCGTCGGACGCGCTCGCCGGGGCGAATCTCCAGTCGGTTCTCGGAGAGGACGTCGGCCAGGAGTGGATCGAGACGGGCCGGAAAGCGATCGAACACGGTGAAGCGACGAAAGCCGAGACCGTCTATCGCGGCCGACACGTCCACAACATCTTCGTTCCGATGGACGACCGGAGTCCGCTAGAGTCGTTTCAGCTCATCTCGCGGGACATCACCGCCCAGAAAGAGCGCGAGCGAGAACTCCGACGGCAGAACGAACGGCTGGAGACGTTCGCCAGCGTCGTGACGCACGACCTGCGCAACCCGCTGAACGTCGCTGCCAGTTCGCTCGAACTGCTCGAACCGGAGGTTGGGGACACCGAAGAGTACGACCGGATCACGCGCTCGCTGGAACGGATGGACGACCTCATCGACGACGTCCTCATGCTGGCGCGACACGGCGAGCACGCCCACGACCCCGAAGACGTTTCCCTGCAGGCAGTCGCCGAGGACGCCTGGGCGAACGTCGACGGCGAGGTGGCGACGGTGGAGGTCGTCTCGACGGCGACGATCCACGCAGACAGGGGACAACTCCAGGAGCTGCTTGAGAACCTGGTCGCCAACGCTATCGAACACGCGGGTCCCGACATCACCGTCGAGGTCGGCGTCCTCGACGGCGGATTCTACGTCGCCGACGACGGTCCCGGGATCGATCCGAGTGCCCGCGAGACGGTCTTCGAACTCGGCTACTCGACGAACGCGGCGGGGACGGGGATGGGTCTGGCGATCGTCGAGCAGATCGCCGACGCCCACGACTGGTCGGCCACCGTGACCGACAGCGAGTCCGGCGGTGCGCGGTTCGAGTTCACCGACGTCGATTCCTCCTGACGGTAGCTTTTTGATCGGGTCGCCCGCCTGTAGAGATATGGCAACGTGGGGCACGCGCCTGTTCGCGGTCGGCTGCGTCGCGGTGCTGGTCGTCGCGAGTGTCTTCGGGAGCGGGCTGCTCGCGCTGACGGCACCCTTCAGTGGGACCGCCTGGGAGACGGTCGATCGCGGCGAGCGAACTGTCGAGACGCCGTACGGGCCGGCGACGGTGACCTACGTTCGTCACGGCGTCCCGCACGTCGAGGCGGATTCGACCGAGGCACTGTACTTCGCGATCGGGTATACGCAGGCCCGGGATCGGCTCTTCCAGATGGACCTGTTCAGGCGACAGATGGCGGGAAACCTCTCGACAGTCGCTGGCGAGGCCACCGTCGAGAGCGACCGTTTCCACCGGCAGATGGACTTCGAGAGCGCGGCCGAGACACAGTGGGAGCGCCTGCAGGGGACCGAAGTCGAAGAGCCACTGCAAGCCTATACCGCAGGCGTCAACACGTACATGGATCGCGGAACACTCCCACTGGAGTTCCGGTTGAACGACTACCGACCCACGGAGTGGACGCCGGCGGACACGCTGCTTGTCGGCAAGCGCGCGACCTGGGGACTCTCCGGGGAGTTCTCTGACCTCCGGCGGGCAACGGTTCGAAACCGGGTTCCTAATGCGTCCGAGCTGTATCCCGATCAGCTCGATCATAATTCGAGCATTTTCGAACTCGCACGCGAGGGGCGGACGGACAGTCCGGCGACGAATCGGCCCACCGGAGCGACTACCGACCGTGAGAGTGCAGCCGACTACGGCGCGCTCTACGACTCGCTGGCCCGCTACGAGCGGGGACAGGGAATCGGATCGAACAACTGGGTCGTCTCTGGAAACCGATCGGCGACGGGCGAGCCGATGCTGGCGAACGATCCCCACCTTCAGTTGTTCGCGCCGCCCGTGTGGTACGAGATGCAGCTGTCGGGTCCCGAGACGGAGATTCGCGGCGTCGCCTTCCCGGGCGTCCCGATGCCGTTGATCGGCCAGACCGACGAGGTCGCCTGGGGGATCACCAACGTCGGCGCGGACGTGACCGACCTCTATCGCTACGAGTGGCGCGGCCAGCAGTACTACCACGATGGGGAGTGGCAGAACGCGACCGTCGAGACCGAGACCATCGACGTTCGAGACGGGCCGGACGAGACGGTCGAGATCCGCAAGACGGTCCACGGGCCGGTGCTCGAACGCGAGGACCAGACGGTCGCCGTCTCCTGGCTCGGGCTGACCGGCACGCGCGAGCCACTGGCGTTCTACGGGTTCGGTCAGGCCGACGGGATGGACGAGTTCCGCGACTCGCTGCGGAACTTCGATATTCCCGCTTCCAGTATCGTCGCCATGAGCGACGACGGTCAGACCTTCTATCGACCGTCGGGGACGTATCCCATTCGCCGGACGAACGGGACGGTCGTCCGGGGTGATCGGGTCTTCAACGGCTCGGCCGACGAGGGGACCTGGCGCGGGTTCGAGCCCTACGACACCTCGAATCTCACTGGCACGGGCTTCGTCGACTACGAGCGGGTGCCCCGCATCGAGAACCCGGAGGCCATGGGCACGGCCAACCAGCGGGTGGCGGACGATCTCGACTTCTATCTGGGGACGAGTAGCCACTTCGCCGACTCCTACCGCGGCCAGCGCGTCGACGAGATGCTCGAATCGAGTCTGGAGGACGGCGAGATCACCCGCGAAGAGATGCGAGCCATGCAACGGGACACCCGCTCGCTGGCGGCCGAGCAGTTTGTCCCGATCGCGCTGAACGCCACGGACGAGATGTCCGACGAGGCTCGTCGGGCCACCCAGCAACTCGACTCGTGGGACTACGAGATGCGCAAAGGGTCCCGGGCGGCGCTGGTGTACGATCGCTGGCTCACCCACTACCGGAACGAGACCTTCAGTGACGAGTTCTATCCCAACGGCCTCGACGAAAGTTACTATCCCCACGACTGGACACTCGGGAGGTTGCCCGCCGACAGCCGGTGGTTCGACGATCGCTCGACCATCCCCGTCGAAACGCGGGTCGACATCGCGGCGCGAGCGATGAACGCCACGGTCGAGGAAATCGATCGAGAGGGCTGGGACGACTACGGCGATGTCAATCAGTTGCGGATCAATCACCCGTTCGGCGGGACCGACGCCGCAGCGTTCCTGAACTACCCCCGCCAGCCGATGGACGGCGGGCCGTACACGCTGTTCAACTTCCGAGCATCGTCGAATCCGCAGGCCGGTAGTTCCTGGCGAATGATCGTCGGGCCAGACTTCGGAATCGGCGTCCGCCCGGGCGGCAACATCGGGCATTACTGGTCGGACCACTACGTCGGCGATGATCTCCGGCGATGGCGACTCGGGGAGTATCGCCAACTCTGGACCAACCCAGGCGGCGAGCCCGACATCAGGTTCGTGGAGGGATCGGGATGACGCCACGTGAGCGAATCGGGTGGGCGCGGACCGGACCGCGGTCGGAACTCGTGACGCTGGTCGTGTTCCTCGTGGCGGTTCCGCTCGGGACTGTTCACTGGCTGGGGCTGGCCGCTGGCGGCGCGCTCGTGGGCCTGACGGCCGCCTCGACGCGGCGTGCGCTCGTGCTCGGCGTGTATCTCGGGGCCGCAGCAGTCCTCGTGTTCGTGGGCTGGTTGTGGCTCGCAGGCGTTCTGGGGAAGGCGATCGCGACAGGGCAACTGTTCGGTGCCTCGCTGGCAATCGCGTTCGTCTTTCCGATTCTGGGGGCCGCTGTCCGCGGGTTCGGGTGACGATCGCGCACCGTCTCTCGCGAAGTCACATTCCTGTCAGCTTGGCAAGCGAATAAGTAGTCTCCAGACGGAGTTTTAGATGGTGTGTTACCGATGTCCAAACAGATCCTGATGATCGTCGGCGATTTCGGGGAAGACTACGAGATCATGGTGCCGTTCCAGGCGCTGCAGGCAGTCGGCCACGAGGTCCACGCGGTTTGTCCGGAGAAAGAGGAGGGCGAGACAGTCAAGACAGCCATCCACGACTTCCGCGGGGATCAGACGTATCTGGAAGAGCGCGGTCACGACTTCCAGGTGACGGCGACGATGGCAGACGTGGAACCGAGCGACTACGACGCGCTCGTGGTTCCGGGCGGACGTGCCCCCGAGTATCTCCGGGGCTACGAGGAAGTACTCGACGCGGTTCGACACTTCTTCGAGGCTGACAAGCCTGTGGCGGCTATCTGTCACGGCCCGCAGATCCTCGCTGCGGCGGGCGTGCTGGATGGCTACGAGATGACAGCCTATCCCGCGGTCCAGCCCGAGGTCGAGGCCGCCGGATGTTCGTGGGTCGACGAGGTGACGACCGACGGGAATCTCGTGACGGCCCAGGCCTGGCCGGACCACCCCGAGTGGATCGCCCAGTTCCTCGACGTGCTGGGGACCGAGATCGAGCACGGTGCAGTTGCTGCCGCAGATGACTAGCTTTGTCGACGGCGGCACGGCTGCGCGTTGATGCGCAGCCAGTCCAGCCGGGAGAAGTGCGTTGTCGACGGCCGACACGGCCGCGCTTTCATGGGCGAACAGTCCAGCCGGGAGACATGCCCTGTCGACGGCCGGCTCGTAAACACGACCACCAACTGTTCAGGCGACGATCCGGTAGACGGCACCTGAATCGCCGCTCGGCCCGGACCGGTTCGTGGTACAGATGACGAGTTCCCCGTTGTGCATTCGCCCGAGTGCAAGTGCGTTCTGGGGCACGTCGCCGCCGTCGCGCTGGAGGTCCACGACCGAGGTGTTCCAGAGACCATCCTCTCGTTCCTCGGCGGCGTAGAGCTGCCCGTTGAGTATCCAGTCTGCGAAGACGAACGTCCCGTCGAGATCGGGGAACAACGCGCCACGATAGCGATAACCGCCGATGACGGCCGCGCCGTTGGGTGGGTCGCCGCCGTGGTCGTACTCGACGATCGGATCACGCAGACGGGTTCCATCGGGCGTCTCGCGCGGACAGTTCTGCGCGTCGTAGCAGTGGGTCGCCTCGCGGACGTTCCAGCCGTAGTTGCCGCCCGCCTCGACGAGATTGACTTCCTCGTACTGATTCTGGCCGACGTCAGCGGCGTACAGGTCTTCGCCGTCGAAAGACATTCGCCAGGGGTTGCGCAGACCCCACGCGTAGTGTTCGTCCAGGCCTGCCTGCCCGACGAGCGGATTGCCCGGCGGAATCGCGTAGGGTAGTTCATCGTCGCGATCGTCGACGTTGATCCGGAGGATACTCCCCAGGAGGTTCGACTCGACGTCCTGGCCGTTGCCGCCCTGGTTCGCGTCGTACCAGTCGCTGACGTGGCCCCTACCCCTGTCGCCAGCGCCGCCGCCGTCGCCGACGGCGACGTAACAGTAGCCGTCGGGGCCGAACGCGACTGCACCGGCGTTGTGATTCGATTGGGGCTGCGGGATTTCGAGGAGCGTGCGCTCGGAGTCGAGCGGGACGGTCGTCCCGGCAGGATCCATCGTGAACTCAGAGAGGACGAAAGTGTGGCTGTAGTTCGACGGCGTCCCAGGGCGGGAGGGCGCGCTGTAGCGGACGTAGAGTTGTCCGTTCGCCGGGAAATCGGGATGAAACGCCAGTCCGAGCAGGCCGCGCTCGTCGTACCCTTGATTGAGGTCGACCATTCGATCACGGACGTCCAGCAGCGGCGTCTCTCGAAGACCGGATTCCTCGTGCAGCCAGACCCGCCCGTCCTGGTCGACGATGGCGGCCTCGTCTGTCCGGCCAGGGATCGGCTCGAATCCAACTGGTGCGGCGAAGCCGCTGGCGAGCTGGCGGAGCTGTACGGAGTCGGGGATCGAATCCGGAGGCGGCGTGTGCGTCGCGATGTCCGTGGTCGAGGGCGGCTGTTCCTCGCTACACCCCGCGACCCCGAGCGCGAGACACCCACCGCCCAGGCGAAGGAACCGTCGGCGTGATAGCATATCCCTACTCGGGGTCGGAACAACCCAAAGCGTTTCGCCGGTCAGAGGTCGCTCGACTCGACCGGCGCGTACCGGACGATGGCGTCGAAGTGGTCGTCGGCAGGCGTCTCGCCGCTGGTGATTCCCCTATCGGTCTCGAACCGCTCGCGGACGAACGACCGGGCGACGAGCGCCATCCGGCCGTCGTGACCCTCGTCGAGTCGCGACTGGGCGGCCTCCAGCAGGTGCGTCCCGGCGACGACGTCGAACACGAGGTCCGCGAGGCGCTTGGCTTCGTACTGGGCTTCGCGCCGCTCGGCTGTGGCGAGATGTGCGAGTGCCGTCTGCAGATCGGCGAACGCGCTCTCGACGGTACCGGCAGTCGGAAGCAACGCCTCACGCTCGATCTCGTTCAGGCGCGTTCGGACGTGCGGGAGGAGCGCCTCGTGAGCGTCCTCCCGATCGAGCGCCCTGAGGACATCCAGCGAGAGAATGTTCGAGGTCCCCTCCCAGATCGGCAGGACCTGGGCGTCTCGGAGCATG
The DNA here is from genome assembly GCF_004799665.1 of Halapricum salinum. Taxonomy (NCBI): domain Archaea; kingdom Methanobacteriati; phylum Methanobacteriota; class Halobacteria; order Halobacteriales; family Haloarculaceae; genus Halapricum; species Halapricum salinum. Next base: position 2,948,778 of record NZ_CP031310.1, read on the forward strand.
CGCTCGGTGACGAATCCCTCGACGTAGCCGTTTCCTCCCAGGACCTCGCAGGCATACGACGCCGTCTCGACGGCCTGTCGGGCCGTGCGATACTTCGCAATCGGCGTCAGCAAGCGCACCAGTTGGTAGGCTCGCCGTTGCTCGTCGCTGCCGTCGGGCGCTGCTCGCCGGTCGTCGAGCGCCCCGGCGGCGGCGAAGACGAACGCGATGGCGGCCTCGTGATCGACGGCCATCTCGATCAGATCCCGACGCATGAGCGGGTACTGGTCGATCGTTTCGCCGAAGGCTTCCCTGTTGGCGGCGTGGATCTTGCTCTCCAGCAGGCAGCGACCGACGATCCCGATCGAGGCGAAGGCGTTGTGGAGGCGCTCGAGATTGAGCATCTCGGTCATGTATTTGAACCCGCGTTCGGGTTCGCCGACGAGATACCCCGTCGCGCCCTCGAAGACCACCTCGCCCGTGGGGACGCTGATCGTCCCGAGTTTGTCCTTCAGGCGGCGATAGGTCTGATCGTTGAGCGAGTCGTCGTCGAGCGTGTGCGGAACCAGAAAGAGCGAGAGTCCGCTGGTCCCCTTGGGTGCGTCGGGACGGCGAGCCAGCGCGAGCGTGCCCTGGGCGTCGATGTTCGAGCAGAACCACTTCTCGCCGGAGAGTCGATACGTGCCGTCGTCGGCCTGTTCGGCGACGGTTTCGTTCGCGCCGACGTCACTGCCACCTTGCTTTTCGGTGAGGAACATCGCGCCTTCGATCACGTTCTCGTAGTCCCGGGCAGTGAGGCCGTGGAAGTACGAGTCGAGATCACCATCGTCGAACCGATCGAGGACGAGTGCGACGCCACCGGTCATCGCAACGGGACAGGCAAAGCCCGGGTCGGCGTACGACAGCAGGCCGTTCATCAGGAGATGATGGGTGAGTCCGAGACGCTCGTTCCGGTCGGGCGGTGGCCGAAAGGAGTCGGCGACGATCCCGTGTTCGTAGGCCAGCCGTTCGTTCTCGAACTGTTTCGGGTGGTACTCGACGTCGTTGGCCCGGTCGCCGTGTCTGTCGTAGGTGTGCAGTTGCGGGCCGTGGCGGTCGATCACGTCGGCGTTGTCGGCGATCGTGGTCCCGACGATCTCGCCCCACTCGTCCAGACGCCCCCGTGCCCACTCGAAGTCCGCGTCGGAGTACGTGCGTTCGGCCGCGAACCTGAGCGAGCGATCCAGTCGCCAGTAGTTGCACTCCCGAGCGGCCTCGAACTGACTGTAGTCGATCGGTGTCTCCATCGGTAGACGTGTCCTGTGATATCTGTTGACAGGCCGGCCTCGATAATAAACGCTCGCCAAGATGACACAGCCGGAATCGCAAGACGTGATTTAAACAGCTGAAAACAAAACTATCGTTCAAACACCCAACAACAGGTAAGTTTCTAAACGCGAATAGTTTTTTAGGGTGGTATCCGAACGTATGTGACGTCATGGTAGACAAAGCCGACCTTCGCGAACAGTTCGAGGACGCGTTCGGTGGCGCAGACTATCCGATCTCGAGTCCGATGGACCTCGTGCCGGCGCTGCCCAACGGTCCGGGCACGAAGTTCGAGTCGGGCGAGTTCTCGATGACGGCGATGGAACTGAACACGAAACTCGGGAGCGGCAACTTCCCCTACGAGGACGTCGAGTCGTTCGTCGACGACGTGATAGCCCAGCTCGAAGACCAGGACCTGATCTAACGACAGCCTTTATTTTACCGGTCCTCCGAATTCCGGGTAGATGCTCAGCCCCGAGATGGAGGACTATCTGAAGACGATCTACGAGCACCAGCGCGAGACCGAGGGGCCAGTCTCCACGTCTGCGATCGCCGAGAGCATGGACGTGACGCCGCCGACGGCCACGAGCATGATGGAGAAGCTCGAAGACCGCGGCTTCGTCGAGCGCGAGAAGTACAAGGGCGTTCGACTTAGCGACGAAGGCCAGACCATCGCGATCGAGGTGATTCGCCACCACCGACTGCTCGAAACCTATCTGACCGAGAAACTGGGCTTCGACTGGGCGGAGGTCCACGACGAGGCCGACCGGCTCGAACACCACATCTCCGAGGAGTTCGAACGCCGCGTCGCCGCGAAGCTGGGCGAGCCGGATGTCGACCCGCACGGCGACCCTATCCCGAGCGACGCGCTCGAACCCGTCAACGAGGCCGCTGGTACAGTGCTGAGCGAGTGCGAGGAGGGAGACGTCGTCGAGGTCAATCGTGTCAGAGACCGCGACCCGGACGAACTCGAATATCTGGACAAGGTCGGAATCGTCCCGGGGACGACGCTCACTGTCGTCGAGATAGCCCCGATCGGGATGGTGGAGATCGAACTCGACGACGGCTCGACGGTCTCGTTACCCGAGCACGTCGCCGCGACGATCCGCGTGGTCGGGTCGTCCTGAACGCTTTTCAGGGAGAGGCGTGACCACGAAGTATGGCACCGATTCGCCGCCTCGTCCTCGACGTGTTGAAACCCCACGAGCCATCGCTGACTGATCTGGGCCGCCGGATCGCCGACGTCGACGGCGTCCGCGGCTGTAACTGTGGACTCGTCGAGATCGACAAGAAAGTGATCAACGTCAAACTCACTGTCGAAGGCGACGGCATCGACGAGGATGGGGTCGTCGAGGTGATCGAGAGCCACGGCGGGACGATCCACTCTGTCGACGAAGTCGCCACTGGCGAGGAACTGATCGAGGCCAGTCAGACGCCCCAGGACTGATCATGGGACTCATCGAGCGGTTGAAGACGACGCTGGCGGGCGATGACGCGATGTCCAGACGCTACTTCGTCTCCAACGGCTTCGACGGGACGCTGACCGGAATCGGCGTCGCCGTCGGCGCGTATCTCTCGGGCGTACCGACGGGACTGATCGCGATCAAGATCGGTCTCGGCGCAGCCGTCGGTCTCGGTACCTCCGGCGTCTGGAGCGTCTGGGAGATCGAGCGCGCCGAGCGCCGGATCGAACGCATGGAACTCGAAGAGCACATGCTCGAATCCCTCGACGGCACCTGGATCGCAGACCAGCACGTCGAGACCAGGCGGATCAACGCTGTGCTCAGCGGACTCGGGCCGATCATCGGCGTCCTCGTCCCGATGTCGGCGTATCTGCTGGAGGCGGCGTTCCTCACGATGCTGGAAGCGACGCTGCTGGCGATTGCCCTCGGCGTCGCGTTGCTGTTCGTCTTCGGGGCGTTCCTCGGTGATCTCTCCGAGCAACGCTGGTACGTCGCCGGATTACGAATGGGCGTGGCCGGAATCGTCGTCGCCGCGATCAACCTGCTGTTGCCTGGATAACCAAAATCTGGTCCGGTTTCGAGTTTGGATTCGAAGATTTCTGTGGATGTCTACGAGGGGGTCAAAGGGACAAACCGCATGAACAGGGACCCCGTAGTATGAAGTAATGAGTTCACGGACCACCCAACTGCAGCTAGAGGGGATGAGCTGTGCGAACTGCGCAGCGACGATCGAAGACGCCGTGGGCGACCTGAACGGCGTGTCCTCGGTGTCAGCCAACTACGCGACCGACGAGGGCACGGTCGAGTACGAACCCAACGTGGTCTCGCTCGGCCGGATCTTCGCTGCGATCGAGGACGCGGGCTACGAGGTGGCAAGCGAGACGGTGACGATCGCGATTACGGACATGTCCTGTGCGAACTGTGCGGAGACCAGTGAGTCGTCGCTCGAACGCACACCTGGTGTGGTCGAGGCCGACGTCAACTTCGCGACCGACGAGGCGCAGGTCCGGTACAACCCCGCAGACGTCGGGATGGCGGATCTCTACGAAGCGATCGAGAACGCCGGCTACACGCCGGTCCGGGAGGACGACGGTGACGAGGAACTATCGAGTCAGGAGCGCCAGGACATCGCGCGGACGGCGGAGATCCGCCACCAGCGCAACCTCACACTGTTCGGGGCGGTACTGTCGCTGCCGTTGCTGCTCTTTATGGCCGACCACCTGTTCGAACTCGGTGTCGTCCCCGAGACAGTCGCGGGCGTCTCGGTCGGCTGGGTCGCGTTCGCGCTCGCGACGCCCGTGCAGGTCCTCCTCGGGCGGCAGTTCTACGAGAACTCCTACAACGCACTGGTGAACAACCGCAGGGCCAACATGGACGTCCTGATCGCGATGGGGTCGTCGACGGCCTACCTCTACTCCGTCGCCGTCCTCGTCGGGCTGATCGCCAGCGAGGGACTGTACTTCGACACTGCAGCGCTGATCCTGGTGTTCATCACGCTCGGGAACTACCTGGAGGCTCGCTCGAAGGGCCAGGCCAGCGACGCGCTCCGGGAGTTACTCGAACTGGAGGCCGACACGGCGACGGTGGTTCGTGAGGACGGCTCGGAAGCAGAGATCCCCCTCGAAGACGTCGAGGTGGGCGACCGCCTGAAGGTCCGGCCGGGCGAGCAGATCCCGACCGACGGCGAGGTCGTCGACGGCGAGAGCGCGGTCGACGAGTCGATGGTCACCGGCGAGTCCGTCCCCGTCGAGAAGAGCGAGGGCGACGAAGTGATCGGCTCGACCATCAACGAGAACGGCGTGCTCGTCGTCGAGGCGACGAAGGTCGGCTCGGAGACGGCGATCCAGCAGATCGTCCAGCGCGTCAAGGAGGCCCAGTCGCGCCAGCCGGAGATCCAGAACGTCGCCGATCGGATCTCGGCGTACTTCGTACCCGCAGTGATCGTCAACGCGCTCCTGTGGGGGACGCTCTGGTACACCTTCCCCGAGACGCTGGGCGGGTTCGTCGACGCGCTCCCGCTCTGGGGACTCGTCGCCGGTGGGCCGACGATCCTGGGCGGGGCGATCCCGCTCTTCGAGTTCTCGGTGATCGTCTTCGCCTCGGCGGTCCTGATCGCCTGTCCGTGTGCCCTCGGGCTCGCGACGCCGGCGGCGACCATGGTCGGAACGTCGATCGGCGCGCGGAACGGCGTCCTGTTCAAGGGCGGGGACATCCTCGAACGCGTCCGCGACGTCGATACCGTCGTCTTCGACAAGACGGGGACGCTGACCGAAGGCGAGATGCAGTTGACCGACGTGGTCGCGCTCCCGCAGGCCGACGGTGGGGAACTGGTAGCCGGCCACGAGGTCGACGAGTCGTTCGTACTCGAAGTCGCCGCCAGCGCCGAGCGCGGCAGCGAACACCCGCTCGCGAAGGCGATCGTCGAAGGCGCACGCGAGCGCGGGATCGATCCCGAAGAACCCGACTCCTTCGAGAACGTGCCCGGCCACGGCGTGAGAGCGACGACCAGCGACGGCGAGGTGCTGGTCGGCAACCGAAAACTGCTCGAAGACGAGGGCGTCGATCCTTCGCCCGCGGACGACGCGATGGAGCGCCTCGAATCGGAGGGCAAGACCGCGATGCTCGTCAGTCTGGACGGCGACCTGATCGGCGTGCTCGCCGACGCCGACACCGTCAAAGAGAGCGCGAAGCAGGCCGTCTCGGATCTCCGGGCGCGGGGCGTCGACGTCTGGATGCTCACCGGCGACAACGAGCGGACGGCCCGCGCGGTCGCCGAGCAAGTGGGAATCGACCCCGAGAACGTGATGGCCGAAGTCTTGCCCGACGAGAAGGCCGACGCTGTCGAGGAGATCCAGGACGACGGATCCAGGGCGATGATGGTCGGCGACGGCGTCAACGACGCGCCCGCGCTGGCTGCCGCCTACGTCGGGACCGCCATCGGCAGCGGGACCGACGTGGCAATCGAGGCCGCCGACGTCACGCTGATGCGCGACGACCCCGCGGACGTGCTCAAGTCGATCCGAATTTCGGAGGCCACCCTCCAGAAGATCAAGCAGAACCTCTTCTGGGCGCTGGGATACAACACCGTGATGATCCCGCTGGCGAGTCTTGGTCTGCTCCAGCCCGTGCTCGCGGCGGCCGCGATGGCCGCCTCTAGCGTCTCGGTGCTGACGAACAGTTTGCTGTTTCGCGGGTACGAACCCGACGAGGACTACTCGTTGCTAGGGCTGTAACCGCTGCGCGGAACGTAGGGCCACCCCTCGGCGAGTCGACATCGCTTCGCGCGGTGGTGTCGTTAAAGCGGTAGCGGGTGAGGCGGTGGAACGGAACCGGTGGATCCCCCGGAGCCTGTCCAGAGCGTCCCCCAACGACCGTCGAGGCGTCCTCTGAGGAAATCGCGGTCCGTTCCGAGTCATGTCGTCGCTACCGGACCGAGTTCAGTGAATTTGCTTGTCAGAGGCGATGTTCACCGAATCCGGCATCTGACGATAGGAGCATCTGCATGATAAGTTGTAACTATTTTAACGAGATTCGAACGTTTGAGGAACTGAGTGACAGCGCTTGCGGTGGCACGAGATCGATTGAGAATAGTCGTCATCTGGCAAGTGCGGGTCGCCACGACACTTCGAAGGCTACCGTCTCGGTAGCCCCAGCACGCGGAACCAGTGAGGTTGGGACCATCCCTGAATCGCGTGCCATCTGGTACTCTGACTGCGTCCCTCTTAATGCTGTTGTGATTATTTGAGTTAACATCTAGAACAAACGTCGCGTCTGGGGTACGACGGGGCGATCGAATACCGAAGAATTAGAATCCGAATAGAAACGAGTCTGGATAATCCAGCAGAAACCCATTTCCGTCTGCCAGAGAAACCTCTCATTGCTACTGGAGAATCCGGTAGCGAGGTTGGGACCCTATGCACGACCTATCAACAGATCCGCAGCCGGTCGAATTACTACAACAGCTCGGCTTGAAAGAGTACGAGGCGAAATCCTTCGTCGCGCTCTCGCGAGTCGAACATGGCACTGCGAAAGATATCAGTGACCTCTCTGAGGTTCCGCGAACGCGCGTCTACGACGCAGTCCGCGTTCTGGAATCGAAAGGGCTCGTCGAAGTCCAACACTCGAGCCCACAGGTGTTTCGTGCTGTCCCAGTCGACGAGGCCGTCGAGACGCTCGAAGCCGAATACCGTGAGCGCTTCGAGTCACTCCGAACCGAGCTGAGAGGACTCGAGCCGGCAGACCACACTGACGGTGAGCAGATCGCCCACGAGGTCTGGTCACTCAGCGGGACAGCAGCCATCGCCAATCGAGTCACCGCGAGCATCGAAGCGGCGACCGACGAGATTCTGATGATCATCGGTAACGAGGAAATCTTCACCGAGGAGCTGTCCGCAGCACTCGAACAGGCCCAGAAAAGCGGTGTCGAGATCATCCTCGGAGCGATTACTCCCGAACTGCAAACGACGATTCGGTCTCGACTCCCGCAGGCCGAAGTCTTCGTGACGGGACTGGAGTGGTTGCGTGGGTTGCCCGAAGTCGAGGATACGACGGAGATCGGTCGTCTGCTCCTGATCGACCGATCGAAGATCCTCGTGAGCACGTACTACGAAAATCATGACGAGGCACCAGCGAGAGAGGTCGCTGTCTTCGGAACCGGGTTTCACAACGGTGTCGTCACGATCGTGCGGCGGATCCTCGCTATCGGATTCTCCCAACAACCTCTCAGCGGAGAGTAGGGCTCGTCAACGGCGTATCCATCGGTTACACTCGCTCGCGGTGGGAGAGACGATGTCCGGAATGCCGGTCAGACCAGTAGCTGAATGTCTGCCTCGGCCATGTCCTGAATCGCCGTCGCCGCGCCGACGCCGGTTCTGACGCCGTCGTAGAAGTCGTCCTCGTCGTAGTCCAGCAGGTCGATCGTCATCTGGCAGGCCTGGAATTCGACACCCATATCCAGCGAGGTTTCGATCAGTTCCTCGATGGTCGCGGTGTCGTTGCCGTCGATTTTCCGTTCCATCATCGAGGTCGTCACGCGGTCCATCCCCGGCAACGCGGCGACGACGTTCGGGACGGGCATGTTCGGATTGCCGACCGAACTCAGTTTGAGGTTCTTCGAGTGCTCCTCGTGGAGGATATCGAGTCCCCAGAAGGTGTGAAAGACCGTCACGTCGTACCCGAACGCGGCGGCCGTGCTCGCGAGGATCAACGGCGGGTAGGCCATGTCGAGGGTGCCTTTCGTCGCGATGATGGACATCTTCTGTCCGTCGTCGCCCGTCTCGGCTTCGACGTCGCTCAACCGCGATTCGAGTTCCTCGACGCGGGCTTGCAGTTCCGCACGCGACAGCTGTTCCGTCTCGTCCTCGACAGGCGGTGTATCAGTACTCATCGTCACTCGACGCGGACGTAGTGAGTGTAGACCGTCTCGCCGTCCATCTCGGTCTGGTCCTGTTCGAGTAGCGCGACGCCGTCGGTCGAGTCGGCCCAGCCACCGAGGTCGCTCTCGCTCCCGGGATCGGTCGCCAGCACCTCCAGCACGTCGCCGCTCTCGAGGTCGTCGACCGACTGCTTGGTCTTGACGACCGGCATCGGGCAGTTCTGTCCGCGCACGTCCAGCGTCTCAGTCGTTGTGAACTCCTGTGTCATGGTTCTATTTTGGGCGTGGTGCACAATATTGCGGGCGTATACAAAAGTTTGTTGCTTGGTGGATATCGCGAATTACTATAGCTACTAATCAATCAATATCCTCGCGATTAAGGGCTTTTATACCATGGTATGCGCTGTAAGCGAGAATTCCACAGACATTGGTATTGCGTTATAGATGAATTACTATCCAAACGTTTTAGTAGTCAGATCGGGTACGCACGAGTAAGACATGACGAAGCCGTTCGCACTGGACGAAGACGGAGGTATCACAGTGGTCGGTCTCCCGATGCTGGAGTGCTTTCTCGAGGGTGACGAACGACGGACCGATCAGCAGGCAGCGCGAGTGACTGACCAAACGGACGACCGATGATCGAGCCACTGCAACTCACGATCGACGCGTTGTTTCCGAACGGCGTCGGCCACTACGCGGCCGGCGGGCTGTTAATCGGCCTGGGCGTCGCAGTCATCTACGCCGGGACGGGGATCATCGCGGGCGCGAGCACGTTCCTCGAGTCGACGTGGTCGTACGTCTCCTCGGTCCCGCGACTCAACAGGCCGAGTTACGTCGCCACTCGCGACTGGCGCGTGGTCTTCACCCTCGGTATCGTCGGCGGGGCGGCGATTTACGCGCTGACGCTCGGTCCCGGCGGCTGGACGACCGACGTCCAGTGGTGGCGACTGCTCGTCGGCGGGATTCTCGTCGGCATCGGGACCCGCCTGGGCAAGGGCTGTACCTCCGGCCACGGCGTCTGTGGCGTCGGCTCGGGGTCGAACACTTCCATCCTGAACGTCGCGACGTTCATGGCGTTCGCCATCGGGACGGCACAGCTGGTCTCCGCTCTGGGGGTGGCACCGTGAGCGACCGCTCGCCCGCCTTCTACGGCGTGATCCTCGTCGGCGGCCTGATCTTCGGTTTCGGCCTCGGACTGAGCCAGATGGCCCGACCGGAGGTCGTGCTGGACTTCCTGCAGTTCGAGGACTTCGGGCTGCTGTTCGTGATGGGCGGCGGTGCGATCACGAGCGCGATCGCCTTCGCGGTCGTCCCGCGGCTGTTCGGACGCGCCCCGCTCACCGGCGAGATCTTCAGCAGACGGGACAAGTCCATGGACAAGAACGTGATCGTCGGCGGCTCGATCTTCGGCGTCGGCTGGGGGCTGTCGGGCATCTGTCCCGGCGCGGCCTACGCCAGCGTCGGCGTCGGTAACTACCCCATCCTGATCGCCATCGGCGGCATGTTCCTCGGGGCGTACGTCCACGGGCGCTGGCGGTCCTCGCGCCAGGGGACCGACGTCGGTGCCGCCACCGCCGACTGATCGGGGCGGTTCGGAATCCGCGGCTCCGCGTTTTTCGTCTGCGTTCGCTTTCCACGCGTTCGGCCAGCCGGTGCTGTTCGCCGCTGTTTTGCGTAGTATTGGATGAAATCAACAATACTATATTGGGCCGGTTCGTATGGATGCGTATGCGAGCAGTGTACGCGACCGACCTGTCTTCGGCCATCGACACGGCGATCGAGTCCCGGATCTGTCTGGAGTGTCTGGGCCGGTACGGGATCGACGAGATCGACCTCATCACCGTCACGAGCCCGAACGTCACGACCGGGATGCCCGGCAGCGACGTCGGGGAACGAACCCGCAAGGGACTAAATCGCCAGCGAGAGCACCTGGAGGCCGAGGGGTTCACCGTCAACACGCACGTCGTCCGGGGGACGCCTCACCGGCGGATCAACGGCCTGGCCGAGCAGGTGAACGCCGACCTGCTCATCGCCGGCTCGCGGGGACAGAGCCCGTTGAAACAGCGGTTCGTCGGCGGCACGATCAAGAACCTGGCGCGGACGGCAGTCAGACCCCTGCTGGTCCAGCGGATCGTCGACGGCGAGAACGGGCTGGAGGTCGCGAACCGTCACCTGTTTCAGCGGATGTTGTACGCGACGGACTTCTCGGAGAACGCCGAGCGCGCGTTCGAGCAGTTCCACCGGACGAAGAAAGCGACCCAGGAGGCGACGCTGTTGCACGTCCAGCCCCCGGAACGCCGGTCGAGCGGGGAGGTCGTCGAGGACGCCGAGCAGCGCCTCGAAGCACTCGCCGACCAGCTCCGCGAGATGGGCATCGAGACCGAGACGATCGTTCGCGACGGGGCGGCCGTCGACGAGATTCTGGCCACCGAACGCGAGGTCGACCCGACGTCGGTTCTCATCGGCGGGCGCGGCCGCAGTCGTCTCCGGCGGCTCCTGCTCGGGAGCACCTCGGAGGACGTGATCGCGCGGGCCGAGAGTAACGTCTTGCTGGTGCCGCCGGCCCGCGTGCGGTAACTGATTGGGGTCATAGTGATTACTGTCGGTCTGTTCCACATCGACCGCCCGGAGTCGGGTGGTCGTAATGGGAACTCGCTACAGTAATTACTATCAGCCCGACGCCCTCGGATCTGTTGTGTCTTTCGACCGTCCCGATACTGTTACTCCGGACCGAAGGAGGACGTCCTTGTCTGGCTCGGCTTCTGAGAGGCTACTGATTGAGACCACAAGCCGCGAAAGCCCTCCCCTCGCTGGCGGTCGCTCTGCCGGATAGAGCCGGTCAGAGCGACTATATAAACGCCAGCGAGTCTCGCCCTTTCATAGTGATTACTGTAGGTCTGTTCCGCATTGACCGCACGAAGGCGTGCGGTCATAGCGGTAAATCGCTACAGTAATCACTATCAGTCCCCCAGGAACCGCGACCACAACCGCACCAGCAGACCTGCCCTTCCCCGAGTTCCTGCGGCTGCGCCGCAGGGTACGGGAGACGGGGTCTCCCGGCACACTCGGTCGCGGCAGATGCCGCGACATTCGCTCCCTCGGGAAGACGGTCCCGCTCGCTTCGCTCCCGGGCGCCGGCGCCGCGGGCGCCGGCTGCCAGCGGGACCTTCGGTCCCGCCCTGCTCACGAGAACGGCCACGGCGGGGCGGTCAGGAAGCGCTGCTTCCGCTGGTCACGATTCCTAACGAGCGTGATAAAAGCGTTCGAGAGGAGTCGAGGATAGCGTTCCTCTGGCTGTCGGTTGTGACGGTTCACACACAGCTCGAACACTCGCGAACGAGATCGCGACCGGCTGACTCAGCTCGGCACGTCCAGCGAACGACGAGCCCGAAAACAGGGCGACGACAGCGATCACTATCAGTCGGCCGGCGTGGCTCTCGTCGACGACTCCGAGCGAAGTTCCCGGATCGAACTGACGACGACGGCCCCGCTGACCAGCGTCGCCGCACCGAGGATGATCACCAGACTCACGATGTCCAGCACCGGCATCTCGAGGATGCCACCGACCTCTCGGACGGCGACCGCGACCGCGCCGAGCAACAGCATTACGCCGAAGTAGACCTTGATGTCGTCCTCGTCGACGATGCTCGTCGCCGCCGCGCCCAGGCGTGCGCCGAAGGCAGAGCCGGCCAGCAGCGGGATCACGATTCCGAGGTTGACCGCGCCGTCCATCGCGTAGAGGAAGCTCCCGATTCCGCCCGAGAAGACAATCTCGAACAGGTCGGTCCCCACCGCGACGGGGACGGGAACGCCCACCAGATAGAACAGCGCGGGCATGCGGATGAACCCGCCGCCGACGCCCAGCAGTCCCGACAGCAGGCCGGTGGCGAACGCCACCAGAAGGATCATCCACAGCGACACCTTGATGCCCCCGCGCAGGGACATCATCGGCGGGATATCGTACGACTGGATCGTCTTGGCGATCTCGGGGATGTCGTCGGCGTCGACGTCCTCGTCGACGTCGTGGCTGATCCCGCCGCCGTCGTCGCCCATCGCGCGGTAGGTGACGAACATACCGATCCCGCCCAGCAGGGCGACGTACGTGACGCTGACGAACGTGTTTGCGACGCCCAGGTCCTGCATCCAGTGGAGGCCGATCCGTCCCACCTCGATTCCCGCGGTGGTCCCGGCGATCATCAACACGCCGAGCTTGTAGTCGACCTGCCCCAGGTCACGGTGTTTCAGCGTCGCGATCACCGACGTTCCGAAGACGAACGCCAGGCCCGAGGCGACAGCAACGTCGGTCTTGTAGCCCATCACGATGAGCGCGGGCGTGACGAGGAAGGAGCCACCCATCCCGAAGAAACCGAACAGGAGGCCGATCAGCACGCCGAAGCCCACGAACAATCCGAGCATGCTCACGGCGACGCCCAGAAACTCCACGGTCAGTCACCCCGCAACATGCGGGCGATGCGTGGCCCCAGGAGTTTCTCGAGAGCGCCGTAACCGACGTACAGCACCAGCGCCTCAACCAGGACGATCCCGATCAACACTGCGGCCCCCGTCGGGCCGGTCAGCGATTCAACACCGAACATCGTCGTCCACCTCTGCAAGTCTTGTACACATCATGGGTTTCTGCTCGAATGGTCGTATCCGGCGACGGGTAATAACGGTTTTGGAAGTACCGCACAATACTATATCTCCCTACCCCACACATGGATATACATAAGTTATGGATATCGTATCGATATACGGGCGCCCGTTGATGTACATTTCCCCCACAGTCAGGGGTGTTTTTATTGATTCGAAGCTCTCCCGGATGGCCCAACCTGACGTAAGAAGGTGTGTAGTCTGGAACGGAATTGTGACTTTCATACAAAACTCTTTTACCATTCCCCCCAGTACGAGGTGATGAGTACCGATGAATCCAGACGATTTCCCCACCCCGGACGAACCGGTCGACGAAATCACCCCGGACGCGCTTCGCGATCAGATCGAGGCTGGCGAAGACGTGACCATCCTCGACGCCCGCGCGAGCGGGGACTTCGAGGAATGGCACATCGACGGCGAGACCGTCGAGATCGAGAACGTGCCCTACTTCCACTTCCTGGACGACGACCTCGACGCGGACGTGCTCGCGGACGTTCCCGAGGGCGACCCGCTGGTCGTCCTGTGTGCGAAAGGCGGTGCCAGCGAGTACGTCGCGGGCACACTCGCCGAAGAGGGCCGTGACGTCGTCCACCTCGAGGAGGGCATGAACGGCTGGGCGAGCATCTACGACGCCGTCGAGGTCGAGCGCTACGACGGCCCCGGCACCGTGCTGCAGTACCAGCGCCCCTCCAGCGGCTGTCTCGGCTACCTCGTCTACGACGACGAGGAGGCCGCCGTGATCGACCCGCTGCAGGCCTTTACCGACCGCTACCTCGACGACGCCGAAGAACGTGGCGTCGAGCTGACCTACGCCTTCGACACGCACATCCACGCCGACCACGTCAGCGGCGTTCGCGCGCTCGACGAGGAAGGCGTCACCGGCGTCATCCCCGAGGAAGCAGTCGACCGCGGGGTCACCTACGCCGAGGAGATGGAGACCGCTGCCGACGGCGACACCTTCGCGGTCGGCGACGTGGAAATCGAGACCGTCTACACGCCCGGGCACACCTCCGGGATGACCTCCTACCTGGTCGGCGACAGTCTCCTGACGACCGGCGACGGGCTGTTCGTCGAGAGCGTCGCCCGCCCCGATCTCGAAGAAGGTGACGACGGCGCGCCCGACGCGGCCCGCCAGCTCTACGAGACCCTCCAGGAGCGCGTCCTGGACCTGGACGACGATGTGCTCGTCGGCGGCGCACACTTCAGCGACGCCGCCGAAGCCGCCGAAGACGGCACCTACACGGCGCCGATCGGCGACCTCCGCGAGGAGATGGACCCACTGGAGTACGACCGCGAGGAGTTCGTCGAGACCGTGCTGGCGGACATGCCCCCGCGCCCGGCCAACTACGAGCAGATCATCGCGACCAACCTCGGCCAGCGCGACACCGACGAAGACGAAGCTTTCACCCTGGAACTGGGCCCGAACAACTGCGCGGCCAGTTCCGAGTCGATGACCAGCGACTGATCGGCATCTGCACTGTCTTTTCATTCTCTCATGGACGCTGCTACACTCGGAGTGTTCTTGCTCGCCGGCGGCGCGAGCCTGTTCATGGCGTGGGTCATCGGCGCCGGCTCCAGCGGCGCGACCCCCTTCGCGCCCGCGGTCGGGGCCAACGCCATCTCGACGATGCAGGCCGCCTTCGTCGTCGGCATCCTCGGCTTCCTCGGGGCCGTCCTCCAGGGCGGCAGCGTCACCGAAGCCGTCGGGTCGGGACTGATCCGTGGGACTGCGCTCACCCCCACGGCCGTGATCCTCGCACTTCTCACGGCAGCGGGCCTGATGGCCGTCGGCATCGCTACCGGCTACCCGATCGCGACCGCCTTCACCGTCACCGGCGCGATCGTCGGCGCCGGCCTCGCGCTTGGCGGCCTCCCGGCCTGGGAAAAGTACGCCGAGATCGGCGCGATGTGGACGCTCGCGCCGCTGGTCAACGCCGGTCTGGCCTACGGCCTGGCCAGCGTCCTCCCCCGCGAGGACGTCCCCGAGTCCCGGTCGGTCCCGGTGCTCGCGGCCCTCACCGGCGGGGCGGTCACGCTGATCCAGTTCGCCATGCTCGCGCCCGGCGACGCCAGCCGCTCGGTGGCCGAGACCGTCGCCAGTGTCGGGCCCGTCGGCGGTGTCACCGGCCGTGCGGCGGTAGTCCTGGTCGTCGCGGTCGCCTCGGCACTGCTCGTCCGGCGGGCGATCCGCACCGACGAGGAACGCGGTCTCCGGCGGTTCCTCCTCGTGCTGGGGTCGCTCGTGGCGTTCTCGGCGGGTGGGAGCCAGGTCGGGCTGGCCGTCGGGCCGCTCGTGCCGCTGCTCGCCGACGTCGACGTCTCGCTGCTGGCGGTGCTGACCGGCGGCGCAGTCGGGATGCTCGTCGGCTCCTGGACTGGCGCGCCCCGCATGATCAAGTCCCTCTCCCAGGACTACGCGTCACTGGGGCCGCGACGGTCGATCTCGGCACTGTTGCCCACGTTTCTGTTCGCCCAGGTCGCGGTCGCGCTCGGGACGCCCATCTCGTTCAACCAGGCGATCGTCACGGCGATCATCGGCAGCGGCGCGGCCGTCGCTGGCGGCGATGGGATCAGTCGCGCAAAGATCGGCCGGACGATCGGCGCGTGGGCCGGCTCGTTCGCGCTGGCGTTCGTGATCGGCTTCGGCGTCCTCACCTTCGTCTGAGGTCCCAGTCGGTCATTAAAATCAGGATTTGAGTCTCGAACAGGCCTATAATACTGCCTCGTGTACGGACGAGTGTCGACGAGAGTCGACGTGGTCCCATGGACGCTGACGCCGACACCGACAAAGACGTCGCAGACAGTATCGCCGCCCAACGGTCCCGCCAGCGCCGCGCTGCCGAACCCGAACGCGAACGCGAAGCGTAGTTCGGTGTGTGGTGGGGCAGACGACCATTCGGTCCGGGTCTGGACCGTCCGTTTCCTTCGCTGAGCGATCATTTCGCCGCCGAGGCTACCCCTCTCGCCGAGCGAGCGTTCCGCCACCGAGGCCCTGCCACTCGACCCGGAAGTCGAGACGTGCGAGCACCGCGCTCGCGTCGTCGATCCCGCGGTCGTCGAGGAGCGCTTCGGCGTCCGACAGCGCCATCCCCGACTCGATCTCGCCTGCCAGTTCCTCCAGCACCGCGGGCCGGACGAGCGTCCGTCCGACGCGCTCGTGGTCGGGGAAGGACTTGTCCTCGATCGCGTCCTCGCTGACGCCGTGGGCAGCCGCGACGGCCGCGATGGTCGTCACATCTCCGTCCGGGGCTAATTCTTCGGGCAGGTCGGCCGCGCTCGCGGCCACGAGCGTATCCTCGTAGCGCCTGAGCGCGTCCCGGACGTCTTTCATTCTGACCGTCCCCGAGTAGGGAATTGCTCGATGGCCCCGTGCCTCGATCTCCGCGTCCGCAGCCCCGGATTCGCTCAGTACGTCGACGTCGTCTGCCTCGCCGACGCCGAGCGTCTCGTCTACTGCGACGAGCATCTCGACATCCTCCAGGTCGGCCAGCCTGTCGAGTTTCTTCGCGACGTACGCCGGCGTCCAGAAGCCCATGATCTCGAAATAGACACGAAAATCGGCGTGCTCGTAGTCGAACGCGAAGTCGGGGATGACGACGTGTGCCCCCGAGGCGAGAGGGTCAGGCTCGCGAACGAGTTCCCAGTCGAGACCCAGCGACTCGAACCGGGTGGCGAAGTCGGCCTCGACACCGCTGTCGAAGGTCACCTCGGTCACTGGCTCGTGGTCGGGGACCGAGACGTCTTCGTCGGTGAGCAGCAGGCGGCGCTCGGTCCCGTCGTCGTCGATGGTCGCTTCGAGCCGCCACGTTGCGGTCTTCGCGACGCTTCGCAGGAGGCGTGCAAAGCCCGTCCCGTACCGGCGCGTCCGCCGGAACAGCGTCGTCGGCCCCGTGACGACGACCTCACGGTTCGCGATCGCTCCCTCACTCGTCTCCGTCCGTTCGATCTCGTACATGAGTCGCAGTCGTTTGACCGCCGAGATCACTGCTTTTGGATCGTCGCTGCGGATCCGAACCTCGGTCGCGTCGAACAGGGCGGTCTGGGCAAGCGAGAGATCGTACTGCCGACAGAGGGACTCCGGATCGTAGCGCGTCGAGACGTCTGTCAGGATCTGCCGATCTTCGAGGTCGGCGTACAGCGACGTTTCGACGGCCGTGGAGTCAGTCGCGAGCCGATCAGCTGCTTGCGAGAGTGCGCGCTCGCGGTCTGTCTCGCTCACGACACCGACCTCCTCTGCGGCCTCGAAGGCGGCGCGGCGGGCGCGCTCCGGGGGCAGTGGTGATCGCGTCTCGACGGTCGCCTCCCGATCGAGGAGTTTCGCGAATCCGCGCACGAGCTTGAAGTCGGGCGCGTCACGTTCGAGATCGGTCAGCGCCGACTCAAGATCCGCGCGGGACTCGCCGACGTGACCCTGATAGGTTCCGATGACCTGTGCGGTCAGTTCGCGGTGGGCCTCGCCGACGAACTGCGGGTGGTAGCCACCACCAGCTCTGGAGACGCGAAGCAGGTCCTTCGTCAGCACACGAGAGGATGTGCCTGCCGGCCGCTTAAACCGCCCGGTGGGGGTTCGACACCGCCACCAGAGACAGAAGTTCGTCCAGCAGGCCCTGTGAAGTATTACTAATATTGAAGTAATACTGTCGCGTACACTTACCTATGAGCGAGTCAGAAGACGGGCGGACCGTCACCGTCACGAGCAAGGGACAGGCGACGATCCCCAAGGAGTTTCGAGACAAACTCCACATCGACACGCCGGGTCGCGTCCGATTCGTCGAAACAGCGGCCGGGGAGATCGTGATCCGGCCGGTCGAGCGCCCGTCTGAACTCCGTGGCGCGCTGGCATCTGACGAGGATGACACAGACAGCGAGAAGTCGGCCACGGAACTGCTCCGCGAGGAGCGAGAACGAGACGAGATCGGCCACGAGCACGGTCCCTCGGAGCAGACGGAATGACGGTCGTCTTCGACGCCGAGCCGCTGCTGGCGTTCTCGTTCGACGAACCGGGGGCTAGCGACGTAGAACGCTGGCTCGATCTGGTGTACGACGGGGATCGGGACGGCTACATCGCCACGATCAACCTCGCAGAGTTTCGGTACGTCGCGGCCCGGTTGACGTCCATCGAACGGGCCGACGCTCACATCGACGCGCTCCGAGATATCGGCGTCACCACCTACGATGTCGACGGACTCTGGAGACAAGCCTCGGATCTGAAGACTACCTACAGCCCGGCGCTCGGGGACGCATACGCCCTCGCCGCTGCCAGAGACCTCGACGAGGACAGGCAAGGTGTGACGCTACTCGTCGGTGCAGACGACGACTACGACGTCCTCGAAACTGACGCTGGATTCGACCACCTCATCGAACGCTTCCGAACCGAGCCAGGCTGAAGGGCACCTTCACCGCCGCCGGCGCGCGACCCGTTCTTCGGCCGTCTCCTCGGTGACGACCTCGTACAGCAGGGCTCGTGAGCCGTCGTCGGTCGGTCGCAAGATGCGACCGAGCCGCTGGGTGAACTCCCGTTCGCTGCCGCTTCCGGAGAGGACGATCGCCACGTTCGCGTCCGGGACGTCGACGCCCTCGTCGAGGACGTTCGCGGTCACGATACGCGAATAGCTTCCGTTTCGAAAGGCCCGGAGAATCTCTTTGCGCTCGGCCGCGCCCGTCTCGTGAGTGATCGCCGGCAACAGGAAGCGCTCGGAGAGGCGATAGACGAGGTCGGTGAAGGCGGTGAAGACGATGATCCGGTCGGCGGCGTGACGATCTAGCAGGTCGGCCAGGACCTCGACCTTTCGGTCGGCGTTCATCATCACCTCACGGGCTCGCTGTTTGGCCAGCAGCGCCTCTCTGGCTGCGGGATCGGTCCCCGAGCGCATGACGAGCTTGCGGTAGTCAGCGCCGCTCCGTAGCTGGAGGTTCGACCGGGCGAGATAGTCCGTAAATGTTCCCTGAAACTCCTCGTAGCGCTCGCGCTCGTCGGGGGTCAACGCCACCTCGATCCGTTTGATGTCGTAGTCGGCCAGGTGCTCGCCGGCCAGCTCCTCGGGGTCGATCTGGACGACGCGGGGGCCGACGAGGTCGGTGATCGTCTCGTGTGCGCCGTCCGGCCGTTCGAACGTCGCCGTCAGCCCCATCCGAGCGGGGGCGGCGAGAAGGCGCGCGATCTCCTGGTAGCCCTCACCGCCGAGATGGTGGACCTCGTCGAAGACCACGAATCCGAATCGATCCCCGAGTTCGTCGGCCCGGAGATACGCTGAATCGTAGGTCGCGACGGTCAGCGCCTCGACGCGCTGGGTGCCGCCGCCGAGCTGGCCGATGGGAACGTCGAACTCCCGCTGAAGCTCCTCGCGCCACTGCTCGAGCAGATCGATCGTGGGCACGACGACCAGCGTCGGCACGCCCAGCTGGGCGATGGCGGCGATGGCGATCACCGTCTTGCCGCTCCCCGTGGGTAGTTCGAGGACGCCGCGGTCGCCGGCCGCGCGCCAGGAATCGAGCGCGCCCTGCTGGTACTCGCGGAGTTCGTACGCGGTTTCGAGATCCAGCGTCGTTCCGTAGTGAACCTCGTCAGTGTAGGCGATACCGGCGTCGTCGAGTGCGGCCAGTAGCTCGGCGTACTGGAACGCAGGGGCACGTCCCGTCTGACTCCGGGGATCGCTTTCGACGTATGGGAGGTCGGGAACATCGCCGTCGATTCGGATCGTCCCCTCCTCGAAGCGTAGCCGCGTCGGCATCACTCGTGGTTGGCGGATCGGCGGGAAAACACTGCCGGCTGCCAGCGGCCAGCCAAACGGTAAGAGAGTGGGGACCGAACACGGTGGCATGGACCTCCAGGACGTCTTCGGCTCGCTTCCGGACCCCCAGTCGTACTCGCTCCCCGACTACTCACTGCCGAAGGGCGAGCCGGTCCTGCCCATCGCGCTCACCGCCGAGGAACTGGAGACCCTGCTGGCGCTGTACGACCAGTTCGCGAGCGTCGATCCGACCGGCATCGAGTCCAATCCGTTTCTCCAGGCCACCGTCGAGTCGTTCCAGCAGGTGTTCGGGTCGGCTGCCGCGCGGCCGGATCAGCAACTGCTGGACGACGTCGGCGACATGCTCAACGACTTCGCGTCCGATCTCGGCGGCTCCGAACTTGGCGTCGTCGACGCGACGCCGGCCCACCACCGGACGCTCTATCTGTTCTTGACGACGTGCAAGGGCTACCACCTCGCGCCGCACATCACGTTCTCGCCACCGCCGGCGGCCGTCGAGACGCTCTACGAGGTGTTCCAGCGCGTCGTCGACCAGGAGGTCTATCTCAAGCGACCACAGAGCGTCCTGGAATGAAGCGGCCGGCAGTACGAGACGTGGGTCGGCTGCCTCGACCGTCCCCACTGGTTTTTACGCGGGCGTTCCTCGATTCGAGTATGGAGACGCGTCCACTCGGCACGACGGGACAGGAGAGCACGATCTGTACGTTCGGTGCGATTGCACTCAACTGGCTCGAACAGGAGGGAGCCGATCAGTTGGTCGAACTGGTCCTCGATCACGGCGTCAATCACTTCGACGTGGCGCCCGCGTACGGGGACGCCGAACGCAAACTCGCCCCGAAACTCGGGCAGCACCGCGAGGAGATCTTTCTCGGCTGCAAGACCATGGAACGGGACTACGAGGGCGCTCGCGAGAAACTCGAACGCTCGCTCGACAGGCTCGACGTCGAGACGATCGATCTCTACCAGGTCCACGGGCTGGAGTACGAGCACGAACTCGACGAGATCACCGGGCCCGACGGTGCTCTCGCCGCGTTCCGCGACGCACAGGAGGAGGGCCTGATCGACCACATCGGGCTGACCAGCCACGGCGAGCCCGACCTGATCCTCGACGCGATCGACCGGATCGACGATCTGGAGAGTCTCATGTTCCCGATGAACCCGGTCGTCGCCGGGGCGGGCGAGGACGAGGTGGGCTACGACGACGTTCTGGAACGCGCCCAGGCCGAGGACATCGGCACACTCGGTATCAAGGCGTTCGCGAAGGGGCCGTGGCCCGGGACCGACGAACTCCCCGAGGAGGACCGTCCGTACGCGAACTGGTATCAGCCCGTCGACACGCAGGCCGAGATCGACGAACGGTTCGCGTTCGCGGCGTCACGCGGTCTGACAAGCGTCGTCTCGCTCGGCGATCCGAAACTGGTCCGGATGGTCCTCGACGCCGCCCAGCGATTCGAACCGCTGTCCGACGCCGAACAGCGGGCACAGATCGAACGATCACGCCACGAGGAGAGTCCTGTCCCGACGCAGCTGCACCACTGATGAGCGTCCCCGAAACCGTCCGAACCGCGCTCTCCGATCAGCCTGTCGAGGGCCGCGTCTGCCTCGAAGCCGGTGCTGGCGTCGGGAACGCGACTGCCGCCCTCGGTGAGGCCGGTGCAGCGGCCGTCTACGCGATCACCGACGATCGTTCTCACGCCCGGACGGTCCGTGACCGCGTCTCGCACGAGGGCGTCGACGTCCTCCGGGCCGACCTCCGTGCGATCCCGCTTCCGAGCGACGCCGTCGACTTCGTCACCGCGCACGCGCTGTTCAACGTCGTCCCACCGCCCGACGCCGACCCTATCGTGTCGGCACTCTCGCGCGTCGCCAGCCCCGGCGCGAAGCTGGTGGTCGACGACTATACGCCGATCCCCGACGCCGAGATTCGGGAGTTGTTCGCTCTCGAGAACGCCGCGGCCGAGCTGGCGACCGGTCGGCCGGCACTCGCGTTCTATCCGGCGTCACATCTCAGTGCCCTGTTCGAGGACCGCGGGTGGACGTTCGAGCGCCGGCGATCACTGCTGGACCCGGTTCCCTGGACCGCATCGCACGTCGAGGCACATCTCGACGTCACGCGTGAGTACGCAGACGCACTCCCGGACGCGGTCGCTCGCCCGCTCGTCGATCGTGCCGAGCGACTGGCGGCTGACATCGAAACCGATCAGGCCGGCGAAATGTACAGTCTCGCCTTCACGCGGGACTAGGGCGCGCCGACGAGCACGAACGTACTCTCGACGCCGCGATTCTGGATCTGGCGCTGACTCTCGGGATCGATTCGCAAGGCGTCGCCCTCGTTCATCGAGACCTCCTCGCCGTCGACGACGACAGTCGCGCGACCCTCGACCAGCAGGTACACCTCCTCGTGCTCGTTCTCGGCGTGGTCGTGGGGCTTGCCTTCCCAGTGCGGCTCGCACTCGACGATAGTGAGTCCCAGCTGCTCGCACCCCAGCGGGTCCCGCAGGAAGTGCATCGCGTCTGCGACCGGTTCGACGTCCTCGTAATTGATTTTCGTGTACGCCATGTCGCGACGTTCGGCGGCGTCACTGAAAGAGGTTCGTGGCGCGTCGGGTCGGGGGTGGCAGAAACGGTTTCACGACAGGGATTCACGTGGGCCTATGCAGGTCCGGATCGACGCGCAGGCTACCCGGGAAGAGGCCGAGGCGATCGCCACCGTGCTGGCCGAGGAACACGGCGTCTCCGTCGAGGTTTTCGTGGGCGAGAGCGACGAACCGCTGGTCAGCCGTGACGCGCCGGCAGAGACCGAACCGACCGGGGCGACCGACCGAGTCGACGAAGGCCAGACTGGAGGCCCGACCGAGCGCGAACGACGGCTCCGCGAACAGATCGCAGACATCGACGAGGGCGGCCCCGAAAAGTACCGCCAACGCCTCTCCGAGCAGGGGAAACTGTTCGTTCGCGACCGCCTCGATCTGTGGTTCGGCGAGGACGGCTTCGTCTTCGAGGACGGAAAGTTCGCTAACTTCGACGCGTGGCACCCTGACGGCGACGATCCTCAAGAAGATCAGCGTCTGCCCGCCGACGGCCTGCTCACGGGCGCGGCCGACTTCGAGGACCGACTCGTGCACGTCATGGCCAACGATTTCACCGTGAAAGCGGGCTCGATGGCCGAGAAAGGCGTCGAAAAGTTCCTCCGGATGCAACAGCGCGCGCTCAAAACAGGGCGGCCAGTGCTGTACCTGATGGATTCGTCGGGTGGGCGGATCGACCAGCAGACCGGCTTCTTCGCCAATCGCGAGGGGATCGGCAAGTACTACTACAACCACTCGATGCTCTCGGGTCGGGTCCCCCAGATCTGCGTGCTCTACGGGCCCTGTATCGCTGGTGCAGCCTACACTCCCGTCTTCGCGGATTTCACCGTCATGGTCGAGGGGATGTCGGCGATGGCCATCGCATCCCCGCGGATGGTCGAGATGGTGACGGGTGAGGAGATCGACTTACAGGAACTCGGTGGTCCCGAGATCCACGCCAGACACTCGGGATCGGCGGATCTGATCGCCACGGACGAAGAACACGCCCGCGAACTCGTGGCCGACCTGCTGACGTATCTGCCCGACAACTGTGATGAGGAGCCGCCCCAAACGGCAGGGGCAGCACCGGCGAAATCACCCGGGGGGATCGACTCGATCGTGCCCCAGGAACCGAACAAGGGCTACGACATGACCGAGATCATCGAGCGCGTCGTCGATTCGGAGTCGTGGTTCGAACTCCGCCCGCAGTACGGTCCCGAGATCCTGACTGGGTTCGCGAGAATCGACGGCCGTCCCGTGGGAGTCGTCGCGAACCAGCCGAGCCAGCGCGCCGGTGCGATCTTCCCCGACGCCGCCGAAAAGGCCGCGGAGTTCGTCTGGACCTGTGACGCCTATGGGATCCCGCTGCTGTATCTCTGTGACACCCCCGGGTTCATGGCCGGCTCGCAGGTCGAGAAAGAGGGGATCCTGGAGCAGGGCAAGAAGATGATCTACGCGACCTCGGCGGCGACGGTCCCCAAACAGTGCGTCGTCGTGCGGAAGGCCTACGGTGCGGGGATCTACGCCATGTCGGGGCCCGCCTACGATCCCGAGTCGACGATCGCGCTCCCCTCTGGCGAGATCGCGATCATGGGCCCGGAAGCGGCGATCAACGCCGTCTACGCCAACAAACTCGACGCGATCGACGATCCCGACGAGCGCGAACAGCGCGAGGCCGAACTCCGCGAGGCCTACCGCGAGGACATCGA
This sequence comes from Halapricum salinum, assembly GCF_004799665.1. NCBI lineage: Archaea > Methanobacteriati > Methanobacteriota > Halobacteria > Halobacteriales > Haloarculaceae > Halapricum > Halapricum salinum. Next base: position 2,972,577 of record NZ_CP031310.1, read on the forward strand.
CGTCCACCGGATGGCCAGCGAGGTCGTCATCGACGAGATCGTCCCGCCGAGCGACCTCCGGGACGAACTCGACGCACGGTTCGAGTTCTACGAGACCGTCGAGAAAGATCGACCGGAGAAGAAACACGGGACGGTACTGTGATCGAGTCGCTGGCCCCAAACTGACCAGATAGTCAGCCTTTTCGAAAAGTGTATCCGGGAGAGCGAGGGAGAGAGGGACGTGAGCGAGGGGACCTCACTCGCCGAGGCGAGTCGGGAACACCGCATCCTGATCTGGAAGTTCTACCTCTACCGCGCGACGCTCTCTGAAGGGTTCATCTATCCGATCATCACCCTGTATCTGCTCTCGCGCGGCCTCTCCGAAGGCGGCGTCGGACTGGTCAACGGACTCTTCTTCGCGGGCGTCGTCGCCGCGGAGATTCCGACGGGCTACGTCGGCGACAAGATCGGCCGTCGGAACAGCCTGATCGTCAGCACCCTCCTGATGTCGATCTCGATGTTTGCCTTCACCGTCACGGGATCACTCCTGGGGTTCGCGGCCGTGTTCGTCTTCTGGGGCGTCGCGCTGACCTTCCGATCGGGGTCTGGCTCGGCGTACCTCTACGACATGCTCGACGAACGACTGGACACCGACGAGTACACCACGATCACCGGCCGCGGCGGTGCGGCCTTTCTCGTCACTTCCGCTGTCACGTCGATTCTGGGTGGGTATCTCTACACGATCGACCGTCGGATCCCCTTCGTCGCGGCCGGCCTGATCACCGGCTCGGGCGCGCTCGTCCTGCTCTCGATGCCCCAGACCGAACAGTACGCAGCGGGCGAGGGTGGCGAGGCCTTCTCCGCGCGGGACGCCTGGCACACTGTCAGAGCGAAGTTTCTCGCACCCGAACTCCGCCTGTTCATCGTCTACACCGCCCTGTTGCTTTCGATCCCGGAACTCGCAGATCTGTACATCCAGCCGATCGTCGTCGACGCGGGCGTGCCCGAGGCGTGGCTCGGCTATCTCTACGCGGCGTTCATGCTGCTGACGGCCCTGGCGTCGTACAACATCGACCGCGTCCGGGACGCGGTCGGAATCGGCGGCTGGTTCGCGGTCGCGCCCATCCTGCTGGCTGCGGTACTGGCGGGGATGCTCGTCGAGCCCTGGCTCGCCATCCCCGGATTCGTCGGCATGCGGATCGTCAAGAGCCTCTCGTATGCCTTCCGCGGGCAGTACCTCAACGACCACCTGCCGTCGCTCGGACGGGCGACCGTCCTCTCGACGGCGTCGATGATCTACGGGGTCTCCTTCGTCGTCTTCCGCGTCGGCGGCGGCGCAGTCGCCGACACCGTCGGTCCGGAACTGGCGATCGTGGCATTGGCTGTCGTTGTGGCCACCCTTTCGGTGCTGCTCCAGGTCGTCGGCACGCCTGTCAGACCGTCCGATTGAGCGAGTGTCGGGCCGATGGCATTATTGGCACTGAGAATGGGGTGCCAACGGTTTACTACGATTGCCCGTTATGTGGGTCAGAATGAGTACTGATGTCGGCTCGGGATCGACTACCGAGCGCCGGTTTCTGTCTCCGTCGCCGTCGGGGAGTGCGCGGCTGTGGTCCGGGATGGCGCGCCTCTCGAAAGCGATCAAGTATCTGGTGCCATCTGCGTTGCAATCGACGTTGAACAGGCAACTGTGGGTGTTCGCCGGGACGGCCGTGCTGGTTCCCGTAGTGATCGCAGCCTACGAGGGCGCGTGGCTGACTGTCACCGCTCTCTTCGTGATCACGTTCGGGATCGGCGCCGGTATCTACGGCGAGATGTACGTCATCATCGAGACCCTGCAGGCGGCGGTGCAGGCGATCAAGAACGAACAGTATCACTTCGAGATCGAAGAACAGCGCGACGACGGCATCGACGACGTCTACCGCGGGTTCGAGACGACGGCCGCGACGCTCGCCGAGCGGATCGCCGAGGCCGAAGACGCGACCGCCACTGCAGAGACCGAAAAAGAGCGTGCCGAAGAGGCGCGTGAATCAGCCGAGGCTGCTCGGAGAGACGCCGAACGGACGTCTTCGCGGCTCAAAGAGCAGGCGCGGGCGTACAGCACTGTCATGGCGGCAGTCGCAGCAGGCGACCTCACGCGGCGGCTGGACGAAGACGCCGACAACGAAGCGATGGCCGAGATCGCCACGTCGTTCAACGAGATGCTCGACTCGCTGGAGGGGACGGTCGTCGACGTCACGGAATTCTCCGAAGACGTTGCGAGTGTCAGCGAGGACGCGGCGACCAGTGGTCAGGAGATCGCCCGCGTGAGCGACGACGTCAGCGACTCGATGGAGCGTATCGCCTCGGGCGTCGACGACCAGCGAGACCGACTGGGCGACGCGTCGGCCCAGACGAACGATCTCTCGGCGACGATCGAAGCCGTCGCCGCCTCCGCCGCCGACGTCGCCGAGACGACCCGAGAGGTGACCGACACCGCACGCTCGGCCCGAGCCGATTCGGAGACAGCCGTCGCAGAGATCGAGTCGATACGATCGCAAGCCAGTAGCGCCGCCGCGGAAGTCGCGGCCCTCGACGACCGGATCGAGGAGGTCGACGACGTCGTCGACCTGATCGACGGAATCGCAGAACAGACGAACACGCTCGCGCTGAACGCCTCGATCGAGGCTGCGCGGGCCGGCGAGGCTGGCGACGGGTTCGCGGTCGTCGCCGAGGAAGTCAAAGGCCTCGCCGAGGAGACTCAGGAGGCGACACGGGAAGTCGAGCGTCTCATCGATGAGATGCGCGAGCAGGCGGAGTCGGCCGTCGACGGCATGGTCGAGATGGAGTCCAGCGTCGAAACCGGGGCGGCGACGATCGAAGACGCGATGGGGGCCATCGAGAACGTCGTCGAACAGATCGAAGACGTCAATGCTGGCATCCAGGAGATCGACCAGGCCACCGACAGCCAGGCTCGCACGACCGAAGAGGTCGACCAACTGATCGGAGAGATCGCAGAGATCAGCGACGAGACGGCCTCCGAAGCCCAGTCGGTGTCTGCCTCGGCCGAGGAGCAGACGGCCGCGATATCCGAGATGACCGACACAGTGAGCGAACTCGCCGAGGAGGCGACACAGCTCCAGTCGATGCTCGACGAACTGGCGACGACGAGCACCGCGGCCGGCGGTACCGGGGCCAACAGTGTGCGTGCGAACGACTGAGCAGCCTATTCGTCCCGGCAGCCGACCAGTTGGGATAACAATATATTTGTGCCCACAGTAGTGACACTCTGTACCAACAGTTCGCCAGTTCGGACAGTCCGGGGAGACTGTCGATGGTGGCTGTGGGGGTGTCCATGTCAACCCAGAAGTCGACAGCCGTCGACCAGGGGTATCGAGCGAAAAGCACGGGAAAGGATCGGTTCGTCGGCCGCCTCGCCTCCGTCGAGCCGTATCTGTGGGTCGGACTGGTCGCGGTCCTGCTGGCCGATGTCGTCTCGACGTACGCGGGACTGCAGGCGGGCATGACCGAAGGGAACCCGGCGATGCGAATCGCGATCGAGACGGCCGGGATCGCCGCCCTGGTCGCGGTGAAGCTGGTGGTGCTCGGGTTCGGCGCGGGCGTCCGTACGCTACTCGACGAGCGCGGCGCGGTCGTGCCGTTGGGACTGGCGATTCCGTGGTTCGTCGCCGCCGCGAGCAACGCGACACACCTTCTGTAGGGTCCCTTTTCGGTAGCTATTCAGGTCGTCGTTGGGCCAGCACCGTCCGGTCGAACGAACAGACCAGCGTGTCATCCTGATCGAACACTTCGACGTGCATGGTGACGACGCCGCGCTCGCCGTCACTGGTTTCGCGTTTGGACTCGACCGTGGTCTCGGCGCGGATCGTGTCGCCGTGGAACACTGGATTGGGGTGCTCGACGTCGTCGTAGGAGAGGTTCGCGACGATGGTCCCGTCGGTCGTGTCGGGGATCGTCAGGCCGACCGCGAGACTCATCGTGTAGAGCCCGTTGACGACGCGCTCGCCGAACTGCGTCTCGGCGGCGAACTCGCCGTCGAGGTGCAGGGGCTGCTGGTTCATCGTCAGATCACAGAAGCGCTGGTTGTCGCTCTCGCTGATGGTCCGGCGCTTGTCGTGGACGATGGTCTCGCCCTCCTCGAAGTCCTCGTAGAACTTCCCGGGCATACTGGCCCGTCGTCGCCGATCCTCAAATGGTTATCCCGGCTCGTGGGCCGCCAGCCTCAGGGCTCGACGAACACCGACTGACCCGCGCGGACGCGCTCGCCGCGCTCGACCAGCAGCTCATCGCGCTCGATCTCGGGCGGGAAGAGGACGTCGACACGACTCCCGAAGGAGATGTGGCCGATCCGCTCGCCCCGGTCGACGGTGTCGCCGGTCTCGACGTAGGGATGGATCCGTCGGGCGAACGCCCCCGCGATCAGCGTCACTCGATAGTCGGGAAAGTCGACGTGGACGCGTTCGTTTCGGTCGGAGTCTTTCGAGAACGCCGGCTTGTGCGCGCCCGGCGTGTGCGTCACGTCTTCGATGGGTCCCGCGGTAGGTGCGCGATTGACGTGGACGTTGTGGACGTTCATGAATACGCCCACGCGGAGGCGGCCGTCTTCCTCGCGAATCACCGAGACTTTGCCGTCCGCGGGCGAGACGTACCCCGACTCGGGTACGTCCCGGTCGGGGTTACGATGGAAGACGAGGACGGCGATCCCGGCCAGTGCTGCGCCCGCGCCAAGGGAGGGGTCGAGCCACAGCAGCGGCCCGGCGAGCAGCAACAGGGGCAGGGCGTACCACCACGTCCCGGGTGCGAACCAGCGCGACATACTCGGAGTCGGGTGCGAGAGGTGCATAAGGGATTCGACCCGCGTTGCAGGGCCGGCGCTCTAGCGCGGAGCAAGACCACACCTTTTTGCGCGCCTGGGGTGCACAGTAGGGTGATGGGCGAGTGGAGCGACGTCTGCGTGTTGATCCCGACGTACAACGAAGCCGCGGCCATCGGCCAGGTTCTCGACGGATTCGAAGCACAGGGATTCGAGCACGTCCTGGTCATGGACGGCGGCTCCGACGACGGCACGCAGGAGATCGCTCGCGACCACGGCGCAGACGTCCGCGAACAGACCGGTTCGGGCAAGGGCCAGGCGATCCGAGAAGCAGTTCAGCTGATCGACCAGCCCTACGTGCTGATGCTCGACGGCGACGCCACCTACCGCCCGGACGAGGCGCCGGCCATGCTCGAACCGCTGCTCGACGGCGAGGCTGAACACGTCATCGGCAATCGCTTCGCCGACATGGAGTCGGGGGCGATGAGCCGGCTCAACAGGGTCGGTAATCGGCTGATAAACCGGGCGTTCCGGGTCGTCCACGGCCGGGATTTCGTCGACATTCTCAGCGGCTACCGGGCGTTCACGATCGAGTCGGCACGGCGGTTCGCGCTGACGGCCGACGGCTTCGGTATCGAGACGGAGATGGCCGTCGAGTGTGTCAAACACAACGTCACGACCGAGGTCGTCCCGATCACCTACGAGTGTCGGCCCGAGGAGGCCGAGACGAATCTGAGTCCGTTCCGGGACGGAGCAGTCATCCTGATGACGCTGTACCGGATGGCCAAGACAAACAATCCGCTGTTTTACTTCGGGAGCGTCGGGATCGTGAGTACACTCGTCGGGATCATGCTGGGTGGATACGTCGCTGTCGAGTGGTTTACACGTGGCATCTCTCACGAGGTGATCGCCATCGTCTCCGCGCTCGGGATCATCTTCGGCGTCCAGTTGTTGATCTTCGGCGTCCTCTCGGACATGATCGTCACGCTCCACCGCGAGCAGTTACACTACATCGAACGGCTGAGCGCGGAGAACCAGCCGAACGACGCCGGCCGACCGGGTGATTCCGGTCGTCGCGAGCCCTCTTCAGAAGGGGACGAGCGCTCGTAACTGCCCGAGAATACTATTGCTCGTCGACTGCCGACGTTTCTCGAAGACCGGGTAGAGATCGTTTTTCAGTGCCTGGGCGGACTCGAAGCGGTCGGTGTCGACCTCCGCGACCGCGTCGGCGAGACGAATACTGTTGCCCGAGGCATCGTACGGGACCGACTGGTCGCCGATCGCCTGGACGACGGTCTCACGGTCCGCCGGAAACGAGACTGACGCGTCCGCGAGCACGTCGTCGAGGACCGCAATACCGAACTCGATCGCATCCGGGTCGGAAGTGTCGCTGCTAGGTGGCCTGACTCCCATCGCCTGAACCCAGGGAAGACTGGCAGGAAAAACCTACGCTCGATCGAGCGCCCACTCGTCGCCCCACTCCCCCAGCGCGTCGAAGACCGGGCACAGTGACTCGCCTTTCTCTGTCAGGCGATAGTAACTCGCGACCGGCGCGTCCTCTTCCAACCGGCGGTCGACGAACCCCATCTCCTGAAGGTCGTCGAGCACGCGCGAGAGAGTTCGTGCGCTCGCGTCGGTCTCTCGCTTGAGTTCGTTGAACCGGCGCTCGCCGTCTTGCAGTTCGTGCAAGACGACCAGCCGCCACTGCGACCCGATCTGGTCGATCGTCTTCACAACCGAGCACGGCCCGGGTTTGTCCTCGTCTGTCGTGTGAGTGAGTTCCGATGACATCGGCGTTACCTGGTGGCTTCTATGTCCGGGAATCGATAAATAGGTTCGCATTCGAACTAGGTAACGTAATGAAAGCAACTATCGCGGTGCAACCAGTCGAGGTATCGAACGAGAATCAGCGGCTGCTCGGAGGTGCCCAGTAATGGTCCTCGAATCGGCCGGTGTCGCCGAAGCGTTCCTGTTTGCTCGCCTGCTGTTCGGGGGCGTCCTGGCGTTTCTGGGACTCAACCATCTGTTGAACGCCGAGCAGATGGTCGGATACAGTCAGGCCAAGGGGATTCCGGCAGCCGGCGTTCTCGTGCCGGCCAGCGGCCTGCTGCTGATCGGTGGCGGGCTCGGCGTCGCTGCCGGGGTCTTTCCCGTGGTAGCCGCGGGTGCGATCGCGGGCTTTCTCGTGATCGCCACGGTGACGATGCACGACTTCTGGGCCGTCCCAGAAGACCAGAAGCAGGACGAGATGACGCACTTCCTGAAGAACACCGCGCTAGTGGGCGGGACGCTGGTGCTGGTGGCTCTGGGCACCGCAGAGTGGCCCTACGCCGTCGGCGTCGGCTTGTTCTAGGCAGTCTCTCGCTGTCGACTATCGCGACCGGGTCGTGACTTCACAGCCGTCTTCGGTCACGATGACGGTGTGCTCTTTCTGACTCACGAGACAGCCGTCCTCCTCTTTGAGGACGGGATACCCGTGCACGATCCCCTGGCGTTTGAGGCGACGTAGCGCCATCTTCGGCCGGGAGACGTCCAGCCAGCGCGTCGCGAAGGGCAGCGTCTTGAAGTCGTCGACGATCTGTTCGAGGGCCTGGCGAGCCGAGCGATCCCTGACCGAGCCCTCGCTGTCGAGTGCGAAGATCTCTTCGTCCTGGCCCTCGCTGACCTTGCCGCCGCCGTCGGTCGCGAACGGCTCGATCGCCACCACGTCACCGACTTCGAGCGCCGAGCTCTGTGAGACTTCGCGGTTGGGGATGTTCGGTGTCGTGTGCTGCTCCCAGTGGCCCAGGCCGTGGCCGGTCAGATTGACGACGGGGTTGAAGCCGTAGCCATCGATGACCTCCTCGATGGCCGCGCCGATCTCGCCCGTCTCGACGCCGGGCTCGACCGTCTCGATCGCGGCGTCCAGCGCTTCGGCGGAGGCCGCAGCGAGTTCGTCGTGTCCCGAGAGGTCGACCGTCACGGCCGTGTCCGCGAGCCAGCCGTCGACGTGGACGCCGATGTCGAGGTTGACCATGTCCTCGCCGAAAGTCGAGTCGTCGTCGATACTGGGGGTCGCGTGGGCAGCCTCCTCGTCGATCGAGATGTTGACTGGGAACGCGGGCTCGCCGCCGAGTTCGCGGATGCGGTCTTCGGCCCATTCGGCGACTTCCAGGTGGGAGACACCGACTTCGACTTTCTCGGCGGCCTCGTCGCGGACCGCCGCGAGGATCTCGCCGGCTTCACGGCACTTCTCGTACTGCTCGCTCGTCAGGTCGACGTCGCTCATGTAGCCGACTTCGACCGCCGCTCCCGAAAGCGTTTGCGTTCCGACCTACTCGGTGGCGACTTGCATCGACTCGCTGTTGTACGCGCTCCCGGCGTCACCGTCGACGCTCATCACGATCACGCCTGCGTCGCCCGTTCGAGCGACGTCGAAGTCGGCGATCGTCCGATCGGCAGCCGTCTGGGCGTCCGTTCCGTCTTCGAGGTGAGAGACTGCCTCGCGAGCGAGCGTCTCGCGGGCGATGTCCTCGCCGGCGCCCGTCGCGCTCGCCCCACCGGCTTCGCTGGCGTAAAATCCCGACCCGATCTGTGGGACGTCACCGACTCGTCCGGCGAGCGCGAACCACCGCCCGCCGGTCGAGGTCGCGGTCGCGACGCGCTCCCCGTCGGTCGCGACCGCGCCGACGGTGTCGTGGCCGCCGAAGTGCTCGCGAACCCACGCCAGTTGGTCTTCGAGACCAGTCATCGGCGGCTCGACCTCGGCCCAGCGCTCGCGCGTCCGTTCAGTCCAGAGGTCGACCCGAGTCGGAATCCCGAACGATGCCGCCAGATCGACGGCGTGTTCGCCCGAGACGAGTACGTGCGGCGTCGAGGCCATCACGACCCGCGCGACCTCGATCGCGTGCTCGACCCCGGGCATCGAGCAGGCCGCACCCGCCGATCCGCTCCCGGTCATCATCCCGGCGTCCGTCCGGATCGTCCCGTCGCTCTGGACGGCACTGCCGACGCCGGCGTTGAACTGTGGCGTCGACTCCAGCCACCGAACCGCCGCGACTACGGCGTCCACCGGCGAGGCAGCGTCTGCTCCCCTGCTGGCTGCCTTCTCCAGCGCCGACGCACGTCCCTCGGGGTCGGCCGGGTCCGATCCTGCACCGCCGTGCACGATCACGTCCATGGGTTGGCATTTCGTGGCACGGAACTTAAACACGCCCCCCGATCCGCACAACGCTTACCTGGCTGGTGGCCCCATCCGCTGGCATGGTCGTGCCACTGGCGGTCGAGTCGACGTGGATCCTCGCGAGTATCCCCGTCGTCGGTCTCGTTCTCCTCGTGCTGATCGGACGCGCGTTTTCAGGCGGTGGAGACGAGTGGTCGACCGGCCGACGCGGGGGGAGCGGCGGCGAAGACGTCGTCTGCCCGCGGTGTCATCACCGGACGCCACCCGACGCGACGCGCTGCCCGGAGTGTGGGAAATCCCTCTAGCGGTGGAGTTTCCCGTCTCGACGCCCTCTCGAGAACTATGGACGACCACACCCGCGACGACAGCGTCGGTCCACCCGTCGGGTCGCCGACGGGCTGGAGCGAGGGGCGCTGGGAGCACGCGACGCTGCGCCGGGCCGTCGTCCACGGTGTTCGACTGTTCAACAGCGGCCACTACCACGCCAGCCACGACTGTTTCGAGGACGAGTGGTACAACTACGGCCGCGGCACGACCGAGAGCGCCTTCCTTCACGGGATGGTCCAGGTCGCGGCCGGCGCGTACAAACACGTCGACTTCGAGGACGACGACGGCATGCGGAGCCTCTTCGGTACTGCGCTACAGTACTTTCAGGGCGTTCCGCGTGACTTCTACGGCGTCGACGTCCTCGACGTCCGGACGGTACTCACGAACGCCCGTGCCGACCCCGACGTGCTCGAGGGCTGGGCGATCCGTCTCGACGACGACCGCCCGACAGCCCGCGAGGAAGACCACGCGTTCGTCGCCAGTCTGGATCACTGATCGCGATTCCTGGCCGCGGCTCGGTCACGATTCGCGCAGCGTCGCTCTGACCGGGACCGCCGTTCGCGCCTCGCTGACTGCCGCCAGTGCGTCGCCGATCGGTTGTGGTTCACCCGCGCGGTAGACCTTCGCGAGTTCGTGGGCTCGCTCGTAGTGCTGGACGGCCGTCCGGTAGGCGTCACCGGCGTCGAGCGGTCGGTCAGCTCGACGGGCGTTCTCGGCGTAGGCTGCGGCTGCCTCAGCGATGTCTACTCTGAGGTCGATCACCTCGCTGGCCGTCGCTTCGACGCGTTCTTGCAGGCGCTCCCGATCGAGGCCGAACGTCCCTTCGTCGGACCACACGACATCGAGGAGTGTCTGATACCGGTCGAGAGCCGTCTCCAGCCCCGTGATCGACCCAGTTTCGACCGCTCGCTGGCGGCGCTCGTCGGCCGTCTCGATCGGCCGCCGCGCCAGCGCGTCGACCCGCTCCTGTGCCCGTTCGATCGCCGCTGTGAGTGAGGGGGCGTCGCCGACCGGCGAGGACAGCGAATCGAGCCGGACCCCCCTGACGTCGTCGCCGACGACGAAGCCGTGTGACTCTGCCCGCGCGGTGACTTCGTTCAGGCTCTCGCGAGCGGTTTCGATCGCTCGCGCGCCGCGCTCGACGTCTCCGTCGTCGAGCCACTCCCGACCAACCGCTCGCAGTTTTTCCACGCGGCGGAGTACCGCCTCGACGTAGGCCGATTCGAGTGTGGTGTCGGCTCGGTCGAGCGGGTCACGGAACGCCGGGACGCCCTCGAACGGGGAGTTCTCGACGCCGACCTGTGCGCAGTCGACGGTCGAGCGCAACTGCTCGTAGCGCTCGCGCGTCGTCGCCCAGTCGCCGTCCGCGATCGGTTCGATCAGGTCGGCCCGCGCGGCTTCCACGGCTCTGGTCGCATCTTCGACCTGCTCGAAGAGGTCGATGGCCTTCTCGACGAGTCGGAGACCGTACTTCGCCGCACTGCGTGACGATGATGCGACGCCGAGCCGCCACGTCGTCGCCGCCTCGACGGTCACGCTCACTGTCGTCGGTTCTCGCGGATCGTCGAGGGCGACGGCTCTGACCTCGCGGTAGGGAATCGACACCGCCGGGTCGTCGTCGGTCCCCCAGCGAGGACGATCCGTCTGTCGGTCAGGACGCCGACGGCCCGGTGGCCCGGCTGCGGTTCGAACGTCTCCTCGCCGCTGGCGGACTCGCGGACGAGCGGGTCGTCGTTCGACTCGACGATCGCCTCGATAGTCTCCCCCGTCCCCACGAGCGAGCGGATCGCACCGAGCGGATCGGTCTCCCCCGGGGATTCAGTCTGTACTGGTCGGTCTGCTGGCTGACGATGACTCGGAATAGGGTCCCACCCTTGTGTAGGTAGACTGGAGTCCGATTATTAAAGGTTCATGTCCTGAATCCGCCGTTCGTCTACCGTCGGATCAGTCCTCAGCCGCTACCTCCCCGGGCCGCGGCACCTCGATGTCGGTCAGCTGTGCTTCGATCTCCTCGCGCCGAGCGTCGAATTTGCCGGGGAGGACGAGTCGCTCACCCAGTTCGTCGAGCGGTTCGTCGCTGTCGTATCCCGGGCCGTTGGTCGCGAGTTCGAACAGGACGCCGCCGAACTCCCGGAAGTAGACCGACCGAAACCAGTGGCGGTCGATCTGGGCCGTCGGATTCAGCCCCGCCCGACGAACCGCCGTTCGCATCGACTCCTGCTCGCCGTCGGTCGGCGTCTGGAAGGCGACGTGATGCACCGTCCCGTGACCCTGCCGACCGCCCTGGATCGTCGGCAGGATGTCCACGTATTTGCCGACCGGCCCCGCCGCAGCGAATCGGGTTCGCTCGTCGCCGGGCGTATCTCCCTGGGCCTGTTCGGTCCCGACTTCGGTAAGGCCCATCGTCCTGAGGAGGTCTTCGGTCGGCTCGGGGTCGGCCAGCCACAGCGTCACCGAGTGAAAGCCCCTGATCGCGTGTTCCTCGGGGACGAATGCCGTCCACGGCACAGTCGGATCATCGTCGGGAATCTCGACTGCCACGAGTTCGACGGGGAGGCCGTCCGGGTCTTCGAACGGGAGGACCGTCTCGCCGAATCGTTCGACCCGGTCACTGTAAGGCACGTCGTACGCCTCGAACCGCTCTTGCCAGTAGTCCAGACTTCCCTCGGGGACCCGGAAGGCAGTCCGGGCGACCTGGCCGGAGCCGACTTTTCCTTGGCGGAAATTCTCCCAGGGGAAGAACGTCATGCTCGTTCCGGGTGTGCCCTCCGCGTCCGCGAAGAAGAAGTGATACGTCCCGGGGTCGTCCTGGTTGACCGATCGCTTGACCAGTCGCAGCCCCAGCGCCTCGACCCAGAAGTCGAGGTTTCGCTGGGGATTGCCGGCGATACACGTCACGTGGTGGATGCCCGGTGTGGGATCTGTCATTGGTTTCGGTAGGTGCCGGAGGGCCTTGAATTCGCGCTGACGTGGATGTCACCGGCTGTCGGATGCGGCCCGGTCGAGAGTACCTGAACTCCTCGCTGGCTCGGTCGGGCCACGACAGATCACAGTCATTTTCAGGGTCGGAGCAATTGACTCGATCAATGACCAGTGCCGATGCCGTCGGTGCTGTCGTCATGGTCGGGCTGGCGATGTCTGTCGCCGCCGCCTGGCCGATATACAAGGGTTGGCAGCGGCGTGCCCGGTACCGTCTCGTCCGGGACACGGAGGTGGGGACGCCCGACACGGTCACATCTGGGAACACAGTACTCCTGACGGGGGCAGCACGGACGCGTGAGTCCCCGATCCACGCACCGCTCACCGAACGCGAGGCGCTCGTCGCCGTCTGGTCAGTCTCCGAGTGGCAAGACGAAAATCTACAACTGAAGTACTGGTCTCCGGAAGCCAGGGGGCTCCGAAGTGGTGCGTTCGGGATCGAATCTGGCGGTGCGTTGGTCACGGTCCCGGCCCAGACCTGCGAGGGATCGACGACTTCGACGACCAGTATGCTGGGATACGACGCCGTCACTGGCTTCGACATTGAGTCCACTCTCGTCGAGGTCGAATCGTTCGATTTCACCGAAGAGATCCCACAGGCGGTAGAACCGCCTGCACAGTTTCGCACCCTCGAACGAAAGGTCGGACTCGAAGCGCCCGATCCGGGAGTGACCCTCGTCGATCTCGGCCGGAAACACGGTGCGCGACGCTATCACGAAGCGATCGTCGAACCCGGAGACACGCTCACGATCCGCGGAACGATAGAGACGAGGGCAGATGGGGAGAACGTTCTCGCACCCCCGGAACGGGGACCGATGGTCGTCTCCGACCTCGATCCCGATACGCTGGCGTGGCGGTATCGATGGTCGTACTGGAAGCTATTCTACGGCTCGATCACCGTGATTCTCGCGATGATGCTGTTGTCGGTGTTCCTGATCGCTGTCGGGTGATTCTCGGTTACTGCCGATGGCTCCCCCTGAGTACGATCATCGCGTCCCCCTATAGTAACAATTGAAACGATTTACACATCGATCGCACTGTTGCCGTGTGATCGTGTGTACATTGACTTTCAATGGCTACTATCGTTTGAGCGTTCAACGTACAGAATACACACGCTGCTCGAAATTGAGCACCACGAGAATCTTGGGGTCGGGGAACTGTTGAACCACGGGAAGACGTGCTCGCTCTCGCTCACGGTTCCACCGTTCGCATCGAGTCGTTCCCGCTGGGTCACGCCTCGGTCTCGCTGCGCGCGACTTCCCTGGTCGATTCACAGGCCGCGTTTACGGAGTTGAGCGACGACTCCCGTACTACTTCACGAATATCGGGTTCGAGTTCGGCACTATCGGCCCGATAGGTCAACAGGGACATGTTCATGATCTCATCACGCTTCTTACTACTGACGCGGACGTGGTCGGACTGACGACTGAAGGGCAGCAATATCTTGAACAGACAGTCGGTGTTGAGTTGTATCCACCGGCGCGGCATCCGCGTATGGTGTGAGCACAATAACCGAAGCACTTGATTCCGATTCGGTTCTCAGGGATGGCTACTACTTCGAATCTCTCATCACATCCAGCGGGGCAAGCCACCCAATCTTCTAGCGGCCTGCATACCGATACTTCCGTGAATTCGGGCCAAAAGCCGAGAAGCGCTTAAAAATCTATAGGGTGTGAATAATTCTTCGAAAATAGAGGCAACACATCTACTCTACGTTCTGAGGATTTAATATATACATATTCAGGGCCAGCGGATTATCGGAAAATTCAGGTCAGCACAAACCGATTAGACAAGTGCCGATTGAACGATCGGCACAAAGGGGAGGTGAGCTGTGTCAGAGGCACCATTTCATCTCCCCTCTGTACCATTCATCACCTATCCCGGTTTACAAATAAAACTCACCATTCGACCCGTCGAACATGTTCGAAAGTATTGGGTCCAGGTGTGTGCGATACTACGAATACCCCGTCGCTCCGCTCGGGGGCGTACGCTGCGGAGGAGACTCGTCCCCCTATGTGAGGGGGTCAACTCGCCACGATCCTCGCTTGTACTTTTAGATGGGCCGAGCGTAGCACGTCCTCCGAATCGGAGATCTATCGGACGGATATGTCATCCTGCACACGGTGGGGTGGTGGGTGGGGAGTGATCGAGGAGGCCAACTGGGGAACCATGGAGATCGAGACGATTCACAGGTGACCGAGACGGCTACTTGGCGGAGTCTGGGTCAGCGAGCGAACGCCTGCAATGCGGACACCGTTCATTTACAGCGATATTTACGCTCTTCTCACAATTCGGGCATTTGATAATGGTTTGTGGCATTACTCTCTCTATTCTATTGGGGCTTATTCAATTTCCGGTTGCCATCTATTACTTATGGAAAGAGTATATATCTATTTGCTGGATACAAGTGCTTCTGAAAGCGGAACGAGGAAACAGCGAGTCAGAGGCTGGCATCCGATTCGGGATTGTATTGGTGCCTCCACATCCCGAAGTTTGCTTACTGACGATTTTGTATATCTCTATTATGGTTGGAATAGACTGATCTTCAAATCGCGGTTGGGAGAGGGTGCCTCTGACAAGGCGCGCTTTTAATCCAAAGCACGCTAACTGGGATTGAGATTCGATTAATATATGTCTTGTTGAATGATCGTCACTAATACTCTTCTCAATTCGGAGCGGGTGAGACCGATCTACCAGCAGTCGAGAGGGAAATTGGGAATTCGGGCCAGATTCACAGATAGCGGGGTCTATCAGGGCTTATTTGGTACTTTTCGAGATCCTGGCTTCCACTCTAAGTCTTTAGAGGCTGATAGACGTGTTTTGCTGAATATAGAGACTGAAGTCAGCATACAGAGTTAGTTAAATTCGCGGTTTACATTCCCGAACCAGCCGGTACAGAGAACATGCGGATCTACCAAACGTCAAACGTATTTACTACTGATAGACACCAAAATACGCTGTCGCAAACCTATGAAACCCGAGGTTCTGGGCAAGAGTGACTGACCACGGCCACGCATCTGAGGTTCGGTACTGCGGGAGGAGGCCGTCAGCCAATGCCTGCTCTGTGGCTCGGGAAACTACGGCTTTGCCGTATCCTTGATTGCGGTGGTCCGGATGGGTCACAACTGCCAGATGGGCAAGCAAGCCATCCCAAACCTCATAGCCTGCGATTGCCACGAGTTTCCCATCAACGAACAGACCCACAGTTTCATCGGGAGTGAACTGCATGCCACCGTTTTCCCACTCTTCATCTGGTATACTGCTCCGAAACGTCCGGTAGGCAGTGCTATCAGCGGAGGTTAGGACGCGAGCATCCGATTCGATGGAGGAGAACGTTTCCCGGTCAGAGTATCCATAGAAGGTGGGGCCGAGGACTTGCTCTATACCGTCGAAGTAAGTGAACCACTCGTGGACTTCATCGACGGTATCAGTATCAAGTGTTTCAAGGGCCTCCCCCTGGTCTTTAGCCGACTCTACGAGTGCGTTCGGTGCACCGACGACCAGTGCATCGTTGCGACAAAACAACTGGACACCACTCTCCTCAACCAGGCCGACAGTCACTTCTGATTCCTCGAACGCACCGGAAGGAACGCCGAGTCGG
The DNA here is from genome assembly GCF_004799665.1 of Halapricum salinum. Taxonomy (NCBI): domain Archaea; kingdom Methanobacteriati; phylum Methanobacteriota; class Halobacteria; order Halobacteriales; family Haloarculaceae; genus Halapricum; species Halapricum salinum. The sequence continues at coordinate 2,988,438 of NZ_CP031310.1, forward strand.
TCAGCCCAATACCGGCGGAGAGTCCACAGGGTGCGCGAAGTGAGACCCATAGGTAACTGTTCCAACTTCAGTTTAAGAAATACTCGTTTCGAGACAACCATACGCTCTGTACTGACCGACCAGTGCTTCACTTGTCTCTACCGATTCGTCCTCTCCCAACGCTCGAGATATCAGTGATCGATTCGCGCCTTGTATTCAGCACAGGTGTCAAGATATATCGCAAATTCGGACTAATTTGAGGCTGACAGGAGCAATCTGTCTTCGTCGAGGTCCCATTGTAGCGGAGACCAATCATCCGGGCCATACAGCCCTTCCGGCGGCTTCTCCAGCCCGTAAACGGGATCAGGAAACACAGCATCGACGCGATCGTCGTCCTGGTAGTCCTCGAAGAACTGCACCTGCGTCTTCTCCGGCTTGTAGAAGAACGTGGTCGCCTGGCGCTTGCCCTCGGGATGGACGTCTTTGATCGTGTGCCCGATCGTCGCGAAGTCGACGGACAACTTCGCGAATCGCTTCGAGAACGGCGAGAACTGCGAGGCGATCTCGTGAGAGATCGTCCGCGCGTCAAAACGCGTCTAGCGAGATGTTGATCTGGTAGCACTTGACGCCAAGCTCACGCAGAGGGGTCGGAGAGATGTTGAACCACGGGAAATTCGCTTCGCTCGCTCCCTGGTTCAAACTCTCCACGTTCAGAATTCACGCGCTGCTCGGAGTCGAGCAGCGCGAGAAGTTATGGGGTCGGAGAGATTTGAACTCCCGATCGACTGATATCTCCGGTAGCGCCTCGGAACTCCAGAGGGTCATCAGCGCGGTCGATGATCAGTCGGCCGCTCAGTATATCAGTCTGGAGTGTCGTCCCGGGCGCGTTGCCTCTGGAGTCAGTCGCCATGCCGGACTTGGCCACGACCCCGCACTCACCCGTAAGCCTAATCTCCCTAAAGGGATTTCGATTCTACTCCTCGCGATCGGTCGCGGCCCAATCACAGTCCTGGCACTTGTATCCAGTCACGAACTCCGTAATCGAGGGCATGTACCCCACCTCGATGACGTCGCCACCGCATTCTGGACACGCCCGGTCGGTGTCTTCAATCGATTCGGCGTCCATGACATCTTCACCTTCGATCAATTCGGCCAGTCGCTTCGGTGTGACCATCCGCCCCTGAACCACGCGGTTCTCACTCATAGTCGGAGTCTGGGCGAGAAGGGTCCTAAGTGTTCCCGTCCGCCGATCGCTAGGGGGTCAGAGCCAGGGAGCCTGGTACCCGTCGTCGCTGGTGTTCAGCCCGTCAGTGAGGTCCTGCTCTCGGGAGTGACCGTCACCGCCGTCGGTCGCCGTCGTCCGGGAGCGAGAGCGGGCTGCCTCCCCATCAGGGTCGAACGCGAGCACGGCAGTCAGTCCCAGGACAGCCAGCGCGAGCGGCGCGTTACCCGGGACGAGACCGAATATCGACAGCGGGAGCATCCCCAGCGCGACGGCGCTCCCGAATCGGAAGCGGTCGAGATCGACCGAGCGCCGGAGCGTCGGTCCCGCCAGCGAGACGGCGACGGCGAACGCGACGCCGACGGCCGCCGCAGCGGTCCCGCGAGCGATCAGCCCGAGGTCGGTCGAGACGACGAGCGTCGCGTTTGCGGGCTCGACGCTTGCGAGAAAGCCCAGCGCGACGATCATCGCCGGTCGGGGGAGCAAGTCGCCGATCCGGGCGCTGGCAGTCTTGGCGGCGACCGCGAGGATCACGACGGCGGCGAAGCGCTCGAAGACCCAGAGGTTGAGCAGGCTCTCGACCGTCGGTGCGAGCGCGGCCATCACGGCTGCGCCGGCCACCAGAACCGCGCCGACGCCCAGAATCTTGGGTAGCTGTTCGCGCGGGCCGCCGTCCATGTCCGCGAGAATTACCGCGACGGTCGCACTCCCGCCGAATACCAGCAGCCCTACTTCGAGAATGCCGACTGGGCCGTCGACCGCACCCGCCAACACGAGTGCGGGGAACAGCCCGTCGACTAACGGGAGACACATGACAGTCGCCAACAGACGCGTCGAGCCTCCGACCTGGCGCTCTATCGCGAGCGCGATCGGGTGTTGGGAGCTACTCATCAGGCTACAGGGCCGTCTCCCGTGGCCTGTGGGGATTCACGCACGCGCCGCCGATACCGTGGTCGGGCTTCGAAGACGCGTGCGAACTCCGCCCAGTTCGACGACTGGTGATTGCAATTCCCCACCGATTTCCAGAATGTGTGCGAGCAAGGGTCCGCGGTCTGCATCTGGATGCTCGTACCCGCTCGGGTGGTGGGACTGACGGAGTCCATACATGTAGAATCGGGTCATTCCATCAAAAGCGTTGTGTGAGATGCGCCCCCATGGTACAAACAAACGTACGATTACACACCACAATACACAGGTATCAAACCCATACAGCGGACAAAATTTTACATATGACTAAACATCATGATTGTTCAGGCCCGTAATGTGGCGAAGTCGTACCGACAGCGTGTAAAATTCCAACTATTCAGTCCGGGGTGGCGCTGATCAACGAGGTCTCCGGATAGGACACGAGTCGGTAGTGTGCCTGTGATGCTGTGGGATGCGTGTTGCCGTAGGCTGGGAGCGTCTCCCACAACAGGAGTCGTCTCGCAACGTTTTTCAGCAGTCGCGGCGGACGGCTTACATGGCGAACGATCCACAGCCCTATTCTGCGAAACTGGACGTACCAGAGGCATTGACGTTCGACGACGTACTGCTCCGCCCCAAGGAGAGTCGCGTCGAACCGGACGAAGCAGACATGCGCACGAAAGTCTCGAAGAACGTCGAGCTACAGGTCCCGGTGCTGTCGGCGGCGATGGACACCGTCACCGAGAGCGGGATGGCGATCGGGATGGCCCGACACGGTGGCCTGGGCGTCATGCACCGCAACATGGATGTCGACCGGATGGCCACTGAGGTCGAACGCGTCAAACGTGCCGACGAACTCATCATCCGGGACGTCGTGACTGCCAGTCCCGATCAAACTGTGCAGGACGTCGACGAGATGATGGATCACGCGGGCGTCTCCGGTGCGCCCGTCGTCGACGACGACCAGAAGGTGCTCGGGATCATCTCCGGGACGGACATCCGGCCCTACCTCGAGGTCGGCGAGCGTGACGAAGTCCGTGAGGCGATGACCGACGAGGTCGTCACCGCCAGCGAGGACGTCACCGCTCGTGACGCGCTCGAACTGATGTACGACCACAAGATCGAGCGCGTCCCGATCGTCGACGACGGGAACCGTCTCGTCGGTCTCGTGACGATGCAGGGCATCCTCCAGCGACGGGAGTACGACAACGCCGCCCGGGCCGAGGACGGCTCGCTACGCTGTGGCGTGGCTGTCGGCCCCTTCGAGCAAGAGCGCGCCGAAGTCGCCGACGAGGCCGGTGCGGATATTATCTTCATCGACTGTGCACACGCGCACAACCTCGACGTCGTCGACAGCGCTCGCGAGATCAAATCCTCCGTCGACGCCGATGTCGTCGTCGGTAACATCGGGACCAGCGAGGCAGCGGAGGATCTGGTCGACTTCGCCGATGGTCTCAAAGTCGGGATTGGCCCGGGCTCGATCTGTACGACGCGGGTCGTCTCCGGCGCGGGCATGCCCCAGATCACGGCCGTCTCGGAGGTGGCTGACGTCGCGAGCCAGCACGACGTGCCAGTGATCGCCGACGGCGGGATTCGCTACTCCGGCGACGCGATCAAGGCCATCGCCGCCGGTGCCGACGCCGTCATGCTCGGGTCGTATTTCGCCGGCACCGACGAAGCCCCAGGCCGCGTCATCACGATGAACGGCAAGAAGTACAAACAGTACCGCGGGATGGGGTCGGTCGGCGCTATGAAGTCCGGCGGCGGCGAGCGCTACCTCAAGGACGTCGAGGACGACGAAGAAGACGAATACGTCCCCGAAGGTGTCGAGGCCGCGACCCCCTACAAGGGCTCGCTCCAGTCTGAACTCCACCAGCTCGTCGGCGGCATGAAGTCCGGGATGGGCTACGTCGGCGCGAACACCATTCCCGAGTTCAAGGAACGCTCGGAGTTCGTTCGGGTCTCCAGTGCGGGCCACCAGGAGAGTCACCCACACGACGTGATGATCACCGACGAAGCGCCTAACTACAGCCCTGACGAGAGTTAGAGGCCTTTCCCCGCGCTCTCACAGGCTGGACTACAGAAGCCGTTCTGGGCCGCACGAGCGCTCGGGTGTGCCTTGAACGTCTCCTCACAGTTCTTGCAGGTGTACCTCTCGAAGTCGGACATGACAGGCGAACGCACGTCCGCTGCCCCCTAAATAGTTGTCCTGCGGCCGCCCGGTAGCCACATTTCGGAGGCTCTTTGAATCCGAGGGCGCAATTCCGGGTCGATGAGTCTGCGAGACGAAGACGAGCCGCCGGATCCGATTCTGGTACTCAAGACCTACGGGCGGATCGCCATCAGCGACGCCGTCACGATCTTCGTGTTGAGTCTCCTGTATTTCGTGGCGTCTCTGTCGATCGTCACGATCGGGCCCGCACTGCTGGCGCTGATGGACGCGTTCTATTCGTCGGTGTCGCACACCGGGACTGGGGGCGGCGCGCCAGCGAGCACCCGGGGCCGTGCCTCGCAGTTCGTCTCCTCGATCTGGACGTATCTGTGGGCCGGTCTCCCCTACACGGTCGCCGTGATCGTCGCTGTCTACTCGCTCTACACCTACTCTGTGCTCGCGCTCTCGGGCGGCACTGCACAGGCTCTGATATTCGGCGTCGTGGGGATGTACACCGTCGTGCTCGTGTTCGTGTTGCTCTTTCGTGCTGCGGACATCGTGGTCCGGGCCGACGAGAACGAACGTCCCGGATTCTTCAGTGCGCTTCGCAAGGCCTGGGGGTCGCTGGGCTCGAACGTCGCGTTCGCTGCGACACACGTCGTGACTGCTATCGCTGTGACGATCGCGTCACTCATCTTCATCGTCACGGCGATCTGCTTTCTCCCGGGACTGCTGGCACTGCTCGAACTACTGAACTACGAAGAACTCGACGGCGCGGGCGCGAAAGCGATCCGGTACGCCTACCTCGATCCCCAGACGTGAGGACGTGCCAGGTCACTCACTGCCGGTCTGTTGCTCCGGGCCAACGCCGTCGTCGAACGGCCCGAGACTCGGTTGTTCGGGTTCCGAATCGGCCGGTTCTCGCTCTCGCATCTGCTGGCGGGTGAACTGCGGTCGGGCTCTGATTCCTCGCTGTTTGCGGAAGGATCGATACAGCAAGAACGCGATCACGACCGTGCCGCCACCCGCGACTGCGGTGGTCTCGACGGTCCCGAATACCGAGAGAAACACCGTCGAGCCGATCCCACTCGCCAGGACCAATCCGAGGACGATCCGCCGGGCGAGAATATCGAAGAGCTTGTCTGAGTCTTCGATATCTGCTTTGACTCGGAGATCCCCGTGCTCGACCCGGTCGAGTGCGGATTCGAGTTTCGGCGGGACCCGGACTGCCGAGCGGGCCGCGTCCTGAAACTCCGTCGCGCGATCCCGGACGAACTGTCGTGCGCTTTCCTCGAAGTACCCTGCCTCCCGGAGGTAGTCGGTCGCGACCGAGATGAAGTCGAAGTCGGGATCGAGCGTCACGCAGACCCCTTCGACGACCGTCGCGACCCGGAGGACGAGCGCGAGGTTCGACGGCAGGCGAAGCGGAAACTCGTAGATCGTGTCCTCGACTTGCTGGACGATCTGCTGGACGCGGTACTGCTCGATGTCTTCCCCGCGAGCGTCGGCGATGGCCAGTTCCATCACGTCGGCCATCACCTGCCGGTCGGCTTCGGGCGAGAGCGTCCCCATCTCGATCAGTGCGTCGAGGATCTTGTCGATGTCCTGCTCGGCGACGGCAGTGTAGAACTCGACGATCTTCTCCTGGATGAACGGGTCGACGTAGCCGCTCATCCCGAAGTCGTAGAAGACGATCGAGCCGTCGTCTTTCACCGCGAGATTTCCAGGGTGGGGGTCGGCGTGGAAGACACCGTCTTCGACGATCATCTGGAAGTACGCCTCTTCGAGCGTCTCGGCCAGTTCGGTTCGGTCGATCCCCTTTCGATCGAGTTCCTCGACGTCGTTGATCTTCGTCCCTGGGATGTACCCCATGGTGAGCACGCGCTCGGTCGAGTGACTCTCGACCACGGGTGGGATGACGATCCGGTCGTCGCCCTCGAAATTCCCTCGAATCTCGGTCAGCATCTTCGCCTCGCGGCCGTAGTCCATCTCCTCGCGGATGGTCTTGGTGAACTCGTCGGCAAGCGTCTGCAAGGAGAACGAGCGGGCCGAATCGACGAATCGCATCACGAGCGGTAGCGTCCACCTGATAACCCGCAAGTCGGCCTCGACGAGGTCCTCGACGCCCGGGCGACGAACCTTGACGGCGACGGGATCCCCGTCGACCTCGGCGTAGTAGACCTGTCCGAGACTCGCACCGCTGATCGGTTCGACGTCGAAGTCACTGAAGCGCTGGTCGACAGGGCCGATCTCCTCTTCGAGGACGACCCGGGCCTGGCCCCAGTCGGCGGGCGGGACCTTGTCCTGGAGTTTCGAGAACTCCTCGACGTACTCCGGCGGGAGGATGTCCGGGCGGGTCGAAAGCAACTGGCCGAGTTTGATGAACGTCGGCCCGAGCGTCAACAGCGACTCTAGTAATCGCTGTGCGCGGCGGCGGCGCTGGTCTGCGGTCACCTGACGAGACGAGCCAAACAGCAAGAATCGACGGCGGTCACGGGCGTAGGCGATCGCCAGAGGGAGGAACTGGCGGACGACCGTGAAGAACCGCCGGTAGGCACGGAGGTTCACCTGCGGGCCACCCCGTCCTCAGGCCTCGTCGATCGGGATCGTCGCCGACGGTGCGGCGGTCTGTTTCGGCAGGCGCAGTTCGAGCACGCCCTGATCGACGCTGCCTTTTGCGCCGTCGCCGGTCGCGTCCGGTGGCAACGGCAACTCGACGTCGAGAAACAGCGAGCGCTCCTCCTCGACGTACTCGAAGCCAGCAGGGAGGTCTTTCTCACGCCGCGCTTCGATGATCACTCGGCCGCGCTCGACGCGGGCGTCGACCGTCTCACTGGTCGCGCCGGGGAGATCGACGAGCAACAGGTACGCGTCGTCGCTCTCCAGCACGTCGGCGTACACTGCATCGGGCAACTCTCGCAGGGCATCACGCAGCGCTGACATACGCTCCCGTTAGGGCGGCACCGGGAAAAACACGGTGGTCGCGCCAGCATCCATCACAGCGCGAGTGCGATGGCAGCGCCCACGAATACGAGGCCCAGCACCGTCGGCAAAATCCCGATCTTCACCTGCTCCCACGCGACGCCGCGCTCACGACTGTCGGCGACGAGAAACCGCCGGACACCGTCGCCGTCGACGCGAACGTTGACCTCGCCCGCACGGCTCCCGGCTGCGGGATCGTAGTGGGCGTAGCCGTAGACGTAACAGTCCTCACCGGGGTCGAGCCGCCGCTCGACGAATCGCTGTTCCTCGCCGAGATTGATCCCGGCGAACGTCGCGTCGGCGGCCCCTTCCTGGGAGTCGACGTTCGGATTGGACGCGACGAACGCCCGCAGCCGATCCGGTAGTTCCGTCCCTGCCGGAACTTTCACGTCGTGTTCGTCCAGATGGCGAACCGAGCCAGCTGGTTCGATCCGACAACTGGCCGTCTCGTCGGTTAGTCGAAAGGGCCCGCCGCGGAGGCCCTGATCGAGGGTCTTCCAGTGGACGCCGCCCTCGCCGGTGGTTTCTGCCTCCTGCACCTCCCACTCACAGAGCAGACAGTCGGCACCCGAGAACGGCGACTCGACGGTCCCCTCGTCGGACTGGGCCGTGCCCTGAAGTTCGGCAGGACCGGGGTCGTTCACCACGTCGGCGATGGCCGTCGGCTCACCGCGGTAGATCCGCGTGGCGAACCACAGCTCACGGGCCCCGAGTGCGAACACGGCCAGTCCGACCAGCGCGAGCAGCGCCGCACCGACGAGCGTGATCGCAACCATGTCACTCGATCGCAGCCTGGATCGAATCGACGACGGCGTCGTGGGTCCTGCCGTTGGAGGCCACGAGCCCGTCGGTCTCGGCGCTCCATGCACTGCCGTCGGGATCGGTGACTGTCCCACCCGCCGCCTCGACGAGTTTCACGCCAGCCAGCGTGTCCCAGGCGGTGATCGGCTCGGTCGTCACGGCCGCGTCTAGCTCGCCGCTTGCGACCATCGCCAGCGTCGCCTGGAAGCTCCCGAACCGGCGGCTGTCACCGAATCTCGCGGCGACTTCGCGTGCCAGTGCTCCGAACTGCTCGCTGCGGTCGCCAGCCCAGTAGGCGACCAGTCCGACGGCGAACGTCTCGGGGTCGTCACGTTGGCTCGTCACCAGGGTCTCGCCGTTGCGCGTGGCGCTGTCCGGCCCCGCGGTATAGATGTCCTGCAAAGAGGGGAGGTACGTCCCGGCTGCGACCGTCTCGCCGTCGTCGACGGCCGCGACGCTGGTCGTCCAGAGCCTGATCCCGCGTGCGAAGTTCGCCGTTCCGTCGATCGGGTCGACGACCCAGCACGGTCCCGTCTCTGGAACGCTATCGACTACTTCACCCGCGCGCTGGATCGGTGTGGGAGCGTCGGGCGCATCCTCGCCGCCCGGGTTCTCGAAACTCTCCTCTGTGAGGAACGCTTCGTTGGGAAACTCTTGCACGATCGTGTGGACGACCTGACGCTGGGCCTCCCGGTCGGCGTCGGTCACCAGGTCGTTCTTGTTCGCTTTGGTCTCGATCGTCAACTCCCCCCGGAAGATGTCCCGTGCGACCGCCCCACCGGCGCGGACCGCCCGCTCGGTCAACGCCGCACGCTGTCTCGCGTCACTCATACGACATGGTGGCGAGTCGACCGCCATAGCCGCTTTGTTTTGCTCCCGACGGGACCACACGGGGGTGAAACCGATTGTCGAAACCGCACTCATAGTGATTACTGTCTCGATTTACCGAGATGAGCGCGCGCCTTCGTGCGGTCAATGCGGAACAGACCGACAGTACTCACCTCTCAGACGTTCGGTAGCCGCGCGAGGGAGTTCGACCGCTCCTCGAACAGCGCCCGGAAAAGCTTCCGTTCAGCCGCACGGAGATGCTGGGTGAACGTCGACTGGCTGATGTCCATCATCGAGGCGACCGCTTCGCCGTTCGTCTCGCGTGGCCACTCGAAGAAGCCGGCGAAATACGCCGTCTGGGCCGCCTCGAGCTGGCGAGTCGTCAGCGACTCTTCGAGTGCAGCGCGGAACTCGGTCTCGAACGGCGACTCGCGCTCGCGCTCGCGTTGCGCTATCAGATCGAGCGGGGGATACACCGACTTGGCAGCCTCGACGAGGGCTCGCACGTCGTTCGACGGCGAGACGTCCGCGACGAGCCGTCCCTGTCCGTCAGTGATCTCGAGAGCGGTCACAGCCGCCCCGTACCGAGCGAGCGTCGTGACTACCGAGTCGTCGATCCCGAGCCGGAAGACGGACGCTTCGTCGTGGACACACACCCGTTGGGCGGTCCGTATCCCCGGCGTGTCCGAGACGTCCTCGGCGACTTCGGGCCCGTCACAATCCCGCACGGAAACGTAGGCGATACACCCGTCGCCCTCGTCGCTCATACCCGCCAGTTCGAGTGTGCCCCCGATCGCCTCTGAGAGGCGGACGAACGGATCGTCGACCCCTTCGACCCGGAACTCCAGTTCCGTCACGTCGTCGGAAGCGAGCGTCTGCCTGCTCTCGGCCGCGTTGATCGCGTCTCCGACAGTCAGCCCGAGGTCGGCGAACAGCCCCTGGTCGATCGCCTCGAAGGCATTGTCCCGGGCCGCGTCGACGAAGAGCACCCCGTACTCGGCGTTCTGGTACGACAGTGGAACGAGGACACCAGTCGCCGCCGCCGGGTCTGTGACTTCTTCGAGTGTCGAATCGACGAACGACGGCCGACCCTGGTCGAGAACTTCCGCAACGGCCGTTCTGCCGGCACCGGTCGCGAAGCGTTCCCCGTAGACCCCCGCCTCGTCAGTGCCGGCAGCGGTCCGGACGGTTACTCGCTCGGCGAAGGCCCCCGTATCGAGAATGCAGGCCGCCTCGAAGAGCTCCGACCGCGAGAAACGATCACAGACAGCCCGCTCGATTTCCTCCCGCGTCGACGCCGCGACGAGGTCGCGGTTGACGTCCCGGAGCACCTCGTTCGTGTTGTTGAGGCGATCGAGACGGTCGTTCTGCTGTTCGATGCGGTGCTGGCGTTCCTTGCGGTCGGTGACGTCCCGTTCGACGGCGACGTAGCGTTCGATATCGCCGTCATCGTCCGTAACTGGTGCGATCGTCATGTCGACCCAGCAGTGCTCGCCGGACCTGGTCTGGTTCACGATCTCACCCTCCCAGACCGATCCCGAGGAGATCTGATCCCACATCTCCGCGTAGAAGTCCTCGTCGTGCTCGCCGGACTTCCAGAGCCGTGGGTTCTCACCGACGACCGCGTCGGGATCGTGCCCGACGACGCTCTCGACCGCGGGGTTCGCGTACTCGATAGTTCCGTCGGTGTCCGTCAGGAGGATGGCGTGGCCGGCGTGTTCGATGGCCTTGCGAAACCCGCGGAGGCGATCGGTGAGGCGCTTCTCTTCGACGACATAACTGGAGAGATAGTAGACGGTCAACAGCGCGAGGACGCTCACTGCCAGGCCGGGGAGTTCCTCGATCGGACTCGTGGCGTGTCGTGCAGACAGCATCTGGCGGGTCGCCATCAGCGACAGCATCACCGTGAGGAATCCGAACCGTCTGTCGCCGCTCCGTGACAGGAGCACGAGCGAGTAGCCCACGCCGGCGACGCGCAGGACGATCGATACGAGAATCACGACGTTCACGGCCGGACACCTCCCGACGAACGGTGACGGCGAGTTCGTTCAGCGGACCGGTTCATGGCTCGAACTTGTTCGCCACCCAGTATATGAACCGAGCGCGTTCTCAGAAACTGGGACGCGGTGAGACGGGGGTCTCGTGACGGCCGTGACCCCCGATCCAAAGAGTATTGGGTGGGTGGTTATACCCCACTTTGCCGGACCAAACAGTATCGGTGGTACACTCTCTACGCCGTCTCTCGTAGCTATACGTGTATGATCCGAACGAGCGAGATGGAGTCCGACCGGTGGTTACGATGAGTCGCTCAGGCGAGGACGGGCGCGCGCCCGGCGTGCCGGACGTGGGCCGGACCACACTCGACGAGATGGTCGATCACGAGCGAACCGACCCTCGCGAAGAGTTAGCCAGGACCGATCACGACACCGACCTGGGGCTGGCGATGGCCGAGGACGCAAAGCGGGTCTCCCGGGGCGACCTCTCCGCCGAGGAGTTCTGGGAGCGATACGACGAGCGCGCCGAGCGAGAGTTCGGTGACGCTTACCGCGAGACGCCGAACCCCGCGATCGACAGCGACGACCAGACAATCGACGCCGGGACCGCCGATTCGCTGGGCTGTTCAGTCGGCTCGATGGAGTCGGTAGCGTGTGACCTTCGAGCACAGGACGAGACGGACGCGGCCGCGGAGTCCT